>NZ_JBODOE010000009.1:0-298314 GCF_051913165.1 Pseudomonas sp. SM4 | reverse complement strand
ACACGCTGCTGTCAACACCTCTTTTTCAACTTCTTTCTGGCTTCGATGAACTGAAGCACTTGCTGCCGAAACCTACACAACTCATTGAATCTCAAGGAGTTTTCCGTTTCGACTCCGCCGGAAGTGGGGCGAATTATAGACACCTGAGATCTGCCGTCAACCGTTAATTTCGCTTTTCTTTCAATCACTTGCAGATTGGTTAAAGAACGACCAAATGCATCTATATAAAGGAAGCAAACGTGATCCCTTCTATATAGAAGGGATCTTCAGAGCACCCCAGCCGCCTTCAGCTCAGCCACCGCACCCGCGCCCAAGCCCAGCACACCCTGCAGAACCTCCAGCGTATGCTCACCCAACAAAGGCGGGGCACGACGATACTCAACCGGTGTCTGCGACATACGAATCGGGCTGGCCACCTGCGGCACCATTCCCGCCAACGCATGTGGCAACTCTATCGCCAGGCCACGGGCCTTCACCTGCGGATCTTCAAACACCTGCGACAGATCATTGATCGGCCCACAAGGTACGCCCGCCTGCTCCAGCTCGGCAATCCACTCGGCAGTCGTCTTGAACACCGTCGCCTGGCGAATCAGCGGAATCAACACCGTCCGATTCGCTACTCGCAGCTTATTAGTAGCAAACCGCGGATCGTCAGCCCACTGCGGCTGCCCGGCCACTTCGGCAAACTTGCGGAATTGCCCGTCATTACCCACGGTAAGAATGAAGTCGCCGTCAGCCGTAGGAAAGTCCTGATAAGGCACGATGTTCGGATGCGCATTGCCCAGACGCTTCGGCGCGTTGCCCGTCGTCAGGTAATTCATCGCCTGGTTCGCCAGACACGCAACCTGCACATCCAGCAACGCCATATCGATGTGTTGGCCGCCCCCGTCGTGATCGCGATGAGCCAACGCTGCAAGAATTGCCACCGTCGAATACAGACCGGTAAGAATATCCGTCAGCGCCACACCGACCTTTACCGGCCCGGCACCCTCATCACCCTCGGGACGACCGGTCAGACTCATCAGCCCGCCCAGCCCCTGAATCATGAAGTCATAGCCAGCACGCTTGGCATAAGGCCCGGTCTGGCCGAACCCGGTAATCGAGCAATAGATCAGGTTCGGATTGATCGCCTTCAGCGACTCATAGTCCAGCCCATAAGCCGCCAGACCACCGACCTTGAAGTTCTCGATGAGGATGTCCGACTTGGCCGCCAACTCGCGCACCAGCTTCTGACCCTCGGGGCGGGTGAAGTCGATGGTCACCGATTGCTTGTTGCGGTTGGCCGACAGGTAATAAGCCGCTTCCGAGGTGTTCTCGCCATAAGCGTCTTTAAGGAAGGGCGGCCCCCAAGCGCGCGTGTCGTCACCATTACCCGGGCGCTCAACCTTGATCACCTCGGCGCCAAGGTCGGCGAGGATCTGCCCGGCCCACGGCCCGGCCAACACGCGCGATAAATCCAGTACCCGCAGATGCGACAGCGCGCCCATGGTCGCTCTCCTATTAATAGAACGCCTGCAGACCGGTTTGCGCACGGCCGAGAATCAGCGCGTGAACGTCGTGAGTGCCTTCATAGGTATTCACCACTTCCAGGTTGACCAGGTGACGCGCCACGCCGAATTCGTCGGAGATACCGTTGCCGCCGAGCATGTCGCGCGCCATACGGGCGATGTCCAGCGACTTGCCGCAGGAGTTGCGCTTCATGATCGAAGTGATTTCGACCGCCGCCGTGCCTTCATCCTTCATTCGACCCAGACGCAGGCAGCCTTGCAGGGCCAGCGTGATCTCGGTTTGCATGTCGGCCAGCTTCTTCTGGATCAACTGAGTAGCGGCCAATGGGCGACCGAACTGTTGGCGATCCAGCGTGTACTGGCGGGCGGTGTGCCAGCAGAACTCGGCAGCGCCCAGTGCACCCCAGGAAATGCCGTAGCGCGCAGAGTTGAGGCAAGTGAACGGGCCTTTCAGACCGCGCACGTCCGGGAAGATGTTCTCTTCCGGCACGAACACGTTGTCCATGACGATCTCGCCGGTGATCGACGCACGCAGGCCGACCTTGCCGTGAATCGCCGGAGCGCTCAGGCCTTTCCAGCCCTTCTCCAGGACGAAGCCACGGATGTCGCCGGCATCGTCCTTACCCCAGACTACGAACACGTCGGCGATCGGGCTGTTAGTGATCCACATCTTCGCGCCGGTCAGGCTGTATCCGCCGTCGACTTTGCGGGCCCGGGTAATCATCGCACCTGGGTCGGAGCCATGGTTTGGCTCGGTCAGGCCGAAGCAGCCGATCCACTCGCCGGAAGCCAGTTTCGGCAGATATTTCTGTTTCTGTGCTTCGGTGCCGAATTCGTTAATCGGCACCATCACCAGCGAGGACTGCACGCTCATCATCGAGCGATAGCCGGAGTCGACCCGCTCCACTTCGCGAGCAATCAGGCCGTAGCTCACGTAGTTGAGGCCGCTGCCACCGTACTGCTCGGGGATGGTCGCACCCAACAGGCCGACTTCGCCCATTTCGCGGAAGATCGCCGGGTCAGTTTTCTCATGGCGGAAAGCTTCGAGAACACGCGGCGCAAGCTTTTGCTGAGCGAACTGCTCGGCGGTGTCGCGGATCATGCGCTCTTCTTCAGTGAGCTGTTGATCCAGCAGCAGGGGATCGATCCAGTTGAAGCTAGCTTTAGCGCCCATGAGTGTGTCCTCGTAAATCGGCTGAATTAACGTGGCATTGATCCTAGGCGCGGTTCGCCGTCGCGGCAAACGAGGATTTCGCATTCTGTTGTGCTAATTTCTCACTTCGAAACGTCGCGAAATGCCTTTTATGCGGCGCATTAGTGAGGTTGACGTACATGCGCAGGAAGATCCCCAGCACCACCGCCCTGATCAGCTTTGAAGCCGCTGCACGCCACGAGAGCTTTACCCGCGCCGCCGAAGAACTTTCCCTCACCCAGGGCGCCATTTGCCGACAAATCGCCAGCCTTGAGGAGTTCCTCAGTGTGGAACTGTTCCGACGCTCGCGACGCGGGGTGAAGCTGACCGAAGCGGGACTTTCCTACAGTCGCCGGGTCGCCACGCAACTGGATGCAGTCGAGCGCGACACCTTGTCGGTGATGGGCCAGCAAGGCACCAATGTGATCGAGTTGGCGGTGGTGCCAACCTTCGGTACGCAATGGCTGCTGCCGCGCCTCAAGGATTTCCAACTCAAGCACCCGGAAGTCACGGTCAATCTGACCAACCGTACCCGGCCCTTCCTGTTTGCCGACACTGAATTCGATGCCGCGATCTACTTCGGCGATGCCGACTGGTCTGGTACCGAATCCCACAGGCTGATGGGCGAAAATCCGATGCCGGTGTGCAGCCCCGCCCTACTCGGCAACAAGAAGCTTCTGACCGCCGACGAGATTGCCGAGCTACCGCTACTGCAACAGACCACCCGCCCTTACGCCTGGCGACAGTGGTTCAACTCGCAACACCTGAATATCCCCCGCGACATGACAGGCCCGCGCTACGAGCTATTCTCCATGCTCGCCCAAGCGGCCATGCACGACATGGGGATCGCGCTGATTCCACCCTTCCTGATTCAGCGCGAGTTGGCTGAGAAACGCTTGGTGATTGCCAACCCGCAGGCACTCGCCAGTATCAAGGCCTATTACCTGATGATTCCCGAACGAAAGGTCGAATCGGCGTCTTTAAAGGCATTTCGCGACTGGCTGGTAAATCAGGCTCAGAGCTACAGCCTAGAAGGGTGAAGGCTTTCAGCGCTTATTGACCTCGTAGTCAGAAAAATCAAAGCCCTACAGATATAAGTATTTGTCGCATATGCGCAGACTGTATCCGAAAGTCGTACAGACGTCCTACAAGCGCCTGAAGACGTGGCTTTGAGCCTCCATTCACGACGTATTGCGGTCTATTCACGTCACCGATGAGAAATTTTTCCATATTGCGCCAGAATCCTTGCAGAGCACGGCCTGTAAGGGATTCGACAGGGCATGTGCGACATTCGGTCACGGCATGACTTGTAGTTAATTTTCCGTCACCCGTCATAATCCCTTGAAGGGCATAAAGTTCGCCTGCAAAATGCCGCGCCCCGCCCTGATTTGGCGGGATCGTGCTGATCGGCCGCCCCAGTCGCACCATCCGTAGTGCATGGGTTTACTCAATAAGATCACGCAGGAGATTTGACGTGCACATTGGTGTTCCTCTCGAAACCCAGACCGGTGAAACACGGGTTGCTGCAACCCCGGAAACCATTAAAAAGCTGATCAGCCAAGGTCATAAGGTCACTGTGCAAACCGGCGCCGGCGTTAACGCCAGTGTGGTCGACAGTGCCTATGAAGCGGCAGGCGCAACCATTGGCAGTGCCAATGACGCGTTTGGCGCCGAGCTGATTCTCAAAGTGGTCGCGCCAAGCGATGCCGAACTCACGCTGATCAAGCGCGGTACGGTGTTGGTCGGCATGCTCAACCCGTTCAACAACGAAACCATCGCGAAGATGGCCGAGTGCGGCATTACCGCGTTCGCCCTCGAAGCGGCGCCGCGCACCTCGCGCGCGCAGAGTCTCGATGTGTTGTCGTCGCAGGCGAACATTGCCGGCTATAAGGCTGTGTTGCTGGCCGCTCACCACTATCCGCGCTTCATGCCAATGCTGATGACGGCTGCGGGCACCGTGAAAGCGGCGCGCGTGCTGATTCTCGGCGCCGGTGTGGCCGGGTTGCAGGCGATTGCTACGGCGAAACGTCTGGGTGCGGTGATCGAAGCGTCCGACGTGCGTCCGGCGGTGAAAGAGCAGATCGAATCCCTCGGCGCGAAGTTCGTCGACGTACCTTACGAGACCGATGAAGAGCGCGAATGCGCCGTCGGTGTCGGCGGTTACGCGCGGCCAATGCCGGCGAGCTGGATGCAGCGTCAGGCGCAGGCTGTGCATGAGCGCGCCAAGCAGGCTGACATCGTCATCACCACCGCGCTGATTCCGGGCCGCAAGGCACCGACGCTGTTGAGCGCGGACACCGTGGCGCAGATGAAACCGGGTTCGGTGGTCATCGACCTCGCGGCGGCTCAGGGCGGCAACTGCCCGCTGACCGTGGCTGATCAGGTCGTGGTCGAGAATGGCGTGACCATTTGTGGCCCGACCAACCTGGCCGGTGAAGTCGCTGCAGACGCTTCGGCGCTGTACGCACGCAACCTGCTGGACTTCCTCAAGCTGGTCTTCACCAAAGAAGGTCAGTTCGACGTCAACCTCGAAGACGACATCGTCGCCGCGTGCCTGATGTGCCGCGACGGCCAAGTCATCCGCAAAAACGCCTAAGCAGGGATTCAGACGATGGAAGAGCTTATCTCCCCCGGTATCTACAACCTGATCATCTTCGTGCTGGCGATTTATGTCGGTTACCACGTGGTCTGGAACGTTACACCTGCGCTGCACACGCCGTTGATGGCAGTGACCAACGCCATCTCGGCGATCGTGATTGTCGGCGCCATGCTCGCGGCTGCACTGACTGTCACGCCGCTGGGCAAAACCATGGGTACCCTCGCCGTGGCACTGGCGGCGGTGAACGTGTTTGGTGGCTTCCTGGTCACCCGCCGCATGCTTGAGATGTTCAAGAAGAAAGCCCCGAAAGTAAAAGAAGAGGCGCCGAAGTAATGAGCATGAATCTCGTCACGACGCTCTACCTGATCGCGTCGATCTGCTTTATCCAGGCCCTCAAAGGCCTGTCGCACCCGACCACCTCGCGGCGCGGCAATCTGTTCGGCATGCTCGGCATGGCGTTGGCCATTCTGACTACCGTTGGCCTCATCTATAAGTTGGGCGCTGAGCTGGCCACTGCCGGTATCGGCTACGTGATCGTTGGCCTGCTGGTCGGCGGCACCGCCGGTTCGATCATGGCCAAGCGCGTTGAAATGACCAAGATGCCGGAACTGGTCGCCTTCATGCACAGCATGATCGGCCTCGCGGCAGTGTTCATCGCGATCGCTGCGGTGGTTGAGCCGCAATCGCTGGGCATCGTTAAACAGCTGGGCGACTCGATCCCGACGGGTAACCGCCTGGAGTTGTTCCTCGGTGCGGCCATCGGTGCGATTACTTTCTCCGGTTCGGTGATTGCGTTCGGCAAGCTGTCGGGCAAATACAAGTTCCGTCTGTTCCAGGGCGCACCGGTACAGTTTGCCGGTCAGCACAAGCTGAATGCCGTGCTGGGTCTGGCTACGCTGGCACTCGGCCTGACCTTCATGTTCACCGGTAACCTCACCGCGTTTGCGCTGATGCTGGCGCTGGCGTTCGTGATGGGCGTGCTGATCATCATCCCGATTGGCGGCGCCGACATGCCGGTGGTGGTGTCGATGCTCAACAGCTATTCGGGCTGGGCGGCGGCGGGAATCGGCTTCTCGCTGAACAACTCGATGCTGATCATTGCCGGTTCGCTGGTGGGTTCGAGCGGTGCGATCCTCTCGTACATCATGTGCAAGGCGATGAACCGTTCCTTCTTTAATGTACTGCTCGGCGGTTTCGGCAACACGGCCGATGCAGGCCCTGCCGGTGCGAAGGAAGCCCGTCCGGTAAAATCCGGTTCGGCTGACGACGCGACTTTCCTGCTGACCAACGCCGACACCGTGATCATCGTGCCGGGTTACGGCTTGGCGGTAGCGCGTGCGCAACATGCGCTGAAGGAGTTGACCGAGAAGCTGACCCACCGCGGCGTGACCGTGAAGTACGCGATCCATCCGGTTGCCGGCCGTATGCCGGGGCACATGAACGTTCTGCTCGCCGAGGCCGAAGTGCCTTACGATCAGGTGTTCGAGATGGAAGACATCAACTCCGAGTTCGGCCAGGCCGACGTGGTGCTGGTGCTGGGCGCGAACGACGTGGTCAACCCGGCCGCCAAGAATGATCCGAAGTCGCCGATTGCCGGCATGCCGATTCTCGAAGCGTTCAAGGCCAAGACCATCATCGTCAACAAGCGCTCGATGGCCAGCGGCTATGCCGGCCTGGACAACGAACTGTTCTATCTGGACAAGACCATGATGGTGTTCGGCGACGCGAAGAAAGTCATCGAAGACATGGTTAAAGCGGTCGAATAATTCCCCGCTGCAACACCGAACGCCCCGACTTGTCGGGGCGTTTTTGTTTGCGCAAAACGTCGGACAATTTGCCGCGTTGTTGCAGATCCAGTAACGGTGTTTTACTTGAAACCCGCTGAATAGACGCCTCGTTTGCGACCTTGGTAGCGGGACAGGCGCCCGTCAAATTCACTAGACTGCGCATCCTGCTACTCGCTTCCCGAGATAATAATCCATGTATCGTGACCGTATTCGCCTGCCTTCGTTGTTGGACAAAGTGATGAGCGCCGCCGACGCAGCCGCTCTGATTGAGGACGGCATGACCGTCGGAATGAGCGGTTTCACCCGCGCCGGCGAAGCCAAAGCCGTCCCTCACGCATTGGCCGAGCGCGCCAAGGTCACGCCGCTGAAGATCAGCCTGATGACCGGTGCCAGCCTGGGCAACGACCTCGACAAGCAACTGACCGAGGCCGGCGTACTGTCGCGGCGCATGCCGTTCCAGGTCGACAGCACTTTGCGCAAGGCGATCAACGCCGGCCAGGTGATGTTCATCGATCAGCATCTGTCGGAAACCGTTGAGCAACTGCGCAATCAGCAACTGAAGCTGCCGGACATCGCGGTCATCGAAGCCGTGGCGATCACAGAACAAGGCCACATCGTGCCGACCACTTCAGTGGGCAACTCGGCGAGCTTCGCGATTTTCGCCAAACAGGTGATCGTCGAGATCAACCTGGCGCACAACGCCAACCTCGAAGGCCTGCATGACATTTATATCCCGACCTACCGTCCGACGCGCACGCCGATCCCGCTGGTAAAAGTCGACGACCGCATCGGTAGCACCGCAATTCCGATTCCGCCGGAGAAGATTGTCGCCATCGTTATTACCCAGCAGTCGGATTCGCCGTCCACCGTGTCGACGCCGGACGTCGATACCAACGCCATCGCCGAGCACCTGATCACCTTCTTCAAACAGGAAGTCGACGCCGGGCGCATGACCAACAAGCTCGGCCCGTTGCAGGCCGGTATCGGCAACATTGCCAACGCGGTGATGTGTGGCCTGATCGATTCGCCGTTCGAAGACCTGACCATGTACTCCGAAGTGTTGCAGGATTCGACCTTCGATCTGATCGATGCCGGCAAGCTGAGCTTTGCTTCTGGCAGTTCGATCACCTTGTCGGAGCGCCGCAACAGCGACGTGTTCGGCAATCTGGAGAAGTACAAAGACAAATTGGTGCTGCGCCCGCAGGAGATCTCCAACCACCCGGAAGTGGTGCGTCGCCTGGGCATCATCGGGATCAATACGGCGCTGGAGTTCGACATCTACGGCAACGTCAATTCGACCCACGTCTGCGGTACGCGGATGATGAACGGCATCGGTGGCTCGGGTGATTTCGCGCGCAACGCGCACCTGGCGGTGTTCGTAACTAAATCGATCGCCAAGGGCGGCGCGATTTCCAGCGTGGTGCCGATGGTCAGCCACGTTGACCACACCGAGCATGACGTCGACATTCTGGTGACCGAAGTCGGTCTGGCTGA
This sequence comes from Pseudomonas sp. SM4, assembly GCF_051913165.1. Lineage (NCBI taxonomy): Bacteria > Pseudomonadati > Pseudomonadota > Gammaproteobacteria > Pseudomonadales > Pseudomonadaceae > Pseudomonas > Pseudomonas sp. SM4. The sequence goes on along the minus strand of NZ_JBODOE010000009.1, from coordinate 289,734 downwards.
CCTGCGTGGCCTGGCGCCACGGGAACGTGCGCGGGTGATCATTGATAACTGTGTGCACCCGGACTTCCGCCAGGCACTGAACGATTACTTCACGGCAGCCTGTGCTATCGGCGGCCACACGCCGCACATCCTGCGTGAAGCGCTGAGCTGGCACATGAATCTGGAAGAAACCGGGCGCATGCTGGCTGTGTAATTCACACAGATAAACCGCTGATGCAAACACAGTTTGCGTCAGCGAACTTCCGCAAGCCATGCGCCCGACATAAACTGTACTGCTGTACTGGTCATTTCCTACGGCATTTGCCTACCTTTCCTGCCGAAATAAGCAAAAATGCACCACTTAAGTGCGCATAGGTACAGTTTGCTCAATTTTGACCCGTACACCGCGTATAAACAGTTAACTGGTCACTCACAATACAGTTGAACTGTATCTAGAGAGACTAGGCAAACGAGAGGATCATGGGCACCAGTCAAACCACTACCTGATCCCGCCACAAGCGGAAGGATGTCAACCATGGAACGTACACTCAGTTCCGAACTGTTCTTCGAAGACAAAGCTGTAAACACCCAGGCTTCCCTGCCTCTGCGCGTTCTCGCCAACCTGATGTTGTGGCAGCGCCGCATCTCCAGCCGCCACCAGTTGGCCCGTCTGGATTCGCGTCTGCTGGCTGACGCCGGTATCAGCGAAGCACAACGCTACGAAGAGCTGAGCAAGCCGTTCTGGCGCTAAGCAGCGTCGCTGGCTCTGGTCGTTAGACCCACCGCCAGCAACCCGAATTGAACAAGCAAAACCCGTCGTGGGAAACCGCGACGGGTTTTGTCGTTTTAGCTCTTGAAAAGCAATACCAGTACAGTTCACATAATTTTAAATAAGACCACTACAATTGTAGGAGCTGCCGAAGGCTGCGATCTTTTGATCTTGAAAATCCAAAGCAAAAGATCGCAGCCTTCGACAGCTCCTACGGTTTTTCGTCTGGATGCTGGTTTGGCGAACGGATCTGCGCCTAATATCCACACAGAACGTGGCGAATGATGCGCAACAGGCGTCTGACTCCTCAGATACCGAGCCACCTCTCAATACGGTTTATTCACAGGAGTTACCCTATGTCCCGTCTTCGTCTGCTCAGCGCTGCCGCCCTGCTGGCCGTGGCTGCCAACGCCAGCGCCACCAGCTTCATTGTTACCACCGACGCCGTCGTGGGTGCGCTGAAATCTTCCTCCGACGCCACTTCCGACGTGACCTCGTCGTTCCGTGACGACAAAATCGTCCTCGCTGCCCGTGATGACGCGGCCAGCTTCGTCGCCACCCAAGGCGACATCCGTGGCGTGAAACTGGAAAGCGCGCTGGATCACATTCGCCACCAGGCTCCACAACTGAACGCGACTGACGCGGAGCTGGCTCAGGCCATCCTGACGATCTAATCGCTGCAAGGCATTACGGGACACGCCGGGCGTGTCCCGATGTTTCGAGACTGGCTCTGGCCCGGGCATTGCGCTAGCCTTGCGGCTCGCTAATAGTTACCGAGTCCGATGCGCTTTCTTCCAAATCTGCTGATCCCTTCCGTTTTGCTGAGCGCCTGTTGGGCGACGTCGGTCGATGCCTATGATGCTTTCAACGCGTCGACGCAAGGCATTGTCGTCAGTGGTTACGCCACCAGCATGGTGTCTTCCGCGCCTTTCGACCGTAAACTGCTGTTCGCCGCTCACGATGACGCGGCAGCGTTCGTGGCCAGTGACGGCCAATTGCGTGGGGCGCAGCTGGAATCCGCGCTTAATTACCTGCGTAAAAAACGGCCGAAACTTCATGTCTCTGATCTTGAACTGGCAGAAGCAATTCTCGTCCAATAGTTAACCTAGCCCTTAGTTAACCTGTCCCTTCGGAGTCGTTCCATGCGTAGCCCGCTGATTGCTGCCGCCCTTGGCCTGTTTTTGTTGGCCGACGTGGCCCAGGCGCACACCCTGGTAGCCACCAGTAACATCATCGTTCGTGCCTCCCAGCGCACCATCGATTTCACCTCCGACACCACCACGTCGATTCGCGACTCGAAGATCATCCGTGAAGCGCACGATGACGCCGCCAGTTTCGTCGCCACCAACGGTGATATCCGTGGCGCGCATCTGGAAGCCGCCATCAACACCTTGCGCACGCGCGTCCCGGAAGCGCGCGACGCCAGTGATCAGGTCCTCGCCGAAGCCATCCTCGCACTGTGAAGTCACTCGGCGCCTGGCTGCTGGCCGGGGCGTTGTTGCTGCTTGGCAACAGCGCCCACGCCAGCCTGCAATTGCGGCTCAAGACTGACGGTCTGAGCCCCGCCCAACAACAGGCCAGTCAGGCGTTGATCGATGAGGCCATGCAGAGATTGCCGCCGAGCTTTATCGAGCGGCTGGATCGGCGCATTGATGTCGGCTGGACCGACGACATGCCTGCCAATGCCTACGGCCAGGCCACGCTGGTTGCCGAACTCGATCTGAACCGCAAACTGCTCGCCAGCCTTACCGACGGCAGCGCAGCGAAAGAAAAAACCAATCGCCCCCACGGCACAGTGCGCCAGGAATTGCTCGCCACGGTGCTGCACGAAATCACCCACATTTATGACCGCGCCCGCTTGTGGCCGGACGCCGAGCGCACGCTGATCCAGCGTTGCACCCGCCGCTTCAACAGCGCCGGGCTGATCGGTATTCCTGACGAATGCCGTGGCCAGAACGGCCGTCGTTTCACTCTCAGTGATGATCCGCGCCTGCTCGACCTCGCCGGTTGGCAGCAATACGTCGGCCGTCGCGGTGAACGCGAGCAGCACAACCGACAGATCGCCCGCAGCCCCGATCTCTACGAGATTTCCAGCCCGAAAGAGTTCGTCGCGGTCAACATGGAGTACTTCCTCCTCGACCCGAGCTACGCCTGCCGTCGCCCGGCGCTGTACCGCTATTACCAGCAACATTTCGGCTGGGCGCCACCGACCAAAGACACGTGCAGCAAGACCTTCGCGTTTTTGAACGCCGGTAACGACTTCGCCAAACAGCCACTGGGGCACGTCGATCCGGAGCGGGTTTACGCGGTTGATTACTTGTTGGCCGAAGCCAATCAGAACTGGGTCAGCCGCTGGGGCCACAGCATGTTGCGCCTGGTGATCTGCGCGCCGGGCCGTCCGCGTGGCCCGGATTGCCGACTCGATCTGGATCAACATCTGGTGTTGTCGTACCGCGCCTTTGTCGGCGATGTGCAGCTGTCGAGTTGGGACGGACTGGTCGGCAAATACCCTTCACGGCTGTTCGTCCTGCCGCTTGCGCAGGTGATCGACGAATACACCAAGACCGAATTGCGCAGCCTCGCCTCCGTGCCGATCAACCTGTCACGGGAAGAGATCGAGGGCGTGGTCGAGCATGCGGCCGAAATGCACTGGAGCTACGACGGCAACTACTTCTTCCTCTCCAACAACTGCGCGGTAGAGGGTCTGAAACTGTTGCGCAGCGGCAGTGACAACAGCCAGTTCGTCGGGTTGGACAGCATCATGCCCAACGGCTTGCTGGAAGTGATGAAGGGGCGCGGGTTGGCCGATACCAGTGTGCTCGATGATCCGAAAGAAGCGCTGCGTCTGGGTTATCGCTTCGACTCGTTCCGCGATCGCTACCAGGCGATGTTTGATGTGCTGAAGAAACAACTGCCGATCAAACAGACCACCGTTGAGGAATGGCTGTCGCTCACCGCCGAAGAACGCCGCGAGTGGTTCGAGCGTGCGGATCTGCGCACCAGCGCCGCCTTGTTGTTGCTGGAGCAGGCGAGTTATCGACGTCAGTTGCTGTTGGCTCAGGATGAGGTCAAGCAACGCTACCTCGGCGCGCGCGAGCTGGAAAATGGCGGCATGGACAAGGCCAACGCGACGCTGCAGGAAATCCTCGCCAACAGCGGCTTCCTCAGCCGTCCGGCAGAATTGCTCGATAGTCGTGGTTATGGGTTGCCACAGCCGAGCGAGTTCAAGCGACTGGAAGATGAAAGCAGCCAGCGGCAGAAGAAGTTGCTGGTGCTGTCGGGGGATCTCGACGCGGAGGTGCGCAAGTTGCTGGAGCCGAAGCGCGCTGCCGAGATAGCGGCGAGTGAGGAGAACGTGAAGCAGATCGGCGCGCATTTGCGCAAATTGCACAAAGCCTCTGGCGGGCTGGAACTGCCCTGAGCCTGATGCTGATGCTGATGCTGATGCTGATGCTGAGTGCATACCTTGTGGCGAGGGGATTTATCCCCGATCGGCTGCGAAGCAGTCGCAATCCCAGCGAACACAGTTTGACTGAAAAACCGCATTTGCCGGATTTGGGGCTGCTTCGCAACCCGTCGGGGATAAATCCCCTCACCACAGTTGATGGCCTGCCAGTTAGATCAGATGGTCAATAGAGGACACCCTCGAGAATTTCGTAGACGATCCCGGTACCCACCGCGATCAGCACGATATCGCCCCCCGCCCGGCGCCACTCATACCCCGGATACACCGGCAAGCGACCCAACGCGCGATTATCCAGGCGCTCGCCGTAATACCCGTGCGGCAGCGGCCGGCCACGCTCCAGATGAATCCCCGGAGGCGGCGGTGCGCCGCGTACGAAGTAGCCATGATTGTCACGAATGGTCTGGCGCACCGGGCCAAAGTCGCGCGGTGGCGGGCCACCACGGTGGTTGTTCTGCGGGCCGTGGTGATCATCACCATGGTTGTCACCGCGGTTGTCGTGTTGGCCCTGCTGTGGGCCGCCGTGGTCGTGATCGTCGCGCTGATCGGCGCTGGCCAGCAGCGGCGTTGCACTGATCATCAGTACGCCCAATCCGGCTATCAGACGTTTCGGCATTTTCATCGGGTCTTTCCTCACGGCACAAACAGCAAAAAGGGCCTCAGAACGATGTTCTGAAGCCCTCGGTCTTGCTGGATTAGTCTGCACTTTGAGGTGCTAATTCCTCTGTATCAGGAACTTTACCTTCAGCTGACGCGGGCCTTACGCACGCCTTCGGAGAGTGCCGAGCACAGGCCCAACACACCGTCGACGGCTTGGGCTGGAGTGGTCGCATTAGCGATGTGATCGATCAATGCCGAACCCACCACCACACCATCAGCCAGACGCGCGATGGCCGCCGCTTGCTCCGGGGTACGGATGCCGAAACCGATGCTGATCGGCAGATCGGTATGCCGACGCAGACGGGTCACCGCCTCTTCGACGTGTTCCAGCGTTGCAGCGCCAGCACCGGTCACACCAGCCACCGACACGTAGTAAACGAAACCGGAACTGCCATTGAGCACTTTAGGCAAACGCGCATCATCGGTGGTCGGGGTGGTCAGACGGATGAAGTCCAGACCTGCAGCCTGCGCCGGATCACACAGCTCGGCATTGTGCTCAGGCGGCATGTCGACCACGATCAGACCGTCGACACCGGCCTCTTTCGCGTCAGCGATGAAGCGCTCAACGCCATACATATGAATCGGATTGTAGTAACCCATCAGCACCAGCGGGGTGTCGCTGTTGCCTTCGCGGAATTCGCGAACCATTTGCAGGGTTTTCACCAGGTTTTGCTTGGCGCCCAAGGCACGGATGTTCGCCAATTGAATCGCCGGGCCGTCGGCCATCGGGTCGGTGAACGGCATGCCCAGCTCGATCACATCGGCGCCGGCACCCGGTAAACCTTTGAGGATCGCCAGCGAAGTATCGTAGTCCGGATCACCGGCGGTGACGAAGGTCACCAGCGCGGCACGGTTCTGTTCTTTCAGGTCGGCAAAACGGGTTTGCAGGCGGCTCATCAGTGTTTCTCCTGCTTGGAGGGCTCTTGTTGAGCGTTTTCCATGTGATGCATGACGGTCTGCATGTCTTTGTCGCCACGGCCCGACAGGTTGACCACCATCAGGTGATCCTTCGGCAGCTTCGGTGCGCGTTTGAACACTTCGGCCAAGGCATGCGCGCTTTCCAGTGCAGGAATAATCCCTTCCAGGCGGCAGCATTTGTGGAACGCATCCAGCGCTTCGTCGTCGGTCACCGAGGTGTACTGAACGCGGCCGATGTCATGCAACCACGCGTGTTCCGGGCCGATGCCCGGGTAGTCGAGGCCGGCGGAAATCGAGTGGGCGTCGATGATCTGGCCGTCGTCGTCCTGCAACAGGAACGTACGGTTGCCGTGCAACACACCCGGAACGCCGCCATTGAGGCTCGCCGCGTGCTTGCCGGTTTCGATGCCGTAACCGGCCGCTTCAACACCGATGATTTCAACGCTCTTGTCGTCGAGGAACGGGTGGAACAGGCCCATCGCGTTGGAACCGCCACCGATGCACGCCACCAGGCTGTCCGGCAGACGACCTTCCTGCGCTTGCAACTGATCACGGGTTTCCTTGCCGATCACGGCCTGGAAGTCGCGAACCATCGCTGGGTATGGATGTGGGCCGGCCACGGTGCCGATCAGGTAGAAGGTGTTGTCGACGTTGGTCACCCAGTCACGCAGGGCTTCGTTCATCGCGTCTTTCAGGGTGCCGGTGCCGGCAACAACCGGAATCACTTCAGCGCCCAGTAATTTCATGCGGAAGACGTTGGCCTGCTGACGTTCGATGTCAGTGGTGCCCATGTAGATCACGCAATCCAGACCGAAACGGGCGGCGACGGTGGCCGTGGCCACGCCGTGCATGCCGGCGCCGGTCTCGGCGATGATGCGTTTCTTGCCCATGCGTCGCGCCAGCAGGATCTGGCCGATGCAGTTGTTGATCTTGTGCGCGCCGGTGTGGTTCAGCTCTTCGCGCTTGAGATAAATCTTCGCGCCGCCGCAGAATTCGGTCAGGCGTTCAGCGAAATACAGCGGGCTCGGACGTCCGACGTAGTCACGCTGGAAGTAGGCCAATTCTTCTTTGAAGGCCGGATCTTCCTTGGCCGCTTCGTATTCGCGGGCCAGGTCGAGGATCAACGGCATCAGGGTTTCCGCTACGTAGCGGCCACCGAACGAGCCAAACAGGCCATTATCGTCCGGGCCGTTGCGCAGATTGGAAGTGTTCGAAGTCTGGGTCATGAGTTGCTCCAGGTGAATTCGGGTCAAAAGACAATGACGACCACTCTACCCCTGACCTTCCAGGCTGAAAACCGATAAGATCGCCACAACCTGTCAGGAAAACTCACAGATACCATGAGCCATGACCTTCCCCCGCTGAACGCCCTGCGCGCGTTCGAAGCGACCGCCCGGCTGAACAGTGTCAGTCAGGCTGCCGAGCAGCTGCACGTTACCCACGGCGCGGTCAGTCGTCAGCTCAAGGTGCTGGAAGAGCACCTCGGCGTCAGTCTGTTCGTCAAGGATGGTCGCGGCTTGAAACTCACAGATGCCGGTATGCGATTGCGCGATGCCAGTGGCGAAGCTTTTGATCGGCTGCGCGGTGTTTGCGCCGAGTTAACTCAGAGCACCGCCGATGCGCCGTTTGTGTTGGGATGCTCGGGAAGTCTGCTGGCGCGCTGGTTTATTCCGCGTTTGGGACGATTGAATGCCGATCTGCCGGATTTGCGTCTGCATCTTTCAGCGGGTGAAGGCGATCTCGATCCTCGGCGTCCGGGGCTGGATGCTTTGCTGCTGTTCGCCGAACCGCCATGGCCGGCAGACATGCAAGTTTATGAATTGGCCGCAGAACGTATCGGCCCGGTCATGAGCCCATTGTTCAGCGGCTACCAACGTCTGCAAACCGCGCCAGCCTCGGCCCTGCTCAATGAACCGCTGCTGCACACCACCTCGCGCCCACAAGCGTGGCCAAGCTGGGCACAGCAAAGCGACCTCGACGCAAAAGCGTTGAAGCTCGGGCAAGGTTTCGAGCATTTGTATTATTTACTGGAGGCAGCCGTCGCTGGTCTCGGCGTGGCAATCGCGCCGGAGCCGCTGGTGACGGAAGATTTGAAGGCCGGTCGCCTGGTTGCGCCATGGGGTTTCTGTGAAACCCCGGCGCAACTGGCGTTGTGGCTACCCAAGCGCGCCGCAGACGGACGCGCTCGGCAACTGGCGCAATGGCTCAAGAACGAGCTGCGCCAGAGCGATCACTCGCCGCGCTTGAACAGCAAGTAAGCAGCGAGCAGACCGATTGCACCGACCGCGACACCGGCAGTCGTCCACGGATGTTCCTGCGCGTAGTCGCGGGTGGCGATCCCGGTCTCGCGGGTTTTCACTTTGACTTCTTCATAGGCGTCGCTGAGCAGATGACGCGAATGTTTCAGCGCGCTTTCGGCGTTGCTCTTCAGCGCCTTGAGGGTCTTGCGCGACTCGTCCGAAGCGTCGTCCTTCAGGCTTTCCAACGACTTGAGCAGACTCTCGATCTCGGCTTCCATGCTTTGCAACGAGGCTTTACGTAAAGAGGTGTTGGCCATGGTGGCTCTCCTGCATTGGTGATGAGTGGCGTGTGTTGTTTGGGACTTCAACGGTTTGAGAAAGTGCAGAAAATCTGAACTTCGCCTGCGCAGAGCCACCGAAATCAACAGTGCAGATTCACTGCTAGTCTCAATTCCACACGCCAAGGAGTTCGTTATGAGTGACCATCACACGTACAAGAAAGTCGAGCTGGTCGGTTCGTCGACCACCAGCATCGAAGACGCCATCAACAACGCAATTGCCGAAGCCAACAAGACCATTCGCAACCTGGAATGGTTTGAAGTGACCGAAACCCGTGGTCACATCAAGGACGGCAAGGCCGCGCACTTTCAGGTGACGCTGAAAGTGGGCTTCAAGATTGCCAGTAGCTGAGTTTGGTCTAGTCTTCTGAACTTGCGCGCTGGCCGAGTGCCATAGGAATGGCAAAGCGCTATAGGGTGAGCGCATCGGGTGGATGACCCGATGCCCGCCTCTTTCAATCCGACCAGGGAGTGCGACCGATGAAGAAGTTTATGTTGGCGGTAGGTTTGTTGAGCCTTGCGGGTGGTGCGTTTGCTGCCGGTAAGCCATGTGAAGAGCTGAAAAGCGAGATCGCGGCGAAAATTGATGCCAAAGGTGCGTCCAATTACTCGCTGGAGGTTGTCGACAAAGGCGCAGCGGCTGACGGTAAAGTGGTCGGCACCTGCGAAGGTGGCACCAAGGAAATCGTCTACAAACGCGGTTGATCGCGCCTGAAATACAAAAGCCGACGCCAATGCGTCGGCTTTTTTGTGTCTCATGTAGGAGCTGCGGCACGCTGCGATCTTTTGATCTTGCTCTAAAAACCTGGATCAAAAGATCGCAGCCTCGTTTCACTCGACAGCTCCTACAGGGGGGCGCGCGTTATCCCTTCATGACTTGTGCCAGCAGTTCGTAGGAATGCACGCGATCGGCGTGTTCGTAGAGATCACTGGTGAAAATCAGCTCATCGGCCTGTGTTTGCTCGACCAACACCTCCAGCTTCGCGCGGATTTTCGCTGGGCTGCCGACCATCGCCAGCCCAAGGAAATCACCCACCGCCTCACGCTCATGCGGCAGCCACAGGCCGTCCATGGTTTTCACCGGCGGACGCTGCACCAGACTCTGCCCACGCATCAACGCCAGAATGCGCTGGTACACCGAAGTCGCCAGGTAATCAGCCTGTTCATCGGTATCCGCTGCCACCAACGGCACACCGAGCATCACGTACGGCTTGTCGAGCACCGCCGATGGCTTGAAGTGATTGCGATAGACGCGAATCGCCTCGTGCATGAAGCGCGGGGCGAAATGCGAGGCGAAGGCGTACGGCAAACCACGCTCACCGGCCAGTTGCGCACTGAACAGGCTGGAACCGAGCAACCAGATCGGCACATTGGTACCCGTGCCCGGCATCGCAATCACCCGCTGATCCGGGGTACGCGGGCCGAGGAAACGCACCAGTTCGGCGACGTCTTCAGGGAAGTCATCAGCGCTGCCGGAGCGTTCACGGCGCAGCGCACGCGCGGTCATTTGATCGGAACCGGGCGCACGGCCCAGACCCAGATCGATCCGCCCCGGGTACAGGCTTTCCAGCGTGCCGAACTGTTCGGCGATCACCAGCGGTGCGTGGTTGGGCAACATCACGCCACCGGAGCCGACACGAATGGTCGACGTACCGCCAGCCAGATAGCCGAGCAACACCGACGTTGCCGAGCTGGCGATGCCATCCATGTTGTGGTGTTCCGCCACCCAGAATCGCGTGTAGCCGAATTTCTCGACGTGTTGCGCAAGGTCCAGCGAATTGCGTAGCGACTGCGCCGGGCTGCCGTTTTCGCGCACTGGCACCAGATCGAGGGTAGAAAATTTTACGTCGGACAGTTGCTTCATAAACCTGCGTCTCCGAGTGAGGCGGCAGGTTTTTCTTGCAAACGAAAACCTGCCGAATCCATAAGCTTGTTTGTGCAATAAGGGCATATACCCGAGTTTCAATAGCGGAGCCGAAATTTCCTACTAAAAAAGTCAACGATTCAGACGGGCTGAACTTTGTTCCGACGTCTATCCTCAGAAGCCTTGCAGGCAAAAACCACGACGGCGCGGCGTTTCCGCGTCAGATCTTGAGGAGGCAGACATGGCTATCGTGAAGAAAGCATCCGCACATTGGGCAGGCGATCTGAAAACCGGCATTGGCTCGATCTCCACTGAAACCGGTGTCCTCAGAGAAGCACCGTACGGTTTCAAGGCGCGCTTCGAGGGCGGCAAGGGCACCAACCCGGAAGAACTGATCGGCGCTGCACATGCCGGTTGTTTCTCCATGGCGTTTTCGATGATTCTCGGCGATGCGGGCCTTAAGGCTGACAGCATCGACACCCAGGCTGAAGTGACCCTCGATCAGGTTGAGGGCGGTTTCGCGATTACTGCGGTGAAGCTGATCCTCAAGGCGAAAATCCCGGGGGCCACACAGGCGCAGTTTGATGAGCTGAGCAAAAAGGCCAAGGAAGGGTGCCCGGTGTCGAAAGTGCTGAATGCGCAGATCAGCCTTGAGGCGACGTTGGTCAGTTGATTCGGAGTTAGCAGGTCCGACGCTATCGCGAGCAGGCTCACTCCTACAGGGAATTTTGGTCGATCACAGAAATTGTGTCCGCCGGAGATCAAATGTAGGAGTGAGCCTGCTCGCGATAGCGATCTCAACATCACCGCAAATCAGAAACTGTGCGTACATCTTGTGAGCGAAGTCAGAACTCGTTTTATGAAAATATGGTCGAATACATGACAGCAGCTTCAGCGCACGCCCGTGCGCGCTGCCTCAGGGAGCTTCACTCATGAAACGTATTGGCTTGGCGATCCTTTGCAGTGCACTGGCCACCTCGGTAGTTGCAGCACCGAAAGACTGCGAAGAACTGAGAAAAGAAATCGAGATCAAGATCCAGGCCAAAGCCGTGCCTTCGTACACGCTGGAAATTGTCAGCAAGGAAGAGGCGGCCAAGCACGATATCGCCATGGTGGTGGGTTCGTGTGAGAACGGCACCAAAGCGATCATCTATCAGAAGAACGACTCCTGATAACGCTTAAGGCACGCAGTTGATCTGCCGTTCTTCGGCAACGATCTGCCCCTGACGATTGATCAACCGGGCGCTTGGCGTGAAGGCCAGCGAGCGGGCTTCGAGCCGGTAACGTTGCCCGGCTTCGAAGTGGTCATAAGGCACGGTCATGTAACACAGCCGCTCCTGCGGGTCGGTGTCCATGCCCTGGCCGCCGCCGAAAATCTCGAAATCGAAGCGCACCGTCAGTTCATGACTGCCCGGCGTGACCTGAAAAAAGCGTCCGTCCTGCAGGCGCACATTGTCCAGCCGTTCCGCCATCAACACCTTGCCGCCGGGTGTCGGCATCGCAAAGTCGACCCAGGCTTTGCCGGGATCCGCCGCTGGCAGCGGGCTCTGGCAGCCGGCAAGCACACTTCCTACCAGCAACAACGTCAACCTGCGCATGATCAAATGTCCTTTGATGTGGACATCCAGCATACCGCCGATCAGGTCTTCTGACAGCCCGCCGGCGTGCCCTGCCCCACCACGTTGCGCTGCTCATCATAAAGTTTGGCCCAGGGCCGGAAACCGATGCTGCCGGCCTGCAATTGATAACGCTGACCGGCATTGAAATCCTTGAATTTCACGTTCATCCGGCAATCACGCCACAGCGGTTCGGCATCGGGGCCGATGTTGGTGGCGTCAACCGGAAACTGATAGCGCACCGTCAACTCATGGCTGCCGGGCTGTACCTCGAAGTAACGTTTATCGACGGCCGCGCTGCTATCGACCTTCAGCGCTTGCAGTGCCGTGTCCTGCTGCCGTGCATCAAGATCAATCCAGGCTTGCGAAGGGTCCGGATCGGGCATTCCGAAATGGGCACAACCGGCCAGCGTCAGCAGGCCTCCCGTCAGCATCAACATGCGCATAGCGGTGCTCCTTAAGGCGGGATAGTCTTGCGAGCAGACTCTCCGGGGGGATTTCTTATTTTGATCAGGCCGTTTGCAAGCCATGGGTTACTTGATCGCGTTTTTCGGGTTTTGTTTCCGGGTGTGATGTTTTTGTTGCTCAACGGTTGCGCCAGCGTCAGCTATTACGGCCAGTTGGCCAGTGGCCAACTGCAACTGTTGCGGGCGCGTGAGCCGGTGGCAAAGGTCATTGCCGACCCCAGCCGCGACGCCACGTTGCGCGCGCACCTGAGCCAATCGCAAAAGGCCCGTGCATTCGCCAGCGAGCATCTGCACCTGCCGGACAACCAGAGCTATCGCCTGTACGCCGACATTGGCCGGCCGTACGTGGTGTGGAATGTGTTCGCCACTCAGGAGTTTTCCCTGACGCCGCAGAATCATTGCTTTCCGATTGCCGGGTGCGTGGCCTATCGCGGCTATTACAGCCAGGGCGCGGCGCGGGGTGAAGCGGCGATCCAGCGCTTGCAGGGCATGGACGTGTCGATTGGCGGCGTCGAGGCTTACTCGACGCTCGGCTGGTTCAACGATCCGATCATCAACACGATGCTGGGCTGGGGTGATGAACGTTTGGCCACGCTGATCTTTCATGAGCTGGCGCATCAGCGCTTTTATGTGAAGGACGACACCGAGTTCAACGAGTCCTTCGCCACCTTTGTCGAGCAGGAAGGCACGCGGCAGTGGCGCGCGTTTCGCGGGTTGCCGGCGGATAAAGATTCTCGGCTCAAGCAACGCGATCAATTCATTGAGTTAGTCCTCGATACCCGCTCACGGCTGGAAAAGCTGTACGCACAGCCATTGCCGGCTGAGCGGATGCGCGAACGCAAAGCGGCCGAGTTCGAACAGTTTCGCCGGGATTATCGGGTGATGAGGGACAGCCAGTGGGCCGGGGACAAGCGCTATGACGCCTGGGTGAACGCGCCGCTGAACAATGCACGGTTGTTGCCGTTTGGGCTGTATGACCAGTGGGTGCCGGCGTTTTCGGCGTTGTTCAAACAGGTCGGGGGGGATTGGCTGAGATTTTATGCTGAGGTTGAGCGGTTGGGTGGGTTGCCGGTGACGGAGCGCAAGGCGGCACTGAAAGCGTTGGCAAAATCCTGATTTCGCATTGGCTGAGCCGACCCCTTCGCGAGCAGGCTCACTCCTAAAGGGGGAACGCATTCCAAATGTAGGAGTGAGCCTGCTCGCGATTGCAATCTGATCAGCGCCGCAGAAAGGCCTGATGCAACTCGTCCAGCGTTTCAAAGTGATAAGCCGGCGCCTCGGCATTCAGCTCTTCAAAACTGCCAAATCCATAACCGACCGCCGCCGCATCCAGTCCATTGCTGCGCGCACCGATCAGGTCGTGCTTACGGTCGCCGATCATCAGCGTATTCGCCGGGTCCAGCCCTTCTTCCTTCACTAGATGCGCAATCAACTCAACCTTGTTGGTGCGCGTGCCATCCAGTTCGCTGCCGTAAATCACTTTGAAATGCCGGGCGAAATCAAAGTGCCGGGCGATCTCGCGGGCGAATATCCACGGTTTGGACGTCGCGATATACAACTGCCGACCTTGGCCACCGAGGGTTTCCAGCAACGGTGTGACGCCGTCAAACATACGGTTCTCGTACAGGCCAGTGACCTTGAAACGCTCGCGATAGAAATTCACCGCTTCCCACGCCTTGGCCTCATCAAAGTCATAGAACTGCATGAACGCCTGCAACAGCGGCGGGCCGATGAAGTGTTCGAGCTTGGTCAGATCCGGTTCATCGATGCCGAGCTTGGCCAAGGCAAACTGAATGGAACGGGTGATGCCTTCACGCGGGTCGGTGAGGGTGCCATCGAGGTCGAACAGTACGGTTTGGTAATGCATGGGAATTCCTGGGCAGTCGCCAATTCAGTTCAGAGTGTGTCGTAGCCTTCGGCCAGATGCAGGTCCTTGAGCTTCACGTAGTTCGCCGCGCTGTAAGTGAAGAAGGCTTTTTCCTTGTCGGTGAGTTCTCGCACCTGTTTCACCGGGCTACCCACATAGAGGAAGCCAGTTTCAAGGCGCTTGCCCGGCGGCACCAGGCTGCCGGCGCCGATGATCACGTCGTCTTCAACCACCGCGCCGTCCATGACGATGCTGCCCATGCCGATCAGCACGCGGCTGCCGACGCTGCAGCCATGCAGCATGACTTTGTGGGCGATGGTCACGTCGTCGCCGATCAGCAGCGGAAAGCCGTCAGGGTTGAACGGGCCGGCGTGAGTGATGTGCAACACGCAGCCGTCCTGCACGCTGGTGCGCGCACCGATGCGGATGCGGTGCATGTCGCCACGGATCACGGTCAGCGGCCAGACCGAGCTGTCTGCGCCGATTTCGACGTCGCCGATCACCACCGCCGAGCTGTCGACAAATGCGCCTTTGCTCAGGCTGGGGGTGTGATTCTGGTACTTGCGAACGGACACGATAATTTCTCTCTCTGTCGCCGATAGCTGCGGTGAATGCCGATTGTAATTAAGATGGGGCAATGTTTCCCCAGCCAAGGTGCCAACCGTGAGCGTGAACAACCCTCTGCTGCAGTCCTACGACCTGCCACCGTTCTCCACGATCCGTGCCGAACACGTCCTGCCCGCCATCGAAACGATCCTGGCCGACAACCGCGCCGCCATTGCCGAAATCCTCAAGACCCAAGTGCAGAACCCGACGTGGGCCGGCCTGGTACTGGCGATGGACGAACTCAATGATCGCCTCGGCGCTGCCTGGAGCCCGGTCAGCCACCTCAACGCCGTGTGCAACAGCGCCGAACTGCGTGAAGCCTACGAATCGTGCCTGCCAGCCCTGAGCGCCTACTCCACCGAGATGGGCCAGAACCGCGAGCTGTTCCAGGCTTATGAAGCCCTGGCCAACAGCCCGCAAGCCGCCGGTTTCGACGTGGCGCAGAAGACTATTCTGGAACACGCCCTGCGTGACTTCCGTCTGTCGGGTATCGACCTGCCGGAAGCCGAACAGAAACGCTACGCCGAAGTGCAGAGCAAACTGTCCGAGCTGGGCAGCCGCTTCTCCAACCAGCTGCTCGACGCCACTCAGGCGTGGACCAAGCACGTCACCGACGAAGCCGCCCTCGCCGGCCTGACCGATTCGGCCAAGGCGCAAATGGCCGCCGCTGCTCAGGCCAAAGGCCTCGATGGCTGGCTGATCACCCTGGAATTCCCGAGCTACTACGCGGTGATGACCTACGCGCAAGACCGTGCGCTGCGTGAAGAAGTCTACGCCGCCTACTGCACCCGCGCCTCGGATCAAGGCCCGAACGCCGGCCAGAACGATAACGGCCCGGTGATGGAAGAGATCCTCGACCTGCGTCAGGAACTGGCCAGGCTGCTGGGTTTCGCCAGCTTCTCCGAACTGAGCCTGGCCACGAAAATGGCTGAATCCAGCGATCAGGTGCTGAGCTTCCTGCGCGATCTGGCCAAGCGCAGCAAACCGTTCGCCGCACAGGATCTGCAACAGCTGCGCGCCTACGCCGCCGAACAGGGCTGCGCCGATCTGCAAAGCTGGGACAGCGGTTTCTACGGCGAAAAACTTCGTGAACAACGCTACAGCGTTGCTCAGGAAACCCTGCGCGCCTACTTCCCGATCGACAAAGTGCTGGGCGGTCTGTTTGCCATTGTTCAGCGTCTGTACGGCATCGAAATCGCCGAACAGAAAGGCTTCGACACCTGGCACCCGGATGTTCGCCTGTTCGAAATCAAGGAAAACGGCCAGCACGTCGGCCGCTTCTTCTTCGACCTCTACGCCCGCGCCAACAAGCGTGGCGGTGCGTGGATGGACGGCGCCCGCGATCGTCGCCGCACCATCGACGGGGTTCTGCAAAGCCCGGTGGCCAATCTGGTGTGCAACTTCACCCCGGCCGACAGTGGCAAGCCTGCGCTGCTGACCCACGATGAAGTGACCACGTTGTTCCACGAATTCGGCCATGGCCTGCACCACCTGCTGACCCGCGTTGATCACGCCGGTGTTTCCGGGATCAACGGCGTGGCGTGGGACGCGGTCGAGCTGCCAAGCCAGTTCATGGAAAACTGGTGCTGGGAGCCGGAAGGCTTAGCGCTGATTTCCGCTCACTACGAAAGCGGTGAGCCGCTGCCGCAGGATCTGCTGGAAAAAATGCTCGCAGCGAAGAACTTCCAGTCCGGCCTGATGATGGTCCGTCAGCTGGAATTCTCGCTGTTCGACTTCGAACTGCACGCCACCCACGGTGACGGCCGCACTGCCGCGCAGGTGCTCGAAGGCGTGCGTGACGAGGTGTCGGTGATGCGTCCGCCAGCCTACAACCGCTTTCCGAACAGCTTCGCGCACATCTTCGCCGGCGGTTATGCGGCGGGTTACTACAGCTACAAGTGGGCTGAAGTGCTGTCGGCGGATGCCTTCTCGAAGTTCGAAGAAGACGGCGTGCTCAACGCTGAAACCGGTCGCGCCTTCCGCGAAGCGATTCTGGCGCGCGGCGGTTCGCAGGCACCGATGGTGCTGTTCGTCGACTTCCGTGGCCGTGAGCCGTCGATTGACGCACTGTTGCGCCACAGCGGCCTGAGTGAGGACGCGGCAGCATGAGTGACGGGCCTGTGATTACCAAGAAACGCTTTATCGCCGGGGCCGTCTGCCCGGCGTGCAGCGAGCCGGACAAGTTGATGATGTGGAACGAAGACAGCGTGCCGCACCGTGAATGTGTGGCTTGCGGTTACTCCGACACGCTCAACGAGCAAGGGCTGTCGGTGCCGAAAGAACTGGGCACGCGGGTCAACACCAGCGCGATCAGCAAACCGGCACCGGACAAAACCGTGCAAGCGGTACAGTTTTTCCCCAACCCGAAGCTGAAGAAAAAGCCTGACGAGCAACACTGACGTGTCATCCACCTTTCACCGTTTTTGCGGTGAAAGGTGGTAACTATGTACCACCCTTCCTCTGCGCTTCCTGATTAGGCTGGCTCTTCAGCCATCCCTCAAGGAAGACGTCATGCCTGATTCCAATCCGCTGTTACAACGCTGGACGCTGCCTCCGTGGTCGACCGTGCGTGCCGAACATCTAGTGCCGGCAATCACCGCAATCGTGACCAACAACCAACTGATCATTGAACACGTGATCACCAGCCAGACCGAGCACCCGAACTGGGACGATCTGATCCTTGCCGTCGATGAAGCCGATGCGACATTGGCGGAAACCATGGCGGTGATCGAATACCTTTCGATGGGCAAATCAGCCGATAGCGCGTGGGAAAAGGCCAGTGCGCAGTGCAGGCAAATCGACGAGCAATACCAGACTGACAAATCAGCGAGCGTGCCGTTGTTCCGTACGTTTCAACGCTTGGGCAGCAGCGCGGCCGCTGTCCATTTCAATGCCGCGCGCAAAGCCTCGCTGGCAAAGATCCTGCGCGGGTTTCGCTTGTCCGGAATTGAGTTACCCACCGCGCAACAGGAAAGACTCGCCCGTCTGAATAGACTAATCGGCTTGCTCGAGCGACTGTTTTCAAGCCAGATCGAACTCGCCAATGCCGCGTGGACCAAGCACATCACCGA
This sequence comes from Pseudomonas sp. SM4, assembly GCF_051913165.1. Classification (NCBI taxonomy): domain Bacteria; kingdom Pseudomonadati; phylum Pseudomonadota; class Gammaproteobacteria; order Pseudomonadales; family Pseudomonadaceae; genus Pseudomonas; species Pseudomonas sp. SM4. Next base: position 271,876 of record NZ_JBODOE010000009.1, on the reverse strand, counting down.
TGTCACGCTGCTCGCCGGGCTCAGCCCGCACAGTCAGGCGCAACTGGCACTCCAGGCCAGGCAGGCCGGGCTCGACGGCTGGCTGCTCACGCTGGACCAGAACACTTGCCAGCAAATCCTGACCTACGCGCGCGACCGAGCCTTGCGCGAGGAATATTTTATTGCCTGGAGCACCCGCGCCTCCGATCAGGGCCCGCAGGCGGATCAGTTCGATAACGAGCCGGTGTTGAGTTTGCTGCTGGCTTTGCGTCACGAGAAAGCCCAAGTGCTGGGCTTCAACAATTTCGCCGAGTTGCGCCTCGACAACCGGGTGATCACCAACACCACTCAGGTCAGCGCCTTTCTGCGCCAGCAGATAGCGCTGGCGAAACCTTTGCTGGAGCAGGAGGCGCAAACGCTGCGAACGTTCGCCGATCAGCAGGGCTTCGGGACGATTCAGGCGTGGGATGAGGATTTTCTCGCCGAGCAATTACGCGTGCAGCAACTGGACGGCGCCCTGCAGGGCTTACGCCAGTACTTCCCGCTGGAGAGCACGTTGCGCGGGTTATGCCGGTTCAGCGAACACCTGTTCGGTATCGCGATTCGCGAGCAACTCACGTTTGATCGCTGGCATGAGCAGGTGCGCCTGTTCGAGGTCAGTGAGCACGACCAAGTGATCGGGCACATCTATCTGGATCCGTACGCGGCTGAGAATGCGCCCGACTATGCCTGGACAGGCACCGTGCGTAATCGGCGAATCAATGCCGAAGGGCGCTTGGCGACGCCGATAGCCGTGCTGTCGAGCAATTTCACCGCCCCGACGGCTGAGCACCCGTGCCTGCTTTCGCATCACGATCTGCGGGTGCTGCTCCATGAATTCGGGCATTGCCTGCAACAGGTGCTGACGCGCTCGCCGCACTTCAATTTGTCAGGCATTTCACAATTCGCCCGCGATAGCGCCGAATTCACCGGGCAGTTGTTTGAGCAATGGTGTTTGTCGCAGGAGTTTCTCCTGTGGCTGGCGGCGCACCATCAAACGGGGGAGCGTCTGACCGCAGAGCGGGTCAACACCGCACTGACCGCGCTTGAGGCACAGACCAGCAGGGCCACGGCGATGTTGCTGATGGGGGCGTTACTGGATTTTGAATTGCACCAAAGCCACGGCGACGGCCGCAGTATTGCGCAGGTATTCGAGGCGGTGCAGCGCGAATTTCCCACGCTACAAATGCCGGACTATTGCCGGTTCGCCAACAGCTTCGATTATCTGGCCACCGGCTACGAAGCCTCGGTGTATGCCTACAAATGGTCAGGCGTGCTGGCGACCGAGGCGTTCAAACGTTTTCAGCACGATGGCGTGTTCAACCCGCACACCGGGCGGGCGTTTCGCGAAGCGTTTTTATCCGGCGATTCGTCTTCGCTACTGAGCGCCATGCAAATGTTCCTCGGTCAGCCCGTCAGCCTTGAACCCACGGCAGTCGAAGGCGAATTGAACCCTGCGCTTACTTGAGATTCACCGACTGCAACCAACTCTTCATCGAGCAGGTAGCGAATGCGCTGGTGCTGCAATCACCATTGGCCAGCGCCGTGCGCAGTTTGTCGACATCAGCCTGCATCACGTAGCGCACGCTGTCGCGAAAGTGCCCGCTCTCGCCGAATCCGCCTTGGGTCATTTCGCTCAAGGCGTCCTCTTTGCTCCAGCCTTGCACCACCACACGGTACATGGCGGCCATCAGGCCCGTGCGGTCGGAGCCGTGTTTGCAATGCATCAGCACCGGGCCGTTGGCTTCAGCAGCCTGAATGGCGCGCAGGGCTTTGAGGACATCGGCGTCGTCGACGTGGTTGGTGCGATACGGCAGTTGTACTTGATTGATGCCCGGCTCCGACAGCCAGTTGCTGTCCGCTTCCGGGAGGAAGTTGATCACCGTGGCGACCTTGAGATTTTTCAGCAGCGGCACCGCGCCGCCATCGGGTAATGCGCTGCGATAGAGCGTTGGCGACATCTGGAACAGGTTGTATTGCACCTCGACCGGCTGCGCCCATTCAGTCGGGCGAACAGCCGTTGCCGACGCGGCGTGGGCCGGCATCCAGGGCAGCAGCACTACAAGCGATAAACACAAAGCAGAGAACAAGCGCACTCGAGACATGCTGGTGACCGTGTCGGGATTCATCGATGAGAGGAACCATAGCTTCGATGTTCGGCGGTCAAAGCCCCGTGAGCCGTTTGTAAAAGAATCGTCAATCAGCGCTGTTTCATGGCGTACAGCCAACAAAAACCGCTCTTTTTCCACTGAATCGGTTCATCCCGAAGCTTAGCCTGCTACCATTTGTCACACGATGTTGCAGACGCGCCCCCCTTTTCCGGGTCATCCGGCCGCGTCGCGACGAAAAATCCTCAAGCCGTTCGCAGAAACGGTTACCCCCTGATGCCTGATGAGGTGCACCCCATGTCTGATGAAAGTCGAGACAACCCGCGGCGTGAGTTTTTGCGCAAATCCCTGACCCTGATCCCGGTGGTCACCCTGGCCGGCACCGGTCTGGGCAGCAGCGTGCTGCAAGCGGCGCCCGCAGCTGCGCCTGCTGCTCCGGCCGGGCAAGCCGCTCGCGCTGACGCCGGCGCGTATCAGCCGAATTACTTCACCGCCGAAGAATGGGCGTTCATCAATGCCGCCGTAGCGCAATTGATCCCTAACGATGCCCAAGGCCCAGGCGCGCTCGAAGCCGGTGTGCCGGAATACATCGATCGCCAGATGAATACGCCGTACGCCGCCGGCGCCCTCTGGTACATGCAAGGCCCGTTCAACGCCGACGCCGCTCCGGAAATGGGCTGGCAGAGCAAACTGGTGCCCAAAGAGATCTATCGCCTCGGCATCGCCGCCACGGATCAGTGGGCAAAATCCCTCAACGGTAAAGTATTTGCTGAGCAAGACAGCGCTACCCGAGACGATTTGCTCAAGCAACTTGAAGCCGGCAAACCACAGTTCGACGCGGTTCCGGCGAAGATTTTCTTCAATCTGCTGCTGCAAAACACCAAGGAAGGGTTCTTCTGCGACCCGATCCACGGTGGCAATAAAGGCATGGTCGGCTGGACCATGATCGGCTTCCCCGGCGCCCGCGCCGATTTCATGGATTGGGTGGAACGCAACGAGCAATACCCCTTCCCGGCAGTTTCGATTCGCGGCGAGAGGGCGTAAGCATGGCAACGGTAATGAAGAAGGTTGACGCAGTCATCGTCGGTTTCGGCTGGACCGGCGCAATCATGGCCAAGGAACTGACCGAAGCAGGTCTCAATGTGCTGGCACTGGAGCGCGGGCCGATGCAGGACACTTACCCCGACGGCAACTATCCACAGGTGATCGACGAACTCACCTACAGCGTGCGTAAAAAACTCTTTCAAGACATCTCCAAAGAGACCGTCACCATTCGCCACAGCGTCAACGACATCGCCCTGCCGAACCGCCAGTTGGGCGCGTTCCTGCCGGGCAACGGCGTCGGCGGTGCCGGCCTGCACTGGTCGGGCGTGCACTTCCGGGTCGACCCGATCGAGTTGCGCATGCGTAGCCACTACGAAGAGCGCTACGGCAAAAGCTTCATCCCCAAGGACATGACCATCCAGGACTTCGGCGTCAGCTATGAAGAGCTGGAGCCGTTTTTCGATTTCGCTGAGAAAGTCTTCGGCACCTCCGGCCAGGCGTGGACGGTGAAAGGTCAACTGGTGGGTCAGGGCAAAGGCGGCAACCCATACGCGCCCGATCGCTCCAACCCGTTCCCGCTGGAAGCGCAGAAGAATACGGTGTCCGCACAGCTGTTCGGCAAAGCGGCTACAGAAGTCGGTTACAAACCTTACAACCTGCCTTCGGCAAACACCTCCGGGCCGTACACCAACCCTTACGGCGCACAAATGGGCCCGTGCAACTTCTGCGGTTTTTGCAGCGGTTATGTTTGCTACATGTACTCCAAGGCTTCGCCGAACGTGAACATTCTGCCGGCGCTGAAACCGCTGCCGAATTTCGAGCTGCGCGCCAACGCCCACGTGCTGCGGATCAACCTCGACAGCACCAAGAGCAAAGCCACCGGCGTCACCTACGTCGACGGCCAGGGCCGCGAGATCGAGCAACCGGCGGATCTGGTGATCCTCGGTGCGTTCCAGCTGCACAACGTGCGGTTGATGCTGCTCTCCGGCATCGGCAAACCGTACGACCCGAAGACTGGCGAAGGCGTGGTCGGGCGTAACTTCGCCTACCAGAACATGGCGACCATCAAGGCGTTCTTCGACAAGGACACTCACACCAACAACTTCATCGGCGCTGGCGGCAACGGCGTGGCGCTGGATGACTTCAACGCCGACAACTTCGACCACGGCCCGCACGGCTTCGTCGGCGGCTCGCCGATGTGGGTCAACCAGGCCGGCAGCCGGCCGATTGCCGGCACCTCGAACCCGCCGGGCACCCCGGCCTGGGGCAGTGACTGGAAACGAGCGACCGCCGATTACTACACCCACCAGGTGTCGATGGACGCCCACGGCGCGCATCAGTCCTACCGTGGCAACTACCTCGACCTCGATCCGGTGTACCGCGATGCCTACGGTTTGCCGCTGCTGCGGATGACCTTCGACTGGCAGGAAAACGACATCAAGATGAACCGTTTCATGGTCGAGAAAATGGGCAAGGTTGCCGAAGCGATGGGCCCGAAAGCCATTGCGGTGATCGGCAAGAAAGTCGGCGACCACTTCAACACTGCGTCCTACCAGACTACCCACCTCAACGGTGGCGCGATCATGGGCACCGATCCGAAGACCAGCGCGCTGAACCGTTACCTGCAGAGCTGGGACGTGCATAACGTCTTCGTTCCGGGCGCCTCGGCGTTCCCGCAAGGCCTGGGCTACAACCCGACCGGGCTGGTTGCTGCACTGACCTACTGGTCGGCGAAAGCGATCCGCGAGCAGTACCTGAAAAACCCCGGCCCGCTGGTTCAGGCTTAAGGAGCGATGACCATGAAGAATTTCGTTATCGCGACTTTGGCCCTGCTCGGCAGCGCCTCAATTCATGCGGCTGAAGTTGATCAAGCCTTGATCAAACAAGGCGAATACCTTGCCCGCGCCGGTGACTGCGTAGCCTGCCACACCGCCAAGGGCGGCAAGCCGTTCGCCGGTGGTCTGCCGATGGAAACGCCGATCGGCACGATCTATTCGACCAACATCACCCCGGATAAAACCGGCGTCGGTGAATACAGCTTCGAGGACTTCGATCAGGCCGTTCGCCATGGCGTCGCCAAAAACGGTAGTACGTTGTACCCGGCGATGCCTTATCCGTCCTACGCGCGTGTCAGCGAAACCGACATGCAGGCGCTGTATGCGTACTTCATGCATGGCGTAGAACCGGTCGCGCAAGAGAACAAGGCCAGCGATATTCCGTGGCCGTTGAGCATGCGTTGGCCATTGATGGGCTGGCGCTGGATGTTTGCGCCGAAGGTCGAGGACTACCAAGCAACCAGTGCCGACCCGGTGATCGACCGAGGGGCGTATCTGGTTGAGGGCCTCGGCCATTGCGGCGCCTGCCACACGCCACGTGCGCTGACCATGCAGGAAAAATCCTTAAGCGCAGCCGATGGCAGCAACTTCCTCGCCGGCAGTGCGCCGCTGGAAGGCTGGATCGCCAAGAGTCTGCGCGGCGATCACAAGGACGGGCTCGGCGGCTGGAGCGAAGAGCAACTGGTGCAATTCCTCAAGACCGGTCGCAGCGATCGCAGCGCGGTGTTCGGCGGCATGAGTGATGTGGTCACCCACAGCATGCAATACATGACCGACGCCGACCTGACCGCCATCGCCCGCTACCTCAAGTCGCTGCCGGCCAATGACCCAAACGATCAACCGCATCAGTACGACGAAAAAGCCGCCAAAGCGCTGTGGAACGGCGACGACAGCCAACGCGGTGCCTCGGTGTACATCGACAACTGCGCGGCCTGTCACCGCACCGATGGTCACGGCTACACGCGAGTGTTCCCGGCACTGGCGGGCAATCCGGTGCTGCAATCGGAAGATCCGACCTCGCTGATTCACATCGTGCTCAAGGGCGGCACCTTGCCGGCGACGCACACCGCGCCTTCTACTTTCACCATGCCGGGTTTCGCCTGGCGCTTGTCGGATCAGGAAGTCGCGGATGTGGTGAGTTTTATTCGTGGCAGTTGGGGTAATAAGGGTGCGCCGGTGAAGGCTGCTGATGTTGCCGAGCTGCGCAAGGAGGATATGAAACACACCTCCAGCGATGACCTCGGTCAGGTAACACAGCACAACTGACCAGTCGCCCGACGGCACTAGCCAGATGCTCAACGCCCCGATACTGTGTGCATATACAGTATCGGGGCGTTTTCATGTCTACTCCATTGCCACCTCGCGGTCGCGGCACCGCGACCAACCCGCACAACCGCTTTGCACCGAATCGTTCGGTGGCCGAGGACGACGGCTGGTATCAGGAAGTGCCCGAAACACAGAACACCGAGGTGATGATCGAAACCGCGAAAACCATCATTACCCGTAACACTTCGCCGGATCTGCCCTTCGATCGCTCGATCAATCCCTACCGCGGCTGTGAACACGGCTGTATCTATTGCTACGCGCGGCCCAGCCATGCCTATTGGGACATGTCGCCGGGGCTGGATTTCGAAACCCGGCTGATCGCCAAGACCAACGCCGCTCAGGTATTGGAAGAACAACTGAGCAAACGCGGTTATCAATGTGCGCCGATCAATCTGGGCTCCAACACCGATCCATACCAACCGATCGAGCGCGAACACAAGATCACCCGCCAGACCCTCGAAGTGCTGCTGCGCTACAAGCATCCGGTGACCATCGTCACCAAAGGCTCGCTGATCTTGCGTGATCTCGACCTGCTCACCGAGCTGGCGCAGCAGCGGCTGGTAGCGGTGATGATCAGCCTGACCACGCTGGACGATGAACTCAAACGCATTCTGGAACCGCGCGCGGCGGCGCCCAAGGCGCGATTGCGCGCTATTCGGGTAATGCGCGAAGCAGGGATTCCGGTCGGTGTGCTGTGTTCGCCGATGATTCCGATGATCAACGACAGCGAGATCGAAAATCTGCTCAACGAGGCCCACGCCGCCGGCGCGCAAAGTGCCGCCTACATGATGTTGCGTCTACCGCTGGAGGTGGCGCCGCTGTTCGAAGAATGGCTGCAGGCGCACTATCCGCAACGGGCGGCGCATGTCTTGAGCCTGATCCGTCAGAGCCGTGGCGGCGAGCTGTACGACAGTCGTTTTGGCGCACGCATGCGCGGCGAAGGAGTGTTTGCCGATCTGTTGGCTCAGCGGTTTGCGAAGGCGATTAAACGTCTTGGTCTGAATCATCGCGAAGGCTACAACCTCGATTGCACAGCCTTCTGTCCGCCGGGTCGCCAGATGTCGTTGATTTAGCGACAATTAGCTCTGGGTTGAGGGGTTGGAATCCTTCCGTCGAAAGTCGCCAGTCACGTTTTTTGTGACCTGGAACACACGTTCTAGAGCGTTTGATTCAGTTTGAGTTAAGTTTCGGCGGCTACCTTGTTCATCGAGTGACTGACCGGTCGGGATGACCGGGATAGTTTAAACAGCCACTGGCTTCATACCGGAATACCGGGGAAGATTCCCTGAATCCGTCAAAGAGGATGAATCATGAGTGATAAGGATAAACAGCCGCTGGCTGCGTCGGCGCAAACCCCAGAAGCGGAATCCGCCGATGCAGCGCTGCGCCAGATCGTAGATGGCTTTTTGCATTTTCATCATGAGGTTTTTCCGCAGCAGGAAGAACTCTTCAAGAAACTCGCCACGGCCCAGTCGCCAAAAGCGATGTTCATCACCTGCGCCGACTCGCGCATCGTCCCCGAGCTGATCACCCAAAGCTCGCCTGGCGACCTGTTCGTGACCCGTAACGTCGGCAACGTTGTCCCGCCTTACGGCCAGATGAACGGCGGCGTGTCCACCGCGATCGAATACGCGGTATTGGCCCTCGGCGTGCAGCACATCATCATCTGCGGCCACTCCGATTGCGGCGCCATGCGTGCGGTGCTCAACCCGGACAGCCTGGAAAAAATGCCGACGGTCAAAGCCTGGCTGCGCCACGCCGAAGTCGCGAAAACCATGGTGCATGACAACTGTCACTGCGCCGACGAAAAAGAAAGCATGCCGATCCTCACCGAGGAAAACGTCATCGCCCAGTTGCAGCACTTGCGTACCCATCCTTCGGTAGCCTCGCGCATGGCGAACGGTCATTTGTTCATCCATGGCTGGGTCTACAACATCGAAACCAGCGAAATCAAAGCTTACGACGCGGATCAGGGACGCTTCCTGCCGCTCGATGGCAGCCATCCGATTCCGGTGGCGACGCCCAAAGCGCGCTTCTAAATCCTCCTAAACATCTGTGTGGTTTGACGCCGGTCGCTGATTCAGCGACCCGGCCTTGCCATGCCTGAAGAAAACTTCGGGAGAATCGCCATGCGTGCGGCTCAATTGAAAGCGGTGTTGCCACGGGAGCTGCTCGCTTCAGTGGTTGTGTTTCTGGTCGCCCTGCCGCTGTGCATGGGCATTGCGATTGCCTCAGGGTTGCCGCCGGCCAAGGGTCTGATCACCGGGATCATCGGTGGTCTGGTGGTCGGTTGGCTGGCGGGTTCGCCGTTGCAGGTCAGTGGACCAGCGGCGGGTCTGGCGGTATTGGTCTTTGAACTGGTGCGCCAGCACGGCATCGAGATGCTCGGGCCGATTCTGCTGCTCGCCGGTTTTCTGCAACTGGTGGCCGGACGCTTGAAGCTCGGGTGCTGGTTTCGGGTTACAGCGCCAGCGGTGGTGTACGGGATGCTGGCGGGGATTGGTGTGTTGATCGTGCTGTCACAGGTGCACGTGATGCTCGATGCGTCACCGAAACCTTCAGGGCTGGATAACCTCACGGCGTTCCCGGCAGCCGTGGCGCAAGCGCTGCCGTCGTTCGGCTGGCAGGCCGGGTTGCTCGGGCTGTCGACGATTGCGGTGATGTGGTTGTGGGAGAAGTTTCGCCCGCATTCGCTGCGTTTCGTACCTGGTGCATTGCTCGGTGTCGGCCTGGCGACAGGGGCGAGTCTGCTGCTGGCGTTACAGGTGAAACGCGTTGAAGTACCGGCGAATCTGGCGGAAGCCATTGATTGGCTCAGGCCTGCCGATCTGCTCAGCCTGGCTGACCCGACGCTGCTGATCGCGGCGTTCGCCGTGGCGTTTATCGCCAGTGCGGAAACCCTGTTGTCTGCCGCCGCAGTGGATCGTATGCACAGCGGTGTACGCTCGGACTTTGACCGTGAACTGTCGGCGCAAGGTATCGGCAATATGCTCTGCGGCCTGGTCGGCGCGCTGCCGATGACCGGGGTCATCGTGCGCAGTTCGGCCAACGTTCAGGCCGGCGCGACCACGCGTTACTCGACGATCTTCCATGGCCTGTGGCTGTTGGCGTTCGTGCTGTTGCTGTCGAGCGTGCTGCAAAGCATTCCGGTGGCGAGTCTGGCGGGCGTGCTGGTGTATACCGGTTTCAAACTGGTCGACCTCAAGGCGTTTCGTGGTCTGGGTCGTTATGGACGGATGCCGATGTTCACTTACGCGGCGACGGCGCTGGCGATCATCTTCACAGACCTGCTGACGGGTGTGCTGATCGGTTTCGGTATGACCCTGCTGAAACTGGCGTTCAAGGCTTCGCGGTTGAAGATCAGCCTGATCGATCTGCCGCAGGAAGGCGAAATGGAGTTGCGTCTGGTCGGCGCGGCGACCTTCCTCAAGGTGCCGGCACTGACGCAAGTGCTGGGTAGCATTCCGCTGGGCACGACGGTGCATGTGCCGCTCAATAACCTGAGCTACATCGACCATTCGTGTCTGGAGTTGCTGGAGGAGTGGGGCCGGGCGAATGCGGCGAAGGGCTCGAAACTGTTGATCGAATCGCGAGGCTTGAAGCGCAGGCTTGAAGGGCGGATTCGCACAACAACAGGCATCGGTGCAGCCGGATAAATTTGCTGGCTGAACTCAACCGCTGTAGGAGCTGCCGCAGGCTGCGATCTTTTGATCTTGATTGTAAAAAACAAGGTCAAAAGATCGCAGCCTGCGGCAGCTCCTACATTGGATCGTGTGAACTCAGGCGGCGGGCTGGTCGAGTTCCAGGCCCACACCCAGGCGGCGGCCCATGCACGGCCAGCGTTTCCACGCGGCGCCGGTGTCCGGACTGCTGAGTTTGTCGCGGTAGGCTTCTACCGATTCCAGGGCAAAACTCTCGTCGTTGAGCATCTCGTCGATGGCGTGATGCACCGCTTCGTCCAGTTGGTTGGCAAATTCCTCACCGATCAATTGGTGAGCAATCAAGTTGGCGACTGTCATGTCCAAGGGGATCAATGGCTGGCCGAAATGCTTGATGTACAGGTCGTTGACCTCTTCGACAAAACGGTGCGCCAGATAGGCTTCGTCGAGCAGGCTGTCCAGGCCAACGTGCCCGGCCATGATGGCCGGCGGCTGGAGGAAATACTGCTCGGCGATTTTCAGCACCGGTTTGATCTGCGATTCGATTCCCGCTTCCCTGGCGACTTCATTGGCTGCGTCCAGCAGGTCCGGCACTTCATCGATATAGGCGGCGACAAAACGCGTCAGCACACCATTGGCGTCGGCTTCCGGTAACTGGATCGACGGGTGTAGATGCGGCAGCTTGCTTTCCAGCTGACGGGTCAGCAGGCCAGTGTCTTTCTCATGTTGTTGGGCTGTTTGGATCTGCTCGCGCAATGCGGCGGTGTTCATGAAAACTCCAGGAAACAAGGCAATGAAATAGGGAAGACATAAGTTAGCTGGCTTACGAAAAATGCTAAGACGCATTTGTCATAATTATTTCATCCTTGATGCAGCTGCGTTATATCGATTTGCCACCACTCGTCTGCATCCTTCTCCATTCGTGCCCTCGAATGCAAGCACCCGCTGTTTCAGATCATTTACTTCAGCACATTGCATTTCTCAGCCGCTGACTATACTCGCCAGTGAATGGAGTTAGCTGATGACGCCCGACTGCACCCGCAGCAAGGCCCGGCGATTCAAGTTCGTAGTCTGATGCAGCCGCTCCCTTGCCGCAGGCGAAAGCCGGCGGGATAACAAGAACGATAAGGGGAACCCGCAATGATGCGACATCCACACGTCTGGATGGGCCTCCTGTTGTGGTCGATTTTCAGTCCGGCACACGCTGCCTGGACTGTGAATATGGCGCCTGGAGCGACTGAAATCAGTCACGCAGTATTCGACCTGCACATGACCATTTTCTGGATCTGTGTGGTGATCGGGATCATCGTCTTCGGCGCCATGTTCTGGTCGATGATGGTGCACCGCCGTTCTACCGGGCAGGTCGCCGCAAAATTCCACGAAAGCACCACCGTCGAAATTCTCTGGACCGTCGTACCGTTTCTGATTCTGGTGGCGATGGCCGTGCCGGCGACTGCCACCCTGATCAAGATGTACGACACCAGTGAGCCGGATATCGATATCCAGATCACCGGCTATCAGTGGAAGTGGCACTACAAATACCTGGGTCAGGACGTCGAGTTCTTCAGCAACCTGGCCACCCCCGCCGAGCAGATCCACAACAAGGAAGCCAAGGGCGAGCACTACTTGCTCGAGGTCGACAAGCCATTGGTGCTGCCGACCGGGGCCAAGGTGCGCTTCCTCGTGACCTCCGCCGACGTTATTCACTCCTGGTGGGTACCGGCCTTCGCGGTCAAGCGCGATGCGATTCCAGGGTTCGTCAACGAGGCGTGGACGCGCATCGACAAGCCCGGCATTTACCGTGGCCAGTGCGCCGAACTGTGCGGCAAGGATCACGGCTTCATGCCGATCGTGGTCGAGGTCAAGGACAAGGCCGACTACGACAAATGGCTTGCCGAGCGCAAAGCCGAAGCCGCGCAGCTTAAAGAGCTGACCAGCAAGGAATGGACGCTCGACGAACTCAAGGAACGCGGCGACAAGGTCTATCACACCACTTGCGTCGCCTGCCACCAGGCCGAAGGCCAAGGCCTACCGCCGATGTTCCCGGCGCTCAAGGGCTCGAAAATCGCCACCGGCCCGAAAGAAGGCCACTTGAGCATTGTCTTCCACGGCAAGCCCGGTACCGCCATGGCGGCGTTCGGCAAGCAGCTGTCGGAAGTCGATATCGCAGCGGTCGTGACCTACGAACGTAACGCCTGGGGCAACAACAAGGGCGACATGGTCACGCCAAAAGAAGTGCTGGAGCTGAAACAGGCGGAAAGCAAATGAGCCGGTCTATCGCGTACTTCGTGAACCGGCCGGGGCAACGCGCCCCGGCCCGCCCCATCCACTCACGTAAAGGAGACCGGTCATGAGCGCTGTCATCGATGACCACGGTCATGCCGACCACGCCCACGGCCCCGCCAAAGGCCTGATGCGTTGGGTGCTGACCACCAACCACAAGGACATCGGCACGCTGTACCTGTGGTTTGCGTTCTGCATGTTCCTGCTCGGCGGTACGTTCGCGATGGTGATTCGCGCCGAGCTGTTCCAGCCGGGGCTGCAAATCGTCGAGCCGGCGTTCTTCAACCAGATGACCACCATGCACGGTCTGGTGATGGTCTTCGGTGCGGTGATGCCGGCCTTCGTCGGCCTCGCCAACTGGATGATCCCGTTGATGATCGGCGCGCCGGACATGGCCCTGCCGCGGATGAACAACTTCAGCTTCTGGCTGTTACCGGCGGCATTCCTGATCCTCGTCTCGACCCTGTTCACCCCCGGTGGCGGGCCGAACTTTGGCTGGACGTTCTATGCGCCGCTGTCGACGACCTACGCGCCGGAAAGCGTGACCTTCTTCATCTTCGCCATCCACTTGATGGGGATCAGTTCGATCATGGGCGCGATCAACGTCGTCGCGACCATTCTCAACCTGCGCGCCCCCGGCATGACGCTGATGAAAATGCCGCTGTTCGTCTGGACCTGGCTGATCACCGCGTTTCTGCTGATCGCGGTGATGCCGGTACTCGCCGGGTGCGTAACGATGATGCTGATGGACATCCACTTCGGCACCAGTTTCTTCAGTGCGGCCGGTGGCGGTGACCCGGTGTTGTTCCAGCATGTGTTCTGGTTCTTCGGGCATCCCGAGGTGTACATCATGATTCTGCCGGCATTCGGCGCCGTCAGCTCGATCATCCCGACCTTCTCGCGCAAGCCGCTGTTCGGCTACACCTCGATGGTCTATGCGACGGCGAGCATTGCCTTCCTGTCGTTCATCGTCTGGGCGCACCACATGTTCGTGGTCGGCATTCCGCTGGTGGGCGAGCTGTTCTTCATGTACGCGACGCTGCTGATCGCGGTACCGACCGGGGTGAAGGTGTTCAACTGGGCCAGCACCATGTGGCAAGGCTCGCTGACCTTCGAAACGCCGATGCTGTTTGCCGTGGCGTTCGTGATCCTGTTCTCCATCGGCGGTTTCTCCGGGTTGATGCTGGCCATCGCCCCGGCGGACTTCCAGTATCAGGACACCTACTTCGTGGTCGCGCACTTCCACTACGTGCTGGTGCCGGGGGCGATTTTCGGGATCTTCGCGTCGACCTATTACTGGCTGCCGAAATGGACTGGCCACATGTACGACGAAACCCTCGGCAAGCTGCATTTCTGGCTGTCGTTCGTCGGCATGAACCTGACCTTCTTCCCGATGCACTTTGTCGGACTGGCGGGGATGCCGCGACGGATTCCGGACTACAACCTGCAGTTCGCCGACTTCAACATGGTCTCGTCGATTGGCGCGTTCATGTTCGGTGCGACGCAGATTTTCTTCCTGTTCATCGTGATCAAAACCATTCGCGGCGGCCCGCCAGCACCGGCCAAACCATGGGATGGCGCGGAAGGTCTGGAGTGGAGCGTGCCGTCACCGGCGCCGTACCACACCTTCACCACACCGCCGGAAGTGAAATGAATATCCAGCCTTTTGTGAAATTTGTGCAAAGGCACAGGTCCCCTGTAGATGTTCACAGATATTCTCTGGATGCACACAGATCCCCTGTGGATGCTCACAGATATTCTCTGGATGCACACAGATCCCCTATGAATGCTCACAACTCTTATTGGGCAGTACACAGATCCCCTGTGGCGAGGGGATTTATCCCCGCTGGGTTGCGAAGCAGCCCCAAAATCTGCAACCGAGATTTATCAGGCAAACCGTGTGCGCTGGATTCAGGGCTGCTGCGCAACCCAACGGGGATAAATCCCCTCGCCACAAAGGCATCACCGATAGGGGGTGGAAGCCATGCCTGACTCGATCTCGACGAAGAAACTCGTCACCCGCCTCCTCGGTGTCGTGGTGGCGATGTTCGTTTTCGGCTTTGCCCTGGTGCCGATCTACGACGTGATGTGCAAAGCCTTCGGCATCAACGGCAAGACCGCCGGGCAGTACGAGGGCGAGCAAGTGGTCGACACTTCGCGCCAGGTGCGTGTGCAGTTTCTGTCGACCAACACCGCCGACATGCCCTGGGACTTTTACCCCAAGCATGACGAACTCACCGCCAATCCCGGCGCAGTCAACGAAATGATCTTCATCGCGCGCAACCCCACCGACAAACCGATGAGTGCGCAAGCCGTGCCGAGCATCGCGCCGAGTAACGCGGCGGCGTATTTCCACAAGACCGAATGCTTTTGCTTTACCCAGCAAGTGCTGCAGCCCGGTCAGCAGATCGAGATGCCGGTGCGTTTCATTGTTGACCGCGACATGCCCAAGGAAGTGAAGCACCTGACGCTGTCCTACACGCTGTTCGATATCACTGCCCGACATCCGCCGGTGGCTGTAAACACTGGCGGTTGAGCGTGCCCGATAAGGAGAACAATAAATGGCAACTCATGAGCATTATTACGTTCCGCCGCAAAGCAAATGGCCGATCATTGCGACCTTCGGCATGGCCATCACCGTGTACGGCCTGGCCGTCTGGTTCAACGATCTGAAGGCGGCGCGCCCGGAATCCCACGGCCCGTACATCTTTTTCGTCGGTGGCCTGTTGCTGGCGTACATGCTGTTCGGCTGGTTCGGCGCGGTGATCAAGGAAAGCCGCGCGGGCCTCTATAGCGCGCAGCTGGATCGCTCGTTTCGCTGGGGCATGAGTTGGTTCATCTTCTCCGAGGTGATGTTTTTCGTCGCCTTCTTCGGTGCGCTGTTTTACGTGCGCCACGTCTCCGGCCCGGCGCTCGGCGGGGAAGGCACCAAAGGCATCGCGCACATGCTCTGGCCGAACTTCCAGTTCACCTGGCCGCTGCTGCACACGCCGGATCCGAAACTGTTCCCGCCACCCAAGGACGTCATCAGCCCGTGGGGCCTGCCGCTGATCAACACGATTCTGCTGGTCAGCTCCAGTGTGACCATCACCATCGCCCACCATGCCTTGAAGAAGGGCCATCGCGGCGCGCTGAAAATCTGGCTGGCGATCACCGTACTGCTCGGTTGCGCGTTTCTTGGTTTCCAGGCTGAGGAATACATTCACGCCTACCACGAACTGGGCCTGACCCTCGGTTCGGGCATTTATGGCGCGACGTTCTTCATGCTCACCGGTTTCCACGGCGCCCACGTGACCATCGGCACGATCATTCTGTTTGTGATGCTGATGCGCATCATGAAGGGCCACTTCGACAACGAGCACCAGTTCGGCTTCGAAGCGGCGAGCTGGTATTGGCACTTCGTCGACGTGGTGTGGATCGGCCTGTTTATCTTCGTTTACGTACTCTGAGGAACAACCCTACCAAGGTGCATGCGAGACCAATTGGCCGCTGTAAAAGCCCCAGGCGATCAAGCCGACGGTGCCAGCGGCCAGTGCCACCCGAACACTCAAGGCGATGACCAGGCGATTGGAACTGCTGTCGTCCTTGACCAGGAAAAACAGGCCGCTGAACAGGCTGATCACCGTGGCAATCAGCATCAGGACGATCGCTGTTTTGAGCATGGGAAGAACTCCGGGGGACAGGCGATGCAATTGAGTATAGCGAGCGCAACGACTGACTTTGTGGCGCGGCCATGAAGCGCTTTCGTCCGGGCGTGATTCCGACCGTGGTGGTGGCGTTATTGCTGCCGCTGCTGGTGTCGCTGGGCTTTTGGCAACTGAGCCGGGGCGCCGAGAAAACCGCACTGCTCGCCAGTTACGCCGAACGCCGCGCGGCCGAGCCGATGGCCAGCATTGAGTTGCTGAACAGCGCCGATCCGGCCTATCGCCGCGTGCACCTGCATGGCCAGTTCGATGCCGCGCACAGTTTGCTGCTGGATAACCGCCAACGTAACGGCAAAGTCGGCGTCGAGTTGCTGCAACCGTTTCAGGATCAACGCAGCGGTTTGTGGCTGCTGGTCAACCGCGGCTGGTTGCCGTGGCCGGATCGCCGCGTACCGCCGCAATTCACCACGCCCACTGAAGCGTTGAATGTCGATGCCTGGGTCTACGTCGCCCCCGGCGCCACTTTCCAGTTGCACGCTGATCCAGTCAGCAGCACTTGGCCGCAAACCATCACTGCCGTCGAACCCGCCAAGCTGTGGCAAACCCTCGACCGCGACGGCTTCGCCTACGAATTACGCGCCGAACCCGGCCCGGCCAGCTACGAGGCCGATTGGCCGGTGGTTGCGATGGGCCCGGAAAAACACCTCGGTTACGCCGTGCAGTGGTTCGCCATGGCCACCGCCCTGCTCGGCCTCTACGTCTATTTGGGCTTGCACAACGCAAAGGAGAAACACCATGGGAACGGCCATGAATCCACCCAGCATGTCTGAGGCGAAACCTGCCGCCAGCCGCCGTCGCGGGCGCGTTCAGCTGCTGCTGATTTTGCTTGGCGTGATTGGCCCGATGGTGCTCGCCACCGGCATGTACAAATTGCAGTTCTGGGTCCCGGACGGACGCAGCTATCACGGCGAACTGATCGGCAACGGCCAGACCCGCGCTGACCTCGGTGTGCAGGCCGATGAAGCGCGTTGGCAGATCCTGGTCACGGCGCCGAAAGATTGCGCGGTGGATTGCCAGCAACTGGTGTATCTGGCGCGGCAGATCCAGATCGGCCTCGGCCGCGATGCCGGCCGCGCCAGCCATGCCCTCGCCGTTGCGCAACCGGTCAGCACTGATTACGACGCCAAGCTCAACCGCGAATATCCACAGCTGCAACGCTACCCGCTGGACGCCGCTGTGTTCAGTAAAACCACGGGCGACAAAGCCACGTCGCAGCTGTGGATCATCGACCCCCACGGCAACCTCGTGCTGCGTTACGAGCCGAATGTGAAAGGCAAGGATCTGCTCAACGACCTGCGGCACCTGCTGAAACTGTCGAACATCGGATAAGGGCATCGTCATGGCCAAACCTGGATTTCGCCTCGCGCTGTTTGCCACCCTGCTGGCGCTGATTGTGGTGCTGCTCGGCGCGTATACGCGCCTGACCCACGCCGGCCTCGGTTGTCCGGATTGGCCGGGCTGCTACGGTTTTATCAGCGTGCCGAAAAGCGAAGCCCAACTGGCCCATGCCGAACTGCATTACCCCGACTCGCCGGTGGAGGCGCACAAGGGCTGGAACGAGATGATCCACCGCTACTTCGCCGGCACCCTCGGCATGCTGATTTCGATTCTGGCCGGGCGGGCGTGGGTCAATCGGCGTCATCCGGGGCAGCCGTTGAAACTGCCGTTGTTTCTGCTCGCGGTGGTGTTCGCACAAGCGGCGTTTGGCATGTGGACGGTGACGCTCAAGCTCTGGCCGCAGGTGGTCACCGGGCATCTGCTCGGCGGTTTTGCCACGTTGAGTCTGCTGTTTTTGCTGACGCTTAGATTGTCCGGCGTGCTGCCGGCGCTGACCGTGCCCAAGCGTTTGCAGTATTGGGCGACGGCGGGATTGCTGTTGGTGATTGGCCAAATTGCGCTGGGTGGCTGGGTCAGCTCCAACTACGCGGCGGTGGCCTGCATCGACTTCCCGACCTGCCACGGGCAGTGGTTGCCGACAGCGGATTTCGCCAATGGCTTTCATCTGACGCAACACATCGGCCCGAATTATCTCGGCGGGCAACTCGACAGTGATGCGCGCACGGCGATTCATCTGACTCACCGGATCGGCGCGCTGCTGGTGACCTTGGTGCTGCTCGGTCTTGCGTGGCAATTAAAAGTGGTCGGCATGACAAGGCTGGCCGGTCTGGTGCTGATCGCCCTCGCGGCGCAGATCACCCTCGGCATCAGCAACGTGTTGTTCCATCTGCCGCTGCCGGTAGCTGTCGCGCATAACGCTGGCGGTGCGGCGCTGTTGCTGACGATGGTGCTGGTCAATTACCACGCGCGCACCAGCCTGGTCCGGGTCAAACAACCGGTGCTCGCGCGCTGGCGCCTGAGCCCGCGCAAACATTCCGCCGCGCCCATCACTATTAAAGGAGAAACGCCGTGGCGATTCTGATTGGCGAACGTCCGCATCAGGCGATCTGGCGTGATTACCTGGAACTGACCAAACCGAAAGTCGTGGTGCTGATGCTGATCACCTCGCTGGTCGGCATGTTCCTCGCGACCCGCGCCGGGGTGCCGTGGACGGTGCTGGTGTTCGGCAATCTGGGTATCGCGTTGTGTGCCGGTGGCGCGGCGGCGGTCAATCATGTGGTCGATCGGCGCATCGATGCGGTGATGGCGCGTACGCACAAACGGCCGTTGGCCGAGGGCCGGGTTTCGCCGGCGGCGGCGCTGACGTTTGCGCTGGTACTGGCGCTGCTCGGTCAGGCCTTGTTGCTGACTTTCACTAATCCGCTGACCGCTTGGCTGACCTTGGCCTCGCTGCTCGGTTACGCGGTGATCTACACCGGTTTCCTCAAACGTGCGACGCCACAGAACATCGTCATCGGTGGCCTCGCCGGCGCCGCCCCGCCACTGCTCGGCTGGACGGCTGCCACCGGCCATGTCAGCGCCGAACCGTTGTTGCTGGTGCTGATCATCTTCGCCTGGACGCCGCCGCACTTCTGGGCGCTGGCGATCCATCGCAAGGAGGAATACGCCAAGGCCGACATCCCGATGCTGCCGGTTACCCACGGCGAGCACTACACCAAGGTGCACATTCTGCTGTACACCTTCGCGCTGCTGGCGGTGAGTCTGCTGCCGTACGTGATCCACATGAGCGGCGTGCTCTACCTGATTTGCGCGCTCGCTCTGGGCGCAAGGTTTCTGCAATGGGCCGTGGTGCTGTACCGTGGCACTCGGCCGCACGCGGCGATCAACACCTTCAAGTACTCTATTTGGTACTTGTTTCTGCTGTTCATCGCCCTGCTCGTAGACCACTATTTACTGTTGAACCTATGACTCGAACCCAGAAAACCGTCTTCATCCTCGTCGCCGTGATCGCGCTGATCCTGGGACTTACCGTCAACAAAGTGCTGAGCGGCAAGGGCCAGGGCGACCCGACCGCGTTGATCGACGCCGGCATCATCCTGCTGCCACAGAGCCGCAATCTGCCGGACGTGACGATGACTGATCAGGACGACAAACCGGTGGCGATCAATGAGTTGAAGGGTAAGTGGAGCCTGTTGTTCTTCGGCTACACCTTCTGCCCGGACATCTGCCCGACCACGCTCGCACAGCTGCGGCAGATCAAGAGTGAACTGCCGAAAGACGCCGTGGACAAGTTGCAGATCGTGCTGGTCAGCGTTGACCCGAACCGTGATAACCCGAAGCAGTTGAAGCAGTATCTGGGCTACTTTGATCCGCAGTTCATCGGCCTGACGCCGACTTCGATTGAAGAGCTGCAGAAGGTGGCGAATGCGGTGAGTATTCCGTTTATTCCGGCGGATACCAGTAAGCCGAATTACACCGTGGATCACAGCGGCAACCTCGCGGTGATTGGCCCGGATGGCACCCAGCGGGGGTTTATTCGTGCGCCGCTGAACAACGCCAAACTGGTGGCGCAACTCCCGGTCATGCTAAACCGCAAATAAGTCACCAATGGACGCACCGAGAACCCTTTGTGGCGAGGGGATTTATCCCCGATGGACGGCGCAGCCGTCCCAATACCCCTGAATGCAGCACACCAGTTAGCGCGCAAATGCTGCATTTGGAGCTGCTGCGCAGCCCATCGGGGATAAATCCCCTCACCACAAATTTAGTGCTACCGGAGCGGTATTTCAGACACAAAAAAGGGACGCCAGTGGCGTCCCTTTTTCGTTACAGCAATCTAAATCAGAACGCCGGCAGCACCGCGCCTTTGTACTTCTCGGTAATGAATTTCTTCACTTCCGGGCTGTGCAGGGCTGCAGCGAGTTTCTTCATCGCGTCGCTGTCCTTGTTGTCCGGGCGGGACACGAGGATGTTCACGTACGGCGAGTCGTTACCTTCGATCACCAGCGCATCCTTGGACGGATCGAGCTTGGCTTCCAGCGCGTAGTTGGTGTTGATCAGCGCCAGATCGACCTGGGTCAGCACGCGCGGGATGGTCGCGGCTTCCAGTTCACGGATCTTCAGGTCTTTCGGGTTGGTCGCGATGTCTTTGACGGTCGACAGGATGTTGGTCGGATCCTTCAGAGTGATCACGCCAGCCTTGGCCAGCAGCAACAGGGCACGGCCGCCGTTGGTGGCGTCGTTCGGGATCACCACGTTGGCGCCGCTTGGCAGATCCTTCAGATCCTTGAGCTTGCTCGAATAAGCGCCCAGCGGCTCCAGGTGCACACCGGTCACGGCGACCAGATTGGTGCCCTTGGCCTTGTTGAACTCATCGAGGTACGGCTGGTGCTGGAAGAAGTTGGCGTCCAGACGCTTTTCCGCGACCTGTACGTTCGGCTGAATGTAGTCGGTGAAGACCTTGACCTTCAGCTCCACGCCTTCTTTGGCCAGGGCTGGTTTCACGAACTCGAGGATTTCTGCGTGCGGCACCGGGGTGGCGGCAACGGTCAGGGTTTCGGCGTGGGCCGAGAATGCTGCAACGGCAGCAAAAGCAGCGATCAGTTTTTTCATTCAGCTAACTCCTTTTCAAAGCGCCCGTCTGGCGCCTGCCAGCGAATGGCCGGCTCATCTCTTGATTACAAAACCGGTTATTTGCGCGAGAAATGCACGACCAGTCGATCACCGACCATCTGCAGCACTTGCACCAGAATCAACAGCAACACCACGGTGACGATCATCACGTCGGTCTGGAAACGCTGGTAACCGAAACGGATCGCCAGGTCACCCAGACCACCGGCGCCGACCACACCGGCCATCGCCGTGTAGGACACCAGTGTAATCGCCGTCACCGTAATCGCCGCGAAGATGCCCGGGCGGGCTTCCGGCAGCAAGGCGTTCATGATGATCTGCCGCGTGGTCGCGCCCATCGACTGGGTCGCTTCGATAATGCCGCGATCGACTTCACGCAGCGCGGTTTCCACCAGACGCGCGAAGAACGGTGTCGCACCCACCACCAACGGCGGAATCGCACCGGCCACGCCCAGCGACGTGCCGGTGATCAGTACGGTGAACGGGATCATCACGATCAACAGAATAATGAACGGCAGCGAACGCAGGATGTTCACCGCCAACGACATGAACGCGTAGAGGCCACGGCTTTCCAGCAACTGACGCGGGCTGCAAAGGAACAGCAACACGCCCAGCGGCAGGCCGAGCAACACGGTGAACAGCAGCGAACCACCGAGCATCAGCATGGTGTCGCCGGTGGCCAGCCAGATTTCGTACCAGTCGATATTGGTGAAGAAACTGATCAGGTCTTCCATTAGCGCAATACCTCCATGTGAACGTCAGCGGCGGTGAAGCGGGCGAAAGCCGCTTCCATGTCGCCACCGGTGACGGCGAGGGTCAATTGCCCGTACGGAATGTCTTTGATGCGGTCGATACGACCGGCAAGGATGCTGTAGTCGACGCCGGTTTCCCGCGCGACGGTACCGAGCAACGGCGCGTAGGTCGCTTCGCCCTGGAAGGTCAGACGCACGATGCGGCCTGGCACGTGAGCGAAGTCATCACGCTGTTCACTTTCGTCGATCTGCTCGCTTTCCTGAACGAAACGCTTGGTGGTCGGGTGCTTGGGATGCAGGAACACATCGGCCACCGAACCTTGCTCGACGATCACGCCAGCGTCCATCACCGCGACTTGATCGCAGACGCGACGGATTACATCCATCTCGTGGGTGATCAGGACGATGGTCAGTTTCAGCTCGCGGTTGATCTCGGCCAGCAGTTGCAACACCGAGGCCGTGGTCTGTGGGTCGAGGGCACTGGTGGCCTCGTCGCACAGCAGAATTTTCGGCTTGGTCGCCAGGGCGCGGGCGATGCCGACGCGCTGCTTCTGGCCGCCGGACAATTGCGCCGGGTACTTTTTCGCGTGGTCGGACAGGCCGACGCGCTTGAGCAATTCGGCGACGCGCTGATTCACCTCGCTGCTCGACAACTCCCCCGCCAGGGTCAGCGGCAACGCAACGTTGTCGGCCACGGTCTTGGAGGCAAGCAGGTTGAAGTGCTGGAAGATCATCCCGACTTGCTGGCGGAAACGGCGCAGGCCGTTGGCATCCAGCGCGGTGACTTCTTCGCCGTCGACGAAGATCTTGCCGCCACTGGAGTCTTCCAGGCGATTGATCAGACGCAGCAGGGTACTTTTGCCCGCACCGGAATGGCCGATCAGGCCGAACACCTGCCCGTTCTCGATAGAGAGACTGGTCGGGTGCAGCGCGGGAATATCCTTACCGGCGACGCGGTAAGTCTTGTGGACGTTTTGAAACTCGATCACGTAGCGAACCTTGTGGGGCGCGTTAGAAAAGGATCAGCGGTTAGCCGGGCGCGCATTTTAGCCTGTCCGTATAGAGGTTCTTAGCATTTATTTCGCAATTAACCTTCGATTTGGCAATAACAAGATCAAAGGTCATAAAAAAGGAACGCCCCGAGTGCCTCATCAGTCACTAAGTAAGCGACTTGAAAACCCTGGGTGCCGTGCCTGGGAACCACTCAAGAGTCCCCGGCAAGCATCGGGGTCAACCGAGGAGTTTACGACTGATGAGCAAGAAGCCTACGACCGATAAAAGCCAGATGGCCGGAACCGATACCCCGGATCGCGCCAACACCAACGCCAAACTCGACAGCCTGGAAAAATTTCGCTCCGACGCCACCGGCCAGGCCCTGCGCACCAACCAAGGGGTCAAGGTTGCTGACAACCAGAACACCCTCAAGGCCGGACCGCGCGGGCCGTCGCTGCTTGAAGACTTCATCATGCGGGAAAAGATCACGCATTTTGACCATGAGCGGATCCCGGAGCGCATCGTCCACGCGCGCGGCACTGGCGCGCATGGTTTCTTTCAGGCCTACGAGAACCATTCGACGCTGACCAAGGCCGGTTTCCTACAGGATCCGGGGAAAAAGACGCCGGTGTTCGTGCGCTTTTCCACGGTGCAGGGCCCGCGTGGTTCCGGCGATACCGTACGCGACGTGCGTGGCTTCGCGGTGAAGTTCTTCACCGATGAAGGCAACTTCGACCTGGTCGGCAATAACATGCCAGTGTTTTTCATTCAGGACGCGATCAAGTTTCCCGACTTCGTCCACGCGGTGAAACCCGAGCCGCACAATGAAATCCCCACCGGTGGCTCAGCTCACGACACCTTCTGGGATTTCGTCTCGCTGGTGCCGGAATCGGCGCACATGGTCATCTGGGCGATGTCCGACCGGGCGATCCCGAAAAGCCTCCGCAGCATGCAGGGCTTCGGCGTGCACACCTTCCGGCTGATCAACGCCGAGGGCAAATCGCGCTTCGTCAAATTCCACTGGCGCCCGACTGCCGGCACGTGTTCGCTGGTGTGGGACGAGGCGCAGAAGCTCGCCGGTAAAGACACCGACTACCATCGTCGCGACCTCTGGGAAGCGATCGAGATGGGCGACTACCCGGAATGGGAACTCGGCGTACAGATCATCGAGGAGGAAAACGAGCACGACTTCGATTTCGACATCCTCGACCCGACCAAGCTGATCCCCGAAGAAATCGTGCCGATCACGCCGCTGGGCAAAATGACCTTGAACCGCAATCCGGACAACTTCTTTGCCGAGACCGAGCAGGTTGCGTTCTGCCCTGGCCACATCGTGCCGGGCATCGACTTTTCCAACGACCCGCTGCTGCAAGGTCGGCTGTTTTCCTACACCGATACGCAAATCAGCCGACTCGGTGGGCCGAACTTTCATGAGCTGCCGATCAACCGCCCGGTGGCGCCGTTCCACAACGGTCAGCGCGATGCGCAGCACCGCACGGTGATCGACAAGGGCCGTGCTTCCTACGAGCCGAACTCGATTGATGGCGGCTGGCCGAAAGAGACACCGCCGGCCGCGCAGGACGGTGGTTTCGAGAGTTATCCGGAACGCATCGATGCGAACAAGATCCGTCAGCGCAGCGAATCGTTCAGCGATCACTTTTCCCAAGCGACGTTGTTCTTCAACAGCATGAGCGACCATGAGAAAGAGCACATCATTGCCGCCTACAGCTTCGAACTTGGCAAGGTTGAACGTGAGTTCATCCGTGCGCGGGAGGTGAACGAGATTCTGGCCAACATCGATCTGGAACTGGCCAAGCGTGTGGCGGCCAATCTGGGTCTGCCTGCGCCTGCCAGAGGCACGGTGGATTCGCGCAAGGTGTCGTTCGATCACTCGCCAGCACTGAGCCAGGCGAACCTGCTGCCGGAAAACATCAAAACGCGAAAAGTGGCGATTCTTGCTGCTAACGGCGTCGATGGTGCGGCAATTGATGCGATGAAGAAAGCATTGGCGGCTGAAGGTGCGCATGCCAAGTTGCTGGGGCCGACTTCGGCGCCGGTGAAAACGGCGGACGGCAAAAGCCTGCCAGTGGACGCTTCGATGGAAGGCATGCCGTCAGTGATCTTTGACGCGGTGTTTGTGCCGGGTGGCGCGGCGTCGGTCAAGGCGTTGAGCGGCGACGGCGTGGCGTTGCACTACGTGCTGGAGGCGTACAAGCACTTGAAGGCAATTGCGTTGCAGGGCGAAGCCAAGCAGTTGCTGGATGTGTTGAAGCTGGAGAAAGATGCCGGGCTGCTGGAGGGTAAGGATGTGGGTGCGTTGACCAAACCGTTCTTTGCGGCGATCGGGCAGCATCGGGTTTGGGATCGCGAGCCTAAGGCGAAAGCCATTCCGGCTTAAAAAGCAAAAGATCGCAGCCTTCGGCAGCTCCTACAGGGAATGACTGTGTAGGAGCTGCCGCAGGCTGCGATCTTTTTAAGGTTTACGCGGACTCAAAACCATTTGCGCAGGCACGGTGCGCACGGTCTGCTTCACAATCTTCAGATCAAAATCCGGATTCAATTTCTTGACCCGCTTGGTCAGCAACGTCGCCAACCAAGGATAATCATTGGTCCGAGGCGCCTGAATCGTCACCCCACACTCATAATTCACCACATCGGCGGCGATCGCATCCAGTTGCCGGCGAAGTTTGCGGCTATCAGTGATATTCAACGCAACCGTGGTGCTCTCGGCAGTCGGATCGATCACCTTGGCTTTCGGCTTGGCCTCAGCGGCCAGCAGCGCCGCTTCAGCCTTTTCCAGCTCAGCCTTGCGCGCTTCAGTGATGGCGCCGTTGACGCCACCGGTCAGCGCCGGCGCTTTCGGCATCAACGCACGGGCACGGCTTAACGCCGTAGCAGCGGCATTCACATCGCCCTTCTGCAGCACGATCTGGCTGCGACGCAGATACGCTTCGGCAAGCTGCCGCTGGTATTGCTCAAGGGATTGATCATTGGGAGTTTCTTTCTGCAAAGCGGCCAATTGGTCTTCGGCGGTGGCCAGTTCGCTGCTGGCCAGGCTTTGCTCCAGCTGTGCGATGGCCGTAGCCCGCGCATCGGGGACTTCGGCCACCGGCGGCGTGCTTTGGCAGGCGCCCAGCAGCACTGAAAATGCGACAAGGAGCAGATAACGGGAGGCGAACGGCTTCATTCCTGCGACTCTCTATTTGCGCAAAAAGCGGCCAAGTCTACACCCCACGACGGGGCAGAACAAAACTCAACAGAAACAGTGCGGCCGCCGTCACAACGATTGACGGCCCGGCCGGGGTGTCCTTGAACCACGACAGTGCCAGCCCGCCACACACGGCGAGCATGCCCAGCAGGCTCGCGCCCACCGCCATCTGCTCCGGCGAGCGGGCGTGACGTTGTGCCGCAGCCGCCGGAATGATCAGCAGTGAAGTAATCAGCAACACACCGACGATTTTCATCGCCACCGCGATCACCACCGCAATCAACAACATCAGCGCCATGCGCAGACCTGCAACCGGCAGGCCTTCGACCTTGGCCAGCTCTTCATGCACGGTGATCGCCAGCAATGGCCGCCACAATGTCACCAGCAACACCAGCACCGCCGCGCTGCCACCGAGAATCCACGCCAGGTCGGTCGGGCTGATCGCCAGCAAGTCGCCGAACAGATAGGCCATCAGGTCGATCCGCACTTCATGCATGAAGCTTAGTACCACCAGGCCGAGAGAGAGCGTGCTCGGTGCGAGAATTCCCAACAGCGTGTCAGACGCCAGCGGTTGGCGCTGTTGCAAGGTCACTAAAAGCACCGCCAGCAGCAGGCAGCCTACGGTGACCGCGACCGTCGGGCTGACATCCAGCAAAAAGCCCAAAGCCACACCGAGCAACGCGGCGTGGGACAGGGTGTCGCCGAAATAAGCCATGCGCCGCCAGACCACAAACGAACCGAGCGGCCCGGCCACCAGTGCCAGCGCCAGACCTGCAAGCAGGGCATACAACAGAAAATCAGCCATGCTTGCAGTTGTCTCCGTGAACGTGGGGTTGGCCGATAACCGGCCCTTTGACCACCGAACCGTGCAGGTCGTGAGCGTGGTCGTGATGGTGGTGATAAACCGCCAGGCTCTGCGCGTTCTTGCCGAACAGTTCGACAAACGCCGGATCGCCGCTGACCTGCTCGGGATGCCCGGAGCAGCAGACGTGACGGTTGAGGCAGACCACCTGATCGGTGGTGCTCATCACCAGATGCAAATCGTGGGACACCATCAGCACGCCGCAGCCATGGCGATCGCGCAGACGGGTGATCAGGCTGTACAACTCGGCTTGCCCAGCGACGTCGACGCCTTGCACCGGCTCGTCGAGCACCAGCAATTCCGGCTCGCGCAGCAACGCCCGCGCCAGCAATACGCGCTGCATTTCACCGCCGGAAACACTTTGCACCGGGCTGTCGATGACGTGTTCGGCGCCAACTTCTTTCAGCGCCGCCAGCGCACGCGGACGATCAACGCCCGGCACCAGCCGCAGAAAGCGCAGCACCGACAGCGGCAAGGTCGGATCGACGTGAAGTTTTTGCGGCATATAGCCGACACGCAGCTTCGGCTTGCGCCAGACGCTGCCGCTGTCCGGCTTCAATAAACCCAGCACGGCGCGCACCAGCGTGGTCTTGCCGGCGCCGTTAGGGCCGATCAACGTAACGATCTGCCCCGGCTCGACGCTCAGCTCGATGTTGTCCAGCACAGTCTGCCCGGCAAACGTGACGGCGACCTGTTCCAGACGAATCAGCGCATTGCTCATCAAGCCCCCTGGCAACCGGAGCATAGGCCGACGACTTCGACGGTTTGTGCTTCGACGATGAAACCGACGTCTTTGGCGCTGTTGATGATCGCGTCGCTGATCACTTTTTGCTCAAGTTCGATGGCGGCGTGGCAATCGCGGCAGATCAGGAACTGGCCCTGATGCGCATGCTCGGGGTGGACGCAGCCTACGAAGGCGTTCAGCGAAGAGATGCGGTGCACCAGGCCGTTTTCCAACAGGAAATCCAGCGCGCGGTACACGGTTGGCGGCGCGGCGCGGCGGCCGTCCTGCTCGCTGAGCACGGCGAGAATGTCGTAGGCGCCCAGCGGTTTGTGGCTCTGCCACACCAGTTCCAGCACCCGGCGGCGCAACGCGGTCAGGCGCAAGCCTTTCTGGGCGCACAAGGTATCGGCCTCGGACAAAGCGCTATGCACGCAATGAGAGTGGTCGTGGGGACGGCTGGCAATCGGTGTAATAGGCATGGGCGGCGACGAGTTTTGATAGAGACGTTATTATGTTACCCGTTCTCGCCTCCTTGAGTGGTCATCGTGTCCCGACTTTTTTCTGTTTTTGTGGCTTTTGTCGCCAGTTTTCTGTTGATCGGTTCGGCTCAGGCCGAGGTCAAAGTCCTCACCAGCATCAAACCGTTGCAGCTGATTGCAGCGGCCGTGCAGGACGGCGTGGCGATTCCCGAAGTGCTGCTGCCGCCGGGTGCGTCGCCGCACAATTACGCCCTGCGGCCATCCGACGTACGGAAGGTGCAATCGGTCGATCTGCTCTACTGGATTGGCCCGGACATGGAAGGTTTCCTGCCGCGCGTGCTGAATGGTCGTACGCTGCCGAGCGTCGCCGTGCAGGATCTGCCAGGGATGAAACTGCGGCGCTTTGCTGAAGACAGCCACTCCCACGCGGAAGAGGCCGACGAGCATGATCACGACCACCGTCCGGGCACGCTGGATGCGCATTTGTGGTTGTCGCCGGTCAATGCGCGGGTGATTGCCGACAAGATGGCGGCAGACTTGAGCGCTGCCGACCCGGCCAACGCCGAGCGTTATCAGAGCAATGCCAAGGCGTTTGACGAACGTCTGGACGCACTGGATCAGCGTTTGAAGCAGCGTCTGGCCAACGTTGAAGGCAAGCCGTACTTCGTCTTTCACGAGGCGTTTGATTACTTTGAAGAGGCTTACGGCCTGAAGCACGCTGGGGTATTCAGTGTTGCAGCGGAAGTGCAGCCGGGTGCACAGCATGTCGCGGCGATGCGCAAGCGTTTGCAGGAAGTCGGCAAGACTTGTGTGTTCAGCGAGCCGCCGTTGCGTCCGCGTCTGGCCGAAACCCTTGTGGCTGGCCTGCCGGTGAAACTGGCTGAGCTGGATGCGTTGGGCGGGTATACACCGGCGACGGCTCAGGGCTATGAGCAGGTGTTGGAGAAGTTGGGTAACGATCTGGCCGGGTGCCTGGAATCTCTGTAAACCCATAGAAAAAGATCGTCCGAACGCGGCCCGAGCCTTCGGCAGCTCCTACAGGTGATTCCATGTAGGAGCTGCCGGAGGCTCGGGCCGCGTTCGGACGATCTTTTGATCTTAAAGCGCGAAAGGCAAAGGTGTATTGACCTGCTGTCGCTGCGCCAAGCGCTGCTCAAATTCCCGCGGATCGTGAATCAGCACGTCCTGCCCGGCAAACTGCTCCGCCGCGATCAACCGCGACAGCCAGAACCGTACACAGGCCACGCGCAGCATGGTCGGCCACAACTCGGCCTCCGCCGCCGTAAACGGTCGCAACGCCGCATAGGCGCCGAGAAGCGCGCGGGCACGTGGGCCATCGATCAAACCTTCCTCGTCCGAACACCAGTCATTCAAGGCAATCGCCACGTCGTACAGCATCGGCCCCGAGCAGGCGTTGTAGAAGTCGATCAGCCCGGTCAGGTGCGTGCCTTCGAACATCGCGTTATCGCGAAACAGGTCGGCATGAATGTTCGCCCGAGGCAGCGCGAGAATCTTGTCTTTGCGCTCGGTGATTTCATCCAGCGCCTTTTGCAGCAAGGCACGCGGCTCATCGCTCAGGTGCGAGAGAAATTCGCTGCCCTCCTCCAGCATCCAATCGAGGCCACGATCGGTCTTGCGTTTGATCATGCGCTCGCCTTGGGTCGCCAGATGCAGATGCGCCTGCAACTCGCCGACCTGCGCGCAATGCTGAGCATTGGCGACTTTGATGTGCTTGCCGGACAGGCGAGGTTGCAACAGCGCCGGTTTGCCTTTCAGCTCACGCAACGCCACGCCGTCAGTGGTGCGCAGTGCGTACGGCACCGGCAGATCGGCTTCGTGGAGCACGTCGAGCAGGTCGATGAAAAACGGCATCTCCTGCACCGGGCCGCGCTCGACCAGGGTCAGGACGAATTCGCCCTGCTCCAGACTGATAAAGAAATTGGTGTTTTCGCTGCCGGCGGCGATCCCCTGGAAATCAAGCAGACGGCCAAGCCCGTAAGGGGCGAGAAAGGTTTCCAGCTCGGGCCGAGCCAGGGGAGTGAACACAGACATGGTTAAAAACTGCTCAGTTCAGGCGTCGCGGTCAGGCGACGCCGATTAAAAGTCGGGAAACTTACTTCCAGGTAAAGATTTCCCACGACGGAATCAGCATATCCGGCTGGTCGGAGCGAATGTAGTTCGCGTCCGTGCCATCGGCGCGCACCAGGAAATACGGTTTGCCACCCTTTGGCGTGACCTTGATCGCGTAGACGAAGCCACTGCGACTGTATTCCTGGATGACCTTGTCGCCTTCCGTGTGCGTGTTGATCGTAACTTCCGGCTCCGAGGCGGGCGCATCATCCGCCGCCATCGCGGCCAACGGTGAGGCAGCAATCAGACCGACCAGCAGCAAGCGATTTAACGTACGCATGATAACCTTGTCCCTTTGTCGTCAACGGTCCCGCTATTCTAGCGCCGGACCCGCCGAAAAGGTTGATCCTGCTCATGAGCCAAGCCCCCCTCGTCCTGGTGGACGGTTCGTCTTACCTGTACCGCGCGTTTCACGCGCTGCCACCACTGACCACTTCCAAAGGCCTGCCGACCGGTGCGGTCAAAGGCGTGCTGAACATGCTCAAGAGTCTGCGCAAGCAGTACCCGGACAGCCCGTTCGCCGTGGTGTTCGACGCCAAGGGTGGGACATTTCGCGATGAGATGTACGCCGAATACAAAGCCAATCGCCCAAGCATGCCCGACGACATGCGCGTGCAGATCGAGCCGCTGCACCAGAGCGTGATCGCCCTCGGTTTCCCGCTGCTGTGCGTGGAAGGCGTCGAGGCCGACGACGTCATCGGCACCCTTGCCCGCAGCAGCGCGGCGGCGGATCGCCCGGTGGTCATCTCCACCGGCGACAAGGACATGGCGCAACTGGTCGACGGCCACATTACCTTGGTCAACACCATGTCCGGTAGCTCGATGGACGTCGAAGGCGTGAAGGAGAAATTCGGCGTCGCACCGGAGCAGATCATCGATTATCTGGCGCTGATGGGCGATTCGTCCGACAACATTCCAGGCGTTCCGGGCATCGGCCCGAAGACCGCGTCCGGCCTGCTGGTGGGCGTCAACGGCGG
Source organism: Pseudomonas sp. SM4 (assembly GCF_051913165.1). NCBI lineage: Bacteria > Pseudomonadati > Pseudomonadota > Gammaproteobacteria > Pseudomonadales > Pseudomonadaceae > Pseudomonas > Pseudomonas sp. SM4. Next base: position 240,806 of record NZ_JBODOE010000009.1, on the reverse strand, counting down.
TTTGACCGAGCTGTACGCCAATCTCGACATCGTCCCGACCCTGCCGATTCGCGGCGCGAAAACCCTGCCGGCCAAGCTCGAAGAGCACAAGGAGATGGCGTTCCTCTCCTATCAACTGGCGACCATCAAGGTCGACGTGCCGCTGGACGTTGAGCTCGATGATCTGCAGATGGGCGCGGAAGACCCGGCCAAGCTCTACGAGTTGTACTCGCTACTGGAATTCAAAAGCTGGATCAATGATCTGGATCGCGACGCCAAACGCCTGGAATTGAGCGCGGCCAGCGAGCCTGCACCGGCCGGCGATCTGTTCAGCGCGCCAGAAGCCGAAGCGCCTGCCGCTTCGACTGAAGCGGCGTACGAAACCATCCTCGATCAGGCACGCTTCGACGTCTGGCTGGAAAAACTCAGTAACGCCAAACTGTTCGCCTTCGACACCGAAACCACCGGCATCGATGCGCAGCAGGCGCAACTGGTCGGTCTGTCGTTCGCCGTGCAGGCCAACGAGGCCGCGTACATTCCGCTGACCCACTCCTACATCGGCGTGCCGGAGCAGCTGGATCGCGACACCGTGCTGCGTGCACTCAAGCCGATTCTGGAAGATCCGAGCAAGCTCAAGGTCGGCCAGCACGCCAAGTTCGACATGAATATCCTGGCCAACTGCGCCATCGGTGGCGATCAGAGCCAAGGCATCAGCGTGCGCGGCATCGCCTTCGATACAATGCTTGAGTCCTACGTGCTCAACTCCACCGCCACCCGCCACGACATGGACAGCCTTGCGCAAAAGTACCTGGATCACACCACCGTGAGCTTCCAGGACATCGCCGGCAAAGGCGCCAAGCAGCTGACCTTCGACCAGATCGCCTTGGAACAGGCCGGGCCGTACGCCGCCGAAGACGCTGACATCACGTTGCGTTTGCACCAGACTTTGTTCGAAAAGCTCAGCGCCATCCCGAGTCTGGCCAGCGTGCTGACCGACATCGAAATCCCGTTGGTGCCGGTTCTCGCACGCATCGAACGCCAAGGCGCGTTCGTTGACGCGGAGCTGCTCGGCATCCAGAGCATCGAGCTGGGCAACAAAATGGTCGCGCTGGAGCGCGAAGCGTTCGAGATCGCCGGGGAAGAATTCAACCTCGGCTCGCCGAAGCAACTGGGCGTGATTCTCTACGAGAAACTCGGCCTGCCGGTGCTGAAAAAGACCGCCAAGGGTCAGCCGTCCACCGCTGAAGAAGTGTTGGCGAAACTCGCCGAAGACGATCACCGCTTGCCGAAGGTGCTGATGGAGCACCGTTCGATGAGCAAGCTGAAAAGCACCTACACCGATCGCCTGCCGGAGCAGATCAACCCGCGTACCGGGCGCATCCACACTTCGTATCATCAGGCCGTAGCGTCGACCGGTCGCTTGTCTTCCAGTGATCCCAACCTGCAGAACATCCCGGTGCGTACCGCTGAAGGTCGTCGTATCCGTCAGGCGTTCGTCGCGCCGAAAGGCTACAAACTGCTGGCGGCGGACTATTCGCAGATCGAACTGCGGATCATGGCGCACCTGTCCAAAGACGAAGGCCTGATGAACGCCTTCCGCAACAATCTGGATGTGCACACCGCCACCGCTGCCGAAGTGTTCAAGGTCGAACTCAATGAGGTGACTTCCGACCAGCGCCGTGGCGCCAAAGCGATCAACTTCGGGTTGATCTACGGCATGGGCGCGCAGAAGCTCGGCAAGGACATCGGCGTCGACACCAAGACTGCCAAGGCTTACATCGATACTTACTTCGCCCGCTATCCAGGCGTACGCGAATACATGGATCGCACCCGCGCGCAGGCGGCGGATCAGGGTTATGTAGAGACGTTTTTCGGTCGTCGTCTGTATTTGCCGGAGATCAACTCGAACAAACCGCAGGAGCGCGCTGCCGCCGAACGCACGGCGATCAACGCGCCGATGCAGGGCACCGCTGCCGACATCATCAAGAAAGCCATGGTCGCGGTGGATGAATGGCTGGCGACGTCCGGGCTGGATGCCAGAGTCATCCTGCAGGTACACGATGAACTGGTTCTGGAGGTTCGCGAGGATCTGGTCGAGCAGGTCAGCGCCGAAATTCGCGTGCACATGAGCGAAGCGGCGAAACTGGATGTACCGCTGCTGGTCGAAGTCGGTGTAGGCAACAATTGGGATGAGGCTCACTGAGCCTTTTGAACACGGTCTGCCGCGACCTGTTGTCGCGGCAAGCCCGGTAAAACCTGCTTATTTCGAAAAGCGCTTGAGATTATTCCAAAGCTTTTTGAAAAAAATCTGAACTAATCTGGAAGGACACTACTCAGAGTTACTGAATGGCTGGTGAAGCCCTTCGATGCTCCTATGTTGTGTTAAGTGTTGGCAGATATCTGAACCCCGCCCTAGCGGTTCGGAACTTAAACCCCGGAATTTCTCCCTCCCCAATGAAATCCGGGGCTTTTTTTGCCCAAAATTTGTCTGTAGCGCGTTCATGCTGCGTTGAAAGATCAGCTCAAATGCTCATTTAGGTCCCCTAAACTCCGCTTTTCACTGCCCTTTCGCCTTGCCTGAACACACTACAAACAAATTTCCATATCCCGACTTACTCGGCTGCCGCCTCGGCGCCTTTGTCTGCGAGTTCCATCCAGCCTGCCAATACAGTGTAGGCCTCTTCCAGGCCCATGCGTTTTGGCGCGGAGAAGAGTTGGATGGTGACCAGGTCGCCCCAGCCTTTACGGATTTCCGACTGCACTTTGAGCAGGGTGTTCTTGGCTGCGCCGTAGGTCAGTTTGTCGGCCTTGGTCAGCAGGATGTGCATCGGCATGCCGGCCGCAACGGCCCAGTCGAGCATCAGCAGGTCGAAGTCGGTCATTGGATGACGGATGTCCATCATCAGAATCAAACCCTTCAAACTCTCGCGGCCACCGAGGTAAGCCTCAAGGTGACGCTGCCAGTGCATCTTCAGCGGGATCGGTACTTTTGCGTAACCGTAGCCCGGCAGGTCGACCAGACGGCGATCTTCGTCTAGCTTGAAGAAGTTCAACAGCTGTGTGCGACCCGGAGTTTTCGAGGTGCGCGCCAGGCTGGCGTGAGTCAATGTGTTCAGCGCGCTGGATTTACCGGCGTTGGAACGGCCGGCAAACGCTACTTCGAAGCCTTCGTCGTCAGGGCATTGATCGACTTTGGCAGCACTGAGCATGAACGTGGACTGTTGGCACAGGCCGAGGATGGGATTCTTGAGTTGCATGGGATTTCCGATGTGGGCGGCGCCGGGATTGGGCGCGGAACGCGGTGTCGCTTCCGTTTCAGTGACGCCAGTATATAATGCCGCAGATTTTGTGTGTGCTTTGTCCCAGCGAAGGATGAAGTTCACGAGAGCGACAGACTTTGATTGCGCATTAGAACGCAGAACGCTCTCAACCCTGAAAAGGTCGTTTTATGACGAAATGGCTGCTGGCTGCCGGAGTCTTGATGCCGCTTTACAGCGCACAGGCTACACAGGATCCGGAAGCTGTGTACAACCGTGTTTGTGGTGCCTGTCATTCCGGCCAACTACCCATGGCGCCCGAAAGAGGCGATCAGGAAGCTTGGACGCCGAGGTTGGCGAAAGGTATGGGGACGCTGGTGCAACACGTGACCCAGGGTTTCAAGGCGATGCCGCCGCGTGGTTTGTGCATGGACTGCAGTGCCGAGGATTACCAAGCCATCATCCTTTGGATGAGCGCGAGTAAGCCCGGTCCATAACTTAACCCTTAGCCGTAGTTGGATTAGCTGATGAACAAATTGATCGTGAGTCTGCTGTTGACCGTGGGAATTTCAGGCTTCGCCCATGCTGCCGGTGATGCCGCAGCGGGCCAGGCAAAAGCCGCCGTTTGCGGAGCCTGCCATGGCCCGGACGGCAACAGCATGGCGCCAAACTTTCCAAAACTGGCCGGTCAAGGTGAACGCTACCTGACCAAGCAACTGCATGACATCAAGTCGGGCAAGCGCACCGTTCTGGAAATGACCGGGCTGCTGACCAACCTGAGCGATCAGGATCTGGCCGACATCGCCGCCTACTTCGCCAGCCAGAAAGGCAGCGTCGGCGCCGCCGATCCGAAGATCGTCGCTCGCGGTGAAGCACTGTTCCGTGGCGGCAACCTCGCCAAAGGGCTGCCAGCCTGCACCGGTTGCCACTCGCCGAATGGCGCCGGCAACGCCGCTGCCGGCTTCCCGCACCTGGGTGGCCAACACGCTCAATACATCGCCAAGCAACTGACCGATTTCCGCAAGGAAGAAGGTGGCCGCACCAACGACGGCGACACCATGACCATGCAGACCATCGCCAAGCGCCTCAGCGACGAAGATATCGCGGCGGTCTCCAGCTATATTCAGGGTCTGCACTAAGCGCGTCGTATCAGGCGTTGAGCGGGGCTGAAGATCAAAAGATCGCAGCCTTCGGCAGCTCCTACAGGGGAGTTGCGCGATTCAATGCAGGAGTTGATATCTCCGGCAATGTTAACGCTCGATTAATCCGTCGCAGCAAGTATAAAAAGGGTGGCTTTGGCCGCCCTTTTTTGTGGCCGCTGCCGTTACACTACAGAACTCATGCCCGCCAGGATCTGTCTGAAAACAGGTCGCGCGAGGCGACCAAAATTGTCCAGGAGTAAAGCATGCGTAATCTGATCATCAGCGCCGCTCTCGTCGCTGCCAGCCTGTTCGGCGTGACCGCTCAAGCCGCCGAAGCCCCTGCCGCCCCTTACGTGGAACTGGCCAACCCGGTTCCGGTTGCAGAGCCTGGCAAGATCGAAGTGGTCGAGCTGTTCTGGTACGGCTGCCCGCACTGCTACGCCTTCGAGCCGGTGATCAACCCATGGGTTGAAAAACTGCCCAAGGACGTCAACTTCGTGCGTATTCCGGCGATGTTCGGCGGCCCGTGGGACGCTCACGGCCAGATGTTCCTGACCCTGGAAGCCATGGGTGTCGAGCACAAGGTTCACGCGGCGGTTTTCGAAGCAATCCAGAAACAACACAAAAAGCTGACCGACAAGAACGACATGGCTGACTTCCTCGCCACCCAAGGCGTGGACAAGGACAAGTTCCTCGCCACCTTCGACTCGTTCGCCATCAAAGGTCAGATCGTCAAGGCGCGTGAACTGGCCAAGAAGTATGAAATCACCGGGGTGCCAACCATGATCGTCAACGGCAAGTACCGCTTCGACATCGGCTCTGCCGGTGGTGCCGAACAAGCGCTGCAACTGGCTGATCAACTGGTCGCCAAAGAGCGAGCGGCAACCAAGGCTGCTGCCAACTAAGCGCGGCAACCGCCATGCGCCGCTGGAAGTCTGAACGCCTCGTTGGCCTGCATGATCCGCAGGTCAACGAGCATCACCTGGCGTCAACGGGCCTGCCCGCGGACCAGCGTCTGCGCCTGCTCAGTTTCAATATCCAGGTCGGCATCAGCACCGAGCGTTATCGACATTACCTGACGCGCAGCTGGCAGCATCTGCTGCCGCACAACGGCCGCTCGGGCAATCTGCAAAAGATCGGCGATCTGCTCGGCGACTTCGATCTGGTCGCCCTGCAGGAAGCCGATGGCGGCAGCCTGCGTTCGGGCTACGTCAATCAGGTCGAACACCTGGCCCACCTCGGCGCCTTCCCCTACTGGTATCAACAACTCAATCGCAACCTCGGTCGACTGGCCCAGCACAGCAATGGCGTGCTCAGTCGCCTGAAGCCGTGGGCGATCGAGGATCATCCCTTGCCCGGCCCGAAAGGTCGTGGCGCGATTCTGCTGCGTTTCGGCGAAGGTCCGGAGGCACTGGTGGTGGTGATGATGCACCTGGCCCTCGGCGCGCGAACGCGCAGCCTGCAACTGGCCTATATTCGTGAACTGATCGGTGGCTACAAACACCAGGTGTTGATGGGCGACATGAACACCCACGCCAGCGATCTGCTACAACACTCACCGTTACGCGATCTTGGCCTGCTGGCCCCGCAGCTGGAAGCGACGTTTCCTAGCTGGCGCCCGCAGCGTTGCCTTGATCATATTTTGCTCAGCCCGACCCTGACCCTTGAAAGAGTCCAAGTGCTGGCCCAACCGATTTCCGATCACCTGCCGGTCGCGGTAGAGATTCGTCTGCCGGGTTCGCTCACGGCCGATGCATTGCCCGCGATGAGTCCTGCCCCTCGCGGAACCCCTGAATGAGCGACGACGCCCAGCGCTGGAAAGAGAAGTACCTCAAAAGCATCGAACAGCAGGACAAGCTCGAACGGCGCTGGGCCGCCAGGCTCGATTTGCTGCGTCGCGGGCTGGTGCGCAGCACGCTGGCGGCCGAAGGCACCGACAAGGTCGTCGATCAGTGCATGAAAGAGATGCGCGACGTTGTGCGCACCGACGACATGGATGCCGGCCTCGCCGCCCTGTTGCCGCGCCTGGAAAAAGCCGTGCTCGATTCCGAGCAGCGCCGCGAAACCCGCATCGATCAGGTCAGCACGGCGCTGACCTCACTGGTGGCTCAGTTGCAGGCCTTGCCGTTGCCCCGGGAAGTGGCGCAACCGCTGAAGAAATTCGCCAAACAACTGGATGGCCGCGTCGGCCAGGCGCGCGAGATGCCGCTGCTGCTCAGCGAACTGAGTGGCTTGCAGGGCAAGGCGTTGAGCCAGCTGGAAACGCCAGCCGAGCCGGGGCGTCCGGGATTGTTGCAGCGACTGTTTGGCAGCCGGGAAAACGAAGAAACGCCCGCCCCAGCGCCAGAAGCACCACCAGCTCCGGCGGCCGCGTCCGTGCCGGCGGCGCCCTCACCCGTTGCGCCGCAAGCCGAAGCAGTGCCCGAGCAGACGGCCCCCGTCGCAGCTACTGAAAAGGTGATTACAACGACGCCGCCCGTTCAGCAAACTGCGCCAGCCATCGAACCAGCGACAGCCGCACCCGAGACTCCAACGCAACCGCCAGTGGTTGCCTTCGTCCCGCCGACCGTGCTCAACGAAGCGCCCAGCACCCCGGCCGAGACCGAAGCCCTGCCTCTGGAGCCCGAACTTGAGCCTGTTTTCGCCCAGGCGCCGGCGGCGATTGCACCCGCCCCCTTCAATCCGGACGAATTGATCCACCCCGGCGATCCCGTTCCGCTGATTCTCGACAGCCTGCCGCTGCCCGAACCTATCGCGCAGGCATTGGCGGCCATCGACCCGGAGCAATCCGAGCACGACATCCTGTTCGCCCTGCCGGATTCCCCGGAGCCGTCCTACAGCTCCGTGGCCAAGCACATCGAAGACACCCTGATCGGCCTGCTCGATGACCTGACCTTGCCCGAACGCCACCGCCCGCAAGCCGAGGCGATGCGCGAACGGCTGCAACACGGGTTGAACTGGTACGAACTGATCCCGATCCTCGACGATCTTGCCACCTTGATGCTGGCGATTACCGACAGCGGTCAACACGAATTCGAAGTCTATCTGCAACAGCTCAACGAACGCCTCGAAGCGTTCCAGAGCAACCTGCAGGCCGCCAGTGAAGGCCATGCCGACAACAGCTCGGCGGCGCGGGCAATGGACACGCAAATTCGCGAGCAGGTCGACGGTTTGCAGACCAGCGTGCAGGAAGCCGCCGATCTGGATGACCTCAAGCAAGTCCTGGAGAATCACCTCGAAGGCCTGCTCGGCACCATGGATCAACACCAGAAACAGCGCGATGCCCGTGAACAGGAAGTCGCGACACGGCTTAAAAGCCTGTCCGAACGCGTGGCGCACATGGAACAGGAAGCCCAGGGTTTCCGCGAGCACCTTGAAGTGCAACGGCAGAAAGCCCTGATCGACCCGCTCACCGGCTTGCCCAACCGCGCCGCATGGAGCGAGCGCCTTGAGCATGAAATCAAGCAGTGGCAACAACACGGCAATACCTTGAGCCTGGCGATGCTCGACCTTGATCACTTCAAACGGATCAATGACAACTACGGTCATCTGGCCGGTGACAAAGTGTTGAAGATTATCGCCACCGTGCTGCGCAAGCGCCTGCGCGGCACTGACTTCATTGCCCGTTTCGGCGGTGAAGAGTTCGTGCTGTTGCTGCCGACCACGCCACCGGCAGTCGGTGCCAAGCTGCTGGAAACTCTGCGCGCGGCCATCGAAGCTTGCCCGTTCCACTTCAAGGGCGAACGCGTGACCATCACCATTTCCATGGGATTGGCGTCCTTCCGAGCGGGAGAACACAGCGATCTGGTGCTGAAAAGAGCCGATCAGGCGCTGTACCGCGCGAAAAATGCAGGGCGCAACCGGGTCGAGCTGGGCTAAGCAATGTGTTCCATTTTGTTTAAATCCGCCCGCTGACCGTCGAGACGCAAGGCAGTACGTTACACTGTTGCATTACTGTCTTGCGTGTATTGTCCTCTGCCATGAAATTCTTTGCCCTCCTCGCTTCGCTGCTCGTTCTGGCCGGTTGCGCCAGCAGCCCGCGTTATGACACCAGCCACCCTTCGGCCAATTACGATAGCCGCATCCAGTTTGTGATCGTCCACTACACCTCGACATCGCTGGAGCGTTCGCTGCAATTGCTGACCCACGGCGAAGTCAGCAGCCATTACCTGATCGGCGACGACAAGAGCGCCACCGTCTACAAACTGATGGATGAAAACCAGCGCGCCTGGCACGCCGGCGAAAGCCAATGGCAGGGCCGCACCTGGCTCAACTCCAGCTCGATCGGCATCGAAATCGTCAATCCGGGCTTCAAGGACACCCCGACCGGGCGCCTGTGGTATCCATACAGCGAAGCACAGATTCAATCGTTGATCGCCCTGCTCAAGGACATCAGCAAACGCAACGGCATCAGCCCGCGCCACATCATCGGCCACAGCGACATCGCGCCGCTGCGCAAGCTCGATCCGGGCCCGCTGTTCCCGTGGCAGCGCCTTGCCGCTGAAGGCCTTGGCGTGTGGCCCAACGAGCAAGCCGTGGCACGCCAACAGGCCGTGTTCAACAGCAGCGAACTGCCGAGCGTCAGCTGGTTCCAGGCGCAACTGGCGCACCTTGGCTACGACACGCCGCAGACCGGCGAACTCGACGTCGCCACCCGCCACGTCCTTGCCGCTTTCCAGATGCACTTCCGGCCTTCGCGCTTCGACGGTACGCCGGATGCGCAAACGGCAGCGCTGTTGTTGGTGCTCAATCAGACAAAATAATGACGCCCGCCCGACGGTCAGGGCGAAATTGCAATCAGCAGCTATAACTCATTGGTAATACTTCGGATATTCCATGATGGTTGCTACCCGAGAGACGCTGCGTAGCTGGTTTTATCGCCCATGGTTTTTGGCGATGATCGCGGCTGTCCTCAGTGCCTGCCTGCTGATCGCCGGCGCAATGTTCGTGGCGATGCATCAGGTCGAGCAAAACGAGAGCCGGGAAATGAACGCGCAAGGCGAACGTTTCCTCGCTCGCCTCGAACAATTGTTCGGCCAGTTGCGCGAAAGTCTCGACGACCTCGAAGCGCAACCGTTGCGCAGTTGCGACGACGAAATGATCGCCACCCTGCAACAAGTCACCTTCAACTATCGCTTCGTTTACGAAGCCGCTTATATGGACGCCTCGCGGATCTGTTCGAACCGGCCGCGCCAGGAAGGCTTATCGGTTGTCCGCGCACCAGACATCAAAGGCCCGACCTACAGCTACTGGCTGAACACCACCACCGAACCCGACGAGAACCGCGCCGCGCTGATGCTGGGTCGGGGAAATTTTCGTGTGGCCACCTCGCGCGGCCATTTGACCGACATGGTCGACCTGTCGCCCGGCAGCAGCCTTCTGGTAGTGCTCGACCATGGCACCCGAGCGATTCCGGTACTGGGTACCGAGCAGGACTGGCCGCCGACGGCACACTGGCCACCGAAAAGCCGCGATGCCCTGCAAGTCACGCAAACGCGACTGATCTACCGCATGCCCACCGACAACCCGGAATATCAGTTGGTGTTGATCACGCCGCGCACCGGCATGCACATCCCCACCATTTGGTGGTGGATAATTCCAGTCTGCCTGGTGGCCGGTGCGATTGTCGGCTTTCTCACCTTCCTGCTGGTGCGCCAGCGGCAATCATTGGATGCCGAGCTTCACGGCGCGATCCGCCGCGGCGAGTTGCAGGTGCTCTATCAACCGATCTTCGACCTCGACAGCCGCAACTGCGTCGGTGCCGAAGCCCTGCTGCGCTGGCGCCGCCCGGACGGCACGCTGACCAGCCCCGACCTGTTTATCCCGATGGCGGAAAACACCGGGCAGATTCGGCAAATGACCGACTTTGTCCTGCAGCGTTTGCTCGAGCAGTTGGGCCCGGTATTGCGCGCCAACCCACAACTGTATATCTCGGTGAACCTGGCGGCGTGCGACGTCATGGTGCCGCGCATCGGCCTGGTCATGGCGCGCTTGCTGACCTTGCACCGGGTCGCCGCACGACAGATTGCCTTCGAGGTCACTGAACGCGGTTTGATTGATGTGGTGGTCGCGCGGGAAAACCTGCAAGCCCTGCGTGATGTTGGCCATCAGGTGCTGATCGACGATTTCGGCACCGGCTATTGCAGCCTCGCCTACCTGCAGACCCTGCCGGTGGACTGCCTGAAGATCGACAAGGCGTTTATCGACGCCCTCGGCCATGACGCCGCCAGCAGCGGCGTCGCCCCGCACATCATTCACATGGCGCAAGCGCTGGACCTGAAGGTGATTGCCGAAGGCATCGAACTGGAATCACAAGCGCAATTGCTCAGCAGCGAAGGCGTCAAGTTCGGTCAGGGCTGGCTGTTCGCCCACGCGCTGAGCGCGGTGCAGTTCATCGAACTGATCACGCGCGGCCGCCGGCTCGCCGGTCGGCGCATGGACGACGAAGCCTAAACGGCTAACGCCATATAGAACTGCGTGCCCTGCCCCGGCCGCGAATACACGCCCATGCGCCCGCCATGCAACTGGACGATTTCCTTGCACAGCGCCAAGCCGAGCCCGGCTCCGCCCTTCTTGCGCCCGACCTGAACGAAGGGCTCGAAGATCCGCCCCTGCTGGCCGTAGGCAATGCCTTCGCCATTGTCCTCGACGCTGATGATCACCCGCTCGCCGTGTCGCCGCGCCTGCAGACGAATCAATCCGTCGCGGGCGGTATGGCGCAGGGCGTTGTCGATCAGGTTGTCGAGCACGCGGTCGAGCTGCGCCTGATCCGCCTGCAAACGCGGCAGCGGGCCTTGCACTTCGACCTCCAGGGCGATGCCTTTGGCCGCCGCCGACTCGGCGAAACGCAGCTGGGCCTGCGCCAGCAGATCTTCGATGGAGCACGGTGCCAGCGTGAGTTTCTGCAAACCGTTCTGGTAGCGCGAGAAATTCAGCAAGTCGTTGATCAACTGCATCAGGCGCTGCATTTCCTCATTCACGGTATCGAGCAGATCAGCCTCGCGTGACTCCGCCGGAAACTTCGCCCGCTCGCGGAACAGGCCGAACGCCATGTGCATGCCGGTGACCGGCGTGCGCAGCTCATGGGACGCGCGCAGGACGAACTCGCTGCGCACCCGCTCGAACGCGCGCTGCTCGGTGACGTCGTGCAAAACCATCACCGCGCCGAGGATATGACCTTGTGTGTGGCTGACCGGCGTCAGGCTGTAAGTCAGCAGGCGCGATTCGCCGTCGACCTCAATGCTCAAATCCTCCGGCGCGCGCTCCAGCGTGCCGCCGCGCAGCACCAGTTGCAGCTGCGCATCCAGCTCCGGCCGCTCAAGCGCCGCGCCCAAACCCTGGCCGAGTCGATCATCGTCCCAACCCAACTGGCGTTGAGCCACCGGGTTGAGGTGCTCCAAGTGACCTTCGCGGTCAATCATCAGCAGACCATCGTCGATGCTGTCGAGTACCGCCTGCAGACGCTGCTGGCCCGCCAGCAGCTCGTCGACGTTGGTGGCCTGGTGCTCACGCAGCGCTTCGGCCATCAAACCGAAGCGACGCGACAACAGGTTCACTTCCATCGCCGAGGAAATCGGCAGGGTCACTTCATAGTTGCCCTGACCAATGTTGTCCGCCGCTTTCGCCAAGACTTCGATCGGCACACCGAAGCGTCGAGCGATACCGTGCGCGGTGACGAAACCGATGATCAACACCGCCAGCCCTACCAGCCCGAGCAGGCCGGCGATCAACAGTGCACGGTCACGCGCTTGATGCTGGACCGCGTTGATGTTGTCCAGCGCATGCTTGTGTTCGGTGATCAAACCGTTGCGCAGCGTGTTGAAGCGCTCTCTGAGGTTGGCGTTGCTGCTCAACGCCGTCCCCGGGTCACGGGACACATCGAAGGCCTGAAGAAAACTCAGGTAATCAGCCTTGGCCTGACTGAAACCATACTGGCGACCATCGCCAATGTGCTCTTGGGCGATACCGTCATCGAGCAACTTGAGGTATTGCTGCTTGGACGCCTCGAACGCGACCGGATCGGGCTCTTCGGCAAGCATGATGACCAGTTGATCACCCAAAGTTTGTCGCAGCTTGAGGCCCAGATCGAGCGTGACGAAGTTGTTACGCAGCGTGGTTTCCTGTGTACCGGCCATCTGCATCACGCTGACCAGCCCGAGCAGCAACCCGAGCAAGGCCACGGTGATCAAGGCGGAAATGCTCAGGAACAACCGCGTGCGCAACTTCATCGCCAGTTTCATCGCCCGGCACTCACAGGTTGTACTGCTTGCGCTTGCGATACAGGGTCGAGGCGTCGATGCCGAGGGTTTTCGCTGCTTGATCCAAGGTGCCGGCGGTGGCGAGAACCGCGCCGATGTGGGCTTTTTCCAACTCGTCCAGACTCAGCGCGGCGCCGACCCGAGGCGCGTTGTTGGCCGGTTGCTCGGCCATGCCGAGATGGCTGATCTCCACGCGCTCCTGCGGGCAGATGATGCTCGCGCGCTCGACCACGTTGCGCAGCTCACGAATGTTGCCCGGCCAGCGGTAGCCGAGCAGTGCCTCGCGAGCCTCGTCGCTGAACCCACGCGCCGGACGTGCGTACTCTTTAACGAAGCGCGCCAGAAAGCGATCAGCCAGCGTGAGGATGTCCTCGGCACGCTCGCGCAACGGCGGCAGGTGCAGGGTAATGACGTTCAGGCGATACAGCAGGTCTTCACGGAAACGACCGTCACGGACCATGTCCTCCAGATTGAGGTTGGTCGCCGCCAAAATACGCACGTCGGCGCGACGGGTGACCGGGTCACCTACGCGTTCGTATTCCTTGTCTTGAATGAAGCGCAGCAACTTTGGCTGCAATGTCAGCGGAAAATCGCCGATCTCGTCGAGAAACAGCGTACCGCCGTCGGCCTGGTTGACTCGACCCAGCGTACTTTCGCTGGCCCCGGTAAACGCACCACGGCTGTGACCGAACAGCTCGCTTTCCATCAGCTCTGCGGTCAGCGACGGGCAGTTGATGGTCACGCAGGATTTCTTCTCGCGCTTGCTCCAGCCGTGAATCGCACGGGCCAGCTCACCTTTACCGGTGCCGGATTCACCAAGGATAAGAATGTTGGCGTCGGTGCCCGCGACTTGGCGCGCGGTTTCCAGGACGACCTTCATCGCCGGGCTGTGGGAGTCGAGACCGTCCTTCGGTTTACGGATCTCGCCTTCAAGCGCTTCGAGGCGCGCCGACAACTGGCGCACTTCCAGCTGCTTGGCGGTAGCCAGACGCAGCTGATCAGGGCTGCACGGCTTGACCAGATAATCAGCGGCGCCCGCCTGAATAGCATCCACAGCGGTATCGACAGCCGAATGCGCGGTGACGATCACCACGCGCATCCACGGTGCCTGAATGCGCATTTGCGCCAGTACATCGAGACCGTTGTCTTCGCCCAAGCGTAAATCAAGGAAGCACAAATCGAAGACCTGGCGTTGCAGCAGTGCGTCGGCCTGAGCCGCGCTGTTGGCGGTAGCCACCGTATAGCCTTCGTCTTCAAGGCAATAACGGAAGGTACGCAGGATGGCGGATTCGTCGTCCACCAGCAGAATGCGGCCTTGATGCTCAGTGGCAGATTCCATTTTTCCTACGCTCCATAGTGATTGGTCTGAGGTTAGTCCCGGAAAAATCGGGCAAGTTGCATGGTTGATTCTGAACGATGCCAGCCATAGGAGGGTAGCTCTCTCCTGCCATTACGGCCAATACGTTGATTTTGTTGGTTTTTTAAACAATCAGCGGTTTACAGGACATTGCCTGCGTCCTTTTCTGACATCTGCGCCCTGCTCTCAATTCCATAAGAATGAATTCTCCTACGAAAAAATCGTGCATTGCGCACGATCCCAGACGACCCATCGTGCAGGATGCGTCGCCAACTCTTTTTGCATCTATTTTAAGTCATTGATTTTATTAGATATTTTTCAATGAAAAAACTGGCATGCAGGCTGCAATAACTCATTCAGCCCGGGCAGATCAGATCTGCCCCAACCGAATAAGAGTGAGGAACCCAGGATGACTCGCCAACGCGCCGCTCAAGTACGCATCTCGCCACTGCATCTGCAACAAGCTCTGTTTGGCGTACTTGCGCTGTTGATCACCCTGATTGCTTGCCAGCAATACCTGCGCTGGGAAAACAGCCAGCAGCCGGAAGCACCGCTGATTTCCATGCAGCACGCGACCCAGAGTCATTTCAGCGCTGTCAGCAGCAGTGTCCAGGATGACAACGCGACGATGCGCATGGTCGATGTCGATCAGGCGCAGCCACTGGATCAAATGCCACGTGAAGAGCGCTGGGTTTTCTGATTGAACAAACGGATTCAGGCGCGATGCGCCGGAACACGCAATATCCCTAAATAGAGAAGTAAGGAGAATCACCATGTTGAGCTGGGCAATCACATTCTTGATCATTGCCATCATCGCTGCAGTACTGGGCTTCGGTGGTATCGCGGGCACCGCCACGGGTATCGCCAAGATTCTCTTTGTCGTGTTCCTGGTGATGTTCATCGCTTCCTTCTTCTTTGGCCGTCGCGGCCGAGGTTAACGATGACTGTTTTAAAAACACTGGCAGCCGCCCTGCTTCTGGGCGGTAGTGCCATGGCGATGGCGGCCAACGATGGCCAGGCGCGGGTCAACGAACTGTTGAGTTCCGACCCGCAATATCGCGAAACTTGGGAAGGCGTGGTGAAGAAGGAAGAACGCCTGCCGGAATGGGTAATGAACCTGTCCGGCACGCCAGACCAACAGATGAATGCCGTGACTGAAGACGGCGATCAATATCTGGTCGGGCCGCTCTGCGAATCTGCGGACAAGTGCCTCAACCACCGTTTGATCGTCGCCTTCAGTTTCGACAAGAAAGACGCTTACGCCATGCTCGTCGATGTGCCCGAAGGACTGCCGGCCGACAAGTCGCCCACGCGACATGCCACCTACCGCTTCCTCGGCAAACCCGATCAGGGCATGCAGGATCTGCTGATGGAAACCCTGAAGAAAGATCCGAACTGGTATTGAACATGAAGGCAGCAGCCCCTGCTGCCTTCCATTGCACCGATCCGAGGAGGCTCGGCGCATGACCAAGGGGCCGGGACGTTCTGACTGTTACAGGGTCGGAGTGACCTACGGGTACAGGGAGTGCCTGCGCGAGGGCCGGGTCAGGGCAAGTAAAAGCTGCATCGCAGGTTCGCCGACTCACAGCAGATCGACGGACTTGCGTTGAGCTTCCTTTTCAGCAAAACATTGATCCAGAGCGTCCAGCTCGCCTTTTTTATCGTCGACACTGCGCGCGAAAACATTACGCGGTGTTTCCTGGCGACCGTATATCGACAAAGAAACCTTTTAAACAGTGGGACTTCTAGGCTTCCCACGTAGGCTTTTTCCTAAATTTTTCGCTGATTTTTCTCGTTCAAAAAATAACCAACCTACGCTGTGATGGCCGGTTCACGGCACTTATGCCGGCCGAAATGTCACAATCGAACCGGTTGGGACGCCAGTTTCAATTAAAAAAGCTCATGCCGATTCGGCATAGGGTAGGCGTTTACGGCATTAGACGGCGCAACCTTGCATCGGAATAGTTGCGCCTTTTTTCGCCTGCCGAAGAGCCGTAAACACACGCTTCGGGGCACCTTATACGGAGGCAGATGCACAGACTTTTCCGCTAAAGAGCGTTCCAGTTCCTGCATGTGCCTGAGTCAAACGCAAGTAAGGGTAAAGATAATGAAGAAGGCAAAAATTAGCCTCGCCTGGCAGATCCTCATCGGTCTGGTTTTGGGTATTGCAATTGGTGCGTTGCTCAACCACTTCAGTGCCGAAAAAGCCTGGTGGATCAGCAACGTCCTGCAACCGGCAGGCGATATCTTTATCCGTCTGATCAAGATGATCGTGATCCCGATCGTCATCTCTTCCCTGATTGTCGGCATCGCCGGCGTGGGCGACGCCAAGAAGCTTGGGCGTATCGGCCTGAAGACGATTATCTATTTCGAAATCGTCACCACCATCGCCATCGTCGTCGGCCTGCTGCTGGCCAACCTGTTCCATCCGGGTGCCGGCATCGACATGAGCACGCTGGGCACGGTGGACATTTCCAAGTACCAGGCGACTGCCGCCGAGGTACAGCATGAACACGCGTTCATCGAGACCATCCTTAACCTGATCCCGTCGAACATCTTCGCGGCCATGGCCCGCGGCGAAATGCTGCCGATCATCTTCTTCTCCGTGCTGTTCGGTCTCGGTCTGTCGAGCCTGCAGTCGGACCTGCGCGAGCCGCTGGTGAAGATGTTCCAGGGCGTTTCGGAAAGCATGTTCAAAGTCACCCACATGATCATGAACTATGCGCCAATCGGCGTGTTCGCCCTGATCGCGGTGACCGTCGCCAACTTCGGCTTCGCCTCGCTGGTGCCGCTGGCCAAGCTGGTGATCCTGGTTTACTTCGCCATCGCCTTCTTCGCCTTCGTGGTGCTGGGCCTGATCGCCAAGATGTTCGGTTTCTCGGTGTTCAAGCTGATGCGCATCTTCAAGGATGAGCTGGTGCTGGCCTACTCCACCGCCTCCTCGGAAACCGTGCTGCCGCGCGTGATCGAGAAGATGGAAGCCTACGGCGCACCGAAAGCCATCTGCAGCTTCGTGGTGCCGACCGGTTACTCGTTCAACCTCGACGGTTCGACCCTGTACCAATCGATCGCGGCAATCTTCATCGCGCAGCTGTACGGCATCGACCTGTCGATCAGCCAGCAATTGCTGCTGGTGCTGACCCTGATGGTCACCTCCAAAGGCATCGCCGGCGTACCGGGCGTGTCCTTCGTGGTGTTGCTGGCCACCCTGGGCAGCGTCGGTATTCCGCTGGAAGGTCTGGCGTTCATCGCCGGTGTCGACCGCGTCATGGACATGGCCCGTACTGCGCTGAACGTGATTGGTAACGCGCTGGCCGTGTTGGTTATCTCGCGCTGGGAAGGCATGTACGACGACGCCAAGGGCGAGCGCTACTGGAATTCCCTGCCACACTGGCGCAGCAAGACCCAACTGCCAGCGGGCGAAATCTCGAAAAACTGACACACCCCTGTAGGAGCTGCCGCAGGCTGCGATCTGTTGATCTTGCTTTAAAAAAACAAAATCAAAAGATCGCAGCCTTCGGCAGCTCCTACATGAGATTGGGGCCACGAGCCTGTAGACGAACCCCGGAGAAATCCGGGGTTTGTCGTTTCTGGCGACCCCGCTATCATTCGCGGCATTCTTCGGGGGATTTGACTGATGCTTAATGGCCTGTGGCTTGGCTTCTTCATCGTGGCAGCCGTATCGGCGCTGGCGCAGTGGCTGATCGGCGGCAACGCCGGGATCTTTGCGGCGATGGTGGAGAGCATTTTCGTCATGGCCAAGCTCTCGGTCGAAGTCATGGTGCTGCTGTTCGGCACCCTCACCCTGTGGCTGGGCTTTCTGCGCATTGCCGAGAAGGCCGGGATCGTCGAATGGCTGGCCAAGGTGCTCGGCCCGCTGTTCCTGCGGCTGATGCCGGAAGTCCCGGCGGGTCACCCTGCCCTTGGCCTGATCACCCTGAACTTCGCTGCCAACGGTCTCGGCCTCGACAACGCCGCGACGCCAATCGGCCTGAAAGCCATGAAGGCGCTGCAGGAGCTCAATCCCAGCGCGACCATCGCCAGTAACGCGCAAATCCTCTTCCTGGTGCTCAACGCCTCCTCCCTGACGCTGCTGCCGGTAACGATCTTCATGTACCGCGCCCAGCAAGGTGCGCCGGACCCGACGCTGGTGTTCCTGCCGATTCTGTTGGCGACCAGTTGCTCGACGATTGTCGGCTTCCTCTCAGTGGCGTTCATGCAGCGCCTGCGGATCTGGGATCCGGTGGTGTTGGCCTATTTGATTCCCGGTGCGTTGATCCTCGGTGGGTTCATGGCACTGCTCGGCACGCTTTCGGCGACGGCTTTGGCGGGATTGTCGTCGATCCTCGGCAATCTCACGCTGTTTGGGTTGATTATGCTGTTTTTGCTGATCGGCGCGTTAAAGAAAGTGAAGGTTTACGAGGCGTTTGTCGAAGGCGCCAAAGAAGGCTTCGACGTGGCGAAGAATCTGCTGCCGTATCTGGTGGCGATGCTCTGTGCGGTTGGCGTACTGCGTGCTTCCGGGGCGCTGGACTTCGGGCTGGACGGTATTCGCCATCTGGTCGAGTGGGCCGGTTGGGACACGCGGTTTGTCGATGCGTTGCCAACGGCGATGGTCAAACCGTTCTCCGGCAGTGCGGCGCGAGCGATGTTGATCGAGACCATGAAGACCTCGGGGGTCGACAGCTTCCCGGCGTTGGTCGCCGCGACGATTCAGGGCAGTACCGAGACCACGTTCTATGTGTTGGCGGTGTATTTCGGTGCGGTGGGCATTCAGCGAGCGCGGCATGCGGTGGGGTGTGCGTTGCTGGCGGAGTTTGCCGGCGTCGTTGGCGCTATCTTTGTCTGCTACTGGTTCTTCGGCTAACCACAGATCAAAACTGTAGGAGTGAGCCTGCTCGCGATAGCGGTTTATCAATCGCCATCATCGGTGACTGATACACCGCTATCGCGAGCAGGCTCACTCCTACAGGGGTTTTGTGTTGGGCTTAGGGTTTTGGGGGAGCGAGTTTCTGGCCTTGGTCGACGGCCCAGGCCACGACTTTAGCGGTCAGGCGATCACTGGCCTGGCCAAAGCCTGCGACCACCGCCGGCACCTGCACATCACTCAGAGGCTGACGCTCTTCAAAGCGCCGACTGGCCAGAATCCGCTGGTCATAACCGCGCACCAGCAACGCATCGACCCGCACCACGACGCTGGCCTGCGATCCCTGATACTCGGTCTGAAACGCCTGCAAACTCCCGCCCAATTCGAGATCCGCCGCAAAGTTGCTGTCATCGGTACTGAGCAACGTCACCCGGCCATCACGCGCAAACCCATCCAGCAGACGATTA
This sequence comes from Pseudomonas sp. SM4, assembly GCF_051913165.1. Lineage (NCBI taxonomy): Bacteria > Pseudomonadati > Pseudomonadota > Gammaproteobacteria > Pseudomonadales > Pseudomonadaceae > Pseudomonas > Pseudomonas sp. SM4. The sequence goes on along the minus strand of NZ_JBODOE010000009.1, from coordinate 221,479 downwards.
CGCACCAGCACCGGCGCCGGGTCACTCCAGCGCGAGCCCTTGTAGCTGCTGATCACGTCACCCTGCGGGATCACCGCAATCGTCGGCCTGTTCAAAGCCTCACTGGCCTGCAACTTGTTCAGTCGCAACGACCAATGCTGTGCTGCCGCCGAACTGGCCGAGGCGGGCGCCTGTGCGGTCGGCAGGCGATAGACATCCGAAGGCTCGGATTTGGGCAAAATCGAGCATGCGCTGATCAGGGAAATGCCGGCGGCGAGAAGGGCGAGGCGAGTCAGCTTCATGGCGTGAATTCCTTGTTCTTGTCACGGCCCAGCAAGTAGCCGCTGGGGTTGGCCTCAAGGCGTTGCGAAATGGCTCGCAACGAAGTCAGCGTCTCGCGCAGTTCGCGGATCGCCGGGGCCAGGCCATTGAGGCCCTGCATGCCGTTGTCGAGGGAGTTTTCGTTTTTGCTGAGCAAGGTGCTGATGGTCGCGGTGCTTTGCTCCAGCGACTTCATCGCCTGCTCGGCGCTGCCCAGTGCTTGCTTGCCTTGATCGTTGATCAGGCCGTTGGCGTTGCGCATCAGCAGCGAAGTCTGTTCGAGCATGCTGCCGGCCTGTTTGCCAACGGTCGCCAGTTGCTGCATCGCCTGTTTGATGTCGCCGCGTTGATCGTTGATGGTGCCGGTGGTTTGCTCCAGGTGGGCGAGGGTCTTGCTGACGCGCTCAACGTTCTCTGGGGAGAACATCTGATTGGCGTTCTGCAGCAGCGCGCTGATGCCGGTCATCAAATCGTTGCTGTCATTGAGCAAACGCGAAATCGGCGAAGGCGAGGCGACAATCAGCGGCAGTTTGCCGTCATGGCCGGTCAGTTTCGGGCTTTCGGGCGTACCACCGCTGAGCTGGATGATCGACGTGCCGGTGATCCCGGCCAGTGCCAGTTTCGCCTGGGTGTCTTCCTTGACCGGGGTGTCACCGGCCAGACGAATCCGCGCCAGCACCCGCCGTGGGTCTTTCGGATCAAGGCGCAAATTGATCACATCGCCGACCTTGATCCCGCTGTACTGCACCGGGCTGCCCTTGGACAGGCCACTGACTGCCTCGCTGAAGACAATCTCGTAATCCTTGAACTCGGTGTCGACACTGGACTTGGCCAGGAACAGACCGAAGAGCAGGGCGCCTGCCACCACAATCACGGTGAACAGGCCGATCAATACATGATGCGCTCGGGTTTCCATGTCAGACCTCGTTGAGCAATTTGGCGGCGTCCAGCGCCGAGCGACCGCGCGGGCCGTGGAAGTATTCGTGAATCCACGCGTCGTCGGTTTCCGAAACGACGTCGATCGGGCCGGCGACCAGGACTTTCTTCTGCGCCAGCACCGCCACGCGATCGGTGATGGTGTAGAGCGTGTCGAGGTCGTGGGTCACCAGAAACACGCTGAGGCCGAGCGCATCGCGCAGGGTCAGGATCAATTGATCGAACTGCGCCGCGCCAATCGGATCGAGGCCGGCGGTGGGTTCGTCGAGGAACAGGATGTCCGGATCCAGCGCCAAGGCACGGGCCAGAGCAGCGCGCTTGATCATGCCGCCGGACAGCGACGAAGGATATTTATCCGCCGCCGACAATGGCAGCCCGGCCAACGCCAGCTTCACGGCGGCCAAATGTTCGGCGTCGTTACGGCTGAGGCCGGCGTGTTCGATAAGGGGCAGGGCGACGTTCTCGGTGACGGTCAGCGAGGAAAACAGCGCGCCCTTCTGGAACAACACACCGAAGCGGCGTTCGACCAACGAGCGCTCATGCTCGGACAGGCTCGGCAGGTTCTTACCGAACACTTTGACGATGCCTTCGCTGGGCCGGCGCAAACCGACAATGCTGCGCAGCAGCACCGATTTGCCGCTGCCGGAACCACCGACCACGGCAAGAATCTCGCCTTTGTACAAATCCAGATCGAGGTTCTCGTGCACGCTCTGGCTGCCGAAGCGATTGCACAGGCCACGGACTTCAATCACCGCCTCCGAGGGCGCGCGGGGTAGACGACTCACCAGCCCATCTCCATGAAGAACAGTGCGGCCACCGCGTCGAGCACGATCACCACGAAAATCGACTGCACCACGGCAGACGTCGTGTGCGCGCCGACCGACTCGGCGCTGCCGCTGACCTTGAAGCCTTCCAGGCAACCAATCGCGGCAATGATGAAGGCGAAAATCGGCGCTTTTACCAAGCCGACCAGAAAGTGCTGAACGCCGATGTCCGACTGCAACAGCGTCAGGAACATCGCCGGCGAGATATCCAGCGACACCGCGCAGACCACGCCGCCACCGATAATCCCGCAGAGCATCGCGAGAAAGGTCAGCATCGGCAGTGCCACCAGCATCGCCAGCACGCGCGGCACCACCAGCAACTCCATCGGGTCGAGGCCGAGGGTGCGGATCGCGTCGATTTCCTCGTTCGCCTTCATCGAGCCGATTTGCGCGGTAAAGGCACTGGCGGTGCGCCCGGCCATGAGGATCGCCGTCAGCAACACGCCGAATTCCCGCAAAAACGAGAAACCGACCAGATCCACGGTAAAAATCGTCGCGCCGAAACTGGCCAGCACCGTCGCGCCGAGAAACGCCACCACCGCGCCGACCAGAAAGGTCAGCAGTGCCACGATGGGTGCAGCGTCGAGGCCAGTCTGCTCGATGTGCGCAATCATTGGCGTGATGCGCCAGCGCTTGGGCCGGAACAGACTGCGAGCGATGGTTTCCAGGATCAGGCCGATGAAACCGAGGAGTTGCAGGGTGTCTTGCCAGATGGTGTCGACAGCGCGGCCGATGCGCGTCAGCAACTGCACGCTGACGCTGATTTCCGGCTCCTTGATTGGCACGCAGAAGTCGGTCATCGAGCGATACACGGTTTGCAGCAGCGCGCGGTCGGCGGTGGAGATCGTGCAATCAGGGTGCTCGGCAGATTTACCGAGGCGCTCGGAGCCGAGCAGTTCGACCAGCAGCGAAGCGCCCGCGGTGTCGAGTGCGCCGAGGCTGTTGAGGTCGATCTCGGTATTGGCGTCGTACTGGCCGTGGAGCTTTTCGCTCAGTTGCTTGAGCTCGGCGTAATGGGCAAGCGTCCAGTCCCCGGTGACCCGCAGGCGGGCAGGGCTGAACGACGTGTCCAGTTGGGCATTGCCGCTGATCGAGCTGCTGGTCATAAGCTCCGTGCTTGTTCGGCCTTTATGCGAACTAACGTAATAGCACGAACCGGATTACTTTTCTTTGATCGCTGTGCTGTCGGTGACTTCGAAGCGCAGCACGCCGATCACCTGGCCATCCTCGGTCAGCACCCGCACCTGCCATTTGCCCGCCGGGTTGCCAGGGAAATTCTGCTTGTGCGTCCACGCCCGGTAGCCTTCCTTGCGCCCGCCATGGATATCGAGGGCGATGCGATCGACCTCTTTGCCGTTGAACTGCCAGACGTGATAAATCCGCTCATCGAGCCCGCGTGGCGCGTTGATCGCGGTGTAGGCGTAGAGGCCATCGCCACGAATCTGCTCGGCGCTGACCGTGTCGAGGCTGGCACCGGGGGTGCGATCCTGCATTTGCGTGCTGATCGCCACGTCGGTCATCCACAGCGTCGCCGGCGGCACCCACGAACGCAGCGCCCAACCGACGCCGCCAATGCCGACGGTGATGCACAGGATCGCCAGCGCATTGCGCAGCGTGCGGATCGGGAAGATCGACGCCAGGCTGGGGAACGACAGCAGCACGGCAATACCCAGCGCCCATTTGAAGCTCTGCGCCGTGGTCAGGTGCATGATCACCGGCAACGCGGTGAGCAGGGCGGCGAACAACGTCAGTGTGTGCAGCGCCAGAAAAGCCCAGCGCCGTGGCGCCAGCCATTTGTAGTAGAGCGGATCGACAATCGAGATCAGCGCCGCGACGCTGAGCAGGCCGGTGAAGAACAACTGGCCGCTGTTCCACGTCGTGGTGATGAAGAAGAACGGCAGGACGAAAAACAGGCTTTCCTGATGGATCATCTGCGTCGCGTAACGCAGCAGCGGCTGGGGAATCTCGCGTTTGAAGATGCGGGTGAAGAGGCCGGTGAGGGTGTTTTCCAGCATCAGCCAGATCCAGCTGAGCAGCATGATCACCGTGATCCAGCTCGCCAGCCCCTGCTGACGATCGACCATGATGAAACTGCCGACGCCGGAGATGAAACCGCCAAGCGCAATGACCCCGGGATAGCGCTTCATCAGTTCGAGAATGCGCTGGATCAGGAGCTGTATTTTCGGCATGTGGGCGGTTCACAACTGGATAGGAAAAAACCTCGACAGAGTAGCGCCCGCCGGGCGATGTGGCGAGGCTGCCGGTCACTTAAAACCAACGCATTCCCTTGTAGGAGTGAGCCTGCTCGCGATAGCGGTGTATCAGCCGAAGCAATGGTGACTGAAAGACCGCTATCGCGAGCAGGCTCACTCCTACAGGGTTAGTGTTCGGCCGGCCGGCGGCGGTGGTGCAAACGCCAGCCGATCAGAATCAGCAGCAACACACCGATTCCACCCGCACTCAACCACAACACCTGATCATCACTGATCAACGGCTTCTCGATCCGCAAATACCCCGGCTGCAACAGCAATTCACGCATGGCTTTGTTCGCCGCCTCCAGCGACACCCCTTGCAGCTCGCGGGCCGGGTTGGCAAAACGGCCGTCCTCGTAATCGCCCAGCGCGCTCCAGTAATAATCCGCCATCGCGCTATTACCCTGCACCGACCACGCCTGATGGGCGATCGCGGCCTGTTTGATCCGCGCGAAGGTGTCCGGGTCGAGGCCGTTTTTCAGCAGATCGGCCTTGAGGTCTTCCAGCACCTGGATGGCTTCGTCGACGTCATCACGATCGAGATCAGCGTTCAGGCTCATGAAACCAACACCGCCAAACACTTCGCGCTCGGCCCACGGCCCGTACGACAAGCCATGATTGAGGCGGATCTGCCGATACAGCGCCCAATCCAGATAATCCTTGAGGATGTCGAAGGTCTGGTCGTACTGATCGTCAATCACCGGTTCCGGCACCAGCCAGTGCAGCTTGGCGCTGTCGCCGATGAAGCCACGGGTGAGGGTGCGTTCATGGGCGGCGCTGGTGCGAATGTCCGGCAGCGGTCGATGCTCGCTCGGATCGACCGCTTCGAGCGCGCCCCAGGTGCGTTCCAGGTAGGCCGGCAGCAGCTTGTCGAGTTCGCCGACGACGATCAGCGTCATATTGTTCGGCGCGTACCAGGCCTTGCGCACCTTCTCCAGTTGTTCCTGAGTCAGGTGACCGACTTCGGCGCGTTGCGGGCATTTCAGGCCCAGCTCGACGGCGAGCTGATTGCTCGCGGTGTGGCCAAGATCCTGCCGATCAAGGAAGCGCTGCAAACGGGTGTAATGGCCACCGTCCTCGCGTTCGACCACGCGTTTGGCGGCGTTGATCGCGTTATCGTCGATGCGCGTCTGGGTCAGCAGGTCGAGCAGCAGGTCGAGCACCTTGCGCTGGTTCTTCGCCGGGGCTTCGATGACGAAGGTGGTGTCGGCGTTGCTGGTAAAGGCATTCCAGTCACCGCCCAGCGCCTGCATACGTTCTTCCAGACCACCTTCGCCCGTGGCGTCGATGCCGCTGAACAGCAGGTGTTCGAGCAGGTGCGGCAGCTCTTTGTCCGCGCATTCGAAATCATCAAGGCCGACGCCGACCACCAAGCGAATCGCCACATGCCCACGTTCGGTGCCGGGTTTGAGCATCAGCTGCAAACCGTTGGGCAGCGCATAGCCTTCGACCTGAAAGCGATCCAGGGCAAAGGCAGGCAGGGAACCGAGCAACAGACAGGCGAACAACAGGCAACGCATAACAGGCTTCCATACGGCTGATTTGGAGATCCGTGTCGTCAGTCAGTGCCCCATCGCTGGCAAGCCAGCTCCCACAAGGATTTTGGTTGCTCACAAAACCCTGTGGGAGCTGGCTTGCCAGCGATGGGGCCCTTGAGACTGAACTCTGTGTTACTGACTGACCCTGGCCCCAGACGTTCAAGGCGAATGCGTAATGTCGGCAATATCATCCGCCGCCAGCGCCCCAGTGTCCGCGGTTTCCAGCACCACATACGCACTGCCGCAAAACAGCGAATTGAGCCGCTTCATGTCGGCAATCAACTCCAGGTGCAGCGAACTGGTCTCGATACTCTGCACGATCTTGCGTTGCAAACGGCTGACATGCGCATGGGCCAAACGGCGCTCCTGTGCGCGGAAACGGCGTTTCTCACGCAGCAACTGGCGAGCGCTTTCACGATCACCGCTGAGGAATACCGACAGGCCCAAACGCAAGTTGGAGATCAATTGCTGCTGCAACCCGGCCAGATCCTCCAGGCCTTCCTCGGAAAACGAGCGACGCTGCGAGGTCTTCTGCTGCTGGATTTTGCGCAGCATGCGTTCGATCAGGTCGGCGGCGAGTTTCAGGTTGATCGCCAGCTCGATGATCTCCGCCCAGCGCCGACTGTCCTGCTCGCCGAGATCCTCGCGGGGCATCTGCGCCAGGTACAGCTTGATCGCGCTGTACAACGCTTCGACGTCGTCGGTCAGCCGGCGTATCTCCTGAGTGACGGCGGTCTGCTTGCCGCGCAAGACATCGAGGGTGGCGTCGAGCATGTTCTCCAGCAGATCACCCATGCGCAGGGTCTCCCGCGCGGCGTTGGCCAGCGCCAGACTCGGCGTGACCAGCGCGGTGGCGTCGAGGTGACGCGGCTTGGCGGTGCCGTTGACCTCCGGGCGCTCCGGCAGCAGCCAAGCGCACAGACGTGCCATCGGCCCGACGCTCGGCAGCAGAATCAGGCAGCGCGCGGTGTTGTAGAGCAGGTGGAAGCCGATGACCATTTCCTGCGGGCTGAAATCGAGACTGTCGATCCAGTGCACCAGCGGGTCGAGCACCGGGATGATCAGCAGCAGGCCGATCAGTTTGTACAACAGGCTGCCCAGCGCCACTTGCCGGCCGGCGGCGTTCTGCATGCTGGTGCTCATGAACGCCAGCACGCCGCTGCCGATGTTGGCGCCGATTACCAGACCGATCGCCACCGGCAAGCTGATTACCGCTGCGCCGGCCAGTGTGGCGGTCAGCAGCACCGCGGCAAGGCTGGAGTAGGAAATCATCGCGAACAGCGCGCCGACCAAGGCGTCGAGAAGGATGTCGCCGGTCAGCGAGGCGAAAATCACCTTCACCCCTTGCGCGTGGGTGATCGGCGCGGCGGCCTCGACGATCAATTGCAGCGCAAGAATGATCAGCCCCAGACCAATGGACACCCGGCCCATTTGTCCGAGGCGCGTCTGTTTGCGCGACAGAAAGAAAATCACCCCGAGGAAAATCAGCAGCGGCGACAGCCACGACAGGTCGAACGTAAGCACCCGCGCCATCAGCGCGGTACCGACATCGGCGCCGAGCATGGTCGCCAGCGCCGGGGTCAGCGCCATCAGGCCCTGACCGACGAATGAGGTGACGAGCATCGCCGTGGCGTTGCTGCTTTGCACCATGGCGGTGACGACGATGCCGGCGACGAACGCGAGCCAGCGCTTGGACATGTTCTGGCCAATCACATGGCGCAGATTGGTGCCGTACACCCGCAGGATGCCGGTTCGGACGATGTGCGTGCCCCAGATCAGCAGGGCGACGGCGGAAAGCAGATTGAGCAGGGTGAGCATGCAGACCCCCTGTAATAGCAGTGCCTCAGAGAGGCAAGTTGACGGTACCGCGCGGTTTCTACGTTTTTGATACTTAAGCTGTAGTTGGCTAACGGACTGGGCGCCAGCATTGCACAGCTAAAGTGTTGATTGAAACAAAAGTGTCATGAAAAGCGCTTCATCCACCCTTCAGATTTCGAATCCACCAATGATCCTGTGGCGAGGGGATTTATCCCCGATGGGTCGCGCAGCGGCCCCCGTTGTTTAACCCAAAAGCAGGGGACTGCTGCGCAGTCCATCGGGGATAAATCCCCTCGCCACAGGTTTTTGCGGGTACAAAAAAGTCTGGATATAGCCCAAAACAAATGCAGGAGTGAGCCTGCTCGCGATAGGGCCATCAGCTTCAACATTGTTGTTGACTGACAGGCCGCCATCGCGAGCAGGCTCACTCCTACAGGGGTGTGGCGTATGGGTTACTGGCCCGGGATGTCCTTGCGCAGTTTCACCGGGTCCTGCTGCTTTTTCTTCTTGGCCATCGCGCCGCGCAACTTGATGTTGATCGCCTCGACCGCCAGCGAGAACGCCATGGCGAAGTAGACATAGCCTTTCGGTACATGCACGTCGAACGACTCGGCAATCAGCACGGTACCGACCACCAGCAGGAACGACAGCGCCAGCATCTTCAACGACGGGTGCTTGTCGATGAACTCACTGATCTTGCCCGACGCCAGCATCATCACCAGCACCGCCACAATGATCGCGGCGACCATCACCGGCACATGGGAGACCATGCCCACCGCCGTGATCACCGAATCCAGCGAGAAGACGATGTCGATGATCGCGATCTGGATGATGGTGTAGAGGAAGTTGCCGCCCTTGCCGCCAGGCGAATCGTCGCTTTCGTCTTCGCCTTCCAGCGCGTGGTACATCTCTTGCGAGCTCTTCCACAGCAGGAACAGGCCACCGAAGAACAGGATCAGGTCGCGGCCGGAAATGCCCTGGCCGAACACTTCGAACAGGTCGGCGGTGAGGCGCATGACCCAGGTGATCGACAGCAGCAACATGATCCGGGTGATCATTGCCAGGCCAAGTCCGAAAATCCGGGTGCGCTGCTGCATGTGCTTGGGCATGCGGCTGACCAGGATCGAAATCATGATGATGTTATCGATGCCGAGGACAATCTCCAGGGCCGTCAGGGTAAAGAAGGCAACCCAGATTTCGGGGTTGGTCAGCCATTCCATGTGTATTCCTTTGAGCGTGTGTTAAACCAGAACGCCAGCCAGCAGCTGGCGCCTGGTGAGTTGATGCCGTTACAACGTGCTGAACAGCGGGAAAGTCCCCAACAGCAGGGCTGCAACCAGGATGCACAGGCACACCAGCACGGCCCATTTCAGGGTAAAGCGTTGATGGTCACCGAACTCGATACCGGCCAGCGCCACCAGCAGGTACGTCGACGGTACCAACGGACTCAGCAAGTGGACGGGCTGACCGACGATCGAGGCACGGGCCATTTCCACGGCAGTGATGCCGTAATGGCTGGCCGCTTCGGAGAGCACCGGCAGCACGCCGTAGTAGAACGCGTCGTTCGACATGAAGAACGTGAACGGCATGCTCACCAGCGCCGTGATCACCGCCAGGTACGGGCCGAGGAAGTCCGGAATCACTGCCAGCAGACTTTTCGACATGGCGTCGACCATGCCTGTTCCGGAGAGGATACCGGTGAAGATACCTGCAGCGAAAATCAGACTGACCACTGACAGCACGCTGCCGGCGTGGGCCGCGACGCGGTCCTTCTGCATCTGCAGGCACGGGTAGTTGACGATCATCGCGATACTGAACGCGACCATGAACAGCACCGGCAGTGGCAGCAGGCCAGCGATCAGCGTGCACATCAGCGCCAGGGTCAGCAGGGCGTTGAACCAGATCAGTTTCGGACGGCGGGCATCCGGGAACTGCGACACGCTGATTTCGCTGTGATCGATTTCGTCGCCGATCAGGTGCAGCTCACCCAGACGCGCACGTTCACGTTTGCCGTAGAAGTAGGCAATCAGCAGGATCGCCACGACGCCGGCGGCCATCGCCGGGATCATCGGCACGAAAATGTCCGACGGATCGACATGCAACGCACTCGCGGCACGGGCGGTCGGGCCACCCCACGGGGTCATGTTCATCACGCCACCGGCCAGAATGATCAGGCCGGCCATGATCCGCGGGCTCATGCCGATGCGGCTGTACAGCGGCAGCATGGCGGCCACGCAGATCATATAAGTGGTCGCGCCGTCCCCATCGAGGGAGACGACGAGCGCCAGTACGGCGGTGCCGACCGAAACTTTCAACGGGTCGCCCTTGACCAGTTTGAGGATCTTGCGCACGGCCGGGTCGAACAGGCCGGAGTCGATCATCAGGGCGAAATACAGAATGGCAAACATCAGCATCACGCCGGTCGGCGCCAGCTTGGTGATACCTTCGAGCATCATCGGGCCGATCTTCGGGGCGAAACCACCGAACAGGGCGAACAGAATCGGGATGATGATCAGGGCAATCAGCGCGGACAGGCGCTTGGTCATGATCAAAAACATGAACGTGATGACCATGGCGAAGCCAAGGAAAGTCAGCATGGGAATACTCCAGGCGTAGCGCGGCTAGTTGAGTGAGCGGATCAGTGAGGGATCAGCGCAGAACGGCAAGCACGAAACGTACGGGCGGAGTGGGAGCGAGGAGGCGGGCTACAGAGGACATCGGAATCACCATTGTTGTTGTTAATTGGGCCTTGCGTGCGAGCGATCACACGGTTTGGCCAACCGGTCTGTTGCCGGAAGTGGGGCGATCCTAATCGGGGAAGCTTTCAGCCAGCTTTCGCTGGAGAAAGCTTTGAATGAACGGTCAACCGGTCGTCGGATGCGAACTAGAGTCAATGAGCACGGGAAGGGAGGGCTTCAGCCATGAGCCAATTGCACAGCGGCGGCTGCCATTGTGGACACATTCGTTATCAGTTCAGCGGGGCGCTGCAGGACATCGCCCATTGTCATTGCTCGATCTGCCGCAAGGTCAGCGGCGGGATTGTGACGACGTGGATCACCGTGCCGGTGGCGAGTTTCCAGTGGTTGGCGGGTACACCGTCGCGGTATGACTCGTCGCAGAGTTGCGCGCGGTTCTTCTGCCCGACCTGCGGCGCGCAACTGGCGCTGGCGACGTTGCTCAGCGCGGAAAGCATCGACGTGACCATCGCCACCCTTGATCACCCGGAACTGGCGCCGGCCGAGCGGCATATCTGGACCGACAGCCAACTGCCCTGGCTGCATCTGGACGAACAACTGCCGAGTGAAGCCGAAGAAACCATTTGATCAAAAAATAGACAGATCCAACGGTCGCACGGCGCCCATCCAGATCGCGTGCTCAGTGTGATCGAGCAAATCATCGCCAGTGTCCGGGTGCAGAAACACCACCAGGCCTTTGCGGTTCAGCGCCAGCCACGGCAACACCTCGCCGATCAGCTCGGGGCCGAAGGCCAGTTGGCAACTCCAGTCCGGGTGCGGGCCGACCGGGCGTTCGTGGACCCGGCCCATTTTCAGCGCAAACAACTGCGCCGCCTGTTCGCACAAATCCCGCGCCTGCCCAATGCTGCTGGCGTCGAAATAGACGTGGGCGTGGTAACCCTTGATCACTTGCATCTGAAAGCCTCTGAATCGGTTCGAACCCTCGGCGTTGCCCGTATGTCACACGCCATACAAGGGAAAACAAAAGGGATCAGCCATGAAAAATGCCGAAACCCCGGCGGTAAAAGTGGTGCTCTATGGTGCCATGAGTAGCCTGGGCGGTGCGTTGATGGCTGAGTTGCTGCGCCGTCAGCACGAAGTCATCGCTATCCTCGACGACCTCACCGCGCTTGCGCCGCGTCCGGGTTTGCGCACCAAAAGCGGTGATCTGTTCGATTCCGAGCGGGTCAATCAAAGTGTGGCAGGCAGTTTGGCGGTCATCTGTTTATTGGATGCGCCGGGGTTGCCGTTCAGCAGTGATCACGTTGAACGCTCGGTGGTGCTCGGGCCGGTGGAGCAGGTACTAGCCGTAGATGCTTTGGTCGATGGCCTACAAGCGGCGAATGTTTCGCGACTGTTTTTGGTAGGAGAGTTCTCGGTGCTCGACGAACCGGAACTGGACGATCGCCTGCAACGCCACGCCGCCGAGGAAATCCGTGAAGCGCTGCAAAGCAGCCCGCTGCAGTGGACGCTGGTCAATGCGCCCCACGGCGTGGCCGGGCTGACGATTGAGCATTTCAGTCAGGTCGGCGGGAATCTTGAACCGGGGCTGGCGGAACCGCTGGAACGCCTGAATCGCGTAGCGGTCGGCATTGCCGATGAGCTGCGGCTGAATTTGCACGTGGGCCAACACGTCAATTTCATCGCCGCCACAGATCCCATGTAGGAGCTGCCGAAGGCTGCGATCTTTTGATCTTCAAACCGCAATCGAAGGCAGCGCCAACCCGTTCAGGGATTCGGCGCTGCTCGCCTGCTCCTCCATCAACCACTCCACAAACTGTTGAATCAACACCCCGCGCCGTTTGCGCTGCGGCAACACTACGTAATACCCCAGCCGCGACAGCGTCGTTTCAGCAATCGGCCGACACAACAAACCTTGACTCAGCAAGTTATCCACAAGGTGCCGCCAGCCAATTGCCACGCCTTGCCCGCCAATGGCCGCCTGAATCAACAGCGTGTAATTGTCGAACCGCAACTGCCCCGGCGCCGGCGGCGTGCTGATACCCAACTCGCGAAACAGTCCGCTCCAGTCAAACCAGTTGCTGCTGTTTTCGCCACGCAGGTGCAACAACGGCAATTCCAGCAACGCCTGAGCGGGCAAGGGCAGGGCGCGTTCCTTGAGCAATTGCGGGCTGCACACCGGGAATACTTCCTCGCTGAACAACCAATGGCTCTCGCCCTGCTTGAAGCGCCCGTCGCCAAACAGGATCGCCACGTCGATGTCGGTGCGCAGCATGTTGTGGTTGCGTTCGCTGGTAACCAGGCTGACGTCGACGTGGGGATTGGCCTCATGGAAGCGGTGCAGACGCGGCATCAGCCAATACGCGGCGAAGGCGAAATCGGTAGCGACTTGCAGCACTTCATGTTGTTGCTGTGCGCTGATTGCGCTCAATCCTGCGTCGATATTCTGCAAACCCAAGCTAACTTGCTCGAAAAGGATCGCACCGACTTCGGTTAACTCGATGCCTCGGTAGATGCGATCAAACAGCCGCGTGCCGAGCTGTTCCTCCAGCCGCTTGATCTGCTGACTGATCGCCGGTTGCGTGGTGCCCAGCTCGACCGCCGCCGCAGTAAAACTGCGATGACGAGCGGCGGCTTCGAAGGCGCGCAGCAGGTCGAGCGACAGATCGCCCAAAGCATCATACATAAGCTGTGCTTATCCTAGTCATTGCCCGGTACGGGCTTTACCCGACACAGCATGGACTCCATGCTCGATCGCAGCAATGTCGCATAAATATTCACTATGGAATGCCGCGATCACATGAAGCGCAAGAATATTCTTTTCATCATGGCCGATCAGATGGCCGCGCCAATGTTGCCGTTCTACGGCCCTTCGCCGATCAAACTGCCGAATCTTTCCCGCCTCGCCGAACAAGGCGTGGTGTTCGATGCCGCTTATTGCAACAGCCCGTTGTGCGCGCCGTCGCGTTTCACCCTGGTCAGTGGCCAGTTGCCGAGCAAGATCGGCGCCTACGACAACGCTGCCGATTTCCCTGCCGATGTGCCGACCTACGCCCACTACTTGCGCCGTCTCGGCTACCGCACGGCGCTGTCGGGCAAGATGCATTTCTGCGGCCCGGATCAGTTGCACGGTTATGAAGAGCGTCTGACCAGCGACATCTACCCGGCCGATTACGGTTGGGCGGTGAATTGGGATGAGCCGGATGTGCGGCCGACCTGGTATCACAACATGTCCTCGGTGTTGCAGGCCGGGCCGTGCGTGCGCACCAACCAGCTCGATTTCGACGAAGAGGTGGTGTTCAAAGCGCAGCAGTACCTGTTCGATCACATACGCGAAGATGGCGATCAGCCGTTTTGCCTGACCGTATCGATGACCCACCCACACGACCCGTACACGATTCCCAAGGCTTTCTGGGATTTGTACGACGATGCCGATATCCCTTTGCCTACAACCCCGGATCAACACGAACTCGATCCGCACTCGCAGCGCCTGCTCAAGGTTTATGACCTGTGGGATAAACCGCTGCCTGTGGATAAGATCCGCGACGCGCGCCGAGCCTACTTCGGAGCGTGCAGCTATATCGATGCCAACGTCGGCAAACTTCTGCAAACCCTCGAAGAAACCGGGCTGATCGATGACACCATCATTGTGTTCTCCGGTGACCACGGCGACATGCTCGGCGAGAAAGGCCTCTGGTACAAAATGCACTGGTATGAAATGGCCGCCCGCGTGCCGTTGTTGATCAGTGCGCCGGGCCAATTTGGTGCCGGTCGGGTCAGCGCGGCTGTGTCTACCGCTGACCTGTTGCCGACCTTTGTGGAACTGGCCGGCGGCACCCTGGAGCCGGGCTTGCCACTGGATGGCCGCTCGTTGGTCTCGCATCTGCAAGGGCAGGGCGGGCACGACGAAGTGTTCGGCGAATATATGGCCGAAGGCACCGTCAGCCCGTTGATGATGATCCGTCGCGGCGCCTACAAATTTATCTACAGTGAAAGCGACCCTTGCCTACTCTTCGACGTAAGCAACGATCCGCGCGAACTGGAAGAACTCGGTCAATCACCGCAACATCGCCAGCTGTTCGACGATTTTCTCGCCGAAGCGCGGGCCAAATGGGACATTCCGGCGATTCACCAAGAGGTACTCGCCAGCCAGCGCCGCCGCCGTTTCCTTGCCGAGGCATTAACCATCGGCAAGCTGAAGAGCTGGGATCACCAGCCGCTGGTGGACGCCAGTCAGCAGTACATGCGCAACCACATCGACCTCGATGATCTGGAGCGCAAAGCACGTTATCCACAACCCTGCCAAAACCAATAATGTTAAGGGGAAGTCCATGCGTAAGTTATCCACAGTAGTGACGGTTGGCCTGCTCGCGCTAAGCAGCGCTGCGGCCTTCGCCGAGCAGAGTTGCGACACGGTGAAAATGGCCGACCCGGGCTGGAGCGACATCGCCGCGACCAATGCGATCACCGGGTTTCTGCTGGACGGCATGGGCTACAAGGCCAAAGTCGACACCCTCGCGGTGCCGATCACCTTTGGCGGGTTGAAGGACGGCCAGGTGGATGTCTTCCTCGGCAACTGGATGCCGGCGCAGCAGGGCTTCTACGACAAGTTCGTCGCCACCGGTGACGTCACGCAACTGGCGAAGAACCTCGACGGCACCGAATTCACCCTCGCTGTTCCGGACTACGTGTGGGATGCGGGTGTGCATAACTTTGCCGACCTGAACAAATACGCCGACAAGTTCGACAAGAAGATCTACGGCATCGGCTCGGGCGCGCCGGCGAATATCTCGTTGCAGGAAATCATCAAGAAGAACGACTTCGACCTGGGCCAGTGGAAGCTGATCGAGTCCAGCGAACAGGCGATGTTGGCCGAAGTGTCGCGGGCGGTTAAGAAACAGAAATTCGTCACCTTCCTCGGCTGGACGCCGCACCCGATGAACGTGCAGTTGAAGATGCATTACCTGATGGGTGGCGAGAAGTATTTTGGCGATACTGGCAGCGTGTTCACGTTGACGCGTAAGGGCTATGCCGAGGCGTGTCCGAATGTGGGTAAATTGCTGACCAATCTGTCGTTCACGCAGGCGATGGAGAACAGCATCATGGCTGAGGTGGTGAACAAGAAGGTCACTAATGCCGCGGCGGCGAAGGCGTGGATCAAAGCCAATCCGGCAGTGTTGGACAAGTGGCTGGACGGGGTGAAGACGGTTGACGGGAAGGATGCGTTGGCGGCGGTTAAGGCGAAGCTTTGATTGTGGGGTGATCGTTCCCACGCTCCGCGTGGGAATGCAGCCCGGGACGCTCCGCGTCCCTTCAAAGCCGAACGCGGAGCGTCCGTTGAGGCATTCCCACGCAGAGCGTGGGAACGATCAGCGTAACGGGCTGATACCCTAACTAAAAATTTCAACCGCGAGGACCCATGGCCTTCCCCAGCCGCCACTCTCTCTTCCCCTTCCTGACCTGGCTACCGCGGCAAACCCGCGCCAGCGTCGGACGGGATCTGATCGTCGGCCTCAGCGGCGCAATTCTCGCGTTACCCCAGTCGATTGCCTACGCACTGATCGCCGGCCTCCCACCCGAATACGGCCTCTACGCAGCGATCATTCCAGTGTTGATCGCCTGCCTGTGGGGCTCATCGTGGCACCTGATCTGCGGCCCGACAGCGGCCATTTCCATCGTGCTGTTCGCCAGCGTCAGCCCATTGGCCGTGCCGGCGTCCCAGGACTACATCACGCTGATCCTGCTGCTGACCTTGCTCGCGGGGATTTTCCAATGGCTGCTCGGCCTGCTGCGCTTCGGTGCGCTGGTGAATTTCGTCTCACATTCGGTGGTGCTCGGTTTCACCCTCGGCGCGGCGGTGGTGATCGCCATCGGGCAATTGCCGAACCTGCTGGGGCTGGAGTTGCCGGCCAAAGCCACGGCGCTGGCGAGTTTGATGGATCTGTTGCAACACCTCAGGGCTGTGGATAAACCGTCGTTAGTTCTGGGCGTAGCCACGGTGGTGGTCGGCGTAGTGCTGAAACAACTGCTGCCGCGCTGGCCGACGCTGCTGATCACATTGGTGCTGGCCAGTCTGCTGGTGTGGCTGTGGCCGGCGATGTTCGGCCATGTGCATCTGGTCAGCGCGTTTGTCGGGCGCTTGCCGCCGTTCAGTGGCTTGCCGCTGGATCTGGACTTGATCCTGCGCTTGCTGCCCAGCGCTGTGGCGGTGGGCATGCTCGGTTTGGTCACCAGCCTGTCGATCGCGCGCTCGATTTCGGCACGCTCGCAGCAGTTGCTCGATGCCAATCAGGAAGTTCGCGCGCAGGGTTTATCGAATATCGTCGGGGCGTTCTTTTCCGGGTCGCTGTCAGCCGGATCGTTTACCCGTTCTGGGTTGAGCTACGAGGCGGGCGCCTGCTCGCCATTGGCCGGGATCTTTTCAGCGATCTGGGTGGCGTTGTTTGCGATTTTCGGCGCCGGGCTGATTTCGCACATTCCCATTCCGGCGATGGCCGGCAGCATTCTGCTGATCGCCTGGGGCCTGGTCGATCATCGCGGCATTCGCGCGTTGCTGCGGGTCAGCCGTGCCGAGTTCGTGGTCATGGCGCTGACTTGCCTGGCGACGTTGCTGCTGGAATTGCAGACGGCGATTTATGCCGGGGTGTTGGCGTCGCTGTTCTTCTATCTCAAGCGCACCTCGCAACCGCGCGTGCAGCATTGGCGCGACGGCGAGGACGATGTGTTGCGGGTTGGCGGCTCGATCTTTTTCGGCGCCAGCCATTACCTGCAAGTGCGCCTGCAACGGATGCACGGCGCGCGGGTGGTGATCGAGGCGCAGCAGATCAACTTCATCGATTATTCGGGGGTGGAGATGCTGCATCAGGAGGCGCGACGCTTGCTCAGCCAGAGTCGCAGTTTGACCTTGCGCCGGGCGCGACCGCAGGTGGTGGAGGAATTGCGCAAGCTGGAAGGGCCGGAGAAATGTCCGATCCGGTTTGAGGATTGATCTGATAGCACCGCATAACCCTGTAGGAGTGAGCCTGCTCGCGATAGCGGAGTGTCAGATAAAACCCTATCAACTGACACTCCGCTATCGCGAGCAGGCTCACTCCTACAAGGATTATTGCGCTAGTTGGCGGCGTAGCTCGGTCAATACTGGCGCGGTGTCGGGGCGCACACCGCGCCACAGGAAGAATGCCTCAGCCGCCTGCTCAGCCAACATCCCCAAACCATCCATCGACACCGCCGCGCCATGCTCGCTGGCCCAGCGGCAGAATGCCGTCGGTTCCTTGCCGTACATCATGTCGTAGCACAGGGTTTTGCCCGGCTCGATCAGGCTGGGCGCAATCGGCGGTACATCACCGGTCAGGCTCGCCGACGTCGCATTGATGATCACGTCCACCGGCTCACGCAACCAGTCAAACCCGCTCGCCGACACAGGCCCCAGATCGCAGAACAACTCGGCCAGCAACTCAGCCTTGTCCACCGTGCGATTGGCGATGATCACCGATGCCGGTTGCTCCGCCAGCAACGGCTCCAGCGCGCCACGCACGGCACCGCCCGCACCGAGCAGCAAAATGCGTTTGCCGGTCAGGCTGAACCCGGCGTTTACCGTCAGATCCCGCACCAGTCCGGCGCCGTCAGTGTTGTCGCCGAGCAATGAACCGTCGGCGAGTTTGCTCAAGGTGTTCACCGCGCCAGCACGTTCTGCTCGGGCGGTGAGGCTGTTGGCCAGACGGTAGGCGTCTTCCTTGAACGGCACGGTGACGTTAGCGCCGCGACCTTCCTGGAAAAATCCCGTGGCGCAGCCAATGAAATCGTCGAGCGGCGCCAGCAGGGTGCTGTAGTCGAGGCTTTGCCCGGTCTGTTCAGCGAAGAGCTTGTGAATCATCGGCGATTTGCTGTGGCCGATCGGGTTACCGAAAACGACGTAACGATCCATCAGAAATCCTCAGGCCTCGGCCAACCAGTCGCGGTCTTGCAGGAAGTACTCGGTCAGGCGCGCTTCTTCGCTGCCCGGCTCGGCTTTCCAGTCGTAGCCCCAGCGCACTTGCGGTGGCAGCGACATCAGGATCGATTCGGTACGCCCGCCCGATTGCAGGCCGAACAACGTGCCACGGTCGTACACCAGGTTGAATTCAACGTAACGGCCACGGCGGAATTCCTGAAATTCACGCTGCTGCGCGGTGAACGCAGCGTTTTTGCGGCGCTGCACGATCGGCAGATAAGCATCGATGTAGGCGTCGCCGATCGCGCGCATGAAAGCGAAGCTTGTGTCGAAGTCCCACTCGTTCAGGTCATCGAAGAACAGCCCGCCGATGCCGCGCGGTTCGTGGCGATGCTTGATGTGGAAGTAGGTGTCGCACCAGGCTTTGTAGCGCGGGTAGACGTCCGTGCCGAACGGCGCGCAGGCCTGTTCGGCGACGCGATGCCAGTGGATGCAGTCTTCTTCGTTGCCGTAATACGGAGTCAGGTCGAAGCCGCCGCCGAACCACCAGACCGGCTCCTCACCTTCTTTCTCGGCGATGAAAAAGCGCACGTTAGCGTGAGACGTCGGCACATGCGGGTTGTGCGGGTGGATCACCAGCGACACGCCGAGGGCTTCAAAACCGCGACCGGCCAATTCCGGGCGATGGGCGCTGGCGGACGGCGGCAGACCGCTGCCGAAGACGTGGGAGAAGTTGACGCCGCCCTTTTCGATCAGCGTGCCGTTCTCGATCACGCGGGTGCGACCGCCACCGCCAGCCGGCCGGGTCCAGGCGTCTTCGACGAAGCGCGTGCCGCCGTCTTCGCTTTCGAGGGCGGCGCAGATGCGGTCTTGCAGGTCGAGCAGATAGGCCTTTACGGCGTCGGTGCGGGTCGTCATGGCTTCACCTTGAATCGGGCGGCGCCCCGCAGGCGGGCGACGCAAATGGGCGCGTAGCATACCACCGCAGAACAGCGCGCCGCAGTTGACGAAGATCAAGCATGGGAGTTGGATAGGGGGCTCACGAAAGACCCAAGGAGAGCAGGCAGATGGCAAAGCGTATCCAGTTCCGCGCCCACGGCGGCCCCGAAGTGCTCGAATTTGTTGACTACGAACCCGCCGCGCCCGGCCCCAACCAAGTGCGCGTGGTCAACAAGGCGATCGGCCTGAATTTCATCGACACCTATTTCCGCAGCGGTCTGTATGCGCCACCAGCGTTGCCGTCCGGCCTCGGCGCCGAAGGTGCAGGCGTGGTTGATGCCGTCGGCAGTGGCGTTACCCGTTTCAAGGTCGGTGATCGCGTGGCGTACGGCAGTGGGCCGTTGGGCGCTTACAGCGAGTTTCACGTGTTGCCTCAGGACAATCTGGTGAAGCTACCGGATGAAATCAGTTTCGAAACGGCGGCCGGAGTGATGCTCAAGGGCCTCACCGTGCAGTACCTGCTGCGCCAGACCTATGAGCTGAAGGGTGGCGAAACCATTTTGTTCCACGCCGCAGCCGGTGGTGTCGGTTCGCTGGCCTGCCAATGGGCCAAGGCCCTGGGCGTGAAGCTGATCGGTACCGTCAGCTCGAAAGAAAAAGCTGAACTGGCCAAGGCCAACGGCGCTTGGGCGACCATCGATTACAGCCACGAGAACGTCGCCGAACGCGTGCTGGCGCTGACCGATGGCAAGAAGGTCCCGGTGGTGTACGACGGTGTGGGCAAAGACACGTGGCTGACGTCGCTGGACAGCGTTGCACCGCGCGGTCTGGTGGTGAGTTTTGGTAATGCGTCAGGTGCGGTGGACGGGGTGAACCTGGGGATTCTTTCGGCGAAAGGCTCGCTGTACGTGACCCGACCGACGTTGGCGACTTACGCCAATAACGCCGAGAACTTGCAGCGGATGGCCGATGAGCTGTTTGAGATGATCATCAGTGGCAAGTTGAAGGTGGATATCAGTCAGCGTTATTCACTGGCTGAGGCGGCCAAAGCCCAGACCGAGTTGTCGGCTCGCCGCACCACAGGTTCGACCATTCTGTTGCCTTGAGGACGTCATCGCTGGCAAGCCAGCTCCCACAAGAATCTTCGGTGGACATAGATTTTATGTACAACGCCGAACCTGTGGGAGCTGGCTTGCCAGCGATGGGAGCAACTCGGTTCTAAGCCGGGCGCACGATATTGCCCGTGGCCAGATCGCGAATCGGGCTCGGGTTCTTGCGCCCACCCAATTCCCCGCCCAGCACCAGATCAATCTGCCCCCGGAAATACTGCTCGACGCGCAACCGCGTGCGCGCTGCCGGACGTCCTTGCGGGTTGGCCGAGGTCGAAATCAGCGGCCCGACCATCGAGCACAGATCACGCACCTGCGGATGATCGCTGACCCGCAGCGCCACCGTGTCGTGCACACCTGTCACCCATTCCGGCAGCAGGCATTGGTGCGGCACCAGCCAGGTGTTCGGCCCCGGCCAGGTGCTGGCCATGCGATCGAGCCATTCTTGCGGGAAGTCTTCGAACAGGAAGTCGAACTGGCGAATGTTGTCGGCGACCAGAATCAGGCCCTTGTCGACCGAGCGATTCTTGATCGCCAGCAGCCGATCCACCGCTTCTTCATTCCACGGGTCGCAACCCAGCCCCCAGACGGCTTCGGTTGGATAGGCAATCACCGCCCCGGCGCGAATCTCTCGTGCGGCTTGTTGCACACGCCAACTGTTGACCATGAAAAAACTCTCCACAAACAGGTTTCGCGCAGTTTACCGATCTTCCTTGTAAAACCTAGCTCACCCGCGCAAACCAGCGGCCGTTTTCACTCACCGCGCGGCCGTCCATTTCCAGTTCGGTCAGCGCTGCCAGCACTTTCGGTAACGCCCAGCCGCTGCTGTCGGCCAGACCTTCGCTGGTGTGCGGCGCGGCGTGCAGCAACATAAGCAGTGGATGATCGACTTGCGGCGTGTCGGCGGACAGCGGCAAACGCTGCCAGCCGCGCAGCGCTTCGAGGATGTGCTCGATAGTTTCCACCAGCACCGCGCCATCGCGAATCAACTGGTGACAGCCCCGTGCGCCGGGGTGATGGATCGAGCCGGGAATCGCGTAAACCTCGCGCCCCTGTTCTGCCGCCAGCCTTGCCGTGATCAAAGAACCGCTGGCGACGCTGGCCTCGACCACCAGCACACCGAGGGACAAACCGCTGATGATCCGGTTGCGCCGGGGAAAGTTGCTCGCGGTCGGCCCGGCATCCAGCGGAAACTCCGAAAGCACCGCGCTGCCGGACGCAATCATCGCGTCGGCCAAGCGTCGATTGCGCTGTGGATAAAAGTTTTCCAGCCCGGTGCCGAGTACCCCGACGGTCAGCCCACCGACATCCAGTGCGGCTTGATGCGCAGCGGCATCAATACCCAGTGCCAGACCACTGGTGATGACAAAACCAGCCCCGGCCAAGCTGCGGGAAAACGCCGCTGCGGTGTCCATTCCCGGACGCGAAGCGCGGCGACTGCCGACCATCGCCAGTTGCGGTTTTTCGAGAATCAGCGGATCACCGGCGACAAACAGCAACGGTGGCGGATCCGGAATTTGCGCCAGCAGCGCCGGGTAATCTGCCTGATCCCACATCAGCAAATGATGCTCCGGCCGCTCTAGCCAGCGCATTGCGTGGCTGGCGCCATCGCGCACCTCGGGACTACGGCGCGCTTCGGCACTCGACGTTGGCAAGCCCAACGAGCGCCAGGCACTGGCCGGTGCGCTGATGGCTTTCGAAGCCGAGCCAAAGGCTTCGAGCAATTTTGTAAAACGCTTGGGGCCGATGTCCGGCAAGCGGTGCAGGCGCAGACGCGCTTCCAGTTCCGCCGGCGAAACCGACGTGCAGACAGACAGCATGATTGGATCATCCTTGATCGTTATAAGCCCCGAACCATTCGGAACAAGCTGTGGATAACTCTGTTGGTAACTTGTGAAGCAAGCTTACGGATTTCGCACCTTGTCGAGCACCGCCAGCGAGCGCGATGCGTTAAGGACGAGGCCGTAACTGAGTTTGTCGTAGGTACGGAACACCATCAGCAACCCGGCACGTTCGTCGGGAATTTTCAGCGGTTGGCCGGTGATGCGGTCGCGCACGGTTTCGCCGGTTTTCATCACCTCCAGTACGTTGCCTTCGACCAGCCCGTCGCGTTTTCCCTTGTTCAGGGTGACCACGTCCATCACGCCGATCTGGGTGACGCCGCGTGGTACGTCAATGATCACGCCGTTGATGCTGGTGGTCGGCGCGCTGGGCATGAAGGTCGAGTTGATTGAGCGCTCTTCACCGCTGAACAAGCGGTCGCCGAGGCGCACTTCCTGCGTGGTGCGTTGCAGGGCGAGGGTGGCAACGTCGCCTTCGGTCGCGACGATTTCACCGCCGCCGATGTCGTCGGCATTGATGCCGAGAAACTCCTTGGTCTGCGGATCGGTGTAGACCTTGCCCTGGCGGAAGATGCCGTAGACCGGTTGATTCGGGTCGAAATGGCCGCGCGCGTAAATACGGTCGCCGGTGCCGCTGAGCACTCGTTCGGCATCGCCGGCGACGATGTACGGCGCCTTGTCGAAATCTTCGGCCTTGTCGACGATGCGGTTGCTCAGCAGAAAACTGTTGATCGATTTCAGTGGGATGCTCGGAATCGCCTCGGCCACCGGGCTGGTGCGAATCCGTGGCGACAGTTTGATGGTGCCGCGCGACTCGCCGCGATTGAGCGTCAGACGCGGCTGGCCATTGACGTAGCTGAGCGTCAGCGTGTCGCCGGGATAGATCAGGTTGGGGTTTTCAATCTGCGGATTAGCCCGCCACAACTGTGGCCATTGCCAGGGCTCGCGCAGGTATTTGCCGGAAATGTCCCAGAGTGTGTCACCCGTAACCACTGTGTATTGCTGTGGAAAACCATCCCTGAGCTGCACTTGCCCTTGCGCTACGCCGGCCGAAGCCAGCAACAGCAGGGCGAGTAGTGTTTTCCTCATGCAGTGAATCCCTTTATCATGTGCGTTCGCGTGAACCGTCAGAGCCCCCGTGGCTCGCTTGTGCAAAATGCACAAGCTACGCTTCACAACGGTAGCCTGCATCTTCGGACCTGCCAGGCCATCGCCCGACTTTACTCAACACGTGCAGCAATCAGCCTATGGCCATTTTAGACATCCTCGAATTCCCGGACCCGCGTCTGCGCACTATCGCCAAACCTGTGGCTGTAGTGGACGACGAAGTGCGTCAGTTGGTCGATGACATGTTTGAAACAATGTATGAAGCGCCGGGCATCGGCCTAGCCGCGACCCAGGTCAACGTGCACAAACGTATCGTCGTGATGGACCTTTCCGAAGACCGTACCGAGCCCCGGGTGTTCATCAACCCCGAGTTCGAATCGCTGACCGAAGAAATGGAGCAATACCAGGAAGGCTGCCTGTCGGTACCGGGTTTCTACGAAAACGTCGACCGCCCGCAGAAGGTCAAGATCAAGGCGCTGGACCGCGACGGCAAGCCCTATGAACTGATCGCCGAAGGCCTGCTCGCGGTGTGCATCCAACACGAATGCGACCACCTCAACGGCAAATTGTTCGTCGATTACCTGTCCACGCTCAAACGCGACCGGATCAAGAAGAAACTGGAAAAGCAGCACCGCCAGAACGCTTGATGCCCCTCTTCAAAGGCTTGCTGCGGCAAGCCTTTTTCTTTTTATGAGACTCCCTTCATGACTGAGCCACTGCGCATCGTTTTTGCCGGTACCCCGGAATTTGCCGCCGAACACCTCAAGGCCCTGCTGAACAGCCCTTACGAGATCGTTGCGGTCTACACCCAACCGGATCGTCCGGCCGGTCGCGGGCAAAAACTGATGCCGAGCCCGGTCAAACAGCTCGCGCTGGAAAATAATATCCAGGTGTTGCAGCCTCCGACGTTGCGCAACGCTGACGCTCAAGCCGAACTGGCCGCGTTGAAGCCGGACTTGCTGGTGGTGGTCGCCTACGGCCTGATCCTGCCGCAAGTGGTCTTGGATATTCCGCGCCTCGGTTGCATCAACAGTCACGCCTCGTTGCTGCCACGCTGGCGCGGTGCGGCGCCGATCCAGCGCGCCGTCGAACACGGTGATGCCGAGAGCGGCGTGACCGTGATGCGCATGGAAGCCGGCCTCGACACCGGGCCGATGCTGCTCAAGGTCGTCACGCCGATCACGGGCGAAGACACTGGCGGCTCCTTGCATGATCGCCTCGCCGAGATGGGCCCACCAGCCGTGGTGCAAGCGATTGCCGGTCTGGCCGCAGGCACGCTGGCAGGCGAAGTGCAGAACGACGAGCTCGCCACCTACGCGCACAAATTGAACAAAGATGAAGCACGCATCGACTGGAGCCGTCCGGCAGTTGAGCTGGAGCGACTGGTACGCGCCTTCAACCCATGGCCGATCACCCACAGCACCCTCAACGGTGAAGCATTGAAAGTGCTGGCGGCGACACTCGCCGACGGTAAAGGCGCGCCGGGTGAAATCCTCAGCGCCAGCAAGGACGGCCTGGTCGTCGCCTGCGGCGAACAAGCGCTGTGCCTGACCCGCCTGCAATTGCCCGGCGGCAAAGCACTGAATTTCAGCGACCTGTTCAACAGCCGTCGCGAGAAGTTCGCTGTCGGCACGGTGCTCGGCGCAGCGGTGGACGCGCAATGAACCCGCGTCTGGCCGCCGCCAAGGCACTCGCCGCCGTGCTCAGCGGCAAAGCCTCGCTGAACAGCTCTCTGCCGACACAACTGGACAAGGTCGAGGATCGCGATCGCGGTTTTACCCAGGATTTGGCGTTCGGCACCGCGCGCTGGCAGCCACGCCTGTCGGCACTGGCGGAAAAACTTCTGCAGAAACCGTTCAAGGCTGCCGACGCCGATGTCGAGGCGTTGCTGCTGGTCGGTCTCTACCAATTGCTTTACACCCGCGTGCCGGCCCACGCCGCCATCGGCGAAACCGTCGGTTGCGCCGACAAACTGAAAAAGCCCTGGGCCAAAGGTCTGCTCAACGCTGTGTTGCGTAACGCTCAGCGCGAAAGCGAAACGATTTTTGCCGAGCTTGAGCGCGATCCAGTGGTGCGCACCGCTCATCCGCGCTGGCTGCAAAAATCCCTGAAAGCTTTTTGGCCGGAACAGTGGGAAGCCATCTGTGAGGCGAACAACGCGCATCCGCCGATGATCCTGCGCGTTAATCGTCGCCACCACAGCCGCGACGCTTACCTCGGTCTGCTGACTGAGGCCGCCATTGCTGCGACACCGTGCGTGTACAGCCGCGACGGCATCATTCTCGAAGCCGCCGCCGACGTGCGCAGCCTGCCGGGTTTCGCCGAAGGCTGGATCAGCGTGCAGGACGAAGCCGCGCAACTGGCCGCCGACCTGCTCGACCTGGCGCCGGGCCAACGCGTGCTCGACGCCTGCTGCGCGCCGGGCGGCAAGACCTGCCACATCCTCGAAGCCGAACCGGCGCTGGCCGGCGTGGTCGCGGTGGATCTGGAAGCCAAGCGTCTGGTGCGCGTGAAGGAAAACCTTGAACGCCTCGGCCTCAACGCCGAACTGATCGCCGCCGACGGTCGCGACACCGAGAAATGGTGGGACGGCAAACCATTCCAGCGCATTCTGCTCGACGCGCCATGCTCGGCCACCGGCGTGATCCGCCGCCATCCGGACATCAAGCTGACCCGTCAGCCCGACGACATCGCCGCCCTCGCGCAACTGCAAGGCGAACTGCTCGACGCCATGTGGAAGACCCTCGAAGTCGGCGGCATTCTGCTGTACGCCACCTGCTCGACGCTGCCGACCGAGAACACCGAAGTCATCGCCGCGTTCCTTGAGCGTACGCCGGGCGCCCGCGAACTGGATCTGGCCACCACGGCCGGGATCAAGCAGCCCCATGGTCGCCAATTGCTGGCCCAGCAGGGCGGGCATGACGGTTTCTACTACGCCAAGCTGATCAAGATCGCTGCCGCGCGCGGCTAAACGGATTCAATGGAGTGACTGGATGAAAATCATCATCCTCGGTGCGGGACAGGTCGGCGGTTCGCTGGCCGAGCATTTGGCCAGCGAGGCCAACGACATTACCGTCGTCGACACCGACGGCGAACGCCTGCGCGACCTCGGCGACCGCCTCGACATCCGCACCATCCAGGGCCGTGGCTCGCTGCCTTCGGTATTGCGCCAGGCCGGCGCGGATGATGCCGACATGCTGGTGGCCGTGACCAACAGCGACGAAACCAACATGGTCGCCTGCCAGGTCGCTCACACGCTGTTCCACACCCCGACGAAAATCGCCCGGGTGCGCGAAGCGTCCTACCTGAACCGCGAAGAGCAACTGTTCCAGAACGAAGCGATTCCGGTCGACGTGCTGATCAGCCCCGAGCAAGTGGTGACCAACTACATCAAGCGCCTGATCGAGTATCCGGGTGCGTTGCAGGTCATCGACTTCGCCGAGGGCCAGGCGCAACTGGTGGCGGTGCGCGCGTATTACGGCGGGCCGCTGGTCGGTCAGCAACTGCGGCAGTTGCGTGAGCACATGCCGAATGTCGAAACCCGCGTGGCGGCGATCTTCCGCCGCGACCGGCCGATCCTGCCGCAGGGCGACACGGTGATCGAGGCCGACGACGAAGTCTTCTTCATCGCCGCCCGTGAGAATATTCGCGCGGTGATGAGCGAAATGCGCCGCCTCGACGAAACCTACAAACGCATCGTCATTGCTGGCGGCGGGCAGATCGGTGAGCGCCTGGCCGAGGCCATCGAAAGCCGTTATCAGGTGAAAATCATCGAGATGAACCCGGCGCGCTGCCGCTACCTCTCCGACACCCTGGACAGCACCGTGGTGTTGCAGGGCAGCGCGTCCGACCGCGATTTGCTGCTGGAAGAGAACATCGCCGACGCCGATATCTTTCTCGCCCTGACCAACGATGACGAAGCCAACATCATGTCGTCGCTGCTGGCGAAACGGCTGGGGGCGAAGAAGGTCATGACGATCATCAACAACCCGGCCTACGTCGACTTGATTCAGGGCGGCGACATCGACATCGCCATCAGCCCGCAACTGGCGACCATCGGCACGCTGCTGGCCCACGTGCGCCGTGGCGATATCGTCAGCGTGCACTCATTGCGCCGCGGTGCGGCGGAAGCCATCGAGGCAATTGCCCACGGTGATGCGAAGTCGAGCAAAGTGATTGGTAAACCGATCGAGAAAATCGGCCTGCCGCCGGGCACCACGATTGGCGCGGTAATCCGCAACGAACAAGTGATCATCGCCCACGACCACACGGTGATCGAAGCGGGCGACCATGTGATTCTGTTCCTTGTGGATAAAAAGCATATTCGTGATGTGGAGAAGCTGTTTCATGTGGGGTTGAGCTTCTTCTGATCCGGAACTTTCTGTGTCTGTTATGGCCTCATCGCTGGCAAGCTAGCTCCCACAGGGATCTTCGGTGTACATCACATTTGTGAACAACCCAAAACCCTGTGGGAGCTGGCTTGCCAGCGATGGCGGCGCCACAAATCTCCCCTGACACACCCGAGAAGGAATCCACCAATGCTCGAATCCCTGGAAAAAATGCTCGCCAAGGGTGTGGATAACTCTCTGCTGCGCTTCGGCCTTGGCAAGGGCTATCTGGATCTGGGCGAAAACGCCAAGGCTGCCGAGCATTTCCAGCGCTGCGTCGGCTTTGATCCGAAGTATTCAGCCGCGTGGAAACTGTTGGGCAAGGCGCAACTGGCGCTGGGCGACACTGCCGCCGCACGTCAGGCGTGGGAACAAGGTCTGGAAGCGGCGCGCGCGCATGGCGACAAGCAGGCCGAGAAGGAAATGACTGTGTTTCTGAAGAAACTCGATCGTCAGACGCAGTAACGTTCTACAAGTAGCGCAAGCCGATGCCTTCGGCGTCGACCGTTACCACTTCCATTCGCACCCGTGGCGCGCCTGTGGGTAAATCCTGCACCTGGCCATAGACGACCGCGCCTTTGGGCAACGACGCCAGGCTCGGATGCTGCACATAGACCCCGGTTGGCGACAGATTGCGGGTTTGCCCGAGGCATTCGCCGAGGCTGTCGTGGGTGATTTTGATGCGGAAGGATTTGCGGTGTTCGGACATCTTGGTGCGCCCTTTTTGAACGGGTTGTGGATAACTGAAAGAGAAAGATCAAAAGATCGTCCGATCGCGGCCCGAACCTGCGGCAGCTCCTACAGGTTATCCACAGAGTGTGCCAACTTTTTCAGTACCAGCGATCTTCGCCCGGTGGACGCTTTTTGAAGCGTTTCATGCTCCACATGTACTGGCTCGGATAGGCGGCGACATAGCGCTCGACGACTTTGCTCATTGCTGCGCAGGATTCGGCGGTATCGGTGCTGTACATGGCTTCCGGCGCGGCTTCGAGGATCACTTTGTAGCCGGAACCGTCGGGCAGGCGCAGCGCATGCAGGAACACACCGATGGCTTTGCCACCGGCCAACATGTTTGGCACGAACTTGCTGGTCAGCGCCTGCGTGGCGAAGAACGGCACGAAGATCCCGGCGGATTCGGCCGGTTCCGGGTCAGCGGGGATGCCCACTGCACCACCTTTGCGCACTTCCTTGATGACGCTGAGGATGCCTTCCTTGGTGGAGGCGGCGACCTTGTTGCCCAGTTGCACGCGCTGTTTACGCAACAATTCATCCACAGCCTTGAGCTTTGGCGGGCGGTAGAAAATGATCGGTTTGCACTGGCTGCAATAGAAGTGGTTGAGCACTTCCCAGTTGCCGAGGTGGCTGGTGATGCCGACCACGCCTTTGCCCGAGGCCAAGGCGTCTTTCAACACATCAAGGCCTTCGACTTCGCGCACCAGATCAATCGAGCGCTGCGCCGGCCAGATCCACGCGCAGGCGCTTTCGGTCAGCGACTTGCCGATGTCTTTCAGGCTCTGCCCGACCAATCGTTCACGCTCGGCCGGATCCATCTGTGGAAAACATTTGGCGAGGTTGATCCGCACCACGTCGCGGGAGCGGTTGGGGGTTTTCCACATGATCCAGCCAATCGCCGAACCCACGGCCTGCACGGCCCGCCATGGCAGCAGGGCAAACAGCCGCAGAGCGCCTACCAGCAAGGCGCCTTTAAACTTTTCCACAGGTCACTCCTGATCTTGTGCGGTGCGCGAGGCGGCCATTCTAACCGCCGTTGGCGAGCTGCGCGTAGCGGTCGCAATCCTGGGTGTGGTCCATGACCATCCCCGAGGCCTGCATCAGCGCGTAGCAAATGGTCGGGCCGACGAACGTGAACCCGGCCTTTTTCAGGGCTTTGCTCATCGCCAGCGCTTCGGCGGTGATCGCCGGGACTTCGCTGCGATCCTTGAAATGATTGATGATCGGTTGGTCGTTGACGAACGACCAGAGGAAGGCCACCGGATCCTCCAGCGCCAGCCAGGCCTGGGCATTACGCCGGGCGGCATTGAGTTTGAGGCGGTTGCGGATGATCCCCGGATCGAGCATCAATTCGTCGATTTCGGCGTCGCTCATTTGCGCCACGCGCTGTACGTCAAAGCCGAACAACACCTCGCGATAACGCTCGCGTTTGCGCAGCACGGTGATCCAGGACAGGCCAGCCTGGAACCCTTCGAGCAAAAGCAACTCGAACAAACCCTGCGCATCGCGTAGCGGCGTGCCCCACTCCTGGTCGTGATAAGCCATGTACAGCGGATCTTCGGTACACCAAAAGCAGCGTGGCATAAGGCTCCAGGGGGCGTGCGCAGCAATGAATCGGGTATACTCCCGCTCTTTAAATCGCAGCCCAAGAAACAGGTGAATTTCGTGAGCCAGCCTACGCCAGCCGTGCGTACCTTCCAAGACTTGATCCTCGCGCTCCAGCAATACTGGGCCGAGCAAGGTTGCGTGGTACTTCAGCCCTACGATATGGAAGTAGGCGCCGGCACTTTCCACACCGCGACCTTCCTCCGTGCCATCGGCCCGGAAACCTGGAACGCCGCTTACGTGCAGCCAAGCCGCCGTCCGACTGACGGCCGTTACGGCGAAAACCCGAACCGTCTGCAGCACTACTATCAGTTCCAGGTCGTGCTCAAGCCGAACCCGGACAACTTCCAGGAACTGTACCTGGGCTCCCTCAAGCATGTCGGCCTGGACCCACTGGTCCACGACATTCGCTTCGTCGAAGACAACTGGGAATCGCCGACCCTCGGCGCCTGGGGTCTGGGCTGGGAAGTCTGGCTGAACGGCATGGAAGTGACTCAGTTCACTTACTTCCAGCAGGCGGGCGGCATCGAGTGCTACCCGGTGACCGGCGAGATCACTTACGGTCTCGAGCGTCTGGCCATGTACCTGCAAGGCGTGGATTCGGTCTACGACCTGGTCTGGGCTGACGGCCCGATGGGCAAAGTCACCTACGGCGACGTGTTCCACCAGAACGAAGTGGAGCAGTCCACTTACAACTTCGAACACGCCAACGTCGACAAACTGTTCGAACTGTTCGACTTCTATGAAAGCGAAGCCAAGCGCCTGATCGAACTCGACCAGCCGCTGCCGTTGCCGAGCTACGAAATGGTGTTGAAGGCGTCGCACACCTTCAACCTGCTGGATGCGCGCCGGGCGATCTCGGTGACCGCGCGTCAGCAATACATTCTGCGCGTACGCACCCTGGCGCGTTCCGTTGCGCAAGCCTACCTGCTGGCGCGCGCCAAGCTGGGCTTCCCGATGGCGACCCCGGATCTGCGTGACGAAGTACTGGCCAAGCTGGAGGCAGCACAATGAGTGCGCAAGATTTTCTGGTTGAACTGGGCACCGAAGAACTGCCACCGAAAGCCCTGAACACCTTGGCTGACGCGTTCCTCGCCGGTATCGACAAGGGCCTGCAAGCCGCCGGCCTGAGCTATGAGACTAAAACCGTCTACGCCGCGCCGCGTCGTCTGGCTGTGCTGATCACCGCGCTGGCTACTCAGCAACCGGATCGCAGCATCAACCTCGACGGCCCGCCACGTCAGGCGGCGTTCGACGCTGAAGGCAATCCGACTCAGGCAGCGTTGGGTTTCGCCAAGAAATGCGGCGTTGATCTGAGCGAAATCGATCAGAGCGGCCCGAAACTGCGTTACAGCCAGAGCATCGCCGGCAAGCCGACCGCGAGCCTGCTGCCGACCATCGTCGAAGATTCGCTGAACGACCTGCCGATCCCGAAACGCATGCGTTGGGGTGCGCGCAAGGAAGAGTTCGTGCGTCCGACCCAGTGGCTGGTGATGCTGCTCGGTGACCAGGTCATCGACTGCACCATCCTCGCGCAGAAGGCCGGCCGTGACTCCCGTGGTCACCGTTTCCATCACCCGGAAAGCGTGCGCATCGGTTCGCCGTCGAGCTACCTCGCCGACCTGCGTGCCGCTTACGTGCTGGCCGACGCCAACGAGCGTCGCGAGATCATCAGCAAGCGCACCGAAGAGCTGGCCACCCGTCAGGAAGGCACGGCAATCGTTCCGCCGGCACTGCTCGACGAAGTGACCGCGCTGGTTGAATGGCCGGTGCCGCTGGTGTGCTCGTTCGAGGAACGCTTCCTCGACGTGCCGCAAGAAGCGCTGATCACCACCATGCAGGACAACCAGAAGTACTTCTGCCTGCTGGATGCCGACGGCAAGTTGCTGCCACGTTTCATTACCGTGGCCAACATCGAAAGCAAAGACCCGCAGCAGATCATCGCCGGTAACGAGAAAGTGGTTCGCCCACGCCTGACCGACGCCGAGTTCTTCTTCAAGCAAGACAAGAAGCAGAAACTTGAAGCCTTCAACGATCGCCTGCAGAACGTGGTGTTCCAGGAAAAACTCGGCAGCGTCTACGACAAGGCCGAGCGCGTATCTAAACTGGCTGCGTACATCGCCGCACGCATTGGCGGCAACGCTTCGTGGGCTGCTCGCGCTGGCCTGCTGTCGAAGTGCGACCTGGCCACCGAAATGGTTGGCGAGTTCCCGGAGATGCAAGGTGTCGCCGGTTACTACTACGCCCTCAATGACGGCGAGCCGGAAGACGTCGCGCTGGCGCTGAACGAGCAATACATGCCACGCGGTGCCGGTGCTGAACTGCCAGCCACCCTGACCGGTGCGGCCGTCGCCATCGCTGACAAGCTCGACACCCTGGTCGGTATCTTCGGTATCGGCATGCTGCCAACCGGTAGCAAAGACCCGTACGCCCTGCGCCGTGCGGCACTCGGCGTGCTGCGTATCCTCATCGAGAAGAAACTCGACCTCGACCTGAACGACGCCGTCGCATTCGCGGTGAATGCGTTCGGTGCCAAGGTCAAGGCTGCCGGCCTCAACGAGTCCGTGCTGGAATTCATCTTCGACCGTCTGCGTGCGCGTTATGAAGACGAAGGCGTTGAAGTCGCTACTTACCTGTCAGTACGTGCCTTGAAGCCGGGTTCGGCGCTGGACTTCGATCAGCGTGTGCAAGCGGTTCAGGCATTCCGCAAACTGCCGGAAGCGGCAGCGCTGGCGGCGGTGAACAAGCGTGTATCGAACCTGTTGAGCAAACTCGAAGGCGCGGTACCGACCGAAGTCCAAGCCAAGTACTTCGACAACGCCAACGAGTTCTCGCTGTACTCGGCGATCCAGCAAGCGGATCAGGCCGTACAGCCGATGGCTGCGGCGCGTCAGTACAACGAATCGCTGGCACGCCTGGCGGCATTGCGTGAGCCGGTGGATGCGTTCTTTGACGCGGTAATGGTCAATGCCGACGACGCCAATGTGCGGGCCAACCGCTACGCGCTGCTGGCGCGTCTGCGTGGTCTGTTCCTCGGCGTTGCCGACATTTCGCTGCTGGGTTGAGGGATTGTTGTTGAAACTGCTGATTCTCGATCGGGACGGAGTGATCAATTACGACTCCGACGCTTACATCAAGTCGGTGGCGGAGTGGATTCCGTTGCCCGGCTCGATCGAAGCGATTGCGCAGTTGAGCAAGGCCGGCTGGACGGTGGCGGTGGCCACCAACCAGTCGGGCATCGCTCGCGGCTATTACGATCTCGCCACCCTCGATGCCATGCACGCGCGCTTGCGTGAGCTGGTCGCGGAGCAGGGCGGTGAGGTCGGGCTGATCGTGTATTGCCCGCATGGGCCGGACGAAGGCTGCGATTGCCGCAAGCCGAAACCGGGGATGTTGAAAACCATCGCGGCGCATTACGACGTTGAGTTGACGAATGTCTGGTTCGTCGGCGACAGCCTTGGTGACCTGGAGGCGGCCAAAGCCGTCGATTCACAGCCAGTTTTGGTAAAGACCGGAAAAGGCGCAAAGACTCAGGGCAAAACCCTGCCGGTTGGCACTCTGATTTTTGACGATCTGGCGGCGATTGCCGCAGAACTTATCCACAACTAGAGTACTTCTGAAGTTCCTGACCAGGGATTGATCGGGAGTGCGCTTGAACACTCGGGCATTGCCCCGTCACGGTAAACGTCACTATGTCGATACTGCGGGCCATCAGGATTTTTCTCTTTTACCTGCTGCTGGGCACCACCTCCCTGCTGTGGTGCAGTTTGAGTTTTTTCATCGCGCCGTTTCTGCCGTTCAAGGCGCGTTATCGTTTTATCAACGTGTACTGGTGTCGTTGCGCCTTGTGGTTGACCAAGGTGTTTCTCGGTATCCGTTACGAAATCAAAGGCGCGGAAAACGTGCCTGACCGGCCCTGCGTGATTCAATCGAACCACCAGAGCACCTGGGAGACGTTCTTTCTCTCCGCTTATTTCTCGCCGCTGAGCCAAGTGCTCAAACGCGAACTGCTGTACGTGCCGTTTTTCGGCTGGGCAATGGCCATGTTGCGGCCGATCGCGATTGACCGCGATAACCCGAAAGCGGCGCTGAAACAAGTCGCGGCCAAAGGTGATGAGCTGCTGAAGGACAACGTTTGGGTGCTGATCTTTCCGGAAGGCACTCGGGTGCCGTTTGGCACTGTCGGCAAGTTCTCGCGCAGTGGTAGCGCTTTGGCGGTGAATGCGGCGCTTCCGGTGCTGCCGATTGCACACAATGCCGGCAAATTCTGGCCGAAAATCGGCTGGGGCAAGAAGTCCGGCGTGATCACCGTAGTCATCGGTGAACCGATGTACGCCGAAGGTACAGGACCGCGCGCCATCGCCGAGCTGAACGACCGGGTGCAAGCCTGGAACGAGAAGACTCAACGCGAAATGGGCTCACTGCCACCGGCCCCGCAGGCACCGGCCGCCAATGATCAGATCGCTGTCTGAGATTTTGTGGATAACCTGTGTACGGTTTTGTTGAAAAGGCTTGAATATTGGAATTAAGTGATTGAATTACTTATATATTTCTCAAGCTCATAAAACGCTGTAAAACGTGCATAAGTTTTTTTCGGATGTAAAAAAACCGGCTGATATAGCCGGTTTTTTTGTGCCTGATCACTCGGCGATCAGCGGCAGTTCCAGCAGGAACGTGGTGCCTTGATCGACCACACTCAGGCATTCGATTTTCCCGCCATGGTGATCGATCACTGCTTTGACCATCGACAGCCCCAGGCCCACGCCATCGATGCCCTGAGCCGAGGAAAAACGGCGGTACTGACTGAACAGATCGGGCAATTCATCGGCGGCGATGCCCTTGCCTTGATCCGACAGTTCGCAACGCAACCATTCCTCCTGAAAGCTCACATGCAACCGGACAGTGGTGTCTGGCGGACTGTACTTGATGGCGTTTTCCAGCAAGTTGAACAGCGCACGGGTCAGCAAGCCTTGGTCAGCCGAGATCAGCCGCTCCTGGGATTCCTCATCCATGTTGTGGAGCAGCTCAATGCGTTTCTGCTGGGCGATGGGCAGTGCCTGGTCCAGCACGTCCAGCACCAACATCGCGAACAGACTTGGCTGGAACTGGTACGCCTCGGATTCGGCCCTCGCCAGCAAAACAAAACCGTCAGTCAGATCCAGCGCGCGACGCACCTGACGTTCGATCTGTTCGAACAGCGGTGTATCGGCGCCAGCCTGGTGCCGGTGGACATCGAGCAAGGCAAGGATCGCCGAGTGCGGGGCACGCAGATCGTGCGAGAGGAACCGCAGCAGAACTCCGCGTTGCTCTTCGGCGGCCCGTTCGGCGCTGAGGTCGGTCAGGCTGAGCAGCCAGCCTATTGGGGTGTCGCCGTCCACCGGCAGCAACGCGGCACGCTCCAAGCGCAGGCTGCGCTCCTTGTTGTCGCGGAATTCCAGCAGCGGCAGGGCGGACAGCGTCGGTCGCGCCGCTGTGGATAATTCCGGATAACCCAGGCGCGCCAGCTGATCAAGCACGTCATCCCCCACCAGCGCATGATCAAACAGCGCGCGGGACTTGCGGTTACCCAACAGGATCTGCCCCTTGGGATCAGTAATCAGCGTGGCGACGGGCAAGTACTCTAGGCCATCGGCAATGAACCGCCGCGTATCGCGGGTACGGCTCATGGCCTGCTCAAGCGCCATGATCTGGCCCTGCAGGCGATCAGCGCCGGTGAATTGCGAGCGACGCCGTTCAGGAAACACTTTCGGTTCGCGATCCAGCCGCGCCAGTTCCCAACCGAAGTAGGTCAGCACCACGCTTAAGCGCCGCCAGTTCCAGATCAGATAACCGAACAACATCCCCAGCACCGCCGGTGTCGGCGACCACCAACGGCGCATTTCCGCTAACCCCGCACTGGCCAGCAGCGCGCACGCCATTCCGATCAACGTGATCCAGAGCGCCCAACGCGGACGCCATAACAGCAGGCCAAGACTGCCGGCGACCAAGGCAACCGACAACAGGGCGCCGATGGCGGGAGTCGCATCGTGCAAGTTGATCTGCGCGCGATAAGACAGCAGCGCAGTCAGCGGCAACAGCACTAGACTTATCCACAACCATTCGCGCACCAATTGGCGAAACAGGCGCTGCACCTGACTCGGCTCTCGGCTTTCACGCCGACGATCGTGGTTCATGTGGAAAAAGGGCAGGGCAATGTGAATGGTTTCATAGGCCACAGGTCTGAGACGTAGACCCGAAGAATCATAGCGGACGTCGACCAACGGCGGGCCGCTTACTTTCACTGCGGGGGCCGAGCGACTATGGTTGTCCGCCAACTGCCCAAGCAACAAGGAATAACCGCGAATGCGCGTTGCGATTCTGGACGACGAACCCGCCGAACTGCGCCGGGTCGAGCAAACCCTGCAGCAAATGGCCGATGCCGGCGAACAGCCGTGGTCACTGCACAGCTTCGAGCGTGGCGAAGACCTGCTGCGCCAACTGCGCCGGGAAACCTTCGACCTGCTGATCCTCGACTGGCAACTGCCCGACCTCACCGGCCTGGCCCTGCTGCGCTGGACCCGCGAACACATGGAAGCGCCACCAGCGGCGATCATGCTCACCAGCCGCGATGGCGAGAGCGATATCGTGCAGGCGTTGAATGCGGGGGCCGATGATTATGTGAGCAAGCCGTTTCGGCCGAATGAACTGAAGGCGCGGGTGGCTGCGGTGCTCCGACGGCATAGCCAGCAACGGGCGGCGGCGACGGA
Organism: Pseudomonas sp. SM4; assembly: GCF_051913165.1. Taxonomy (NCBI): domain Bacteria; kingdom Pseudomonadati; phylum Pseudomonadota; class Gammaproteobacteria; order Pseudomonadales; family Pseudomonadaceae; genus Pseudomonas; species Pseudomonas sp. SM4. Next base: position 184,718 of record NZ_JBODOE010000009.1, on the reverse strand, counting down.
AGTGCTGAGCTTCAATGATTTGACGTTTGATGACGCTGAACTCACCGTCACTCGAGAGGGAAAGCCGATTGTCATGACCGAGCGCGAGTATCGGCTGGCGCGGTGTCTGTTCAGCAATCTCGGCCGGCCATTGTCGCGGGATTATCTGTACGAGCGGTTCTGGCCGCATGAGGAGATGGCTTCGTCGCGGCCATTGGATACTCATATCTATCGGCTGCGGAACAAGCTCGGGCTGACGGCGGATCGGGGTTGGCAACTGTTGACGATTTATGGGTATGGGTATCGGTTGGAGAGTGTGGCGTCGAACTCGCAGTAATGGTTCTGGCCGTTTCACTCTTCTTCGGCGCGACCCTTCAATTTTTTGATCGCAGATTCCAACTGCTTGATGCTGGTAGCCGGCATTGGAAGATCCTCTGGCATGGTGCCGCCAAGTTCGGAAATGGTTTCTCTGACTTTTCGACCAACCTGCAAGTGAACTTCGTTAGCTTGTTGCTTGCCCTGAACATTGTCGCGATGCAATTTATCTTCAGCCTGAGTCGCTCGAAATAAATTAGCGGCCAGTTCAGTCGAGCCCATGTGATCAAGAATTTTTTGGCTTTTTTTGAGGCCTTTGCGCTGGTGGATCGCTTTCTGATCAAGTCCTCCGTAGAGCCCTTGATATCCATGATTCTGGAAAACGGCGAAATCCAATTCTGTCTCAACGCCTGCCTGCTGTGCCGTTTCAACCAGAAGCTTGTTGTGCTCGCGCAACTCATTGCGCAGCAGCAAACGCTTCTGATCGTCCCTTAGACTTTGAAATTCGGCATCGTCTGTCAGCTCCTGACGTCGGGTCTGAATTGCAAAGTAGGTTTGCCCTGCGGCGATGACGGGCTTGGATGGATCTCCGTTCTGGACAACTAAATAGCAGGCATAGCGGGAGAGGTGAAAATCCTTCAGTTCTCGCAGAGAACCAGACCCCAAGGAGACCATTTTGCTGGCTTCAACAAAATGGTCGGATACCGAATGATCACCGTGTTCACAAGCTTGTATAGCCTTGGCGATAACGTTCTCGAAGTTACGCCACGTTCTGTATTCCAGCAGCGGAGCAAGGTCTCGGGCAGACCACTACTCCACTCCACCGTCGGTTCGGTACTTGAGGCCTTCAAACGTCTGATGCTGTTCGCTCAACGGTAAATCCTCTACTGGATGAATAAGTCGAAAGTAGCCAGACAGAGCGTTGCACTGACGCGAGGAGTTATCAATCCGGAAAACATGTACATACAAATCATGACGCAGACTTGTATGTATGGAGGGATGCTTGAAAACGTAAAAACCCCGATGAGCCAAAACTCACCGGGGTTTATTTTTTACTTCAAGCCCGAACAGAATTCGTTAGAAATCCAGGTTCGAAACCGCCAACGCATTGCTCTCGATGAAGTCACGACGAGGTTCGACCGCATCACCCATCAGGGTGTTGAAGATCTGGTCTGCGCCAATGGCGTCTTCGATGGTGACTTTCAGCATGCGGCGCACGCTTGGGTCCATGGTGGTTTCCCACAGCTGATCCGGGTTCATTTCGCCCAGACCTTTGTATCGCTGAATGGTGTGGCGCTTGGTGCTTTCAGCCATCAGCCAGTCCAGTGCTTCCTTGAACTCGGTGACTGCTTTCTTGCGTTCGCCACGCTGGATGTACGCGCCTTCGTCGAGCAGGGTGCTCAACTGAGCACCGAGGGTGACGACGGTTTTGTAGTCGTTGCTGCCGAAGAAATCGCGGTTGAAGGTGACGTAGTTCGACAGGCCGTGGGAGATCAGTTCGACCTCTGGCAGCCACACGCCACGTTCGCGGTCTTCACGCAGACTGGCCTTGTAGACCAGACCGGATTTTTCCACGGTACGCAGACGCGCTTCGTACTGGGCCAGCCACTCTTGCATCGCTGCGTGGTCGCCGAGCTTTTCCAGGCTCACGGCCGGCAGGTAGATGAAGTGCTCGGTCAGTTCCTGCGGGTACAGGCGCGACAGACGCTTGAGCGTCTTCATCACCATGCGGAAGTCGTTCACCAGACGCTCAAGCGCTTCACCGGAAATGCCCGGGGCTTCTTCGTTCAGGTGCAGGCTCGCATCTTCCAGGGCCGACTGCGTCATGTACTCTTCCATGGCGTCGTCGTCTTTGATGTATTGCTCTTGCTTGCCTTTCTTGACCTTGTACAGCGGCGGCTGAGCGATGTAGATGTAGCCACGCTCGATCAGCTCCGGCAACTGACGGAAGAAGAAGGTCAGCAGCAGGGTACGGATGTGCGAACCGTCGACGTCAGCATCGGTCATGATGATGATGTTGTGATAGCGCAGCTTGTCGATGTTGTACTCGTCGCGACCGATACCGCAGCCCAACGCAGTGATCAAGGTGCCCACTTCCTGGGAAGAGATCATCTTGTCGAAACGCGCTTTCTCGACATTGAGGATCTTGCCCTTCAACGGCAGGATCGCCTGGGTCTTGCGGTTACGTCCCTGCTTGGCAGAGCCGCCCGCGGAGTCACCTTCCACGAGGTACAGTTCGGAGAGCGCCGGGTCTTTTTCCTGGCAGTCAGCGAGCTTGCCTGGCAGACCGGCGATGTCCAGCGCGCCTTTGCGGCGGGTCATCTCACGGGCTTTACGCGCGGCTTCACGGGCACGGGCAGCGTCGATCATCTTGCCGACGACCAGCTTGGCTTCGTTCGGGTTTTCCAGGAGGAAGTCGGAGAAGTACTTGCCCATTTCCTGTTCGACCGCGGTCTTCACTTCGGAAGAGACCAGCTTGTCTTTGGTCTGCGAGCTGAACTTCGGATCCGGCACTTTCACCGAGATGATCGCGGTCAGGCCTTCGCGCGCATCGTCACCGGTGGTGGCGACTTTGTGCTTCTTCGCCAGGCCTTCGGCTTCGATGTAGGTGTTCAGGTTACGCGTCAGTGCCGAACGGAAGCCCACCAGGTGAGTGCCGCCGTCGCGCTGTGGAATGTTGTTGGTGAAGCACAACAGGTTCTCGTTGAAGCTGTCATTCCACTGCAGGGCGATTTCCACGCCGATGCCGTCTTCACGCTGAATGTTGAAGTGGAACACCTGATTGACCGCAGTCTTGTTGGTGTTCAGGTATTCAACGAACGCACGCAGGCCGCCTTCGTACTTGAACAGCTCTTCCTTGCCGCTGCGCTCATCCTTGAGGACGATGCCGACACCGGAGTTGAGGAAGGACAGCTCACGAATACGCTTGGCCAGGATGTCCCAGCTGAAGTGAATATTCTTGAAGGTGTCAGCCGATGGCTTGAAGTGAATCTGGGTGCCGGTGGTTTCGCTGTCGCCAACGATGGCCATCGGTGCCTGAGGCACGCCGTGGACGTAGGTCTGTTCCCAGATCTTGCCGCTGCGGCGAACGGTCAGTACCAGTTCTTCGGACAGCGCGTTCACTACCGAAACACCTACACCGTGCAGACCGCCGGATACTTTGTAGGAGTTGTCGTCGAACTTACCGCCAGCGTGGAGGACGGTCATGATGACCTCGGCGGCGGAAACGCCTTCCTCTTTGTGCACGTCTACCGGGATGCCACGACCGTTGTCTTTAACGGTGATGGACTCATCCGGGTGGATGATGATGCTGATATCGTCGCAGTGGCCAGCGAGGGCTTCGTCGATCGAGTTGTCGACCACTTCGAACACCATGTGGTGCAGACCGCTGCCATCGTCGGTGTCACCAATGTACATACCGGGACGTTTGCGTACGGCATCCAGGCCTTTCAGCACTTTAATGCTCGTTGAGTCGTACGTATTTTCTTCGCTCAATGCCTTCACTCCCGATGGTCGTGGGTCTGGGTGATACGGCCCTGTTCCACGTGGAACAAAGCGACTGGCGTTTCCGTCTGCCAGCCTTCCCTCAATAATTCGTGATCTACACAGGTGATAAACACCTGGCAGCGTAAGTCTTCCAGCAAGCGGCACAGCGCGCGACGGTGGCTCTCGTCCAGCTCGGACGGCAAGTCATCCACCAGATAAATACACTGACCGCGGCGGGCCTGGCTGACCAGGTGACCTTGGGCAATCCGCAGTGCACAGACCACCAACTTCTGCTGACCCCGGGACAAAATGTCCGCGGCGTTGTGTGCGCCCAATCTAAGACGCAAATCAGCCCGTTGCGGTCCGGCCTGGGTATGACCCATTTGCTGATCCCGTTGCAGGGACCCAGCCAGTACGGCGCTCAATTCCCGGTCTTTGTCCCAGCCTCGGTAATAGCTGAGCGTCAAACCTTCGAGCTCAACCAGTTCGCTCAAGGTTTGTTCAAAGACTGGTTTCAAGGCTTTGATGTAAGCGCGGCGGTATTCATCGATTTCAGCGCTGGCCTGGCACAGTTCCCTGTCCCAAACCGCTTGCGAAACGGCGTCAAGTGTACCATGCCGCAGCCAGGAGTTTCTCTGGCGCAAGGCCTTCTGCAAACGCTGCCAGGTAGCCATGAACCGTGGCTCAACGTGGAACACGCCCCAGTCGAGAAACTGCCGGCGAATCTTCGGTGCACCTTCGAGCAGGCGGAAGCTGTCGGGGTTGATCAACTGCAGTGGCAGTATCTCCGCAAGCTGTGCTGCGCTGCGGGCGTTCTGCCCGTCGATGCGGATCTGGAACTCGCCTTGACGATCGCGCGAGATTCCCAACGCACTGTGGCCACCCTCGGCCAATTCAACCTGACCAAACACGGTACAGGCGAGTTGTTCGTACTGGATGACCGGCAACAGACGCGTGCTACGAAACGAACGGGCAAGCCCCAGCAGATGAATGGCTTCCAGAACACTGGTTTTGCCGCTGCCGTTGGCGCCGTAAAGAATGTTGATGCGGGGGGAAGGGGAGAAGGTCACCGGGTGCAGATTGCGCACCGCGGTGACCGAAACACGACTTAAGGACATCCAGGGTCAGCTGATTACAGACGCATCGGCATGACAACGTAAGCCGAATCGTCGTTGTCAGACTCTTGCACCAGCGCACTGCTGTTGGAGTCGGACAGGATCAGACGAACCTGCTCGGTGGTCATCACGCCCAGCACGTCGAGCAGATAGCTCACGTTGAAACCGATTTCCAGCGAGCCGCCGTTGTATTCAACGCCCACTTCTTCTTCCGCTTCTTCCTGCTCCGGGTTGTTTGCCTGGATTTTCAGCTGACCGTTGGCCAGTTGCAGACGGATACCACGGTACTTCTCGTTGGACAGAATCGCGGTACGGCTGAACGCTTCACGCAACGCCTGGCGATCGCCCAATACCAGCTTGTCGCCGCCCTTCGGCAGCACGCGCTCGTAATCCGGGAACTTGCCGTCGACCAGTTTCGAGGTGAAGGTGAATTCGCCGGTAGTGGCGCGGATGTGGTGCTGGCCGAGAACGATGGCAACCGTGCCCTCCGGCTCAGTCAGCAGGCGCGCCAATTCCAGAATACCTTTACGCGGAACAATGACCTGATGACGATCAGGGTGGTCGATCGCGGCTTTCATGCTGCACATGGCCAAGCGGTGACCATCGGTGGCAACGGCACGCATCAGCCCACTCGACACTTCCAGCAACATGCCGTTGAGGTAGTAACGGACATCCTGCTGGGCCATGGCGAAGCTGGTGCGCTCGATCAAGCGACGCAGTTTGCTTTGCTCAAGGCTGCAAGTCAGCGAGCCCGGACCTTCTTCAACGGTCGGGAAATCGTTGGCGGGAAGCGTCGACAGGGTGAAACGGCTACGGCCAGCCTTCACCACCAGCTTCTGCTCGTCGACCTTGATGTCGATCAGCGCATCGTTAGGCAGGCTTTTGCAGATGTCCATCAGCTTGCGCGCAGGCACGGTGATGGAACCTGTTTCCGCCGGCTCTTCAAGTTGCACACGACCGACCAGTTCGACTTCGAGGTCGGTACCGGTCAGCGACAGTTGCTGGCCTTCGACTACCAACAGCACGTTGGACAGTACCGGCAAGGTCTGTCGACGCTCGACGACGCCTGCGACCAGTTGCAGGGGTTTCAACAGGGCTTCGCGTTGAATGGTGAAATGCATGGTCTAGTCCCTTGCCTTAATAAGCTGCGCTGGTGTTCATCAAGTGGTCAGTGTACGCAGCAGGTTCTTGTAGTCCTCGCGGATGTCCGCGTCGGATTCCTTAAGTTCGTTGATCTTGCGGCAGGCGTGCAACACGGTGGTGTGGTCACGGCCGCCAAACACGTCGCCGATTTCCGGCAGGCTGTGGTTGGTCAGTTCCTTGGACAACGCCATGGCCACCTGACGCGGGCGCGCTACCGAGCGCGAACGGCGCTTGGACAGCAAGTCCGAGATCTTGATCTTGTAGTACTCGGCGACGGTGCGCTGAATGTTATCCACAGAGACCAGTTTGTCTTGCAGCGCCAACAGGTCTTTCAGGGATTCGCGAATCAACTCGATGGTGATGTCGCGGCCCATGAAGTGCGAGTGGGCGATCACGCGTTTCAGCGCGCCTTCCAGCTCTCGGACGTTGGAGCGAATGCGTTGGGCAATGAAGAACGCGGCGTCGTGCGGCAAGTCGACTTTGGCCTGGTCAGCCTTCTTCATCAAGATCGCGACGCGGGTTTCCAGTTCCGGCGGCTCGACGGCAACGGTCAGGCCCCAGCCGAAGCGGGATTTGAGACGTTCTTCAAGGCCTTCGATTTCTTTCGGGTAGCGGTCACTGGTGAGAATGACCTGCTGGCCACCTTCGAGCAGGGCGTTGAAGGTGTGGAAAAACTCTTCTTGCGAGCGCTCTTTGCGAGCGAAGAACTGAATGTCGTCGATCAGCAAAGCATCCACCGAACGGTAGAAACGCTTGAACTCGTTGATCGCGTTCAGTTGCAGCGCCTTGACCATGTCAGCCACGAAGCGCTCGGAATGCAGGTACACGACCTTGGCATTCGGGTTCTTCTTTAATAGGTGGTTACCCACAGCGTGCATCAAGTGGGTTTTACCCAGGCCGACGCCACCATAAAGGAACAGTGGGTTGTAGCCGTGCTTTGGGTTATCCGCCACTTGCCAGGCCGCCGCACGGGCGAGCTGGTTGGACTTACCTTCGACGAAGTTTTCAAAGGTGAAGGTGCGGTTCAGGTAGCTGGTGTGTTTGAGCGCACCTTCGACCTGCACGGTGCGCTGTTCGGCGCGAACCGGCGCCTGTTGCGAAGCCGCGCCGGACATTGGGTCGAAACTGTCGCGAGACGGTTCGTCGTTGACTTCGGGGCTCTTCTGCGTCGAGCGCTTGGCCGCCGGTACTGGCGCTTGCGTAGGTGCCGGTGCGCTCACAGGTGCGGCATTTGCCTGGGCCTGGGAAACCTGCGCGGCCGCCAGCGGCGCGTTCGGTGCGGCACGCGGAGCGGAACTGCGTTTGCTGCCTATTAATAAGGAAAGCGCGGGCGCCATGCCGTTGCCATGCTCATCCAGCAGTTCAATAACGCGGCCCAGATACTTTTCGTTGACCCAGTCCAGCACAAAACGGTTCGGTGCGTAGACGCGCAACTCGTCGCCTTCGGCTTCGACCTGTAGTGGACGGATCCAGGTGTTGAATTGTTGGGCAGGCAGCTCCTCGCGCAAAAGCTCCACGCACTGCTGCCAAAGTTCCACTGACACGGATATCCCCTAAGTTGAAAGCCGGTGAGGCAAAAACAAGCGGCCATTGTAGCGGCGAGCCGCCCACTTATCCACATGCAGGTTGCGCGGTGACCATGATTTATCAATGCGTTAACCGACGAGAAAGCGACCAACGGTGTGTGAATAAGCTCTGTGGATAACCGCCTCTAAGGGCACTGGACAACTGGGGGTTGAACTCGGTGGATAACCTGCCTGTGGATAACAGGCCATTCCACACACAGGTTATCCGACAGTGCAGCACAGGCTGAACACGGTTTTCCACTGTAGTTGTCATTCGCTGTACATCAGGTGAAGCAAGGCCTGATGGCAGTTATCCACAGAGGAGGGCGTGCCTAGCTTTTATAAGCTTTACAGAAAAGCTTTAAATAATTCCCTTCTTTATTTTTATGTATGGCGAGCGGGTGATCAGGCAAAGAACACCTCGAGATCTATTTATAAGGAAACGCTGGTTGGAAATTGACCTGAGGGCTTGCTTTCTCTAGAATCCCCGGTCTCTTAAAACGGGGGCCATTCCGGCCCGTTGTGGACGAACCAGGTAACACGACAATGAAACGTACTTTCCAACCAAGCACTATCAAACGCGCCCGTACCCACGGCTTCCGTGCTCGCATGGCTACCAAGAACGGCCGTGCTGTCCTGTCGCGTCGCCGCGCCAAAGGTCGTGCGCGTCTGGCAGTTTGATAATCCGGTACTGGAGGTGAGTCAGGACTTCAGTCGGGAAAAGCGTTTGCTTACCCCCCGGCATTTCAAGGCAGTCTTTGACTCCCCTACCGGCAAGGTTCCGGGGAAAAATCTCCTGCTCCTTGCACGCAACAACGATCTTGATCACCCCCGTCTCGGGCTGGTTATCGGGAAAAAGAGCGTAAAGCTCTCCGTTGAGCGCAATCGCCTCAAACGTTTGATGCGCGAATCGTTCCGTCTGCACCAGGATTCACTGGTCGGCTGGGACATCGTTATCGTCGCGCGCAAAGGTCTGGGCGATGTAGAAAACCCCGAATTGATTCAGCATTTCGGCAAGCTCTGGAAGCGTCTGGCACGCAGCAAGCCAGTTCCAGAAGTCAAAACCGAAACTGTAGGGGTAGACAGTACCGATGCGTAAACTGGCCCTCGTTCCGATCCAGTTTTATCGCTATGCCATTAGTCCTTTGATGGCCAGCCACTGTCGTTTCTACCCCAGTTGTTCCTGCTACGCGTATGAAGCCATCGAAAATCATGGCCTTCTGCGCGGTGGCTGGCTGACCTTTCGTCGTTTAGGTCGCTGTCATCCGTGGAATCCCGGTGGTTATGACCCGGTTCCACCTATCCCTACCTCCCGTTCTTCTTCGATGGCCGAGTAATCATGGATATCAAACGCACGATCCTGATCGTCGCCCTGGCAATCGTGGCCTACGTTATGGTCCTTAAATGGAACCAGGACTACGGTCAGGCTGCCCTGCCGACTCAGAATGTTGCTTCCAGTACGACTACATCCGGTTTGCCGGACACCGCCACTGGCAATAATGCTGCCGCCAGTGACGATATTCCGCGCGCCGCTAGCGATACCAGCGCACCTGCCGAAACGCCGGTAGCCGCCAGCAAGGATCTGATCCAGATCAAAACCGACGTGCTCGATCTCGCGATCGATCCACAAGGTGGTGATGTTGCTCAACTGACCTTGCCTCTGTATCCACGTCGTCAGGATCGTCCTGATGTTCCGTTCCAGCTGTTCGATAACGGCGGCGAACGTGTTTATCTGGCCCAAAGCGGTCTGATCGGCACCAACGGCCCGGACGCAAATCCGGCCGGTCGTCCGATCTACTCCTCGGAGAAGAAGACTTATCAACTGGCTGACGGTCAGGACCAACTGGTCGTAGACCTGAAGTTCAGCAAGGACGGCGTCAATTACATCAAGCGTTTCACCCTGAAACGCGGCCTGTATGATGTAGCCGTTTCCTACATTGTGGATAACCAGAGCGCTCAGCCCTGGAACGGCGCAATGTTTGCTCAGTTGAAGCGTGATAACAGCGCTGACCCTTCGTCCACCACTGCTACTGGCACCGCGACTTACCTGGGCGCTGCCCTGTGGACAAGTTCGGAGCCGTACAAGAAAGTGTCCATGAAGGACATGGACAAGGCGCAGTTGAAAGAAACCGTCACCGGTGGTTGGGTAGCCTGGCTGCAACACTACTTCGTGACCGCGTGGATTCCGGCGAAGGGCGAAAACAACGTCGTTCAGACCCGTAAAGACAGCAAAGGCAACTACATCATCGGTTACACCGGTCCAACACTGACCGCTGCACCAGGTGCCAAAGTTGAAACCAGCGCTGTGCTGTATGCCGGTCCGAAAAGCCAGGCTGTGCTGAAAGAGTTGTCCCCAGGTCTGGAACTGACCGTCGACTACGGCATTCTGTGGTTCATTGCCCAGCCAATCTTCTGGTTGCTGCAACACATCCACGCGATCGTTGGTAACTGGGGCTGGTCGATCATTTTCCTGACCATGCTGATCAAGGGTCTGTTCTTCCCTCTGTCGGCTGCCAGCTACAAATCGATGGCGCGCATGCGTGCCGTTGCACCGAAACTGGCTGCTTTGAAAGAACAACATGGCGATGACCGGCAGAAAATGTCGCAAGCCATGATGGAGCTGTACAAGAAAGAGAAGATCAATCCGCTGGGTGGTTGCTTGCCAATCCTCGTGCAGATGCCGGTTTTCCTTTCTCTGTACTGGGTTCTGCTGGAAAGCGTGGAAATGCGCCAGGCGCCGTTCATGCTGTGGATCACGGACCTGTCGATCAAGGATCCGTTCTTCATTCTGCCGATCATCATGGGCGCAACCATGTTTATCCAGCAGCAGCTGAACCCGACTCCTCCGGATCCGATGCAGGCGAAGGTCATGAAAATGATGCCAATCATCTTCACCTTCTTCTTCCTGTGGTTCCCGGCGGGTCTGGTGCTGTACTGGGTTGTGAACAACTGCCTGTCCATCACCCAACAGTGGTACATCACACGTAAGATCGAACGGGCTACCAAAGCAGCCGCTTGATTTACACTGTGGATAACCACTCAAAACGCCCCCTAGTGGGGCGTTTTGCTATCTGTCATTTCTGTCTGGATTCCGGTTAATGAGCGTACCTCGTGAAACCATCGCCGCTGTCGCCACCGCTCAAGGTCGTGGTGGTGTGGGCATCGTCCGTATTTCCGGGCCGTTGGCCAGCGTGGCGGCAAAAGCCATCAGCGGCCGCGAACTGAAACCGCGTTACGCCCATTACGGCCCGTTTTTCACTGACGACAAACAGGTGCTCGACGAAGGTCTGGCGCTGTATTTTCCCGGGCCGAACTCGTTCACCGGTGAAGACGTTCTGGAATTACAGGGCCACGGCGGCCCGATCGTTCTGGACATGTTGCTCAAGCGCTGCCTGGAACTGGGCTGCCGTCTGGCGCGCCCGGGGGAATTCAGCGAACGCGCCTTCCTCAATGACAAACTCGACCTGGCGCAAGCCGAGGCGATTGCCGATTTGATCGAAGCCAGTTCTGCACAGGCTGCACGTAATGCGCTGCGTTCTCTGCAGGGCGCGTTCTCGCAACGTGTGCATAACTTGACCGAACAGCTGATCGGCCTGCGCATCTACGTCGAAGCCGCCATCGATTTCCCGGAAGAAGAAATCGACTTCCTCGCCGATGGCCATGTGCTGAGCATGCTCGACAAAGTGCGCGATGAATTATCCACAGTGCTGCGCGAAGCCGGGCAGGGCGCGTTGCTGCGCGATGGAATGACCGTGGTGATTGCCGGTAGGCCGAATGCTGGCAAGTCGAGCTTGTTGAATGCGTTGGCAGGACGGGAAGCGGCAATCGTTACCGAGATCGCCGGCACCACTCGCGACATCCTCCGTGAACATATCCACATCGACGGCATGCCGTTGCACGTTGTCGATACCGCTGGCCTGCGTGATACCGATGATCATGTGGAAAAGATCGGGGTTGAACGGGCATTGAAAGCCATTGGTGAAGCCGACCGAGTGTTGTTAGTGGTCGATGCGACCGCGCCGGAAGCGCTGGATCCGTTTGCCCTGTGGCCGGAATTCCTCGAAACCCGGCCGGATCCGGCCAAAGTCACCTTGATCCGCAACAAAGCCGATCTAACTGGCGAGGCCATTGTTCTGGAAACCAGTGAAGACGGGCACGTGACCATCAGTCTCAGCGCCAAGTCGGCCGGTGAAGGTCTGGACCTGTTGCGCGATCATCTCAAGGCGTGCATGGGTTACGAGCAAACCTCGGAAAGCAGTTTCAGCGCACGCCGCCGGCATCTGGAGGCTTTGCGCCACGCCAGTGCGGCACTTGAACACGGCCGCGCCCAGCTGACCTTGGCTGGCGCCGGAGAGTTACTGGCGGAGGATTTGCGCCAGGCTCAGCATTCTCTCGGCGAAATAACCGGGGCTTTCAGCTCTGATGATCTGTTGGGACGAATTTTTTCCAGTTTCTGTATCGGCAAATGAAAAAAGGGGCTGTGGACAATTTATCCACAGCCCCTTTTTCGTTTTACCAGTTATAGGAAACCGTACCGAGCAGGGTGCGATCTTCACCCCAGTAGCAACGGCCAGCATCGTTGCAACCCGACACATACTCCTTGTCGAACAGGTTCTTCGCATTCAGGTCGACGCTCCAGTGCGTATCGATCTGATAACCGATGGCCGCATCCACCAAGGTGACGTCGCCGGCATCCAGCTTCCCGTACAGAGAAGGCGATGTGTAAGCGAAGGCACTGTCGAAATAACGCACACCGCCACCCACATACAAACCTTTCAGATCGCCATCGAGGAAACGGTATTTCGCCCATACCGAGGCCTGATTACGCGGCACGCCGGTCATTTGATGGCCTTTGACCAATGACGTCGCGGCATCCTTGGTGATTCGCGCGTCGGTGTAGGTATAAGCCGCAGTGACGTTGAGGTTCTGGGTCAGGTTGCTGTTGAGTTCCAGTTCCACACCCTTGGAACGGCTTTCGCCCACTTGGCGATAACTCGACGTGGTGGCGTCGAAGTAGGTGTCGTCCTTTTTGCGCAGGTCATACACCGATGCTGTGAAGGCAGTGTCCCAGCCGATCGGTTCGTACTTCAGGCCCACTTCATATTGGCTGCTGGTGATCGGGTCGAGTGGCGCGCCGGCATTGGAAATCTGCTGCACCGGCACGAACGAGGTGGAATAGCTGACATACGGCGTCATGCCATTGTCGAACTGATACATCACCCCGCCCTGATAGGTGAACTTCTTGTCCTCGGAACTGATGTCGCTCGACTGAGCGACCTTGTCGCGAAAATCACTGTCGACCCAATCCTGACGGCCACCGAGCAGGAACAGCCAATGGTCATACTTGCTCTGGATCTGTGCATAAACCCCTTTCATCTGTTGCTCAAGCAAGGTGTTTTGCACGGCAATCGGTGTGGTTGGATCACGCAGGTATACCGGGTTATACACATCAATCGGCCCGACGATGCCGGCGTTCCAGTCCTGATTGAACGAGGTACGGTCATAGCTGGCGCCGAACAGCACGGTGTTCTCCAGACCACCGACCTGGAATTTGCCTTCCAGCTGGTTATCCAGCGAGTACACCATCGATTTGTTGAAGCGATCGTACGCCGTCATGTTCAGGCGTGTGCCAAACCCGGCGTTGTTGAGGTTGCCCGGCCAGGTTTCGTGGCGGGTAATGCGCGACTGCATGTAGCGCGAATTCTGGCGGAACTGCCAATCGTCGTTGAACGAGTGGCTGAACTCGTAACCTGTGCTCCAGGTTTCCCGTTCGAAGGTATTCCAGTCCGGGTCGCCGAGCATGGTGCCTTTGGATAACTTGCCGTTGGGGTTGGTCAGCAAAGTCCCGGCGGCCGGTAGGCCAAGTTCCATGTTGGTGTGATCCTTCTGGTAGTTGGCCAGCAGGGTCAGCGTGTTGTAATCGTCGAAATTCAGGGTCAGCGATGGCGCGATGTAGATACGGTCATCCGGAACGTGATCGGTCTGGGTGTCGGACTTGCGCCCAAGCATCACCACGCGCCCGAGCACGTTGCCGCTGTCATTGAGCGGGCCGGAGACATCAACGCCGATCTGCCGGCGATTGTTCGATCCATAACCCAATTGCACTTCGCCTTGCGGTGCGGCGGTCGGTCGTTTGCTCACCAGATTGACCAGACCGCCCGGAGCGTTTTCCCCATACAGCAGAGAAGATGGGCCGCGGAAAATCTCTACCCGCTCCAGCCCGTAAGGCTCGGTGCTGGTGTCATAACGATTGCCCTGAACGCGTAGTCCATCGCGCAACAGACCGTAGCCGTAATCGGTGGCGTTGAAACCGCGAATATAGAACAGGTCTCCGGCCAGGCTGTCGCCGGCGGCAAAGGGTGGCGCGAAGATTCCCGGCACGTAGCCGAGCACTTCGGTGAGCGTCTGAGATTTCTGATCCCTCATGCGTTGGGCGGTGACGACTGACACTGAGCGCGGCGTTTCCGACAAAGGCGTACTGGTTTTCGTACCGATCCGGCTGTTCTGCGCCTTGTAGCCGACGTCGGCGGCGTAATCCAGATTCATCGGGTTGGCCAACTGACCATTGATGTTGGTTGGGGCCAGTTCCAGCGAGTCACCATTGGATAGAGCCTGCAGAATGTAGCTGCCCGGCGCTTGGGGTACGGCTTGCAAACCCGAGCCTTGCAGCAGTTGGGCGAATCCCTGGTCGACGGTGAAATTGCCGTTCAACCCGGCACTGCGCAATCGGCTGGTTTGTTGCGGCGAGAATGACAGGATCACGTTTGCGGCCGAGGCGAACTGGCTCAATGCATTGTCCAGCGGGCCGGCGGCGATGGCATAACGCTGGGCTGCCGATGCAGCAACGGCGTTATGGCTAACCACCAGGCAGGAAGCGGCACTGGTCATTAGGAGGCTGTAAGCAATGCAGTGGTAGGAAAAACGCTGACGAAACGTGGGAAGACGCATGTGTGGATAAGCCCTGAAGGTGGCAAAGAGCCGCGTTTATCGCGATTACCTGTAGGGCCGGGTAAGGGCAAAAAAAGATAACCCTGTTGTCGATTTATTTTGCCCAAGTGACATTTCGGTCAAGCGTTGTGGCTGATCGAAACCCAGTAACGGCTGAAGTAGCGCACGTTGATCGGCAGTGATGCCTGAAGATTGGCCAGGACAGCGTCGGTTGAATTGAGGCGGAATGTCCCGGAAACCCGCAACTCCCGGGCACGCGCGTCGCAATGCAAAATCCCGCTGCGATAACGGCCCAATTCTTCAATCACATCGCCCAAGCGCGCATCGAGGACGATCAATTGGCCGTTGATCCACGCCACTTCGGAGGATTTGAATGGATGAATGAGCCCTATGTGCTGACGATCAAAATCAGCGCCTTCGCCTGCCTGCAAGATTTTTGCGGTCGTTGAAGTATCACCGGGCTGAACACTGACCCGGTCTTCCAGCACTCCAACTCGGGTAGAACTCGATAGCTGGTGAACGGAGAAACGAGTGCCGAGTGCTTGAATCCGGCCATCCCGGGTTTCGACGAAAAAGGGCCGTTGATCACCCAGCTTTCCGGTTTGAATGAGGATCTCGCCGGAGCGCAGGCGAATCAGCCGCTGCGCCGGGTCGAAAGACACATCAATCGCAGTGTCGGTGTTGAGTTGAATGTGGCTGCCATCCGCCAATGTGATATTGCGACGCTGGCCAACGCCGGTTTTATAGTCGGCCCAGACATTTCCCAAGGAAGTGTGTTGCTGAACATTCCAGCCTACAAACCCCGTTCCCGCTGCGAGCAGCAACAATTTCAGCACTTGGCGACGTTGCTGACCGGTATTTAATGCGCGACGTTTCAGATCCTGTGGCAGCGTGCCGAGGTGGCGCTGCAATTGTTCCATCTGGTTCCACGCCGCCAGATGCGCCGGGTCGCTATCTATCCACAACTGCCAGGCCTTTTGTTCGGCGAGCGTTGGCGGATCAGCCTGAAACTGCACATACCAACTGGCGGCTGCTTCGAAGATCTGGCGATTGGGGGCGATGGCCATCAACGTTGCGCCATGATCAGGGCACATTCCGTCAGCGCTCGGATCATGTGCTTCTTCACCGTGGTCAGCGAAACCTTCAATTGCTGAGCGATCTGTTGATAAGTCAGGCCATCGATCTGCGAGAGCATAAAGATTTTTTGGCTTCTGGCGCCAAGCCCGGCCAAGGCTTTATCCACAGCGACCAGGGTTTCGATGATCAGCGCCTTGTCTTCCTCGCTGATGGCAGTGGCTTCCGGTCGAGCCGCGAGGGTCTGCAAATAGGCGGCTTCGATAGCCTGTCTTCTATAGCGGTCAATCACCAGACCGCGTGCAATGGTCGCCAGATAATCACGTGGCTCGCGAATCTGTGCGGCATTACGTGCCGCCAGAATCCGCACGAACGTGTCATGCGCCACATCGGCTGCATCGCAGGCGTCATGCAATTTTCCCTTGAGCCAGCCATGTAGCCACGAATGGTGTTGCTCGTAGATTCGCTCGATCGCAGCAGTGTGGGCGGGTAGGGACATGGGGAAAACTGACGAGTTAATGATAATGCCTATTATTAGCCCCTGTTACGTTCTCTCACAATAGCCCGCGCACTTCCCTCCATCGGCTTCTTTATCGCCAGCGAACCCTCGCTGTGTTTTTTTTGCACTCTGGAAAGGCGTTTTATCGTTTTTCTGTGGATTAAGCCCTGTGAATAACTGCCACTAAGGGCAGTTGATAACAGGGCCTGAAAACTGGACATAAACCCCTCTGTGGATAACCACCCATTTCATCCACAGGCTTAAACCGGTTATCCAAGGCCCTCATTGGCACATGAACACAGGGTTTTGAATCTCTGTACATATTGAAAACAAAGGCCTGTAGAGATCTATCCACAGAAAGTAGGCTCAGTAGAAATAAACATAAAAACAAAGGTTTTATAAATTTCTCTCTTTTTTATTCTTTTAACCTCGAGTTCTCCACAGCTGGTTAAATTTTGTGCAAAGGGTTCTTTAGGAAGGGCGAAGTCCCTATACTTGTCGACCAGGTTCAAAAACCTGATCTCAAACTATTCCTGAATTACCTACTTAAGCAGGCACGAGGTGCGTGGTGGATTTCCCTTCCCGTTTTGAAGTGATCGTCATCGGCGGCGGTCATGCCGGTACCGAGGCAGCACTGGCCTCAGCACGTATGGGGGCAAAAACCCTGTTGCTGACGCATAACGTGGAAACCCTCGGTGCCATGAGTTGCAACCCGGCCATCGGTGGCATTGGCAAAAGCCATCTGGTCAAGGAAATCGATGCCCTCGGCGGCGCGATGGCCACAGCTACCGACTTGGGCGGCATCCAGTTTCGTGTGTTGAACAGCCGCAAAGGTCCAGCTGTACGGGCGACCCGTGCGCAAGCTGACCGGATTTTGTACAAGGCCGCTGTCCGCGAAATTCTGGAAAATCAGCCGAACTTGTGGATATTTCAACAAGCTGCTGATGACCTGATCGTCGAGCAGGAACAAGTCCGCGGTGTTGTCACGCAAATGGGTCTGCGGTTCTTCGCCGATTCCGTGGTGTTGACCACCGGTACGTTCCTCGGCGGACTTATCCACATCGGTTTGCAGAATTTTTCCGGCGGTCGCGCCGGTGATCCACCGTCGATCGCCCTGGCTCACCGTCTGCGTGAGATGCCACTGCGTGTCGGTCGCTTGAAAACCGGTACACCGCCGCGTATCGACGGCAAATCTGTGGATTTCTCGGTGATGACCGAGCAACCGGGCGATACGCCGATCCCGGTGATGTCGTTCATGGGCAACAAAGAACAGCATCCACGCCAGGTCAGTTGCTGGATTACGCACACCAACGCACGTACCCACGAAATCATTGCTGCGAATCTCGATCGTTCGCCGATGTATTCCGCTGCCGGTGAAATCGAAGGCATCGGCCCGCGCTATTGCCCGTCGATCGAAGACAAGATCCATCGCTTTGCCGACAAGGAAAGCCATCAGGTGTTTATCGAGCCGGAAGGTTTGACCACCCATGAGCTGTATCCGAACGGGATATCCACAAGCTTGCCGTTCGACGTGCAATTGCAGATCGTGCAATCGATCCGTGGCATGGAAAACGCGCACATCGTGCGTCCGGGTTATGCGATCGAGTACGACTACTTCGATCCGCGAGATTTGAAGTACAGCCTCGAGACCAAAGTCATCGGCGGTCTGTTCTTCGCCGGGCAAATCAACGGCACCACCGGTTACGAAGAGGCCGGCGCGCAAGGTTTGCTCGCTGGCGCCAACGCCGCACTGCGCGCCAAGGGCAAAGAAGCCTGGTGCCCGCGTCGCGATGAAGCCTACATCGGCGTGTTGGTCGACGACCTGATCACCCTCGGTACCCAAGAGCCGTACCGTATGTTCACTTCCCGTGCCGAGTACCGCCTGATCCTGCGCGAGGACAACGCCGACCTGCGTTTGACCGAAAAAGGTCGCGAGCTCGGTTTGGTCGATGACGCGCGTTGGGCGGCCTTCTGCAAGAAGCGCGAAAGCATCGAACTCGAAGAGCAGCGCCTGAAAAGCACCTGGGTTCGCCCGAACACGCAGCAGGGCGATGCGATTGCCGAGAAATTCGGCACGCCGCTGACCCACGAATACAACTTGCTCAACCTCTTGAGCCGTCCGGAAATCGACTACGCTGGTCTGGTCGAAGTGACCGGCAACGGCGCCGAAGATCCACAGGTCGCCGAGCAGGTTGAAATCAAGACCAAATACGCCGGTTACATCGACCGTCAACAGGACGAAATCGCCCGTCTGCGCGCCAGTGAAGACACGAAATTGCCTGTGGATATCGATTACACCAACATTTCCGGTCTCTCCAAGGAGATCCAGAGCAAGCTCGGCGCGACTCGACCAGAGACGCTGGGCCAGGCTTCTCGGATCCCGGGCGTGACCCCGGCAGCGATTTCGCTGTTGATGATTCATTTGAAAAAACGCGGCGCGGGCCGTCAGTTGGAGCAAAGCGCTTGAGTTCTAAGGTCACTTCGCAACACGCCGAAGAGTTATCCACAGGAGCCCGCGAGCTCGGTGTTAATCTCACTGAAACCCAGCACGGGTTGCTGTTGGGTTATCTGGCCCTGTTGATCAAATGGAACCAGGCCTACAACCTGACCGCGGTGCGCGATCCGGACGAAATGGTTTCGCGCCACTTGCTCGATAGTCTCAGCGTGATGTCGTTCATCGAAAACGGTCGTTGGCTCGACGTCGGCAGCGGCGGCGGCATGCCGGGGATCCCGTTGGCGATCCTGTATCCGGACTCGCAAGTGACCTGTCTGGACAGCAACGGCAAGAAAACCCGCTTCCTGACCCAGGTCAAACTCGAACTCAAACTGGATAACCTGCAAGTTATCCACAGTCGTGTCGAAGCTTTCCAGCCTGCAGAGCCGTTCAACGGGATCATTTCCCGGGCGTTCAGCAGCATGGAGAACTTCACCAACTGGACTCGCCATCTCGGCGATGCCGATACACGCTGGCTGGCAATGAAGGGCGTTCATCCGGCCGATGAGCTGGTAGCATTGCCGGCAGACTTCAAACTCGATAGCGAACACGCCCTGGCCGTACCCGGTTGCCAAGGCCAACGCCATCTGCTGATACTGCGCCGCACGGCATGATTGGGAACACAAGCAAGAATGGCTAAGGTATTCGCGATAGCGAACCAAAAGGGTGGTGTGGGCAAGACCACCACCTGCATCAACCTCGCAGCATCCCTGGTCGCGACCAAGCGCCGGGTGCTGTTGATCGATCTCGATCCACAGGGCAACGCCACCATGGGTAGCGGTGTGGATAAACACGGCCTGGAAAACTCGGTCTACGACCTGCTGATCGGCGAATGCGATCTGGCCCAGGCCATGCACTATTCCGAGCATGGCGGTTATCAACTGCTGCCGGCCAACCGCGATCTGACGGCGGCTGAAGTGGTGCTGCTGGAAATGCAGATGAAGGAAAGTCGTCTGCGCAGCGCGCTGGCGCCGATCCGTGAAAACTACGATTACATTTTGATCGACTGCCCGCCGTCGCTGTCGATGCTGACGCTGAACGCACTGGTCGCTGCTGACGGGGTAATTATCCCCATGCAGTGCGAGTACTTTGCGCTCGAAGGTCTGAGCGACCTTGTGGATAACATCAAGCGCATCGCCGAACTGCTCAATCCGAACCTGAAAGTCGAAGGTTTGCTGCGCACCATGTACGACCCGCGCCTGAGCCTGATGAACGACGTTTCGGCGCAGCTCAAGGAACACTTCGGCGATCAGCTTTACGATACGGTGATCCCGCGCAACATCCGTCTGGCCGAAGCGCCAAGCTACGGCATGCCGGCGCTGGCTTACGACAAGCAATCGCGCGGCGCCCTGGCTTACCTGGCCCTGGCCGGCGAGATGGTTCGTCGTCAGCGCAAAAATTCACGCATCGCCGCCGCTCAGGCAACTTAAGGAATCCCCATGGCCGTCAAGAAACGAGGTCTCGGACGTGGACTGGATGCACTGCTGAGTGGTCCGACCGTCAGCGCGCTGGAAGAACAAGCCGCGCAGGCTGACACCCGTGAGCTGCAGCACCTGCCGCTGGATCTGCTGCAGCGTGGCAAGTACCAGCCGCGTCGCGACATGGATCCGCAGGCGCTGGAAGAGCTGGCGCTGTCGATCAAGGCACAAGGCGTGATGCAGCCGATCGTGGTGCGCCCGATTGGCGGTGGCCGCTTTGAAATCATCGCCGGTGAACGCCGCTGGCGCGCGAGCCAGCAGGCCGGCCAGGAAACCATCCCGGCGATGGTCCGTGATGTACCGGATGAAACCGCGATCGCCATCGCGCTGATCGAGAACATCCAGCGCGAAGACCTCAACCCGATCGAAGAAGCGGTGGCCTTGCAGCGTTTGCAGCAGGAATTCCAGCTGACGCAGCAACAGGTCGCCGAGGCGGTGGGCAAGTCCCGCGTCACAGTGGCCAACCTGTTGCGTCTGATTGCGCTGCCGGAAGTCATCAAGACCATGCTGTCCCACGGCGACCTGGAAATGGGTCATGCCCGTGCATTGCTCGGTCTGCCGGACAATCAGCAGGTCGAAGGGGCGCGACATGTTGTCGCACGCGGCCTGACCGTGCGCCAAACTGAAGCACTGGTTCGCCAGTGGTTGAGTGGCAAACCGGAGCCTGTGGAAGCCAGCAAACCCGATCCGGATATCGCCCGCCTCGAACAGCGTCTGGCCGAGCGCCTAGGCTCTGCGGTGCAGATTCGCCACGGCAAGAAGGGAAAGGGTCAGTTGGTGATCGGTTATAACTCGCTCGATGAGCTTCAAGGTGTGCTCGCACACATCCGCTGAAACATTTCCTCATGTAGCGCGCAGTCGGAAATCACTACCTGACAGTTGAATAGGGGCAGAACCGCCCCTATACTCTGCGCGCATTTTGTCGGCACAAATTATGCCAAGTTATTGAATTCTGGCAGCCGACCATTGGAGAGCAATAGTGATGGAAACCCGCAAGCCAAACCGCCTGCCGTTCCATCGCCTGGCAGTTTTTCCGGTGTTAATGGCTCAATTTGTCATTTTGCTGATTGCCGCTTTGGCGCTCTGGCAATGGCACGGAGTCGTTGCCGGATACTCGGGACTTTGCGGAGGCCTGATAGCCTTGCTGCCCAATGTTTATTTCGCTCACAAGGCATTTCGGTTTTCCGGCGCCCGAGCAGCCCAGTCCATCGTCCGGTCTTTTTATGCCGGCGAGGCAGGCAAACTGATTTTGACAGCAGTGCTTTTTGCGCTGGTGTTTGCAGGTGTGAAGCCACTGGCGCCGATAGCTGTATTCGGCGTGTTCGTGCTGACTCAGTCGGTCAGCTGGTTCGCTCCCCTGCTGATGAGAACAAGACTTTCGAGACCTTAGGGCGTTTGAGGCAACCATGGCAGAAACAACCGCTTCGGGCTATATCCAGCACCACTTGCAGAACCTGACCTTCGGTCAGCTACCTAACGGCGGCTGGGGCTTTGCCCATACCGCAGCAGAAGCCAAGGAAATGGGCTTCTGGGCTTTCCACGTCGATACTCTCGGCTGGTCGGTCGCGTTGGGTCTGATCTTCGTTTTTCTTTTCCGCATGGCGGCAAAGAAGGCGACTTCGGGTCAACCGGGTGCTTTGCAGAACTTCGTTGAAGTATTGGTCGAATTCGTCGATGGCAGCGTGAAAGACAGCTTCCATGGCCGTAGCCCGGTGATTGCACCGCTGGCACTGACCATCTTCGTCTGGGTGTTCCTTATGAACGCAGTCGACCTGATCCCGGTCGACTGGATTCCTCAGCTGGCCATCCTGATCACCGGTGATCACCACATCCCGTTCCGCGCCGTGTCGACCACCGACCCGAACGCGACCCTGGGCATGGCGTTGTCGGTTTTCGCACTGATCATTTTCTACAGCATCAAGGTCAAGGGCATCGGCGGCTTCATCGGCGAACTGACCCTGCACCCGTTCGGCAGCAAGAACATCTTTGTTCAGGCCCTGCTGATCCCGGTGAACTTCCTGCTGGAATTCGTGACCCTGATCGCTAAACCGATCTCTCTGGCTCTGCGTCTGTTCGGCAACATGTATGCCGGTGAGCTGGTGTTCATCCTGATCGCTGTGATGTTCGGCAGCGGTCTGCTCTGGCTGAGCGGCCTGGGCGTTGTTCTGCAGTGGGCTTGGGCTGTGTTCCACATCCTGATCATCACCCTGCAGGCGTTCATCTTCATGATGCTGACCATCGTCTACCTGTCGATGGCGCACGAAGAAAACCATTAAGACCAGTCTCGACTAGTCTGATGTCCTTCCCGGTCAAACGGGAAGGGGCTCTTCACAGGGCACCTGAAACGATTTGTTTTACCGCTTTAATCTAAAAAACCTAAACCATACGACGTAAAAGTCGGGAGGAAAGATGGAAACTGTAGTTGGTCTAACCGCTATCGCTGTTGCACTGTTGATCGGCCTGGGCGCACTGGGTACCGCAATTGGTTTCGGCCTGCTGGGCGGCAAGTTCCTGGAAGGCGCAGCGCGTCAGCCAGAAATGGTTCCAATGCTGCAAGTTAAAATGTTCATCGTTGCCGGTCTGCTCGACGCCGTAACCATGATCGGTGTTGGTATCGCTCTGTTCTTCACCTTTGCGAACCCGTTCGTTGGTCAGATCGCTGGCTAATTACCCGGATTCTTCCGAGTAATTTGATGTGATGGACAACGTAACTGCGAGGTGTTGGCGTGAACATTAATGCGACCCTGATTGGCCAGTCCGTTGCGTTCCTGATTTTTGTACTGTTCTGCATGAAGTATGTATGGCCTCCGGTCATCACTGCCCTGCACGAACGTCAAAAGAAGATCGCTGATGGTCTGGACGCTGCCAGCCGAGCAGCTCGCGACCTGGAGTTGGCCCAAGAAAAAGCGGGTCAGCAACTGCGCGAAGCGAAAGCTCAGGCAGCTGAAATCATCGAGCAAGCCAAGAAACGCGGTAACCAGATTGTCGAAGAGGCCGTTGAAAAGGCCCGTGTCGACGCTGACCGTGTGAAGGTTCAGGCTCAAGCCGAGATCGAACAGGAACTGAACAGTGTCAAAGACAAGCTGCGCGCCCAAGTGGGTATGCTGGCTGTCGGCGGCGCCGAGAAGATCCTGGGTGCCACAATCGATCAAAACGCGCACGCAGAGCTGGTTAACCAACTGGCTGCTGAAATCTAAGCGAGGGCGATCATGGCAGAACTGACCACGTTGGCCCGACCTTACGCTAAGGCGGCCTTCGAGCACGCTCAGGCCCACCAGCAACTGGCCAATTGGTCAGCCATGCTCGGCCTGGCTGCAGCGGTGTCACAAGATGACACCATGCAGCGCGTGCTCAAGGCCCCGCGACTGACGAGCGCAGAAAAGGCCGCCACGTTTATTGACGTGTGCGGCGACAAGTTTGATGCCAAGGCACAGAACTTCATCAATGTCGTTGCCGAAAACGACCGTCTCCCGCTTCTGCCGGAGATTGCCGCTCTTTTCGACCTGTACAAGGCCGAACAAGAGAAGTCGGTAGACGTTGAAGTGACCAGTGCTTTCGCATTGAACCAAGAACAGCAAGACAAACTCGCCAAGGTTCTCAGTGCACGACTCAACCGGGAAGTGCGCCTGCAAGTTGCGGAGGATGCTGCCCTAATAGGTGGTGTCGTTATCCGCGCCGGCGACCTGGTTATCGATGGCTCGATTCGCGGCAAAATCGCGAAACTTGCCGAAGCATTGAAATCTTGAGTTTGAAGGGGCAGCAGAGCAATGCAGCAACTCAATCCTTCCGAAATAAGTGAAATTATCAAGGGCCGCATCGACAAGCTCGATGTGACCTCCCAAGCCCGTAACGAAGGCACTGTCGTCAGCGTATCTGACGGCATCGTGCGGATTCACGGTCTGGCCGACGTCATGTACGGCGAGATGATCGAGTTTCCGGGCGGCGTCTACGGTATGGCCCTCAACCTGGAGCAAGACTCCGTAGGTGCCGTTGTATTGGGCGCTTACCAGTCTCTGGCTGAAGGCATGAGCGCCAAGTGCACCGGCCGCATCCTCGAAGTTCCTGTTGGTAAGGAACTGCTGGGTCGCGTAGTCGACGCACTGGGTAACCCTGTTGACGGCAAAGGTCCACTGGGCAACACCGAGACCGACGCGGTCGAGAAAGTTGCTCCGGGCGTGATCTGGCGTAAGTCGGTAGACCAGCCTGTACAGACTGGCTACAAGGCTGTCGATGCCATGATCCCTGTCGGCCGTGGCCAGCGTGAGCTGATCATCGGTGACCGCCAGATCGGTAAAACCGCTCTGGCGATCGACGCGATCATCAACCAGAAAGACAGCGGCATTTTCTGCGTCTACGTAGCTATCGGTCAGAAACAATCGACCATCGCCAACGTGGTTCGCAAGCTGGAAGAAAACGGCGCCCTGGCCAACACGATCATCGTGGCTGCCAGTGCTTCGGAATCTCCTGCGCTGCAATTCCTGGCACCGTACTCCGGTTGCACCATGGGTGAATTCTTCCGCGACCGCGGTGAAGACGCGCTGATCGTTTATGACGATCTGTCCAAGCAAGCAGTGGCTTACCGCCAGATTTCCCTGCTGCTGCGCCGTCCACCAGGCCGTGAAGCTTACCCAGGCGACGTGTTCTATCTCCACTCCCGTCTGCTGGAGCGCGCATCCCGCGTTTCGGAAGAATACGTAGAGAAGTTCACCAACGGCGCAGTGACCGGCAAAACCGGTTCGCTGACCGCACTGCCGATCATCGAAACCCAGGCTGGCGACGTTTCCGCGTTCGTTCCGACCAACGTGATTTCGATCACCGACGGTCAGATCTTCCTGGAATCGGCCATGTTCAACTCGGGCATCCGCCCTGCAGTGAACGCCGGTGTTTCGGTATCCCGTGTGGGTGGTGCCGCTCAGACCAAGATCATCAAGAAGCTCTCCGGTGGTATCCGTACCGCTCTGGCTCAGTACCGTGAACTGGCAGCATTCGCCCAGTTCGCTTCTGACCTGGACGAAGCGACCCGTAAGCAACTTGAGCATGGTCAGCGCGTTACCGAGCTGATGAAGCAGAAGCAATACGCACCAATGTCGATCGCTGACATGGCGCTGTCGCTGTATGCCGCTGAGCGTGGGTTCCTGACTGACGTTGAAATCGCCAAGATCGGCAGCTTCGAACAAGCGCTGATCGCTTTCTTCAACCGCGATCACGCCGATTTGATGGCCAAGATCAACGTTAAAGGTGACTTCAATGACGAAATCGACGCTGGCATGAAAGCCGGTATCGAGAAGTTCAAGGCCACCCAAACCTGGTAAGCCGCAGCGGGAGCCGCGAGGCTCCCGCTTGCTAACCTGATAGGTGTTACATGGCAGGCGCAAAAGAGATTCGCAGTAAGATTGCGAGCATCAAAAGCACGCAAAAGATTACCAGCGCCATGGAAAAAGTGGCGGTCAGCAAAATGCGCAAGGCACAAATGCGCATGGCTGCTAGCCGTCCTTATGCGGAGCGTATCCGCCAGGTTATTGGGCATCTGGCCAACGCCAACCCGGAATACCGCCACCCGTTCATGATCGATCGCGCCATCAAGCGTGTCGGTTATGTCGTCGTGAGCAGTGACCGTGGTCTGTGCGGCGGCTTGAACACCAACCTGTTCAAGGCCCTGGTCAAGGACATGGCGGTAAACCGCGAAAACGGCGTCGAGATTGATCTGTGTGTCGTTGGTAGCAAGGGTGCGGCCTTTTTCCGTAACTTCGGCGGTAACGTCGTTGCAGCTATCAGCCACCTGGGTGAAGAGCCGTCGATCAATGATCTGATCGGCAGCGTCAAGGTGATGCTGGATGCCTACCTGGACGGCCGTATTGACCGCCTGTCCGTGGTGTCCAACAAGTTCATCAACACCATGACGCAACAGCCTACCGTGGAGCAGTTGATTCCACTGGTGGCCACCCCGGATCAGGATCTCAAGCACCACTGGGACTATCTCTACGAACCGGATGCCAAAGAGCTGCTTGACGGCTTGATGGTCCGCTACGTTGAGTCGCAGGTCTACCAGGCGGTGGTCGAGAACAACGCGGCTGAACAAGCTGCGCGGATGATCGCGATGAAGAACGCTACCGACAACGCCGGTGATTTGATCAGCGATTTGCAGCTGATCTACAACAAGGCGCGTCAGGCTGCGATCACCCAAGAGATCTCGGAAATCGTCGGCGGCGCTGCCGCGGTTTAACGGTTCAAATATTCAGAGGATCCAGCTATGAGTAGCGGACGTATCGTTCAAATCATCGGCGCCGTTATCGACGTGGAATTTCCACGCGACAGCGTACCGAGCATCTACAACGCTTTGAAAGTAATAAGCGATGCCGGCACCACTCTGGAAGTTCAGCAACAGCTGGGCGACGGCGTGGTTCGTACCATTGCGATGGGTTCCACCGAGGGCTTGAAGCGCGGTCTGGAAGTTACCGATTCTGGCGCAGCCATTTCCGTACCGGTCGGTAAAGCGACCCTGGGCCGGATCATGGACGTCCTCGGTAACCCGATCGACGAAGCTGGCCCGATCGACACCGAAGAGCGTTGGGGCATTCACCGTCCAGCGCCTTCGTTCGCTGAACAGGCAGGCGGCAACGACCTGCTGGAAACCGGCATCAAGGTTATCGACCTGGTTTGCCCGTTTGCCAAAGGCGGTAAAGTCGGTCTGTTCGGTGGTGCCGGTGTAGGCAAAACCGTAAACATGATGGAACTGATCCGTAACATCGCCATCGAGCACAGCGGTTATTCCGTGTTCGCCGGTGTGGGTGAGCGTACTCGTGAGGGTAACGACTTCTACCACGAGATGAAGGATTCCAACGTTCTGGACAAAGTGGCACTGGTTTACGGTCAGATGAACGAGCCGCCGGGTAACCGTCTGCGCGTAGCACTGACCGGCCTGACCATGGCCGAGAAGTTCCGTGACGAAGGTAACGACGTTCTGCTGTTCGTCGACAACATCTATCGTTACACCCTGGCCGGTACTGAAGTATCCGCACTGCTGGGCCGTATGCCTTCGGCAGTAGGTTACCAGCCGACCCTGGCTGAAGAGATGGGCGTTCTGCAAGAACGTATCACTTCGACCAAGGAAGGTTCGATCACTTCGATCCAAGCGGTATACGTACCTGCGGATGACTTGACCGACCCGTCGCCAGCGACCACCTTCGCCCACTTGGACGCCACCGTCGTTCTGTCCCGTGACATCGCTTCCCTGGGTATCTACCCAGCGGTAGATCCACTGGATTCGACTTCGCGCCAGCTGGACCCGAACGTAATCGGCCAGGACCACTACGACACCGCTCGCGGCGTTCAGTACGTTCTGCAACGTTACAAAGAGCTGAAAGACATCATCGCGATCCTGGGTATGGACGAGCTGTCGGAAGCCGACAAGCAGTTGGTAAACCGTGCTCGTAAGATCCAGCGCTTCTTGTCGCAGCCGTTCTTCGTGGCTGAAGTCTTCACCGGTGCTTCGGGTAAATACGTTTCCCTGAAAGACACCATTGCTGGCTTCAAAGGCATCCTCAACGGTGACTACGACCACCTGCCAGAACAAGCGTTCTACATGGTTGGCGGCATCGAAGAAGCGATCGAGAAAGCCAAGAAACTGTAATCCCGGCGCCCGGCAACGGGCGCTAATTTAGGTTGAGGCAATCAGATGGCTATGACAGTCCATTGCGATATCGTCAGCGCGGAAGGGGAAATCTTTTCCGGCCTGGTCGAGATGGTGATTGCGCACGGTGCACTGGGTGATCTTGGTATCGCTCTGGGTCACGCGCCGCTGATCACTAATCTGAAGCCAGGTCCTATCCGCCTGATCAAGCAAGGCGGGGAACCCGAGGTGTTTTACATCTCCGGTGGTTTCCTCGAGGTTCAGCCGAACATGGTCAAGGTGCTTGCCGATACCGTGCAACGTGCCGCCGATCTGGATGAAGCTCAGGCTCAAGCAGCTCTCAAGGCTGCCGAGAATGCCTTGCACGAAAAAGGCGCGGATTTCGACTATAGCGCTGCATCAGCACGTCTGGCCGAGGCTGCAGCTCAGCTGCGCACCGTCCAGCAGATCCGCAAGAAGTTTGGCGGTTAATCCGTCAGCCGCTTGTTGTGCGATTGATAAAAAAGGGTAGCCTCGGCTACCCTTTTTTCTTTTCCGATTTTTACAACCCGGTCGCAGTTGCTGACCACCCAGGATTGGTAGCCAGTCATGTCTCTTGAAATCGTTATCCTCGCGGCCGGTCAAGGCACTCGTATGCGTTCGGCCCTGCCGAAGGTGTTGCACCCGATTGCCGGCAACTCCATGTTGGGCCATGTTATCCACAGTGCCCGCCAACTTGATCCACAGCGCATTCATGTGGTCATCGGCCATGGCGCCGACGTGGTGCGTGAACGCCTGGCGGCCGACGATCTGAATTTTGTCCTGCAGGACAAGCAACTGGGCACCGGCCACGCCACCGCCCAGGCTGTGCCGTTCATTACTGCCGACACCGTGCTGATCCTTTACGGTGACGTACCGCTGATCGAAGTCGAAACCCTGCAACGTCTGCTCAAGCAAGTCGTGCCCGGGCAAATGGGCTTGCTCACCGTTGAGCTGGATGACCCGACCGGCTATGGCCGCATCGTTCGTGATGCCGATGGCAAAGTCACGGCAATCGTTGAGCACAAAGATGCCAGCGAAGCGCAACGCGCGATCACCGAGGGCAACACCGGCATTCTCGCCGTCCCGGCCAATCGTCTGGCCGACTGGATGAGCCGCCTGTCGAACAACAACGCTCAGGGCGAGTACTACCTGACCGACGTGATCGAAATGGCGGTCAACGATGGTCTGCTGGTGGCCACCGAGCAACCGCACGATGCGATGGAAGTGCAGGGCGCCAATGATCGCAAGCAACTCTCCGAGCTGGAGCGTCATTATCAGTTGCGTGCCGGTCGCCGTTTGATGGCGCAAGGCGTGACCCTGCGTGATCCGGCGCGCTTTGATGTGCGTGGCGAAGTGACCGTGGGTCGCGACGTGCTGATCGATATCAACGTGATTCTCGAAGGCAATGTTGTCATCGAAGATGACGTGGTGATCGGTCCGAACTGTGTGATCAAGGACAGCACCCTGCGTAAAGGCGTGGTGATCAAGGCCAACAGTCATATCGAAGGTGCCATCCTCGGCGAAGGCAGCGATGCCGGTCCGTTCGCGCGTCTGCGCCCGGGCACCGTACTGGAAGCGCGTGCGCATGTGGGTAACTTCGTTGAATTGAAGAACGCGCACATGGGCGAGGGCGCCAAGGCCGGTCACCTGACGTATCTGGGCGACGCTGAAATCGGTGCGCGCACCAACGTTGGCGCCGGCACCATCACCTGCAACTACGACGGCGCCAACAAGTGGAAAACCGTGTTGGGCGCGGACGTGTTCATTGGCTCCAACAACTCGTTGGTGGCACCTGTGGATATCTCTGACGGTGCTACCACGGCGGCTGGGTCGACGATTACGCAGAATGT
This sequence comes from Pseudomonas sp. SM4, assembly GCF_051913165.1. Classification (NCBI taxonomy): domain Bacteria; kingdom Pseudomonadati; phylum Pseudomonadota; class Gammaproteobacteria; order Pseudomonadales; family Pseudomonadaceae; genus Pseudomonas; species Pseudomonas sp. SM4. The sequence continues at coordinate 155,121 of NZ_JBODOE010000009.1, read as the reverse complement.
GGATAACGCGCAATTGGCGGTAGGGCGTGCGCGGCAGAAGAACATTGATGGCTGGAAACGGCCGGAGAAGATCAAGAAGGGCTGAGTTATCCACAGCGCTTTAAAGATCCAAAGATCGCAGCCTTCGGTAGCTCCTACATGGGACCTGGCGATGGCTGCGATTTTTTTGTCTGGCGGGTTGACGATTTGTGGCTAATAGGTTTTGATTGCTTCCGTTATCTTTCGAATCGAAACTTAGGTCGTCATGTCGAAACGCAATACGCCCCAGCGCCGCCATAACATCCTTGCCCTGCTCAATGAGCAGGGTGAAGTCAGTGTGGATGAGTTGGCCAAGCGCTTCGAAACCTCTGAAGTTACGATTCGCAAGGATCTGGCTGCCTTGGAGAGTCATGGTCTGCTGCTGCGCCGTTACGGCGGAGCGATCACCATGCCGCAGGAACTTGTCGCGGAAACCGCGCAAAGCATTTCCAAATATAAGCAGGCAATTGCCCGCGCAGCGGTGAAACGCATTCGCGAGCACGCGCGCATCATCATCGACAGCGGCAGCACCACCGCTGCGATGATCCCTGAACTCGGCCAGCAGCCGGGTCTGGTGGTGATGACCAATTCCCTGCATGTTGCCAACGCCCTGAGCGAACTCGAACACGAGCCGGTGCTGTTGATGACCGGTGGCACCTGGGACCCGCATTCGGAGTCCTTTCAGGGTCAGGTCGCCGAGCAAGTACTACGCTCTTACGACTTCGACCAGTTGTTCATCGGCGCCGATGGCATCGATCTGGTGCGAGGCACCACGACCTTCAATGAGCTGCTCGGTTTGAGCCGGGTCATGGCTGACGTGGCGCGGGAAGTCATCGTCATGGTCGAGGCCGACAAGATCGGCCGCAAGATTCCCAATCTGGAACTGCCATGGAGCAGCGTCCATACCCTAATTACCGATGATCGCCTGCCCCAAGAGGCACGGGATCAGATACAGGCCCGCGGTATCAACTTGATTTGCGCGGCTGTCAGTCAGGAGAAATAAGCATGTGTGGAATTGTCGGCGCAGTGGCTGAACGTAACATCACCGCCATCCTGCTCGAAGGCCTCAAGCGCCTCGAGTACCGCGGCTATGACAGCGCCGGTGTAGCGGTCTACACCAACGAGGAAACTCTCGAGCGTATGCGCCGTCCGGGCAAAGTCAGCGAACTCGAAGCCGCGTTGGCCGAGCACCCGCTGGTTGGACGTCTGGGTATCGCCCACACCCGCTGGGCCACCCACGGCGCACCCTGCGAACGCAACGCCCACCCGCATTTCTCCGGCGACATCGCCGTGGTGCACAACGGCATCATCGAGAACCATGAAGCCCTGCGCGAGCAACTGAAAGCGCTGGGTTACGTGTTCACCTCGGACACCGACACCGAAGTCATCGCCCATCTGCTCAACCATAAACTCAAGGATCAGCCAGACCTGACCGTCGCCCTCAAAGCGACCGTCAAGGAATTGCATGGTGCTTATGGTCTGGCGGTGATCAACGCCAAGCAACCGGATCGTCTGGTTGCCGCGCGCAGTGGCAGCCCGCTGGTGATCGGCCTGGGTCTGGGCGAAAACTTCCTCGCTTCCGACCAACTGGCGCTGCGTCAGGTCACTGACCGCTTCATGTACCTGGAAGAAGGCGATATCGCCGAAATTCGCCGCGATAATGTGCAGATCTGGGACGTGAGCGGCAACGCTGTCGAGCGCCAGACCGTGCAATACACCGACGGCGCCGAAGCCGCCGACAAAGGCGAATTCCGCCACTACATGCTCAAGGAAATCCACGAGCAACCGGCCGTTGTCCAGCGCACCCTCGAAGGTCGCCTGAGCAATGATCAGGTGCTGGTTCAGGCGTTCGGCCCACAAGCGGCCGAGCTGTTCGCCAAAGTGCGCAACGTGCAGATCGTTGCCTGTGGCACCAGCTATCACGCCGGTATGGTCGCCCGTTACTGGCTGGAAGAACTGGCCGGCATTCCGTGTCAGGTCGAAGTCGCCAGCGAATTCCGCTACCGCAAAGTCGTGGTACAGCCGGACACCCTGTTCGTGACCATCTCGCAATCCGGAGAAACCGCCGACACCTTGGCTGCCCTGCGCAATGCCAAAGAGCTGGGCTTCCTCGCCAGCCTGGCGATCTGCAACGTCGGCATCAGTTCGCTGGTGCGCGAATCCGACCTGACCCTGCTGACCCAGGCCGGCCGCGAAATCGGCGTCGCTTCGACCAAAGCCTTCACCACGCAACTGGTCGGCCTGCTGCTGCTGACTCTTTCGCTGGGCCAGGTGCGCGGCACCCTGGACAAAGGCGTTGAAGCCACACTGGTCGAAGAACTGCGTCGCCTGCCAACCCGCCTCGGCGAAGCGCTGGCGATGGACAGCACCGTGGAAAAAATCGCCGAGCTGTTCGCCGAGAAAAACCACACCCTGTTCCTCGGCCGTGGTGCGCAATTCCCGGTCGCGATGGAAGGTGCCTTGAAGCTCAAGGAAATCTCCTACATCCACGCCGAAGCCTATCCGGCCGGCGAGCTGAAACACGGCCCGCTGGCGCTTGTGGATAACGACATGCCGGTGGTCACCGTCGCGCCAAACAACGAACTGCTGGAAAAGCTCAAATCCAACCTGCAGGAAGTCCGCGCCCGCGGCGGCGAACTGATCGTGTTCGCCGACGAGAAAGCCGGGATGACCAATGGTGAAGGTACTCACGTGGTGCAAATGCCGCACATCCACGACATCCTTTCGCCGATCCTCTACACGATTCCGCTGCAGTTGCTGTCGTACTACGTTGCAGTGCTGAAAGGCACGGATGTGGATCAGCCGCGTAATTTGGCGAAGTCGGTGACCGTGGAGTAAGTTATCCACAGCTGAGTTAACCGCAAAAGATCGCAGCCTGCGGCAGCTCCTACATGGGAATCGTATTTCACCTGTAGGAGCTGCCGCAGGCTGCGATCTTTTTTGATTTTGAGGTGAGCGTCGACTCTATGGACCGCTTCCAGGAAATGCACATCTTCACCACCGTCGCCCAAGAGCAAGGCTTCTCCGCTGCCGCTCGGCGTTTGGGCCTGTCCGCAGCTAGCGTGACCCGTGCGGTGGCGGCGCTGGAGTTGCGCATCGGTACGCAGTTGTTGATCCGCACCACGCGCAGTGTGCATTTGAGCGAAGCCGGGCAGCGTTATCTGGAGGATTGCCGGCGGATTCTTGCCGAGGTGCAGGAGGCCGAGGATTCAGCGGCGGGCAGCCATGCTCAGCCGCGCGGGCAATTGACGGTGACGGCGCCAGTGTTGTTCGGTGATTTGTTTGTCACTCCGGTGATGGCGGGTTATCTCGCGCAGTATCCGGATGTCACGATTAACGCCGTACTGGTTGATCGGATCGTCAACATGGTTGAGGAGGGAATTGATGTCGCGGTGCGCATCGGTGACCTGCCGGACAGCAGTCAGCACGCGATTCGGGTGGGCGAGGTTCGCCGGGTTATTTGCGGTTCGCCGGCTTATTTCGCTCAGCACGGTCGACCGGTTCATCCTCATGCGCTGGCCGGTGTGCCAGTGGTAGCGACTTCTGCGATTGGTCAGCAACGCAGTTGGCCGTTTCTCGATGCAGGAGAGCCGCTCAGCGTGCGTCCCGAGCCGCGTCTGATCGTCACCGCCAATCAGGCTGCGATTACCGCCGCCAGCATGGGGCTGGGCATGACCCGCGTGTTGTCCTATCAAGTGGCGAGCAAGGTGGCGGCCGGCGAACTGGAAATCGTCCTTGCTGAGTTCGAACTGCCGCCACTGCCGATCCATGTGGTGTATCAGGGCGGGCGCAAGGCGCCGGCGCGGATCCGCAGTTTTGTCGATTTCGCCGCCAAGGCATTGCGTGACCACCCGGCGCTGCAAAATGCTGCGTTGTTGCACGAGATGAAATAATCGATTGCGGTTGCTGGTGATTCTGTTCTTTTCGCAGTGAGGGGATGATGGCCTGCATCGGCGCTCTCACCCTCGCAGTGGCGCCCCTGTTCAGCGGAGTCGACCATGCAAGCAATCAAACTCTACAACTTCCCACGCTCTGGCCACGCTCATCGCGTCGAGTTGATGCTGTCCCTGCTGCAACTGCCCACCGAGCTGATCTTCGTCGACCTGGCGAAAGGTGAGCACAAGCAGCCGGCGTATCTGGCGATCAACAGCTTTGGCCAGGTGCCGGCGATTGATGACGGCGGCGTGGTGCTGGCCGATTCCAACGCGATTCTGGTGTATCTGGCGCAAAAATACGGTCACGGTCGCTGGTTGCCTGCTGACCCTGTCGGCGCCGCGCGGGTGCAGCGCTGGTTATCCGCAGCTGCCGGGCCGATTGCGTTCGGCCCCGCAGCTGCGCGCTTGGTCACGGTGTTTGGCGCACAACTGAATGCTGAAGAGGCGATCAGCCGTGCGCACAACCTGCTCAAGGTGATGGACGTCGAGTTGGGCAAGACTGCGTTTCTGGCCGGCGACGAACCGAGCATTGCCGACGTTTCCGCCTACAGTTATATCGCTCACGCACCCGAGGGCAACGTGTCGCTGGACGACTACGACAACGTGCGCGCCTGGCTGGCCCGGGTCGAAGCATTGCCCGGTTTTGTCGGCATGCCGCGCACCGTCGCCGGTCTGCAAACCACCGCCTGATTTTCGCTATCCACACTGTGCCGTCGGCGCAGGGGAGAGGTCGTGATGGAACGTTCACCGTGGCACGCTGGCGAGCAACAGTTACAAGCCCATGTCGGCGTTGCCGAACGCATGGAAGCCTTCGGGCGTAAGGTGATTCGCACCTGGATGCCGGACCAGCACCGCGAGTTCTATCAGCAATTGCCCTTCCTGCTGTTCGGCGCCGTCGATGCGCAGGGTCGGCCGTGGGCCAGTGTGCTCGAAGGTGCACCGGGGTTCGCGCATTCGCCGGATCCCGAGCACCTGTATTTCGCCAGTCAGGTCGCGGCTGATGATCCGGCGCAACTGCGCAACGGTGAGCCGATCGGTCTGCTCGGCATCGAATTGCACACCCGCCGGCGCAATCGTCTCAACGGCCATGTCGGCAATCTGAACGCTCAGGGTTTCGCCGTGAGCGTGGATCAAGCTTTCGGCAATTGCCCGCAATACATCCAGCTGCGTCAGTTCCAGCGCGTGCCGCTGACGGATCCGCAGACTCGCCCGGCTGAACATCTCAACGCTCTGGATGATGCGGCCACCGCGCTGATCGCGGGAGCCGATACGTTCTTCGTCGCCAGTTATGTCGATGTCGACGGTCAGCGTGCGGTGGATGTTTCCCACCGGGGCGGCCAGGCCGGTTTCGTACGCGTGGACGGCAATCGTCTGACCATCCCTGACTTCGCCGGCAACCTGCACTTCAACACCCTCGGCAATCTGCTGCTCAACCCCAAGGCTGGCTTGCTGTTCATCGACTTTTCCACAGGCGATTTGCTGCAACTCAGCGGGCGCACCGAAATTCTGCTCGACGACCCGCAGATCGAAGCGTTCCAGGGCGCTGAGCGCTTGTGGACGTTCGAGGTGGAAACACTGGTGCGGCGCCCGGCAGCATTGGCGTTGCGCTGGCGCTTCGACGGCATGTCGCCGACCAGTCTGTTGACTGGCAACTGGACCGAGGCGGCGGCGCGTTTGCAGGCGCAGGCACTGGGCAACCAATGGCGGCCGCTGCGCGTGGCGAAGATCGAGGCAGAAAGTCGCAGCATCCGCTCCATCTACCTGGAGCCCGCCGATGGCGCCGGTTTGCCGGTGTTTCTCGCTGGCCAGCATCTGCCGCTGCGTTTCACGATTGATGGCGAGGTACACATTCGCACTTACAGCCTTTCGAGCGCGCCATCGGACGGTTTCTACCGGATCAGCGTCAAGCGTGAAGGCCTGATTTCATCACACCTGCATGAGCAGATCCGCGTCGGCGATGTGCTGCAAGCGCGGGCGCCGCAAGGGCATTTCACCGTGGCGCCGCTGGAGCACCGACCACTGGTGCTGCTGGCCGCCGGTGTGGGAATCACGCCGTTGCTGTCGATGCTGCGCGAGGTGGTGTACCAAGGCTTACGCACGCGCGGGATTCGTCCGACGTTATTGCTGCAGAGTTCGCGCAGCCTGGCGGATCAGCCGTTTCGCAAGGAGCTGGACTGTTTGCTCGAAACGTCAGGCGACTCAGTCCGCGTCCTGCGTTTGCTCAGCCAACCGGAAGCCGATCTGCAGGAGGGCGAGGATTTTGATCTGCCGGGCCGAATTGACGGCACGGTGCTGAGGAACCTGCTGGAGGCCGAGGATTTTGATCAGCTCGACTTTGTGCTCTGCGGCCCCGGAGGTTTCACCCAGGGGCTGTACGACATCCTGCGCGAACTGGATGTGCGCGATGCGCAAATTCACGCGGAAACCTTTGGCCCATCGACACTGAAACGTCAGGCCGACCCGGACGCGATCGTGATCGAACAACCGCCCGCCGCGACTACTTCGGTGCCGGTGGTGTTCGAGCGCTCGGCAAAAGAGGCGCGCTGGCAGCCCGATGGCGGCAGTCTGCTGGAGTTGGCGGAAAGCCGCGGATTGCGTCCGGAGTTCAGTTGCCGTGGCGGGTCATGTGGCACCTGCAAAACCCGGCTGGTCAGCGGCGCGGTGAATTATCCACAGCCCCCGGCGGACATCCCTGAAGCCGGCCACGTGCTGATCTGCTGCGCCGTCCCGGCACAGAGCCCCCACCCGCTGGTCTTGGACCTATAAACCGCCCCCCTGCAGGAGCTGCCGCAGGCTGCGATCTTTTGATCTTGATGTCCTGAAAACAAGATCAAAAGATCGCAGCCTGCGGCAGCTCCTACAGGGCGATCCGGTTTCGAATCAGGCGTAGGACAGGGATTTTTCTTCCAGCAGTTCCTGATACAACTCCGTCCATTTGCGGCCCATGTCATCCGCTGTGAACAACTGCCGATAACGGGCTTCTGCTTTCACGCCCATCGCCGCGGCGCGCAGCGGATCGTCCCACAAGGTACGCATCGCCTCGCGAAACGCCTGTGGATTACTGGGGGGCACAACCAAACCGGTCTCGTTGTGGATATTGATGTAGCTGGTGCCGGTGCCGATCTCGCTGGAAATCATCGGTTTGCCGTACATCGCCCCTTCGAGCAAGGAAATCCCGAACGCTTCCGATCGCAGGTGCGAAGGGAAGACGATGGCGTAGCTCAGTTGCAGCAGCGCGACCTTGTCTTCATCCCCCAGGCGCCCGAGGAAGTGAATGTTGCGCAGGCCCACCGCCTGCGCCTGCGCATGCAGTTCCAGCTCCAGCGGCCCGGCACCGACGATGACCACCGGGTAATCGACGTCTTTCAATGCATCGAGCAGGATATGCAGGCCTTTGTAATAACGCATCACCCCGACGAACAGGAAAAACTTATCCCCAAGCTGCTGGCGCCAGCGATTCATGCGCTGCGCGTCTGGCTGTGGATAACCGGCCTTGTTCAAGCCGTAGGGGATCACCCGGGTCTTGTCCTGGAACTGCTGCAATACATCGCTGGTGTGCAGGTAGTTCGGCGAAGCGGCGACGATACGGTCGGCGCTGGCGAGAAAGCGGTTCATCAGCGGCCGGTAGAGTTTGAGCAGGTGCTTCTGACGAATGATGTCCGAGTGGTAAGTGACCACGCTCGGTTTGTTCAGGGCGCTGGCGAAATGCACCAGGTCCATGAACGGCCACGGGAAGTGGTAGTTGACCACGTCGGCCTCGGCCGCCAGTTCGCGAAACTGCTTGAACACGCTCCAGGAAAACCCGGTGGAGGCGAATTGAATGTCGAGTCTGGCGCGGTGCACTTCGTGTTGGCCGAGTTGCACCACCGGCGGTGTCGGGTCGGCGCTGAGGGTCAGAACCTGACCGTCGATGCCGTGCTGGGCGCCGCTTTCGCAGAGTTGGAAGATCACTTGTTCGATGCCGCCGACCGAATCCGGCAGGTACGTTTTGAAAAAATGAAGAACTCGCATTCAACCTCCCATGGCCTGGTGGTAGGCACCGGCCGTGGCCCGTGCACAACGCTCCCAGGAAAAAAGCCGTGACTGCTGCAACCCGGCTTCTTGGCATGCCTGCCAATGCGCTTGATCATCGATCAGTCGGCTCAGCGCATCACGCAGGCCTTCTGCATCGTCAGCTTCAATATAGTTGCCCGCGGCGCCCGCGACTTCCGGCATGGCCGAAGACTGTGTGAGCACCACCGGTGTGCCGCTGGCCATGGCCTCCAGTACCGGCAGACCAAAACCTTCATACAACGATGGAAAAATCAGCGCACGGGCCCCGGCCAGCAGCTGCGCCACCTGTTCATCGGGCAGATAACCAAGCAGGCACACATGCCCGCTGGCCAGCGCCTGGCGCAAAGGTTCGCTGAACTGATCACGCTCCCAGCCGGCCATGCCGACGATCAGCAGCGGATAACGCTGACGCACGGGCTCCGGCAACAGGGCATGGGCGCGCAGGGCGAGACCAAGGTTCTTGCGCGGCTCCAGCGTGCCGACGCACAGAAAATACTCCCGCGCCGCCACCGCATGCGCCTTGAGTACTGCATCGATGGCGCTCGGCTCACGCGGGTGAAAACGCTCGGCGACGCCCAGCGGCGCCACCACGAAACGGTCGCTGGGCAGGCCGAAATAGGCTTGCGCCTCGTCCGCAATCGCCTGCGAGTCGGTCAGGATCACTTGCGCCTGTTGCACCCCCACGGCCAACCGCCGCTCGATTTCCTTGAGCCGTGCCGGTGGCTGGGTCTCGGGAAAATGCAGGTGGGTCAGGTCGTGCAGGGTGATCACGGTCGGGCCGTCGAAGGCCAGCGGCCACAGGCTCGGTTCGTGGTAGAGGTCGATGCCCTGCGCGCGGCCCTGATCGAAGCGTTTCTGCTCCAGCCAGCGGCGCGCCTGATAGGCCCCGGGAATTTGCCGCAGCAGTGGCGTCAGGCGTGAGTAACCGGGCATGGCCGCTTCCGGCAGTGCCGAACTCCAGCCCCAGCCGTGGAACAACGTCACCTCGATGTCGGGTTGATGGCGCAAGGCGCTGACCAGTTCGGCCACGTAATGGCCGATGCCGGTGCGCGGCGCCTGGAGAATGCGGGCGTTAAGAGCAATGCGCATGCTGACTCTCGATGGCAGGCTGCGCCGTGTTCAGGTTGCGCTCGATGCGCTCGACCAATTGCGCGCTCGCTTCGCGCCAGGTCAGCCAGCGCCAGTGTTCCAGGCTCAGCGGTGCCGGGAATGTCGGGTTGCGGTCCATGCCGATCACCAGATCCGTCAGGCGCTGTGGGTCGGCAAGGTCGAAATAAGCCATGTAGTCGCCGCCGATTTCACGGAACACCGGAATGTCGCTGCCCATCGCCGGCAACCCGCGTTGCATGGCCTCCACCAGCGGCAGGCCGAACCCTTCGACGTGCGACGGAAACACCAGCGCCGTGGCGTGCTCGTAGGCGTGTTCGAGGCTTTTGTCCGAGAGTGAATTGAACATGAACAGGCGTCGATTCAATTCCCGGTGTTGGCGGATGCGGTCGATCAGCGCCTCGCACTTCCAGCCGATTTTGCCGACGATGCACAACCTTGCGCGGGAGCCGTCAGCCCAGGCGCGATCGAATGCATCCAGCAGGTAGGCATGGTTTTTCCGCGGTTCGATGGTGCTGACCATGAGGAACACCGGCTCCGGCGTTTCGAACAGTTGCAGCAAGCCGCGGTCGACAGCGGCATCGGCGTCGCTCAAGTCCAGCTCGGAGCCGAGATGGAAATAATCGAACCAGCGCTGCGCCACCTGCTGTGAGCCGATCCGGCGTTGCATCTCCTGGCGGACCTGATCGCGGATCGTGGTCGAGATCGCCACGTAGCCATCGGCGGTGCGCGCAATCCAGTCGAACCAGTCATTGAAGACCTTGACCAACCCGGCGTCGCAAAACTGTGGGTGGGTCAGCGGGATCAGGTCGTAAATCACCGAAATGATGCCAACCCCTTCGCGCTTGAGCTGCTCGGCGAGGGGGAAGAAGTTGGCGTGCCACGATGAGTCGAGCAGCACCAGTTGATCGCCGGGGCGGTGCGCCAGCGGCACGCAACGTTCGGGGATGTGTTTACCCTTGAGGGCGCGTCCCAGCAGGCGCATCGGTAAGCTGAAACAGGCAAACGCGGTGAGCCGGCAGCCGACGTACAAAACCCGCCGGGCAAAGTGCGACTGGCTGAACGGGCGACGACGCTCGACGGCACGGTGGCGCAACCAGAAGGCGTTGGCCCATTGCTCCAGTTTTACCCGCAGGCCGATCAGGTCGAGCTTCAACGATTTCAGCGGCGCCAGGCTTTTAACCTCATACAAACCGCCATCGATCATCACCACCGGGATGCATTCAACGGTGTCGTCGGCTGCCGGCAGTTGCTGGATGACGTTGCGCACCACGCGCTGAATGCCCGAGTTGGCGGAGGGGTGTTCGAAAACGTACGTGCACTCCACCAACAATCGCGTCATCGCAAGGTCTCCGTGGCAGGCGTTTGCAGAAGTGTTTCGCTGGTGCGGGTGATCTCGGTTTGTGCCTCCAGCCACGAACAGCCGACAAAGTCTTCCTGGCGATTGTTGATCACATGGAACACCAGGCCGTAGTCGCGCCATTCGAAATTGCGGTCCAGGTGCGAGTCCAGGCGCGACAGGCTCAATGCCACTGAATAACTGCCCTTGCCCAGGCGCATGTCGAAGGCGAAGCGGAAGGTCACGCGCTCGCCGGCGCTCAGGTCGGTCACGGCTTTGTCGAGGCGATGGGTGTTGATGCCATAAATCGCCTGGCCGAGGCGATCCTTGATCATGAAACCGAGAATCAACCGTTCGATGTCCTGACGAATTTCCGTCTGCACTTCCAGCACCACCGGTTGACCGACTTCGGCCACTTCAAGGCTGCGGCCCTGCGCGTCGAGCAGGCGCACGCTGACAATCCCCGCTTCGCCGGTACCGGAAATGGTCCGTACCTGGCCGTTGGCGAGCATCTCCTGACGGACGATCTGGCCTTCGCGCTGGGCGAGCATGGCGTTGTAGTAATCCATCACCTCTTCAGGCTTGCCGCGCATGGCCAGGCGACCGTTTTCGAGGAGGATCGCGGTATCGCAGATCGACTGAATGGCGGAGCGGTCATGGGACACGATCAACAACGTGGTGCCGGCCTTGCGGAAGCTGCGGATGCGTTCGAAGCTTTTGTGCTGAAAGTAGGCGTCGCCCACCGACAGGGCTTCGTCGACGATGAGAATATCCGGGCGTCGCGCAGTGGCGACGCTGAAGGCCAGGCGCATCTGCATGCCGCTGGAGTAGGTGCGTACTGGATGATCGATGGCGTCGCCGATTTCAGCAAAACCCTCGATCTGCGGCATCAACGCTTCGATTTCTTCAACCTGCATGCCGAGCAACTGGCCGGCCATGAAAGCGTTCTGCCGACCGGTAAAATCCGGGTGGAAACCCATGCCCAGTTCCAGCAGCGCCGCCACCCGGCCTTCCAGTTGAATCTGTCCACAGGTCGGTTGCGTGGTGCCGGTGATCATCTTCAGCAGGGTGCTTTTGCCCGCGCCGTTGACGCCAACGATGCCGACCGACTCACCGGGTTTGATCTCGAAATCGATGTCCTGCAGGACCCAATGCAGGTGATGGCGCCTGGGGGAAAACGGCACCAGCCATTCGAGCAGACGGCTCCAGCGGTTCGGGTATTGTTTGTAGGCCTTGGCCAGGCCGCTGACTCGGATATGTCCCATCAGAGTTCGTCCACCATTTCACCGACACGCTGGCGAAACAACCGCAGCGCCATGGCGCAGAGCAGCAGGCCGATGACCAGCAGCGGGGTCAGTGAGGACCAGACCGGCCATTGGTTGTAGAGGAAGACATTCTGGTAGCTGGTCATCAGGGCCGTCATCGGGTTGAGCCCGATCAAGTGCTGGATCCCCGGGGGCAGGATCGACAGCGGGTAAACGATCGGCGTCAGCCAGAACCAGAATTGCAGGCAGATGCCGAACATCTGCCCGACATCGCGAAAAAACACATTGAGAATACCCAGCAACATGCCCAGCCCGGCCGCAAAGATCACCTGCAGGATCAGCAACGGTATCAGCGCCAGCAAGGCCATGCCGGGCAAGCGCCCGCTGATCAGCAGGAACCCGAAGAACAGGCCCAGGATGATCGCGAAGTTGATGCCGGCATTGAGCAGTGCAATGACCGGCAGGCAGATGCGCGGGAAGCTGATTTTCTTCAGCAGGTTGGCGTTTTCCAGAAACATGCTCTGGCTGCGCGTGGTGATTTCAGCGAACAGGCCCCAGGTCAGCAGGCCGGCGCAGAGATAGACGCTGTAGGCCAGGCCATCGTCCACACCCGGCAGGCGGGCGCGCATGATCTGGGAAAAGATCACCGTGTACACGATGATCATCGACAGTGGATTGAGTACCGTCCACAGGGCCCCGAACAACGAGTTGCGATAGCGTGCTTGAAACTCTCGCTTGACGCTGCCGAGGATGAATCCACGGTAGCTGCGCAGCGAGCGATACAGGGAAAGCAGCATTCAATCCGTCCTGCCGTATTGGTCTTCGAAGCGAACGATGTCGTCCTCTCCCAGGTATTCGCCGCTTTGCACTTCGATGATCACCAGATCGATCACGCCGGGGTTTTCCAGGCGATGACGATGGCCGGCGGCAATGAACGTCGATTCATTCTTCGCCACCAGGTGGGTGCCGGAACCGTTGTTGGTGACCTTGGCCATGCCTTCGACCACCACCCAGTGTTCGTTGCGGTGATGGTGCATCTGCAGGGAGAGTTTGCCGCCGGGCTTGACCACGATGCGCTTGATCTTGAAGCGCGGGCCTTCCTCGAGCACGGTGTACGTCCCCCACGGACGGCTGACCGTGCGGTGCAGGCGATAGGCCTCGTGGGATGTGTCCTTGAGTTGCTTGGCCACGCGCCGTACATCCTGCGCACGGTCGGCATGGGCCACCAGCACCGCGTCGGCGGTATCGATGACGATCAGGTTATCGACACCGACGGCGGCCACCAGCCGCCCTTCGCTCTGCACGAAGTTGTTGTGGCTGTCGATGAAGATCGCTTCGCCACTGGCGCGATTGTTGTCGGCATCGGCCGGCACCAGGGCGGCGACGGCGCCCCAGGAACCGATGTCGCTCCAGTCGAAACCGGCCGGCACCACGACGACTTTTTCCGAGCGCTCCATCAGCGCGTAGTCGATGGAAATGTCGGTGATTTCAGCGAACAGTGCTGGCGACAGTTCCTGTTGCAGGCAGCCAACGGTTTCGATCGGCGCGCTGGCGGCCATGCACGCGCGGGTCTGCTCCAGCAACTCAGGCGCGTGCAATTGCAATTCGGCAATGACCGCCGCGGTGGTGAAGCAGAACATCCCCGAGTTCCACAGGAAGTTGCCGCTTTCCAGGTAATGCGTAGCGGTTTGCAGGTCGGGTTTCTCGACGAAACGCTGCACTTTGGCGGCGCCCCTGGCGTCCAGCGGTGCACCGGTCTCGATGTAGCCGAAGCCGGTTTCCGGCGCTGTTGGTGTGACGCCGAAGGTCACCAGGTAACCGTCCTTCGCCAGATTGACCGCGTGCTCGACGGCGGTTTTCAGCGCGTCCTGATTGACGATCAAATGGTCGGCCGGCATTACCACCATGATCGCGTCGTCGCCATGCAACGCTTGCAGTGCCAGGGCGGCTGCGGCAATCGCCGGGGCGGTGTTGCGCCCGGTCGGTTCGAGCAGGAAGTGCCCGCGATGGCGCGATACGTGCGCGGCGCAATAGTGATCCTTGCTCTGGAAGTAGTACTCGCGGTTGGTCACCGTGACAATGTCGCCCCAGCCGTCCAGCAATGCGGCGGCACGCTGGTAGGTCTTGCCGAGCAGCGACTGGCCGTCGGGCAGGGTCATGAACGGCTTGGGATGGCCCTCACGGGACACCGGCCACAAACGGGTGCCGGCACCGCCGGACAGTATCACGGGGATCAGCATGGCCTACTCCTTGGCGACGCGTTTCATGTCCGCATCCATCATCATGCGGATCAAGGTATCCAGGTCGGTTTTCGGCTTCCAGCCCAGCACGCGCTGAGCCTTGGCCGGATTGCCGAGCAGCACTTCAACTTCGGCCGGACGGAAGAATGCCGGGTCGATCTTCACGTAATCGCGGTAGTTGAGGCCGACGTGATCGAAGGCGATGCGACACATTTCGCGCACCGTGGTGGTGACGCCGGTGGCGACCACGAAATCGTCAGGCTTGTCCTGTTGCAGCATCAGCCACATGGCTTCGACGTAGTCGCCGGCGAAACCCCAGTCGCGTTTCGCGTCGATGTTGCCCAGCGCCAGCTCCTGCTGTTTGCCTTGCTTGATGCGAGCGGCGGCGTCGGTGACTTTGCGGGTGACGAACTCGATGCCGCGCAGTGGCGATTCATGGTTGAAGAGGATGCCGCTGCTGGCGTGCAGATTGAAGCTTTCACGGTAGTTGACGGTGATCCAGTGGCCGTACAGCTTGGCCACGCCGTAAGGGCTGCGCGGGTAGAACGGCGTGTTTTCGTCCTGCTGCTCGGCCTGGATCAGGCCGAACATTTCACTGGTCGAGGCCTGATAAAAGCGGGTGTGCGGGCTGAACTGGCGGATCGCTTCAAGCACGTGGGTGACGCCCAGGCCATCGACGATGCCGGTGGTCACCGGCTGATTCCACGAGGCGGCGACAAAGCTCTGCGCGGCGAGGTTATAAATTTCGTCCGGCGCCGATTGAATGACCGCACGCTGTACCGAGCAGGCATCGGCCATATCACCGTCCAGATAGACAATGTCGGCTTCGACGCCCAGCTCGCGCAGGCGCCAGCGCGAATCGCTGCTGCGCCGAGCGACGAGGCCGTGAACCTTGTAGCCCTTGTCGAGCAACAGCTTGGCCAGATAAGCGCCGTCCTGGCCGGTGATCCCTGTGATCAGTGCACTTTTTGTCATTCTTGGCTTACTCGCGTCTCCCAGTCGGACAGGATCGCCCGCAGGGATTGTTGTGTAGTGATTTCAGGCGTCCATCCTGTGGTCTGGGTCAGCCTGGCATGGCTGCCGCAAACGCGACGCTGATCGGCGCGCCGCATGCGCGCCGGGTCCTGAACCAGTTGCAGCTCGACCTCGGCCAGATCGCCGAGCTGCTCGATCAGGCTGCGGATGCTCTGTTCACGGCCCGAGCAGATGTTGTAGACCTGCCCCGGTGTGCCTTTTTCCAGCAGCGCGAAGTAGGCCGAGATCACATCGCCGACATCGAGAAAATCCCGTGTCACGTCGATATCGCCGACTTCCAGCTGCGGTGCCTGCAGGCCTTGTTTGATGCGATTGATCTGGCGGGCGGCACTGGCAATCACAAAGCTTGGGTTTTGGCCGCTGCCGATGTGATTGAACGGCCGCGCGACCAGTATCGGCCAGGCTTCGCTCAGGCCCCATTGCAGGCTGAGGAATTCCGCCGAGAGTTTGCTCACGGCGTAGGGGTTGCGCGGGCAGGGCGATTGTTGCTCGGTGATCGGCAGGTGGTTTTCGCCGACCTGGCCATAGACGTCACCGGAGCTCACATACAGGAATGTGCCGGCAAAGCCGCGCGCCTTGAGGGCTTGCAACAGGTTGAGGGTACCGAGCAGGTTGATTTCGAGGGTGCGCGCCGGATCGCG
Organism: Pseudomonas sp. SM4; assembly: GCF_051913165.1. Taxonomy (NCBI): domain Bacteria; kingdom Pseudomonadati; phylum Pseudomonadota; class Gammaproteobacteria; order Pseudomonadales; family Pseudomonadaceae; genus Pseudomonas; species Pseudomonas sp. SM4. Next base: position 139,488 of record NZ_JBODOE010000009.1, on the reverse strand, counting down.
GAAGGCTTCGGGGACGAAGGTCTGGCCGGCCAGATGAATGACGGCATCCGGCAGTTGCGGCCACAGGTCGGTGAGGCTGTGCGGATCGGTGAGGTCGTAGGGCGCAGCGGCAGGCAGCAGCTCCCACGACGAATCCGCCAACGCCAGACGCGACTGAATATGTTGTCCCACGAATCCACTGAGACCCGTGACGAACAGACGCTTTTTCAAACAGCGACCCCTTGGTCTTGAACTTGCGCCACTTTCCCACAGGCTTTGGGGGAAGGTCTTACAGACCGAAAGAAAAACCGGCTAAAAGACGGGCGAAGTCAGTTGTTGTAGTTGTTTGTTAACAATCTGTGCCAATTGCTCGGCAATTTCAACAGGCCAAACCGTGACTGGTCAGTTCTCGTCAGCGTAGCCAAATTTATTCTCGCCGGGCGGTTCACGGATCCTTGATGGATGTGTTTAGAATGCCCTTCGCCGCCATCCTTCAAAGTTCGCCGGAGGGGTTGCGAGCCGGAGTGAAACCGACCACTAAAACAAGAACGAAGACGTACTCCATGACGAAGGACGATTGCCGGTAATACCGACTCGATCCGACGCTTGGCCGTCATAGCATGAGACTGCCGGGATGGTGGTTTCATCGTGGGATGCCATGAATTTCATTCTTTACTCGGACGTCAACGACCGCTCCATCAGCCAGAGTCTCGGGCGTCCCGAATACAGTTACTACTTCGTACTCAAGGCCTATCGCCCGGTGCTGGAAAGCCTTGGGCGAGTCCACGTGGTGGCGTCGGCGGCTGAAGTCGATCCGCTGTATCGGCAGTTGCAGGAGGCCGGTCAGGACTGTCTCTTTCTGTCGTTCTCACCGCCGCACAAGACCCCGACCGACCTGCAATGCCCGACGGTGTGCGTGATTGCGTGGGAGTACGATTCGATCCCGTCCGAGTGCCACGACGATGACCCGCGCCAGGACTGGAGCCAGACCCTGGCGCGTCATGGTCGGGTCATCACGTTGTCCAGTCACACGGCCGCAGCGATTCGCCGCACGATGGGTGAAGACTTCCCTGTACTGGTCCTGCCGACACCGTTGTGGGAGGGCTTTGCCGGTGTACGTCAGCAGTACCCGGCCGCCGCTTCGAGCGCGGGGGCGACGTTGCAGATCAAGGGCTGCATCATCGACAGCCGGGCATTGGGGTTGTCTGCTGATGGCCTGATCGCGCCGATTCACAGTGAACAGGAGCTGGAAGTGCGCGGTCTGGCTGAACCGGTTGCCGAGCCCGCGACAGCACCGGCGTTGACCTTGCGGCGTCGGGCATTCATCACCAAACATTACCTGCGTGAGGGCTATCGCGGCCTCACGAGCCCGTCCGAGCATGGGCCGCTGTTTTTGCTCAAACACCATGCGCTGCTGTGGTACCGCGAAGCGGTCAGCGACCTGCTGCCCGCCGCGCTGCGCGAGAAAATCGCCGCACGGCGTGCCTCCTCTGCTGCCTCCTTGCCGCTGGCGACCAGCGTCACGGAGGCCCTTGAACAGGCCGAACACCCGCAAGCCGTGCTGCCCGATACCCAGGAACAGGTGCAGATCGACGTCAGTGGCGTGGTCTACGTCAGCGTGTTCAATCCCGAGGACGGGCGCAAGAACTGGCATCACCTGATCACCGCGTTCTGCTGGGCCATGCGCGATGTCGAAGATGCGACGCTGGTGCTGAAAATCACCCAGAACGACCTGTCGAGCTACTACGTTCACTTGATCACGCTGCTCTCGCAACTCTCACCGTTTGCCTGTCGTGTGGTGGTCATGCACGGCTATCTGGAAGACGAAGAATTCGCCCGGTTGTATGGCGCGGCGAGTTTCTACGTCAACGCCTCGCGCTGCGAAGGCTTGTGCCTGCCGTTGATGGAATTCATGTCGTGCGCACGGCCGGTGATTGCGCCGAACCACACGGCGATGGGCGATTACATCGACGAACACGTCGGCTTCATCGTCAAGTCGAGCCGCGAGCCGACGATCTGGCCGGAAGACGTGCGCATTCTCTATCGCACCCTGCGCCATCGCCCCGACTGGGGATCGTTGAAAGCCGCTTATGAGGACAGCTACGCGATGGCCAAGAACCAGCCCCAGGCCTATCTGGCCATGGCCGCCGCCGCTGAGCAACGCATGCACGATTACTGCAGCTTTACCCCGGTGCAGCAGCGCCTGGCGCAATTTCTCGGGTTGACGCCGATGCGTACCACAGCGCCACAGCCAGCCGAAGCGGGGACCGCCGCATGCTGATCATCATTCATTCGGAAACCAACAAGAGCAATATCCAGCAAAACCTCGGGCGGCCCGAGTACAGCTATTACTTTGTGCTCAAGGAATTTCGCCCGGTACTGGAGCGCATCGGTCAGGTGATAGAAGTCAGTCACCCGGACGAGTTGGTTGATCGTCTGTATTTCGACTGCCAGAGCCGGGGCGAGGCGTGTGTGTACCTGTCGTTCTCGCCGCCTCATCGCACGCCGACGCATTACGCCTGTCCGACCATCCCGGTATTCGCCTGGGAGTTCAGCACCATCCCGACCGAAAGCTGGCAAGGTGAACCGCGCCACGATTGGCGCGTGGTGCTGGCGGCCAGCGGCAGGGCGATCACTCATTCGACGTTCACCGTCAACGCTGTGCGTGCGGTGATGGGCGAGGATTATCCGATCTGCGCCATCCCGGCCCCGGTGTGGGATCGCTTCGCCGCACGCGGTGAACACCTGAGCAAATCCCCGGTGGTCGAGGCCGTGCAGCTGAACCTGCGCGGCCTGTTGATCGACAGTCGCACGACCGACCTGCGCGCCTACGGCCCGGCCGAATTGCGCGAGGGCATTCCCCTCTCGTTGAGTGGTCCGCCGCAGGATTGCACGTTGCAACTCGACGGCGTGGTCTACACCTCGGTGTTCAATCCCTATGACGGGCGCAAGAACTGGCAGGACATGATCAGCGCGTTCTGCACCACGTTCCGCGATACGGCGGACGCGACGCTGGTGCTGAAGCTGACGCACCATGACATCGCCAATGCGTTGAACGACATGCTCCATCACCTCTACAAAAACCAGGCGTATCAGTGCCGGATCGTGCTCATCCACGGGTATCTGGCCGACCCCGATTACGAACGCCTGGTGGAGGCCACGAGTTACGTGGTCAACAGTTCCTACGGTGAAGGGCAGTGCCTGCCGCTGATGGAATTCATGTCGTGCGGCAAACCGGCGATTGCCCCGCTGAACACGGCGATGGCCGACTACATCGACAGCGACTGTGCATTCATTGTCGACTTCACCGAAGAACTCACGGCCTGGCCCCATGACCCACGAGCGGCCTACCGCACTCTGCGTTACATGACCGACTGGGATTCCTTGTGTGCGGCGTATCGCGCCAGTTATGCGGTGGCGAAAAACGATGTCGAGCGCTATGCCGCCATGTCCGCGCGGGCAGTGCGTAACCTCGAACGGTTTTGCAGCCAGGCCAGCACCGAGCAGCGTCTGCGGGCGTTTTTCGAAGCGCACCTGGAGCCAGCCAAGACGCTGACTGTGCAAGCGTCGACCGCATGATTCGTCGTCTGCTCGCCCGGTGGTTTGCGCCCCCTCTGCCGACGCCTCTGCCGACCCCGGAGCCGTCCGCGACGGGGTCGCCGCGTATGGTCGGTCTGCACGATGCGGTGCTCGACGGCTGGTTCTTGAATGCCACGGGCGAATTGCTCAAGGGCTTTGCCATTACGGCTGACGACACCCTACTCGACGTCGGTTGCGGTGAGGGGGTGGCGACGTTGTTCGCCGTGCGTCAGGGCGCCTCGGTGATCTTCACCGACAGCGAATACGACAAGGTGCGCGAGCTCGCCCGGCAAGTCGAGGCGCAAAGCCAGCAGGCGAATCTCGGGCTGGTCAGCAACAGCCTGCCGTTGCCACTGGCCGCCGGTTGCGCCAGCAAAGTGGTGTGCATGGAAGTGCTCGAGCACATCACCGAGCCTGAACCGTTCATGGCTGAACTGGTGCGCATGGGCCGCCCCGGTGCGCAATACCTGCTCAGCGTGCCGGCGCCCATGGGCGAGCATTTGCAGAAAGGCATCGCCCCCGACAGTTATTACCAAGCCCCCAACCATGTGCAGATCTTCACCCCCGAGCGCTTCGCCGCGTTGGTCGAAGACGCCGGGCTGGTGATCGAGCACCGTCAGGCCAGCGGGTTTTTCTGGGTGATGGGCATGATTTTTTTCTGGGCCAGTGAGCGTGCGGCCGGGCGTGATCCTGGCGGCGCGGTGCGCGACCGCATTCAGGCGCCGTATCCACCCTTGATGGAGAGTTGGGCGCGCACCTGGCAAGACTTGCTCACGCAACCCGAGGGCCTGGCCATCAAGCAGACGCTCGACCGCTTCATGCCCAAGAGCCAAGTGATCATCGCCCGCAAACCGCTGGCCACCGGAGACACGCCATGAACGGCAAACGAATCATGGACATCGAAGTCCTGCGCGCCATCGCGGTACTCGGTGTGTTGTTTCATCACCTGCAGGGCAGCCTGTTCACCGATCCGGTGCCGCTGCTGGAAAAAATCCATGCCTGGGCGCAGCCGTGGTGGGGCGTCGATCTGTTTTTCGCGATTTCCGGTTTCGTCATTGCGCGCAGCCTGATTCCGGCGCTGCAAGGCTGCACCAGCCGCCAGCAATACTGGGCGCAGACGCGCAATTTCTGGCTGCGCCGGGTGTTTCGCTTATTGCCGTCGGCCTGGTTATGGCTGGCGCTGATTCTGCTGGCGTGCGTGTTTTTCAATCGCTCCGGAGCGTTCGGAACATTGGCCGCGAACTGGCAGGCGACGTTGGCCGGGGTTCTGCAATACGCCAACTTCCGCTTTGCCGACAGCTTCTTTCATTACGAGTACGGCAGCAGTTTTGTCTACTGGAGCCTGGCGCTGGAGGAGCAGTTCTATCTGTTGTTCCCGCTGCTGATCGTGCTGTGCCGCAAGCACCTGGTGTGGGTGTTGCTGGCGCTGGTCGCGGTGCAGATCTACACCTTGCGCACGCCGTTGCTGATGGTCGTGCGCACCGATGCGCTGGCACTCGGTGTGCTGTTGGCGATGTGGAGCGCGCAGCCGAGTTATCAGCGCTGGCAGCCGACCTTTCTGCGTCGACCGTGGGCCGGCATCGCGGCGCTGATCGGAATCGGCGCGCTGTTGAGCTTCATGGCCACCGACCGCTTTACCTTCACCAATTACCGCATCGGCTCGATCGCCGTGCTGTGCGCGGTGCTGGTATGGATTGCTTCCTACAACCGTGATTACCTGATGCCGGCGGGCGTGGTCCAGCGTTTGCTGGCGTGGGTGGGCAGTCGTTCCTATGGCATTTATCTGATCCACATTCCCGCTTATCTCACCGTGCGTGAAGTTATTTTCCGCTTGCAGAGCGCCGGCCTGCCGAGCCCGGCCGGGCACCCGATCCTCACGCTGATGATGGCCGGCGGCCTGATCGTGCTGCTCAGCGAGCTTAATTACCGCCTGATCGAAATGCCCCTGCGCAATCGCGGTGCTGCGTTGGTCAAGCGCCTTGGCACCGTCCCAACCGCCGTCCCATCCCCTGGAGCCACCTCATGCTGAGACTGTTGAAGAAACTCACGGCGGCGACGCCCGTGCCGGCGCCGGCAGAACCCGTTGCCCCGGTCACCGGCAAGGTCGACCCGTACATGCTCGGCCTCTACGATGCCAAGCTCAGCGGCTGGTTCAACCAGGAGACCAACGAGTTGTTCAAAGGCTTTGTGGTGTCGGCCGATGACACCTTGCTCGACGTCGGCTGCGGCGATGGCGGTAACGTGCATTTCTGCGGCATGCGCGGGGCGAAGATCATCATTGCCGATATCGACGGCGCCAAGGTCGAAGCGACCCGCCTGCGCCTGGGCGATACCCCGGCGCGTGACATCGAATGCCACGTCACCGACTGCAATCCGTTGCCGATTGCCGACGCTACGGCCACGCGCGTGGTGTCCACGGAAGTGCTCGAACACGTCGACGATCCCGCGCAGTTTCTCGCGGAGCTGGTGCGTGTCGGCAAACCGGGCGCGTTGTACCTGTTGAGCGTGCCGCACCCAAGCTCCGAAGACCTGCAGAAAGACATCGCCGCGCCCGAGTATTTCCAGAAGCCCAACCACATTCGCGTCATCAGCGAAGAGCAGTTCAAGGCGATGGTCAGCGAGGCGGGGCTGGAGATCATCAGCCACAGCCAGTACGGTTTTTACTGGTCGTTGTGGATGCTGTTGTTCTGGGAAGCCAAGGTCGATTTCAGCAACCCGGATCATCCGCTGCTCAATCATTGGGCCGAGACCTGGCAAGCGGTGCTCGATTCGCCGCGTGGCGCGCAGATCAAGCAGGCGCTGGACGCGGTGGTGGCGAAAAGTCAGGTGATCATCGCGCGCAAGCCTTGAGTTCCGAGTGCCTGTAGGAGCTGTCGAGTGAAACGAGGCTGCGATCATTTGATTTTGAAGATCAAAAGATCGCAGCCTCGTTTCACTCGACAGCTCCTACAGGTCGCAGAGGATTTTTGTGTAACCTGCGGTCTTTTGTCGGCAGGGATTGGCGATTTGATGCGGTTCGGTTTTTCGATGCTGATCACGGTGTTGTTGCTTGCAGGCTGCGAGCAGCACGATGCACCGGTGCTGGATCAGCAACTGTATGTCTGGCAACGCCAGTGGACGCCCGCCCATGAAACGGCGCTGCGTGACAGTCACAGTGACTTCTCGACGCTGCGCGTGCTGGCGCTGCAAGCCTTTCCCAATGCAGGCTGGCGCCGCGCGCGGGTTGATTCGTCGTTGTTGAAAGCCGATGGGCGCCCCGTGATCGCGGTAATCCGCCTCGACGGGCAACTCAAGGCGCTGGATCAGGATCAAGTCACTGCGCAGATTCTTCAGGTGCTCGCCGATTGGCAGACGCAAGGCCTGACGCCGAGCGGCGTCGAGATCGATCACGACGCCGGTAATGCGCGATTGCCGGCCTATAGCGAGTTTCTTCAGCATCTGCGGGCGGCATTGCCGAGTTCGCTGCCACTGAGCATCACCGCGTTGCCGGCGTGGCTGTCCAGCGCGCAACTGCCAACCCTTCTGCACACCGTCGACAGCAGCGTGCTGCAAGTGCACGCCGTCAGCGATCCACGCCACGGTCTGTTTGATCCTGAGCAGGCGTTGAAGTGGAGCAAGGCCTGGGCGCGCGTGAGCGACAAGCCGTTTTATCTGGCGCTGCCGGCCTATGGCGTGGCGCTGTTGCCGGATGACGGCGGCGCGCCGCTGGTGGAAAGCGAAGTGCAGCTTGAGCGAGCCGGTGAACGCCGCGAACTGCTCGCCGATCCGTTGGCATTGAGCCAACTCGGCAAGGTTTTGCGTGAAGACCCGCCGGCGCATCTGGCCGGGCTGATCTGGTTTCGCTTGCCGCTGGCCAACGATCGCCGCGCCTGGAGCCTGACCACCCTGCGCGCGGTCGCGCGTGGTGAGCAACTGGTCAGCCAGCTCGGCCTGACGTTCAGCGAACACCACGGCCTCTCCGACATCAGCCTCGACAACCGCGGCAATCTCGACAGCGCCTGGCCGGCGCGGATAACGCTCAAGGCGCGAGGCTGTGAAGGCGCCGATGCGCTCGCCGGATATGCATTGCAACAGAGCGCCGATCTGCTTACCTTCACCCGCCTGCGCGACGGCCGATTGCCGGCGGGCGGGCAGCGCGCCATCGGTTGGGCGCGTTGCGCGACTATTGATCAAGGAGGTTCGCATGTTGACCCGTAACTGGCCCCGCCATCTGCTCTGCCTGAGCCTCAGCCTGCCGCTGGGTTCCGCGCTGGCCTGTGGTCCGGATTTTCCCAATCGTCTGCTCGACGATCGCGGACAGACCCTGGCCAATCTGCCGGCGGGCAACTTCAAGTTCGAGATCAGCCGTCTCGGCCAAACGATCGCCGGGCTCAAGAATGTCACCGCCGCGACTTACGATCCCGACGATATGTACGGTGACGACAGTGCGCCAACCCAGGCCCGCGACAACGCCGAACAGCTCGGATTGAGCAACGAGCAGGCCGCGCTGGTCGCGCAACTGCGTGGCCTGACCGATGCGCGTCAGGTTGCAGAGCAGGGCGCCAGTCTGCCGCCTGAAATTCGTCTGTACGTGGCGGGCGCGGTGGCGTTTGCCACGGGCGAACATGCGCTGGCGGTCGAGTATTTCAACAAGCTGTTGGCGCTGCCGGCTGATCAGCGGCCGTTGCGCAGCACCTGGGCGGCCTATTCCCTGGGGCGTACCTGGTTTGCCATGAGCAGTGAAGCCGACGACGCCGTCGCAGCCCTGGAGCAATCGCGCGCAGCGTTCCGCCAGGCGCGGCAAATGAGCATCGATGGTTTCAGTGATCCGCTGGAGCTGGGCGTGGCCAGCCTTGGCGAAGAGGCGCGGGTATTGCGCACTGCCGGCGACTGGAGCGGCGCCATTGAACTGTATGAGGCGCAAAACCTGCACGGTTCGGCCGTGGGGTATACGTCGTTGAAGCAACTGACGAATGAGCTGGCCGAGTTGCCCGAGGCTGAGCTGGCGAAGCTGCTGGAGCGTAAGCCGGTGCAACAATTGGTCACCGCATCGTTGGTCAGCCGAATGGGCTGGTCGTTTGGCGAGCAGCCGCCGAACGAGAAAAAACTCATCACGCTGCTGCAGCAGAGCACGCGCGGCACGCTGGAAAACGCTGATCGGCTGGCGGCGATGAATTATCAACAGGGTGATTACGCCAGCGCCAGGGCCTTCCTCGAGAATGCCGGCGATGGCGGGCTGGCCTGGTGGTTGCGGGCCAAACTGGCGGTGCGCGATGGCGATAAAACTGCCGCTGCCGCCGCTTACGCCAAAGCTGCGCAGGCCTTTCCGCAAAGTGAATCGTGGGGTTACCAGCTCACGGCAGACTGGGCGTTTGAAACCGTGCAACCGAAATGCCGGGTCGAGGGCGAAAGCGCGATTCTGGCGTTGCAACGCGGCGAATACCTGCAAGCCTTTGTGCAGTTGTATCGCAGCAACAACATCTATTGGTTCGATGCCGCCGCCGTCGCCGAGCGGGTACTGACGGTCGAAGAGCTCAAGCAGTACGTCGATGAAAACGTCCCGGCCCCGGCAGCGCCGATTGACGATGGGCGAGCCGACGCCGGGCAGTTGCACATAGCCGAGAACCTGCGCTATCTGCTGGCCCGACGCTTGTTGCGTGAAGGCCATTACGCCGAAGCCGTCGACTATTTCGCCAACAGCACGATGCAGGAAGAAGCCAGGTATTACGGTGAGCAGCGTCTGGCGGCGGAGAGCGCCTGGTGGCCGACGAAACGTGCCACCGCACTGTTCAATGCCGCTGTGGTTGCGCGTGAGTCAGGCTTCGAGATTCTCGGTTACGAGATGGCGCCGGACTACGTATCGTTTGGCGGCTTCTATCAGCTCGGCAACAAGGAGCTGGTCGCCGGGCCGCTGGTCAGCGAAGACGAAGTGCAACGGCAGAAAGCCAGTGAAGCCCTGACGCAGCATCGTTTTCACTACCGTTTCGTTGCGACCGAGTTGGCCGATCGTGCTGCCGATAACCTGCCGCACACCAGCCAGGCGTTTGCTGCGGTGCTGTGCAAAGCCGTCAGCTTCAACAGCAGCGTGGAAGAGCAGAAAGCCCTGTATCAGCGTTACGTCAAGGAAGGCCCGTACGTGCAGTGGGCGGAGGATTTCGGCCGACAGTGCCCGAGCCCGGACTTCGCTAACGCCGACAAACGCTACGTCACCCAAGTGACCGATGCCGTGCGCGCGACGCTGCGACCGTACAAATGGCCGGTGCAGATCGGTGCCGCTGTGTTGCTCATCGGTGTCGCGCTCGCGCTGTTCATGCGTCGCCGGCGCAAGGCCGGCAAGGGCTAAGCCTGCTGGACGAAAGTCAGGCGCAGCGCAAAGCCGATCAACAGGCTGCCAAACAGCCATTGTTGAACACGTTGTGCCGTTGGACTGTGTTGCAGCCAACGGCCCAATGCGGCGCCGGTCAGGGCGTAGGCGCTGTCGAACAGCAGACCAACGCCAACCAGCAGCAGGCCGAGCACGGCGAACTGGTTTAGGACCTGCGCGCCGTCATTGACGATGAATTGCGGCAGCAGCACCGAGCAGAACAACAGCGCCTTGGGGTTGAGCAGGTTAGTCAGCAACCCCCGGCGAATCGCCTCGCGCCATTGTCCGGGTGTCGCGGTGAGGGCGCCGGTGGCCAGGTCTGGCACCAGTGAGCTGCGCAGGCATTGAACGCCGATCCACAGCAGATACGCCGCGCCCGCCAGCCGCACCACATCAAACGTCCACGGTGCCGCCTTGAACAGCGCCGCCAGCCCCAGCGCGGCCAATGCGACATGGCAGCCCCGGGCGATTGCCAAACCGATCGCCGTGGCCAACGCCGCGCCGCGACCCTGCCGTGCGCCGGTTTGCAGGAGCAGGATCATGTCCGGGCCGGGCAACAGATAGACCACCGCCAAGGCAAGGAAAAACAGCCAGAGATTTGCCACGTCAGCGTCCTTTCGTTGTCGATTCGGTGACGTCAGTCTAGGGCTGGAGGGCGGGGCAGGTGCTTGCGTAGTCAGCTTCAAAATCACCTTGTTTTGGCATAATCTGCTGGTTTTCAGTGCTCAAACTCTGTGGATCTGCCAAACATGAAACTCGACGCCTTCGACCGCAAGATTCTCGCGGCCCTGCAACGTGACGGACGCCTCAGCAACGTTGAGCTGGCCGATGAAATCGGTCTGTCGGCCTCGCCGTGTCTGCGCCGGGTGCGCATGCTGGAGGAGGCCGGGGTGATTCGCGGCTATCAGGCCAATCTGGATCGCGACGAAGTCGGCTTAGGGCTGACGGTGTTTGTCGGGGTCAAGGTCGAGCGCCACAACGACGAACAGGCCGAGGCGTTTTACGCAGCGGTGACGGCGTTGCCGGAAGTGATCTCGGCATTTCTGGTCTCGGGGGAATCGGATTTTCTGTTGCAGGTGGTGGTGCCGGATTTGCGCGCGTACGATCGTTTTCTCAGTGGTTGCCTGCTGAAACTGCCGGGGGTGAGTGACATTCGCAGCAACTTCGCGATTCACACGGTGAAAACGCCGGGGGCGTTGCCTTTGGGACATCTTCCGGCCTGACAAGCAAAGATCGCAGCCTTCGGCAGCTCCTACATGAAATGCTTACCCCTGTAGGAGCTGCCGAAGGCTGCGATCTTTTGATCTTCCAAACGATTACATCTGCGTCGCCATCCCCTCGACATTCATCGCCGCCTGGCGCAATGCCTCCGACCGCGTAGGGTGCGGGTGACACGTCAACGCAATGTCCTCAGCCGAGGCACTGAACTCCATCGCCACACAAAACTCGCCAATCATCTCGCTCACGCTCGGCCCGACCAAATGCACGCCAAGCACTTCATCCGTGCGCTCATCCGCAAGGACTTTGGCGAACCCCTCGGTTTCGTGGTTGATCTTCGCCCGGCTGTTGGCGGTGAACGGAAACTTGCCGACCTTGTAGGCGCGGCCTTCGGCCTTGAGCTGCTCTTCGGTCTTGCCGACGCTGGCCAGCTCCGGTCTGGTGTAGATGACGTTAGGGATCAAGGCGTAATTGACCTCGCCGGCCTTGCCGTGGATCTGCTCGACGCAGGCCATCGCTTCGTCTTCCGCCTTGTGCGCGAGCATCGGTCCGGACGTCACGTCGCCGATCACCCAAACGCCAGCGGCTTCGGTGCGATGCTGTTTATTGGCGAGCATGCCGCGCTTGTCGGTGCTCAGGCCGACGTTTTCCAGACCGAGGCCTTGGGTGTACGGACGGCGCCCAATCGCCACCAGCACGTAATCGGCTTCGAGCAGTTCAGCCGTGCCACCCGCCGCAGGCTCGACGCTCAGTTGCACACCGCTGGCAGAAGACGTGGCGCTGGTGACTTTCGAACTCAACCTGAAGGCGATGCCCTGTTTGCTCAGCGAGCGTTGCAGGGTTTTGCCGGCTTCGGCATCAACACCGGGGCAGATGCGGTCGAGGTATTCGACCACGGTCACTTGCGCGCCGAGTCGCCGCCACACCGAGCCTAATTCGAGGCCAATGACGCCGGCACCAATGACCACCAGATGCTTGGGCACTTCGCTGAGCGACAGCGCGCCGGTTGAATCCAGAATGCGTTGGTTGTCGATCTCGACGCCGGGCAGGGGAGTGGGCTCGGAGCCGGTGGCGATGATGATGTCCTTGGCGCTCAGCTCGACCTTGTTGCCCTGATCGTCAGTCACGGTGACCTTACCCGGGCCATCGATGTGGCCCCAGCCCTTGATCCAGTCGACCTTGTTCTTGCGAAAGAGAAACTCGATGCCTTTGGTCAGGCCGGTCACGCTCTCGTCTTTCTGTTTCATCATTTGCGCGAGGTTTAGCGTCGGTTTGACTTCGATGCCGAGGTTGGCGAATTCCGCACCCATGGCCGCGTCGTACAACTCCGAGGCGTGCAGCAGGGCTTTGGACGGCATGCAACCAACATTCAGGCAGGTGCCGCCGAGGGTCGCCCGACCTTCGACGCAAGCAGCTTTGAGGCCCAACTGCCCGGCGCGGATCGCCGCGTTATAACCACCGGGGCCGCCGCCCAGAATCACTACGTCATAGTTGCTCATGCGCTTGCTCCTGATGAATGGATGCGGATCGCTAAAAGTAGCTGTCGATAAAAATTACGAACGTAATATGTGCGTTTCCAGACATTTCGGTCAAGGCTTCAGGCAAGCGACAGGTTGAGCATCTTTGAATACGGGTAATTGTGTACGAATATTTCACGCTTTTCGTTATATCGTAACGATATGAACCGCGAGCCAACGATTTTGGGGTGATATGCAAGTTGATCTGGAGGTGGATGGCACGCAGGTGACCGGACTGCCGCGTTTTCAGCAGGCGGCCACGCAGGGCAGACGACTGCGGCATTGGGCGTTGGGCCTCGGCGGATTGGCCGGAGCGGGCTGGTTGTCGGCGTTTTTCGTCGGGTTGTTTGCGCCGCAATCATTGTGGCTGCCGCTGCTGGTCAATCAGAGCGCAGCGTTGCTGGTGCTGGTCGCAGGGCTGCAATCGGCATGGTGGGTGACGCAATGGCGCGCGCGGGTGATCAATCCTGTTGTGCTGACGCCGACTGCCGATGATCAAGCGATTGCGCCAGAAGGTTGGTACGAACGCCTGCTGGATCGCCTCAGTCAGCGCGGTTTGCATGTGCTCGGCCAGATCGGTGCAGCAGCGCTGTGGTTGGGCGGTTGGGCGTTGCTGGTGGCGCTGAGCATCGAACAGGTGTGGAACCTGATGTTGCCCGCCGCAGCCGTTGGAGTGTCCGCCACCGTCGGTGCGGCGTTGGCGTTGCTGCTGGCGTTTGGTTTGCTGGTGCTGGAGCGACAACTCGCTCAGGAGAATCCAGCGCAATGGCCGGAAGCAGGAGCACTGGCGCAATTGGCGCGCGTGGCGATCATCAGTCTGGTGCTCGGCGCGCTGTGCTTATTGTTCGCTGGCGAGAACGCGGTTTGGCCGGTTCGCGTGGCGGTAATCATCGGCATCTTGCCGGGATTGGTCGCGATCGAGCTGCTATTGCGCTCCGTACTCTCGGTCTTCAGCCCACGCCGCGAACAGCTGGAACCGACGCTATTGGCGCGCAGTTTTGTCGCCGACATGCTGCGCTGGCCGCCGCAGCCGTTGCTCGCATTGCAGCATGAATTGCACAACCGCTTTGGCATCGATTTGCGTCAAATCTGGGCGTTCAGTTACATGCGGCGAGCATTTCTGCCGGTGCTGGCGCTGGTCGCAGCGGTGGGTTGGTTGCTCACCGGCATCCATGAAATCCCGCTGCAAGGTCGGGGCATTTATGAACGCTTCGGCAAACCGGTGCAGGTCTTTGGCCCCGGTTTGCACACCGGTTTGCCGTGGCCGCTGGGTCGCGTGTTGATCGTCGAAAACGGCGTGGTGCATGAACTCGCTACCAGCGTCGGCGAGAACCCGGCACCGCCACAAGCCGATCCTGCTGAAGGCCCGGCGCCGATGACGGCCAACCGTTTGTGGGACGCCAGTCACGTCAACGACAAGTCGCAAGTGATCGCCAGCAGCCGTGGCGATCAGCAAAGCTTTCAAATCGTCAACATGGACGTACGTTTCGTCTATCGCATCGGCCTGACTGATCAGGCAGCGCTGGCTGCGACTTACAACAGCGCTGATGTACCGACACTGATCCGCAGCACCGCCAGCCGGATTCTGGTGCACGACTTTGCCTCGCGCACGCTCGACGGTTTGCTCGGCGAAGATCGGGTAGGGCTGGGCGAAGAGATTGGTCGCGCGGTGCAAAGCGACCTGCAACAACTCAACAGCGGCGTGGAGATTCTCGCCACGGTGGTCGAAGCCATTCACCCGCCGGCCGGTGCCGCCAATGCTTATCACGCGGTGCAAGCGGCGCAGATCGGTGCCCAGGCGTTGATCTCCCGCGAGCGTGGCGCAGCGGCCGAAGCGAGTAATCAGGCGCAATTGCAGGCCAGCCTCGCTCGCGATCAGGCCAGCGCCAACGCCCGCGAAACCAGTGCCACGGCGCAGGCGGCGGATCTGAAATTCAGCGCCGAACAAAAAGCCTACGCCAGCGCCGGCCAGGCCTTTGTGCTGGAGCAATATCTCGCGCAGCTCAGCCAAGGTCTGAGCAAAGCCCAATTGCTGGTACTCGATCATCGTCTCGGCGGCAGCAGCAATGCGCCGACCATCGACCTGCGGACCTTCACGCTGCCGGCTGACCCGACGCCCGCGCGTACCAACGCTCAACCAGGAGTCGCCCATTGAGCCAGTCGCACACGCACGAACCGCATGATCACAGCGGCCACGATCACAGCCATGGCGGACATCACCATCATCACGGGCATCATCACCACGGAGCGCCGGAAGAGGCGGGGCCTTTCCCGTGGCGGCGCATGGGCTGGGCGGTGTTGCTGGTGGCATTCGCCATTGCCGCAGCGAGCCTGGTGCAAGTACGCTCCGGTGAAGCCACGGTCATCACGCGATTCGGTAATCCGTCGCGGGTATTGCTTGAACCGGGTTTGAGCTGGCGTTGGCCGGCACCGTTCGAGGCGGCGATCCCGGTGGATCTGCGTCTGCGCACTACCTCCAGCGGCTTGCAGGATGTCGGCACCCGCGACGGTTTGCGCATCATTGTGCAAGCCTACGTAGCGTGGCAGGTGCAGGGCGACCCGGACAATGTGCAGCGCTTCATGCGCGCAGTGCAGAACCAGCCGGACGAAGCGGCGCGGCAGATTCGTACCTTCGTTGGCTCGGCGCTGGAAACCACCGCGAGCAGTTTCGACCTGGCGAATCTGGTGAACACCGATGCCAGCCAAGTGCATATCGCTGAATTCGAAGCGCAGTTACGGCAGCAGATTGATCAGCAATTGCTCGCGACTTATGGCGTGCGTGTCGTGCAAGTCGGCATCGAGCGTTTGACCTTGCCGTCGGTGACGCTGACTGCCACGGTCGATCGCATGCGCGCCGAGCGTGAAACCATTGCCACCGAACGTACGGCGATCGGCAAACGCGAAGCGGCGCAAATCCGTTCCGCGGCCGAACGCGATGCGCGAATTGTCCAGGCTGACGCCACGGTGAAAGCCGCAGAAATCGAAGCGCAATCTCGCGTCGAAGCCGCGCAGATTTACGGTCGTGCCTACGCCAGTTCGCCGCAGCTGTACAACTTGCTGCGTTCGCTGGATACCCTCGGCAGCATTGTCACGCCGGATACCAAACTGATTCTGCGCACCGACGCCGCGCCATTTCGCGTGCTGGTCGATGGCCCGCCGACACTCGACAGCAAATCCGGATCGCATCCATGAGTGAAGAAGTTCCACGTGGAACACATTCGCTGAACAGTCCGTGGATTCAGGCCGGGCGTTTGGCATTTTTCGCCCTGTACGCGGTAACCGTGTTGGCCGCATTGGCGTGGGCATTTTCCAACGTGCGGCAGATCGACCCGCAGAATCGTGCCGTGGTTTTGCACTTTGGTGCACTGGATCGCGTACAAAACGCCGGTCTGTTATTGGCTTGGCCACAGCCCTTCGAACAGGTGATTTTGTTGCCCGCAGCGGCTCGAGTCATCGAACGCCGGGTGGAAAACCTGTTGCGCAGCGATGAGGCGCTGAAGGCTGATCGCGTCGCTTCGTTCGCCACACCGCTGAGCGATGCGCTGGCCGGGTCTGGTTATTTATTGACCGGTGATGCCGGCGTGGTGCAACTGGATGTGCGGGTGTTTTACAAAGTTACCGACCCCAACGACTTCGTCTTGCAGGCCGATCATGTGCTGCCGGCGCTGGATCGTTTGGTCACCCGCAGCGCCGTGGCACTGACGGCCGCGCGCGATCTCGACACTATTCTTGTCGCTCGCCCGGAATTGATCGGCGCCGACAATCAAGCGGCCGAACGCCGTGAGCGGCTGCGCGGTGATCTGGTGCAAGGCATCAACAAACGCCTCGCCGAGTTGAAGGCGAGCGGGCAGGGCATCGGCATCGAAGTGGCGCGGGTTGATGTGCAATCGAGTCTGCCGGATCCGGCAGTCAGCGCGTTCAACGCCGTGCTGACCGCCAGCCAGCAAGCCGACAAAGCCGTGGCCAATGCGCGCACCGACGCCGAGAAACTCACCCAGACCGCCAACGAACAAGCCGACCGCACGCTGCAAGTGGCTCACGCACAGGCGGGTGAACGCCTGGCCAAAGCCTCGGCCGACACCGCCACGGTGTCGAGTCTGGCCAGCAGCACCGACCCGCAAATGCTCTTGCGCCTGTACCGCGAACGCATGCCGAAGATTCTCGGCCAGGCCGGATCGGTGACCACGGTCGATCCGAAAGACGATTCCCGCCTGATCATTCAGGGAGCCAGTAAATGACTGCGACGACCGCCGCACCGAGTTTGTTGTCCTCGGCCGAACAACGCCGCGCCGCCCGGCAACTGACCCTGGCCATGCTTGCGCTGGGTTTGCTCGGCCTCGGTTTGATCTGGCGTTGGCTGGTGCCGGAGCAAACCGGTGTCAGCCAATTGCTGCTGGGTTTTGCTTCTTTATTAGTCGCCGTGCCGGTAATGCGTTCGGCGTGGTACAGCCTGCGATATCCGAGTCTGCACGGCATCACCGATCAACTGATTGCCTTGGCCATGCTCGGCGCGTGGGCGACGGGCGATCTGCTCACGGCGGCGTTGCTGCCGATCATCATGATCTTCGGCCATGTGCTGGAGGAGCGTAGCGTCATCGGTTCGCAGGAAGCGATTCATGCGCTCGGCCAACTGACCCGCAGCCACGCACGCAAGGTTCAGGCTGATGGTTCGATCATCGAAGTGGACAACGGCAAACTGAAGTCCGGCGATTGCGTCGAGGTGCGCGCGGGTGACCGAGTACCGGCGGACGGCCGGGTGTTGTCGGGTCAGGCCAGCCTCGACACCGCTTCGATTACCGGTGAGTCAGTGCCAGTGGAGGCGGGCGTCGGCATGACGGTGTTCGGCGGTGCGATCAACCTTGATGGACTGCTGCGTATTGAAGTTACCCGCACCGGCGATGAGTCGACCCTGGGCAAAGTCATCGCACTGATGCAAAACGCCGAGCGCTCGAAACCCCCGATCACCCGGTTGCTCGAACGTTACGCCGGCAGCTACATGGTGCTGGTGTTGCTGCTGGCGGCGGTGACCTGGTTTGTCACCAACGATGCGCAAGCCATGCTCGCGGTGTTGGTGGCGGCGTGTCCGTGTGCGTTGGTGTTGTCTGCACCGGCGACGGCGATTGCCGGGGTGGCCGTGGCGGCGCGGCACGGGATTCTGATCCGCAGTTCAGCGTTCCTTGAAGAGCTGGCCGACCTCACGTCGCTGGTGGTCGACAAGACCGGCACGCTGACTTACGGCACTTTGCGTTTGCAATCAATCGACAGCTCACACGCAGACACCTCCGCGATTACCGCACTGGCTGCCAGTCTCGGTGCGGCGAGCAGTCACCCGGTCAGTCGCGCATTGGCCGGGTTGGTCAGCCCGGAACACTCTGTGCCTTTATCCGACATTCACGAGCGCCAGGGCCTCGGTGTCGTTGCCATGACCGGGCAGGGCGAAGCGGCGCTCGGGCGACCGGAGCTGTTCGCGCAACTGGGCGTCACCACCTCGACGGTGCCCGAACACGACGGACCGATTGCCGGACTGGCCCTGAACGGTGAATTCCTCGCTTGGCTGCTGCTGGCCGATAGCGTCAAACCGGAAGCCCGCTTTGCCCTTGCTGAGTTGCGGGAACTGGGGCTGGGTCGACAACTGTTGCTGACGGGCGATCGGCACAGCGTGGCTCAGTCGCTGGCGCGGGACGTCGGTTTGCACGAGGTCGAAGCGCAAGCCTTGCCGGAAGACAAACTCAATCGGGTGCTCAAGGAAATCGAAGACGGCTTCCGGCCGATGGTGGTCGGTGACGGCATCAATGACTCGCTGGCGTTGAAGGCTGGCGTAGTCGGCGTGGCAATGGGCGCGGGCGGGGCGGACATCGCACTGGCCTCGGCGGACATTGTGCTGATCGGCAGCGATCTGCGCCGCCTCGGCACCTGCGTACGCCTCAGCCGCCAGTGCCGGAGGACGCTGCAGGTCAACGTCATCATCGGTCTGGGCTGGACGCTGGCGATCGTCGTGTTTGCGGCATTTGGCTGGCTCGGTGCTGCCGGGGCGATGATCGCCGCGTTGTTGCATAACCTCAGTACGTTGCTGGTACTCGGCAACGCCGGGCGATTGCTGCGTTTTCAGGAACCGCTGCTCAAGCTCAAGGAGGAAATCATTTGAGCTCTTCGACCCCCACGCTGCATTGGCTGAACTGTGCGCCGCGTTAGCAGTCATTTAGGGTGAGGGCGCGCCGCTGCAAGCTGTTAGCGGGTTGAAACAGTCGGTTCTGGAAGGCTTGCTGGAGCGTCTGCAACGATAGTTTTGGCTAATTAAATCGATAGCCTGCTATTTTTTCAGGATGGTCTACCCTCAGATCTGACGGTCTGAAACAAGGGGGATTTTCCATGCTCGCGCAACTTCCACCGGCCTTACAGAATCTGCAGCTACCGCTTCGCCTGCGACTCTGGGACGGCCATGAGTTCAATCTGGGGCCGGCGCCCAGCGTCACCATCGTGGTCAAGGACCCGCAGATGGTCACCCAGTTCACCCACCCAAGCCTCGATGCACTCGGAGCGGCATTCGTCGAAGGCAAGCTTGAACTGGAGGGCTCGATCAGCGAAGTCATCCGGGTCTGCGACGAATTGAGTAATGCGTTGCTCGGCGACGATGACGACAGTCATCCTGTGCGCACCTTGCACGACAAGGAAACCGACGCCAAAGCCATCTCCTACCATTACGACCTGTCCAACGCGTTTTACCAGCTCTGGCTGGACAGCGACATGGCGTATTCCTGCGCGTATTTCGAAACGGGCAGCGAAACTCTTGAGCAGGCGCAGCAAGCCAAATTCCGTCATTTATGCCGCAAGCTGCGTTTGCAGCCGGGCGAATACCTGTTGGATGTCGGTTGCGGTTGGGGTGGTCTGGCACGTTTTGCCGCGCGTGAATTCGGGGCGAAAGTCTTCGGCATCACGCTGAGCAAGGAACAACTGGAACTGGCGCGCGAGCGAGTCAAAGCCGAAGGCCTGGAAGACCAGATCGAACTGCAACTGCTCGACTATCGCGATCTGCCCCAGGACGGGCGTTTCGACAAAGTGGTCAGCGTCGGCATGTTCGAGCACGTCGGCCACGCCAATCTGGCCGAGTACTGCAAAACCCTGTTCGGCGCGGTGAAAGAGGGCGGTCTGGTGATGAACCACGGCATCACCGCCAAGCACACCGATGGCCGTCCGGTGGGTCGAGGTGCCGGGGATTTCATCGAGAAGTACGTATTCCCCAACGGTGAGTTGCCACACCTGGCGATGATCTCGGCCGAGATCAGCGAAGCAGGATTGGAGATTGTCGACGTCGAAAGCCTGCGCCTGCACTACGCGCGTACGCTGGATCACTGGAGCGAACAGCTGGAGGACAACCTCGAAGCTGCTGGCAAACTGGTGCCGGATCAGGCCCTGCGCATCTGGCGTTTGTATCTGGCTGGTTGCGCCTACGCGTTTGCGCGCGGCTGGATCAATCTGCACCAGATCCTCGCGGTGAAGGCGCACGTGGATGGCAGCCATGAACTGCCATGGACGCGGGACGACATCTATAACCCATAAGCGGCTTCCCTCTCCATGCGGTAGAGGGGATTCAGAGAATCGGTGAAATCAGCCGGGCGATCCGCATGCCGAGTTGTTGCAGGCGGTGGATCTCCCGGCTTTCTTCTTTGGCGATTTCGTAGGACTGCTCGAAATCCTGATTGAGCATCTGTTCCACGCTGGCAGCGAAGTCGCTGTCGACCGTCAGCAGCATCACTTCGAAGTTCAGGCGGAACGAGCGGTTGTCCAGATTGGCGCTGCCAATGGCGCTGATTTCGCTGTCGATCAACACCACTTTCTGATGCAGGAACCCGGGCTCATAGCGGAACACGCGCACGCCTGCGCGCACCGCTTCAAAGGCATAAAGGCTGGAGGCGGCATAGACGATGCGGTGATCGGGGCGCGATGGCAGCAACAAACGCACATCGACGCCGCGCAGTACCGCCAGTCTCAGCGCGGCGAACACCGCTTCATCGGGGATGAAATACGGGCTGGTGATCCACACACGTTCGGTCGCCGCATGGATCGCCTCGACGAAGAACAGCGAGCAGGTTTCGTAGGCGTCTGCCGGGCCGCTGGCAAGCAGTTGGCAGAGCACGCCATCGTCAGGGTATTCATCAGGCAGGATCAGCGGCGGCAGGGTGCGTGCGGCCCAGAACCAGTCTTCGGCAAAGGATTCCTGCATGCACGCCACCACCGGGCCACGGACTTTGACGTGGGTATCGCGCCACGGTGCCAGCGGTGGCTTCTCGCCCAAGTATTCGTCGCCGACGTTATGTCCGCCGACAAATCCCACCACGCCATCGACCACGACGATTTTGCGGTGATTACGGAAGTTGACCTGGAAGCGGTTGAGCCAACCGCTGCGGGTGGCGAAGGCTTTCACCTCGACGCCGCCGTCGCGCAGTGTCTGTACATAACTGTGGGGCAGGGCGTGGCTGCCGATGCCGTCGTAGAGCAAGTGAATCGAGACGCCTGCGGCGGCTTTCTTCAGCAGTAAATCGCGCAGGCGTTGGCCAAGTCGATCGTCGTGGATGATGAAAAACTGGATCAGCACGGCTTCTTTCGCCTGATCGATCGCCTGAAAAATCGCATCGAACGTGGCGGTGCCGTTCACCAACAACTGCACTTCGTTGTTGGCCAGGCACGGCATACGCCCCAGTTTGGGCATTGCGCGTAACGAGGCGTAGGCACTGGAGGCGCGCGCGGTGAGGGCTTCTTCCACCCATGGGCGCCAGTTCAGTTCGGAGATCGCCTGACGCATTTGTTCGTTGGCCTGGCGCCGCGCCTTGATGTAGCCATCAAAGGTGCTGCGACCGAACACCAAGTACGGAATTAGCGTGAGGTAGGGAATGAAGATCAGCGACAATGCCCAGGCGATCGAGCCTTGAGCCGTGCGCACGGTGAGCACCGCGTGAACGGCGGCGATCAAGCCGAGGGTGTGTATCAGGGCGATCAGATAACCGAAAATGTGCGGTCCAAAATAATCCATGGGGCAGCCTTGCTCCGGAAGATTCAATGCTTAACAGACCATGTTCTGTCGTGAATGTCGCTATTTAATTGGCGCATGAACCGAAGCAACCGGCCGACGTCTAACGGCCACTACTGATCAGGAGTTTTTCGATGAACGTTCGTCTGCTGGGTTTGGCGCTGGGCCTGGGTTTGGCATTGCCGCTGGTTGCGCAGGCGCAGATGCTGCAGCCGGGGCTGTGGGAAATGACATCGAGCAACGTCAAGGTCGATGACCAGCCGATGGATGTGCAATCGATCCTCGGTCAACTGCAAGGGCAGATGACCCCGCAACAGCGCGCGGCGCTGGAGAAAAACGGCATCAATATCGGCGGCAAAGGTATCCGTGCCTGCCTGACGCCAGAGCAAGTGGCGACCAACGATATTCCATTGGCCGACCCGCAATCGGGCTGCAAGCAACAGATTACTGATCGCACCGGCAACCAGTGGAAATTCCGCTTCAGCTGCCCGAAAGCGCAGGGTACCGGCGTGGCAACGTTCCTCAGTGACCGCGAGTTCACCACGGTGGCCAACGGCACGTTCAATGCGATCGGGATCAACCAGAAGGGCAGCCTTGAGACGCGCGCAGTCTGGCTCGGCCAGGATTGCGGCGCTGTAAAACCAAGAGCTTAATGCGATCCCTGTAGGAGCTGCGGCACGCTGCGATCTTTTGATCTTGATTGTCAAAAACAAGATCAAAAGATCGCAGCCTCGTTGCACTCGTCAGCTCCTACAGGGTTTTTGAATCAGCGCATAAATCTTAGCGCCAGCCCGCGACATCCCTCATTCACCCGACCCTCCCGCCAGGCAATCTGCCCCGAGACAATTGTCGTGCTCACCCGATGCCGAAAGCTGCGCCCGGCGAACGGCGTCCAGCCGCACTGCGACAGAATCGGTTGCCGATCCACCTCCAGCGTCTGCGCTTCAACCAAGACCAGATCCGCCCAATATCCCTCCCGCAAATACCCACGATCCGGAATCGCAAACAGGTCCGCGACGCGATGGCTGGTCTTCGCCACCAAGGTCGTGATCGGCAAAACTCCATCCGCCACCAGTTCCATTAACGCGGGCAATGCGTGTTGCACCAGCGGCAATCCGGCCGGCGCCTGCGCGTAAGGCCGCTGCTTTTCTTCCCAGGTGTGCGGCGCATGATCGCTGCCAATAACGTCCAGTCGATTGCTGTTCAAAGCCTCAAGCAAGGCATCGCGATCGTTCTGAGTCTTGATCGCCGGGTTGCATTTGATCAGGTTACCGAGGCTTGGGTAGTCGCGATCATCGAACAACAAATGATGCAGACAGACTTCAGCGGTGATGCGTTTCTGCGCCAGTGGTTTGTCCTCGAACAACGCCAGTTCGCGCGCCGTGGTCAGGTGCAGAACGTGCAGCCTTGTACCGTGACGTTTGGCCAACTCAACCGCCAGTGAAGAGGATCGATAACACGACTCGGCGTTGCGGATGAGCGGGTGAGCATCGGGCGGGATTCGTTCGCCGTACACCTCACGCAGGTTGGCTGCGTTGGCGTCGATGCTCGGCGTGTGTTCACAGTGCGCCAACAGAATGGTCGGCACCTCGGCGAACAGTCGCTCAAGGATTTGCGGATCATCCACCAGCATGTTGCCGGTCGACGCGCCCATAAAGACTTTTACGCCGGCCACTTCGCAAGGATTGAGCGCGGCCACCGTATCGAGATTGTCCCGACTCACGCCAAAGTGAAATCCGTAATTGGCCACCGAGTTGATCGCCGCCCGACGCTTTTTATCCGCCAGTGCTTCGAGGGTGAGAGTGGCCGGGTTGGTGTTGGGCATGTCCATGAAGCTGGTGATGCCACCGGCGACCGCCGCGCGCGACTCGGTGTGAATGCTGCCCTTGGCCGGCGCGCCCGGTTCACGGAAATGCACCTGGTCATCGATCATCCCCGGCAGTAACCATTGGCCGTTGGCGTCGATTTCTATCATGGCGTTTTCACCTTGGATGCTGCGGGCGATCTTGACGATGCGCCCGTTGCTGACCAACAGATCACCATCGAACTCGCGTCCCTCGTTAACCATTCTGGCGTTGCGAATCAGCACGCTGCTCATGGTTTCAGAACTCGTTCTGCAAGGCTTTGTAGCCGCGCACCAGATCGACGTTGGTGCGCGCCACGTCTTCGGAAAACTCCGAGGCGCTGACGCTCACCGGCGGGAACAACGAAAGGTCGGTATTCGGACCGATGCGAGTAGTGGAGGGCACGTAAAACGCATCGGGCAAATCACGACCATCGACCACCGAGTTGTGCCGCACCACGCAACCGTTGCCGACCATGCAGTTGAACAACACGCTGTTGAAACCGATGAACACGCGGTCGCCGACCACGCACGGGCCGTGCACGATCGAGCGGTGCGCGATGGAACTGAACTCGCCGATGGTCACCGCCGCACCGGATTTCGAGTGGATCACCACGCCGTCCTGAATGTTCGAATTGGCGCCGATGGTGATCGGCTCCATCTCGCCTGAGGCGTCCACTTCGTCGGCGCGGATTACCGCGTAGGGGCCGACGAAGACGTTCTCACCGATCACCACTTTGCCGCAGATGATTGCGGTTTTATCGACGTAAGCCGACTCGGCAATTTGTGGCAAATCACCTGAAGGATTCTTGCGGATCATGGTTTGCTCAGCGCGTCGTAAAGGGTGTTGAGGTTGTATTCGAACAGGCCGGTGAAGGTGCTGGCCGGGCCGCTGGCGGCGAGGGCGTCGGAGTACAACGTGCCGCCAATGTGCGCGCCGCTTTCATCAGCGATCTGCTTGAGCAAGCGAGCGTCCTTGATGTTTTCCATGAACACCGCTTTGACCTTGGCCTGACGAATCTGGGTGATCAGCGCAGCGACTTCGGCGGCCGAGGGTTCTCGTTCGGTGGACAAACCTTGCGGCGCCATAAAGTCGATGCCGTAGGCCTGACCGAGATAACCGAAAGCATCGTGGCTGGTGACGATCTTGCGATTGCCTGGTGGCAGTGAACCGAGTTTGCTTTTGGCTTCGGCGAGCAGGGCGTAGATCTGCTTCAGATAGGCTTTGCTGTTACGTTCGTAGTCGGCTTTGTTCGCCGGGTCGGCAGCGGTCAGCGCCTTGGTGATGTTGGCGATGTACAACTCGGCGTTCGCCAGATTGTGCCAGGCGTGCGGGTCGGGAACGGTTTCGCCGTCCTCATCCAGCGAGCGCGGAATTACGCCATGACTGGCACTGATGAGCGTGGCTTTGGTTTCGGTGCTGGTGACCAGTCGATCCAGCCACGGCTCGAAACCGAGCCCGTTCTTGATGATCAGTTTGGCGCCGAGCAACGCTTTGGCATCGTCCGGTGTCGGCTCGTAGGTGTGCGCGTCGGCGTCCGGGCCGACCATGTTGGTGATCTGGATATGCTCACCGCCGACCTGATGGACCATGTCGGCGATGATGCTGAAGCTGGTGACCACCGGTAATTTTTCCGCCGCCGACAATGACATCGACAGCATCAGGCTGAACAACACGAGTAGAACGCGCATCGGGAAACACCTCATTGGGATGTGAGCAAAGGCGGGCGGCGCAACAAACCGTGAACCGGCCCGAACACCACCGACAGCAGATAACCGACGCCGGCGACCAGCACGATGGCCGGGCCGCTCGGCAGCGAGTAGTAAAACGACAGGAGCAAACCGAACCACACCGAGAGGCTTCCGATGACGGCGGAGACGGCTATCAGGATCGGTAAGCGGCGGCTCCAGAATCGCGAAGCAGCGGCGGGGAGCATCATCAGTCCGACCACCATCAGCGCGCCAATGGCCTGGAAACCGATCACCAGATTGAGCACCACCAGCGTCAGGAACACGCCGTGGGCGAGTGGGCCGAGGCGGCTGACGGTTCTCAGGAACAGTGGGTCGAGTGTGTCGAGCAGTAGCGGTTTGTAGATCAGCGCCATGGCGATCAGGCTGAATCCCGAGACCCACAACATGCCGGTGAGGGTCGGGCCGTCGACGGCCAATGCCGAGCCGAACAGCAGGTGAAGCAGGTCGAGGCGTTTGCCGGCGATGCCGAGAATCAGCACGCCGCTGGCGAGAGAGATCGGATAGATCGCGGCGAGGCTGGCGTCTTCGCGCAGACCGGTGCGGCGCGTGATCCATGCGGCGAGTCCGGCCATGCTCAGACCGGCGCCCAGACCTCCGAGTGTGAGCGCGGGCAGGCTCAGGCCGGCGAACCAGAATCCCAGTGCGGCGCCGGGGAGGATGCCGTGGGCGACGGCGTCACCGATCAGACTCATGCGTCGCAGGATCAAAAACACACCGAGTGGCGCCGTACTGCACGCCAATACCAGGCCGCCGATCAGGGCGCGGCGCATGAACACGAACTCGTTGAATGGTTGCCATAAGTGGGCGACGGCGTGCATCAGGCCACCTGCGTGTTAGGGGTTTGCTGGATCAGTTCGACGCTGGCGCCGAATACGCATTCGCGGTTTTTGATCAGCAAGGTGTGCGGAATGTGTTGGCGCACGGCGGCGAGGTCATGGCAGACCACGACGATGGTTCGACCTTGGTTATGCCAGGCGTGGATGTGTTGCCAGAGCAATTGTTGGCCAAGTTCGTCGAGGGCGGCATGGGGTTCGTCGAGGAGCAGAACCGGGGCATCGGTCAGGCTCAATCTGGCGAGCAGGGCGCGTTGTAATTCGCCGCCGGAGAGGGCCATGAGCGGGCAGTTTTCCAGTCCGCTGAGGTGCCAGTTTACCAGTGCGTCTTTCAGGCGTTGTGCGCGCAATTGGGTTGAGAGTCGACGTCCCCAGAATCCGGCGGCGATCAGTTCTTCGAGGCTGATGGGGAATTGGCGGTCGAGGTGCTGTTGTTGGGGCAGGAACGACAAGCCGCTTTGAGGTGGAACACTCAGGCTGACTTTGCCTGCCAAGGGTTTTTGCAGCCCGGCGATGACTTTCAATAGGCTGCTTTTGCCACAGCCGTTGGCACCGATGATGGCTGTGAGAGTGCCGCTTTCCAGCTCAAGATTCAGGGGCGTGGTCAGCGGTTGACCGGGTGCGCCCCAGATCAGGGATTGGCAGCGGATCATGCTTGCTCACGCTGCCAGTGGCTTTCGGCGACGGCGTCGTGGGCGTGAAGGCTCTCTGCGTGGATCACTCGGAGGTGGAACTGGTTAACGCCCGGTGTCCGGCGAAGGGCGAGATTCAATCGGCGGGCGGCGTCTTCGCAGAACATCAGGTTCTGCCCGTTGGCGAGGGCGAAGGCTTGTTCGTCGGCGCGTTTTACGGCGGTTTGTACGGCGGTGCCGAGAGCCGCTTCGGCGTCGTTGATGATCGCGCTCAGCGGTAACTCGTCGATGAATTCATCGAGGTGTAGATGCAGTTGTGCGGTGCTGCGTTGGCTGTGAGGCGTGGCGATGATGCCTTGGGTCGAGCCGAGCCAAGCTAGAACGTCTGCATGCTGAAGGGCTTTATTGGCGAAGTCGTCGACGAATTGTTTCTGGATTAACTGTCGAGCCAAGGCTGCTGAACACGGGCAAGTCGAAGAGTAGGGCACTTCAATTTTGAGTTCCACGTGGAACATCTTGTTTTTCAGGCTGGCTGAAATGGTCGCTGGATAGGATTTCCATCCGGCCAATGGGCTAATCAACGCAGGGCGTTTCAGCAGTAAATCGGTGTGGATATTCAGGTAGGCGCAGTTGGATAAACCTTCGTGGCTATCCAGAAAACGTTTGAGCACCTGGTGCAGCAGAGCAGGGGAAAGGCTCTGCTGTTCCAGCGCTTCCAGCGCCAGATAGAGGCGTGACATGTGAATCCCGCGAGCCTCGCCGTCATCCAGATTAACTCCCGCATCAGCTTTCGCACTCAAGCGTTGGCCTTCCAATACAACAGGTAATGCGATGCCGTGCATGCCCACCCATTCGAGGGGCAAGGCTTGGCGAGCGGACTGCGCGGCGATATCCGGAAGTGTCAGCGAATTCATGTTCGGAACCATCGTGTTGAATGAATTGGATGTTACATTATAACAATGCAATCCACGATGCCTTTTTCATGAACAGGTTTTCATATGCACAGACGCCATCTGCTCAATTTGATTCTGGCGAGCGCTGCCTTCGCCCTTCCGTTCAGTGTTTCGGCCGCGCAAATTCGCAACGCGCGGCTGTGGCGTTCTGATGAAAAACTGCGATTGGTTTTCGATTTAAGTGGGCCGGTGCGTTACAAAACTTTCACCCTCACTGCTCCTGCGCGGCTGATCATTGATGTGTGTGGTGCAAATGTGAGGGGTGATTTCAGTCAGTTGGCACTAAATGGCACGGTGATCCGCTCGATTCGATCCGGACCTTTTGGTCAGGGCGATACGCGGATTGTTCTTGATTTGATTAATCCAGTGCTGCTGAACAGCTTCCTTTTGGCGCCTCAAGACGGCCAAAGTCATCGCCTGGTTGTGGATTTATTCAGTGCGAAAACCACGCCAGTAGCAGCAATGGTTCCACGTGAAACACCCAAGCTCGGTGCTCACCCCAAGCGCGACATCATCGTAGTCGTCGATCCAGGGCATGGCGGAAAGGATCCCGGCGCGGTCGGGGCCAAGGGTGAGCGGGAAAAAGACGTGGTGCTTTCCATTGCTCAGCTACTCGCCAAACGTCTGAAAAAAGAGAAAGGCTTCGACGTGAAACTGGTGCGCAATGACGACTTTTTCGTGCCTTTGCGTAAGCGCGTGGAGATCGCCCGTCAGCACAAGGCCGACATGTTTATCTCGGTGCATGCCGATGCGGCGCCACGGTTAACGGCATCTGGCGCCTCGGTATATTGCCTGTCTGAAGGTGGCGCGACATCGGCGACGGCGCGCTTTATGGCGCAGCGTGAGAACGGTGCGGATCTGCTCGGTGCTACCAGTCTGCTCAATCTTAAAGATAAGGATCCGATGCTCGCTGGGGTGATTCTCGACATGTCGATGAACGCGACTATCGCCGCCAGTCTGCAGCTTGGAAACACCGTGCTGGGCAGTCTGGCCGGGATCACCACCCTGCATCAGAAGCGCGTGGAACAGGCCGGATTTGCCGTTTTGAAGTCACCAGATGTGCCTTCAATCCTGGTAGAAACCGGCTTCATTTCCAATGTTCGCGACAGTCAGCGATTGGTCACGGCGCGGCATCAACAGGCCGTGGCGAATGGTTTGTTTGAGGGATTGCAGCGTTACTTTGAGAAAAACCCACCGATCGACAGCTACATAGCCTGGCAGCAGGAGCAGCAAAAAGCGCAGGTCTAGCAGCCGACGATTCGGCTACAGGTGAACTTCGCACTGCTGCCGCCCGAGCTGGAGAAGCGATTGATGGTCGTCCAGCCGACTCGGCGGGTGTAGCCAACCCAGGCTTCACCGTCAGAGGCGACGCCGGTGAAGAATGTCAGTTGGCCAAAGCGACTATTGGTCTGCGCCCAATAACGCTGCCCAATCTTTTCAAATCCACGCAGGTAAAGCGTACTGCCGACAGTGTTGACGCTATACGCGTTGCCCTCGGCATCGACGCACGCCAGAAGATTAGCGCTGCGTGTGCAACTCGCCAGCGCCGGTAACTGCGCTGACACTTGGCCAGCCATCAACAACCCAAGACTCAACAACGAGCATTTCAGCGCAGTTTTCATTACCAATTCCGGGTGTGGGATGGGCTCAGCTTCCTGCTGTTGATCGTTCAGGACAAGAGCAGGGCTGGTTTATTCATGTTGTTATACTATAACATAAATAATAACTGAGCCTGAGCAGACCGATTTCAAGCGTTTAGCTTCAACGAAACCCTCGTATGAAGCCTCAAAACGCCAAGCGCTAGTAAAAGCGTCAATCGGCTGCCTTCCTACGAGGATTATCCAATGTCAGCCGAATTGCCCGTCACCGTACTTTCAGGATTTTTGGGTGCTGGAAAAAGTACACTTTTGAATTACGTACTACGTAATCGCAAAGGGTTGCGCGTCGCTGTAATCGTCAATGATATGAGCGAGATCAATATCGATGGCAGCGAAGTCCAGCGTGATGTCAGCTTAAACCGTGCAGAAGAAAAAATAGTCGAGATGAGTAACGGCTGTATCTGCTGTACGTTACGCGAAGACTTGCTCGAAGAAGTCAGCAAACTCGCCCGGGAAGATCGCTTCGATTATTTGCTGATCGAATCCACCGGAATCTCTGAGCCGCTACCGGTAGCTGAAACGTTCACCTTCCGCGATGAACACGGGCAAAGCCTCTCCGACATCGCCCGTCTCGACACCATGGTCACTGTAGTCGACGGCGTGAATTTCCTGCCGGACTACCAGGCGGCTGAAAGCCTCGCCTCCCGTGGCGAGATGCTTGGCGAGGAGGACGAGCGCTCCATCACCGACCTGTTGATCGAACAGATCGAGTTCGCCGACGTGCTGTTGATCAGCAAGATCGACCTGATCAGCCAGCCCGAGCGTGAAGAGTTGATCGCCATCCTCAAACGCCTCAATGCTCAAGCCGAAATCATTCCGATGGTGATGGGCGAGGTGCCGCTGGAGAAGATCCTCAATACCGGTCGTTTCGACTTCGAGAAAGCCGCGCAGGCGCCGGGCTGGCTGCAGGAGTTGCGCGGCGAGCACGTACCGGAAACCGACGAATACGGCATTGCCTCGACGGCCTACCGTGCGCGCCGCCCGTTTCATCCGCAACGTTTCTTCAACTTCATCGATCGTCCGTGGTTGAACGGAAAATTGCTGCGCTCCAAAGGATTCTTCTGGCTGGCGAGCAAACCCACAGACGCCGGTAGTTGGTCGCAAGCCGGCGGTTTGATGCGTCACGGTTTCGCCGGGCGCTGGTGGCGATTCGTACCGAAAAACCAATGGCCACAGGATCAGCAAAGCACCGCCGCGATCATGGAAAACTGGATACCGAGCGTAGGAGATTGCCGTCAGGAACTGGTTTTCATCGGTCAGAACATCGATTTCCTACAGCTCTCTGACGAACTGGATGACTGCCTGCTCACCGATGAAGAAATGGCCCTCGGCGTAGAAGGCTGGCGATTGTTGGCGGATCCGTTCGGCCCTTGGCATGAAGAGGCCGCCTGATGCTCGCCCTCAAACTCATGCAAAACCGTACGCGCCATCAGCACCAAGGGCCGACACCTGAAACGCTGACGAAAATCCTCCAGGACGACAGCAACCTCGCCGTGTGGCAGCGGCAACTGCCGTTGCACATCAGCGACTTTGCTCAATTACTGCTGTCCCTCAACGATCCCTTGGCGGAATCGTTATGCCTAGAGCTGGCGAAAGAGGATGCCGAGCCTGACCTGACCGGGTTGGCCTCAGGCTTCCGTGATCTGGAAGGCTATGAAGGCTTTATCGCTGACCTGAAATGGCTGGTCAGCGCCTTCGCCTGTTTGCTGGGCGCCAAGCGCATCGGCCTGCGCCTGCGGGTGCTCGATAAAGCCATGTGCCCGCGATTCCACGTTGATCACGTGCCGGTGCGGCTGATCACCACGTACGCAGGCGTCGGCAGCCAATGGCTGAAGGAAGGCACGATGGATCGCCAGCAACTAGGGCAGGCCAACGCCGAACCCCAAGCGCAAATCCAGCAACTCAACAGCGGCGACGTCGCGCTATTGAAAGGCGAGAAATGGCACGGCAATGAAGGTTTCGGTCTGATTCATCGCTCACCGCAACCGGCTGCTGGCGAGCGCCGATTAATACTGACGCTAGACTGGCTCGGTTAAGGCTTGAGCCACGATCCTTGGCTCTGGCCTTCGCAATACGGCTGCAAATACGCCGCATCCGTGGCCACGCCGTAATAGTGGATGTCCTGGCGATAAGGCATATTGGCGACTTGCGCGTTGCTGCACACGCCAAACGCACCGCTCGGGCACTGATCGACGTACTGCACCTCGACTTTCTGCCCGGCCAGCGATGGCTGGCAGAAGCCGTCGTTAAACAGTTTCTGCGGAATGTTTCGATTCTGCTGGCAGACTTTGACGTCCAGCCGCTCGCTTTGGCTGTGCACCACGCAGGCTTGCGCCCATGCTTCGCTCGACAGCAGCGCCAACAGCAACGACCATCCCATCCAACGCATCTTTGCATCTCCCAAGAAAGCTCCCGGCCATGTTGCAGAACATTCCTACCCATGTCATTGCTGGCCCTTTGGGCGCCGGCAAAACCAGCCTGATTCGTCAGCTCATGACGCAGCGTCCAGCAGGCGAGCGCTGGGCGGTGTTGATCAACGAGTTCGGCCAGATCGGCCTCGACGCCGCACTGCTGACCAGCGACGCCGATGGTATCGCACTGGGCGAAGTGGCCGGGGGCTGCCTGTGCTGCGTCAATGGCGCGCCGTTTCAGATCGGCCTCGGGCGTTTGTTGCGCAAAGCGCGGCCCGATCGGCTGTTCATCGAACCGTCCGGGCTGGGGCATCCGGCGCAGTTACTCAAACAACTGAATGAGGCGCCATGGCTGGGTGTGCTGGCGGTTCAGCCTTGTGTGTTGGTACTGGATGCTCAGGCGCTTCAGGAGGGGAAAGCATTGCCGGCAGCGCAACAGGAAGCGTTGGAAACCGCTGGCCTGTTGCTGTTGAACAAGGCTGAAAATCTTGACGACGCGGCCCGGGCAAAAATCGCCAGCCAGTTACCGTCCGTTCCGCTGATCTGGACGCAACAGGCGCAACTCGCCCTGAGCGAACTGCCGGGCCTGGCTGTAAAAGCGCTCAACGGTGTGGATAACCTGGTCATCCCCAAGGGATCAGGGCCAATGCCGGCCGTCTGGACTGATCCGACGCAGCCGATTTGCCTGAGTCAGGCGCAGGAGGGGGGCTGGAGCATTGGTTGGCGTTGGCATCCGCGGCAGATATTCGACAAGCAACGCATTGCTGACTGGCTGACCCGCCTCAATTGGCAGCGGGCGAAGCTGGTTATCCACAGCGCGGAGGGCTGGGTGTCTGCGAATGCCTTGGATAATGCCGAGTTGAGTTGGCAGGCCAGCGAGTGGCGAAAGGATTCGCGGATTGAGCTGATCTTCGTCGATCCGCAAAACTTCGATGAGTTGCAGCAGGGTTTGTCGGGGTGTCGGGAAAGTTAGATCAAAAGATCGCAGCCTGCGGCAGCTCCTACATGTGATTCCCTGTAGGAGCTGCCGCAGGCTGCGATCTTTTGATCTTCAAGGCTTCCACTTGGTATGTTCCTGCCGCCACTGACTCAACTCGATAACTTCCGCACGCGGCCTCTGCACCTCAACCACCGGTGGCGTATCGTCGAACGGTGCCGGGTAGGGCGCCAGTTCGATCTGCGCACTGTGCGCACCAAACTGGGTAATCGTGCCGTTATGCCGGGTTTCACCGGTCACGGTGAACTCGAAGTTGTACACCCGCGCCAGCCGTCGGCGACCGTTGGCGTCCTTGATGAAACCGATCTTCTTCAGGGCAACGTTGCCGTCGAGCAATTCGACGCGCACGTTCAGGCAATGCTGCTTGACCCGCTCCAGCGCCCGCTCGCGCAAGCCGTGGTTGTGCCATAGCCAGGCGCCGGCAGCGGCGAATAGCATCAGCACAAAGATGTTTTCGAGGGTCAGCATCAACATCAAACTCCAAAAGATAGCGTCAGCTTAACTGCGTCGCCGGTCTGTCGTACAGGCTGTGTTTCGTCGCATACTGCGCGGCTTGAATTTCAATCGTTTTACGGAATGACCCGAATGAAACGTACGCCTCATCTGCTCGCCATTCAGTCCCACGTCGTGTTCGGCCACGCCGGCAACAGCGCTGCGGTTTTTCCGATGCAGCGGGTCGGGGTGAATGTCTGGCCGCTCAACACGGTGCAGTTTTCCAACCACACCCAGTACGGCCAGTGGGCCGGCGAAGTGCTGGCGCCGCAGCAGATTCCTGAATTGGTCGAAGGCATCGCGGCGATTGGCGAACTGGGCAACTGCGATGCAGTGCTGTCCGGTTACCTCGGCAGCGCGGCGCAGGGCCGGGCGATTCTCAGTGGCGTCGAGCGCATCAAAGCGGTCAATCCGAAAGCCCTCTATCTATGTGATCCAGTGATGGGCCATCCGGAGAAGGGTTGCAGCGTGCCGACCGAGGTCAGCGACTTCCTGCTGGAAGAGGCGGCGGCCGTGGCCGACATCATGTGCCCGAACCAGTTGGAGCTGGACAGCTTCTCCGGGCGCAAACCGCAGTCGCTGTTCGATTGTCTGGCGATGGCGCGCGCGTTGCTCGCGCGTGGGCCGAAAGCGGTGCTGGTCAAGCATCTGGATTATCCGGGCAAACCGGCCGATGGCTTCGAGATGTTGTTGGTGACGGCTGAAGGCAGCTGGCACTTGCGTCGCCCGCTGCTGGCGTTTCCGCGTCAGCCGGTGGGCGTGGGCGATCTGACGTCTGGCCTGTTTCTGGCGCGGGTGCTGCTGGGTGACAGCCTGGTGGCGGCGTTCGAATTCACCGCGGCTGCAGTGCATGAGGTGCTGCTGGAAACTCAGGCGTGTGCCAGTTATGAGCTGCAATTGATCCGGGCGCAGGATCGGATTGCGCATCCGCGGGTGAAGTTTGAGGCGACCGCGATCAGTCTGTAATCGTGTAATCGTTCAAAAAGATCGCAGCCTTCGGCAGCTCCTACAGGGTTTTGCATTCCCCTGTAGGAGCTGCCGCAGGCTGCGATCTTTTGCTTTTGATCTCAGGCGTCGCCCTTGATCTCCTGATAGCGCTTTTCCAGTTCCTGGCGAATCTGCCGACGCTGCTGCGCCTGCATATAACGACGCTTGTCTTCACTGTTCTGCGGTTGCAGCGGCGGCACGGCGGCCGGTTTGCGCTGGTCATCCACCGCGACCATGGTGAAGAAGCAGCTATTGGTGTGGCGTACCGAGCGTTCGCGGATGTTCTCGGTCACGACTTTGATGCCGACTTCCATCGACGTGTTGCCGGTGTAGTTGACCGACGCGAGGAAGGTCACCAGTTCGCCGACATGGATCGGCTCGCGGAAAATCACCTGATCCACCGACAGGGTCACCACGTAGCGGCCGGCATAACGGCTGGCGCAGGCGTAGGCCACTTCGTCGAGGTATTTGAGCAAGGTGCCACCGTGGACATTGCCAGAGAAGTTGGCCATGTCGGGGGTCATCAGTACCGTCATCGACAGCTGGGCGTTTCCGGGTTCCATAACGTTCTCACGGATCAAGGCTGGTTTCTGGAAGCACCTCTGCGGGTGCCTGGTCACTTTTCAAAAGCACCGTTATCGGGACGCCGGGCGACTGGCCGCCGTCACGCCGGGATCGATCTGTTTCCATATATTGCACCGCCTTCCAGCCGCAAGTCGCGGTGTTAACCTGCAAAAGCTTCTCCCAAGGGCAATTCCCACACGAAAATCGGATTTTTACTTCGCTCGCTCAGACCTTTCTGACGTCTGACTGCGAGCCTCGTCATTCAAGGAGCCCACGCCATGCATGCCATCAGTTTTATTCAGGACCTGGCAGTGATCATGTTGGTCGCAGGTGTGGTGACCGTGTTGTTCCACCGCTTCAAGCAACCGGTGGTACTCGGCTACATCGTTGCCGGGTTCATCATCGGCCCGCACACGCCACCGTTCGGCCTGATTCACGACGAAGAAACCATCAAGACACTCGCCGAACTCGGGGTGATTTTCCTGATGTTCTGCCTCGGGCTGGAGTTCAGCCTGCGCAAGTTGTTCAAGGTCGGCGCCACCGCGTTTATCGCGGCGTTCCTCGAAATCGTCCTGATGATCTGGATCGGCTACGAAATTGGCCGCTGGTTCGACTGGAATACCATGGACTCGCTGTTCCTCGGCGCGATTCTGGCGATCTCCTCGACCACCATCATCGTCAAGGCACTCAATGATCTGAAGATGAAGAACGAGCGCTTTGCGCAGTTGATTTTCGGCGTGCTGATCGTTGAAGACATACTCGGCATCGGCATCATCGCGCTGCTGTCGAGCATCGCGGTCAGCGGCACGGTCAGTTCCGGTGAAGTGTTCTCCACGGTCGGCAAGTTGTCGTTGTTCATGATCGTCGCGCTGGTCATCGGCATTCTGTTGGTGCCGCGCCTGCTGGCTTACGTGGCCAAATTCGAAAGCAACGAAATGCTGCTTATCACTGTGCTGGGTCTGTGTTTCGGTTTCTGTCTGCTGGTGGTCAAGCTCGAATACAGCATGGTGCTCGGCGCCTTCCTGATCGGCGCGATCATGGCCGAGTCGCGGCAACTGCTGAAAATCGAACGGCTGATCGAGCCGGTTCGCGATTTGTTCAGCGCGATCTTCTTTGTCGCCATCGGGTTGATGCTCGACCCGTTGATCCTTCTCGAATACGCGTGGCCGATTGCGGTGATCACCGTCGCCGTGGTGCTCGGCAAGATGTTGTCCTGCGGCCTCGGGGCGTTTATCGCCGGCAACGACGGACGCACCTCACTGCGCGTGGGGATGGGGCTGTCACAGATTGGCGAATTTTCCTTCATCATCGCCGCGCTGGGCATGACCTTGCAGGTCACCAGCAACTTCCTCTATCCGGTCGCGGTGGCCGTTTCGGTGATCACCACGCTGCTGACGCCGTACCTGATTCGTGCGGCTGATCCGCTGTCGCTCAAATTGTCCGCAGCGGTGCCCAAGCCTCTCGGGCGCGTGCTCGGCATGTACGGTGAATGGCTGCGCAGCATTCAGCCGCAAGGCGAGGGCGCGATGCTGGCGTCGATTATTCGCAAGATTTTGCTGCAAGTCGGGGTCAACCTGGCGCTGGTGATCGCGATCTTCTTCGCCGGGGCGTATTTCGCCGAGCGCATTTCGCTGTGGCTGCAGGACTGGATCAGTGATCCGAGCTGGCAGAAAGCATTGATCTGGGGCGGGGCGTTGCTGGTGTCGTTGCCGTTCCTGATCGCCGCGTATCGCAAGCTCAAGGCGCTGTCGATGCTGCTGGCGGAGATGGGCGTGAAACCGGAGATGGCCGGGCGTCACACGCAGCGAGTGCGCCGGGTGATCTCAGAACTGATCCCGATTCTCTCGCTGCTGGTGATTTTCCTGCTGTTGGCAGCCTTGTCGGCCAGTATCCTGCCGACCAACAAGTTGCTGGTGCTGATCGCCGTGGTCGCGGCCGCCGTAGCGGCGCTGCTCTGGCGCTGGTTCATCCGTGTGCACACGCGGATGCAGGTGGCGCTGCTGGAAACCCTCGACAACCACAAGGAGTCGTCGGGGCATTGACCCGCCGGGGCGGCTGGCGATCAGCTTTCCAGCCAGACGTCCCGCGCCCAGTGCCACACCGATTCCCAGGATTCTTCGGTGATCAGCTCTTCTTCGCCGGACCACAGCACCACGGTGCCGTCTTCTTCGACGCAGTAGTAGTTCTCGCCGTCCTGGCAGATCGGGATCAGGTCACGCGGTACGCCGATGTCCCACGCATTGGCCGCGACATCCGGCAAATAGGTGTGCGATTGCGGGTCGGTGACGGTCACCGGCTCCAGGCTGCCGTAGACCACATCGCTGACGGTCAGCAAAAATTCTTTGAAGACGAACGGGATGTTGATGAAGAGTTCTTCTTCGACTTCCACCAGTTGGTCTTCGTCAGGCAATTCCAAAGGAACCGGCACGGGTTCGTTGGCTTCACGCAGTTGTTCGATGATTTCTTCCACGTCCGGGATCCTCTTGCTTGAATGGCGCGGTTTATATGGGCCGGTTTATACAGTAGCTCGCTATAGATGCAACCGCGAAATAGAAAACCCCAGCCGAGGCTGGGGTTTTTATGACAGCAAGTGAAGCGCGCGAGGGGATCAGCCGTTCTGGCGGATACCGGCGACCAGCCAAGGCTGGTTGTCGCCCTGTGGACGTTCCATGTTCCAGCTTTCGCTGAATGCTTCGCCCTGATCGAAGCGCGAAGACTTCGACACACCGTTGAAGGTCAGGGTGGCGATGGTCTTGTCGGCACGGTCATCGACGCCGTCCAGTTGTACCTGGAGATTGTCGATAAAGGTCGACTGGAACGCGTCGCCCAGGTCCGCACGCTCACGCTTGAGAAACTCGAGCATTTGCGGGGTCACGAACTCGGCAATCTTGTCCATTTCGTTGGCGTCCCAGTGCTGCTGCAGCGCCTGGAAATGGCTGCGTGCAGCTTCAAGGAAGCGCTGTTCGTTGAACCAGGCTGGCGCGTTGATCACCGGACGGGCGGCAGCGGGTGCAGCCGAACCACCGAAGATCGAACCCATGGCAGGCGGGTTCTGCTGGAAGGCTTCACGCTGCATCGGTGCGCCCGCTGGAGCGAATTGCTCCTGTTGCTTGCGGCGACGAGCGGCGATGAAACGGAAGATCACGAACGCGATCAGGGCCATGATCAAAATGTCGAAGATCTGCATGCCCTGGAAGCCGTCGCCCATGAACATGGACGCCAGCAGGCCACCGGCGGCGATGCCGGCCAGCGGGCCGAGCCAGCGCGAAGCACCGCTGGCCTTGGCCGCAGCGCCGGCGGCACCGGCAGCACCTGCGGTCGCTGCAGCGCCGCCCATGCCTGGAGAGGAAGGAGCCATCTGGCTGGTCTGGTGCGTCGGCGCAGCGCCGGCGCTTTTGCCACCACCGAAGCGCTTGGCAGCATTGACGTCGAGACTCATCGTCAAGCCAATGCACAACGCCATGGCGATGCTAAGAAAACGTTTCATAAAGGGAATTCCCGTTTGTGGAGACACGCGCGCCATGTTGCACAGCTCAACTGTTACTGGCTAGCGAGAGAGTGTTTCGGGCTTTTGCCTGACAGGTCGCGTTCAGCTCGGAAGAGGCAAGAGGGCCTTCTACCTTTTGGCTGTAGGAAAGCGCGACAGGTTCAGTGGGAAATCTACTTAGCGACGAAACGCCAGCATCACCACACCCGACGTGGTCAGAAGATCAAAAGATCGCAGCCTGCGGCAGCTCCTACTGGTACACAATCCCCTGTAGGAGCTGCCGCAGGCTGCGATCTTTTCGCTTTTAGATAGCTTCCAGCTTGGCGTAACCGAGCATCAGCCACTTGCTGCCTTCGCTGAAGTTCACCTGCACCCGTGCCTGCGCACCGGCGCCCTCGAAGTTGAGGATCACGCCGTCGCCGAAGATCGAATGGCGAACCGCCTGACCGAGGCTCAACCCGGTCTCCGGGATTTCACTGCCGGCGAACAGGTTGCTGCCGCTCATCGACTGGTTGCCGCCGAACGGTCGGCTGACGCTGTTCGACAAACGCACTTCCTGAATCAGACCCTTCGGCACTTCGCGTACGAAACGCGAGACCTTGTTGTAGGTCTCGCTGCCGTACAGGCGTCGGGTTTCTGCGTAGGTCATCACCAGATTCTGCATCGCCCGGGTGATGCCGACGTAAGCCAGACGCCGTTCTTCTTCAAGACGTCCCGGTTCTTCCAGGCTCATCTTGTGCGGGAACAGGCCTTCTTCCATGCCCACGAGGAACACGTAAGGGAATTCCAGGCCTTTGGCGCTGTGCAGGGTCATCAACTGAATGCTGTCTTCGTGCTCGT
Source organism: Pseudomonas sp. SM4 (assembly GCF_051913165.1). Taxonomy (NCBI): domain Bacteria; kingdom Pseudomonadati; phylum Pseudomonadota; class Gammaproteobacteria; order Pseudomonadales; family Pseudomonadaceae; genus Pseudomonas; species Pseudomonas sp. SM4. The sequence goes on along the minus strand of NZ_JBODOE010000009.1, from coordinate 100,378 downwards.
CGGCCTGGGTGTCGCCTGCTTCCAGCGACGCATGGCCGAGGAATGCCGCCAGTGGCGTCAGCTCTTCGTCTTCTTCGTTGTTCTCGAAGTTGCGCGCGGCGCTGACCAATTCCTCAAGGTTTTCTACCCGGGCCTGGCCTTTTTCGCCTTTTTCCGCTTGGTGATAAGCGATCAGGCCGGATTGCTCGATGACGGTTTGCGTCATCAAGTGCAACGGCATTTCCATGCACTTGGCGGCGAGGTTCTCGATCAGCTCGATGAACGCGCCCAACGCACCGGCAGCGCGACCGGTCAGGCCTTTATTGGCGACCAGTTGGCGCATCGCTTCCCACATCGATACATCGCTGTGGCGCGCGTGCTCGCGGATGGCTTCGACGGTTTTCTCGCCGATGCCACGGGCTGGGACGTTGATCACCCGCTCCAGCGCCGCATCGTTGCCGCGACCTTCGAGCAACCGCAGGTACGCCATGGCGTTCTTGATTTCCGCACGCTCGAAGAAGCGTTGACCGCCATAGATGCGATACGGAATACGCTCGCGCAGCAGGGCTTCTTCCAAAACGCGCGATTGGGCGTTGGAGCGATAGAGAATCGCGATATCGCTACGAGCAAGGCCGGTTTTCAGCGCGCTTTCAATGGTTTCGACAACGTAGCGTGCTTCGTCGTGTTCATTAAACGCGGCGTACAGATTGATCGCCTCGCCATCGCCGCCATCGGTCCACAGCTCTTTGCCGAGGCGCCCGGTGTTGTTGGCGATCAGGGCGTTGGCAGCCTTGAGGATGCCGGCGGTGGAGCGGTAGTTCTGTTCGAGACGAATGGTCACCGAGTCGGCGAAGTCGGACGAGTACTGATGAATGTTCTCGATCTTCGCGCCGCGCCAGCCGTAAATCGACTGATCGTCGTCGCCGACTACCATCAGGCTGTCGCCGCCCTTGCCGAGCAGGCGCAACCAGGCGTACTGCACGGCGTTGGTGTCCTGGAACTCGTCCACCAGAATATGGCGGAAGCGCTTTTGGTAGTGCGCCAACAGGCCCGGATGATCGCGCCACAAATCGAGGGCACGCAGCAGCAGTTCGGAGAAATCGATCACGCCGGCACGCAGGCACGCCGCCTCGTAGGCCTCGTAAATGCCGCGCATGGTCGCCAGGTACAGATCGCCGCTGGCCTGAATGTGTTGCGGCCGCAGACCTTCGTCTTTCTGGCCGTTGATGAACCACTGCGCCTGACGGGCCGGCCAGCGTTGCTCGTCGAGGCCCAGCTCGCGGATCACCCGCTTGACCAGCCGTTGCTGGTCGTCGCTGTCGAGAATCTGGAAGGTCTGGCTCAAGCCCGCTTCCTGCCAGTGCGCCCGCAACAAGCGATGCGCCAGGCCGTGGAAGGTGCCGACCCACATGCCGGCCGGGTTGATCCCCAGCAACTGCTCGATGCGGTGACGCATCTCGGCAGCGGCCTTGTTGGTGAAGGTCACCGACAGAATGGAGTGGGGCGAGGCGTTTTCGACCTGGATCAACCAGGCGATACGGTGCACCAGCACTCGGGTTTTACCGGAGCCAGCACCGGCCAGGACCAACTGACGGCCAACGGGGGCTGCTACGGCCTGGCGTTGGGCATCGTTGAGGGAGTTCAGCAGAAGGGAGAGATCATCGCGCATCGGGGCATTCTAGGGTGCGCCGCAGGCCCGGGCAAACCGAGCTTTGCATTAGCCGATGAAAGTGCTGCCGATGACGACCGGTCGGTCACCGGCTACAGGCTTGAGCCCGCCTCACTCTGCGGGTTTTACCGGGGCCTGAGGGCGGAAAAGTTTCGATGAAATTATGATCTGGGGCAGTTTGGCAACGGGGTCGGCTTGTGTATGCTCCGTCCACGTTTCGGGCGCACGCCCTCCTTATAAGAACAAGAACGTTGCCCATGACCCTCAGCGCCGAACTGTCGGGCCCCTCTGTGGAACCCCGGGTTATCCGCAAGCACTATGCCGTCGAAATGGCGGTGGAGCGCACGCGTCTGCTGTATCAGGGCTCCTTGTTGCCCACTCTTTTCATGCTCATCAATGGTCTGGTCTGCGCCGGTTTGCTCTGGAGCCCGCAGCGCTACTTCGTGGTCAGCGTCTGGCTGGTGTGGTTGCTGTCGCTGGTGGCGTTGCGGGTGATTCAGGTGGCGGCGTTCGACTCGGCAATCCCTGACCGCCAGGCCCAACCCATCTGGTTGCGGATGTTTCTGCTCGGCTCGACCCTGACCGGGCTGACGCTGGCCGGTGCCGGCATCGCATTGGTGCCCGCCGATAATTTCATGCAGCAAGCCTGGGTGTTCGGCCTGATCGGTGCCGCGACCCTGTCGGCCAGTGTCGCTTACGCGGTGAGCCTGCCGGCGTTCCTGTCCTTTACCTTGCCGTGTCTGCTGCCGGCGATCGGCTTTTTATTCTGGGGCGGCGATGAACAGGCGCGCGGTTGGGGCTGGCTCGGGTTGATTCTGCTCGGCTCGCTGAGCGTGGTCGCGTGGCAGGTCAATCGTCTGATCGATCGCGGCTTGCTGCGGCGCTTCCAGAATCAGCACCTGATCGAACACCTGCAGCAAACTCAATCGCGCAGCGAGCAGCTCAATCAGGAACTGGCCCGGGAAATCGATCACCGGCGCTGTGCCGAGGGCAAGTTGCGCGAAGCGCAGGTCGAGCTCGAAGACCGCGTCGCCCAGCGCAGCCGCGAACTCGATGCTGCCAATCAGGCCCTGAGCAAAAGCGAAGCGCGGCTGGCGCTGGCGTTGAAAGCCAGTGAGCTGGGGCTGTGGGACTGGAACCTGCAAACCGATGAAGTTCATCACACGCAGATTCAGGAGCTGTTCGGCCTCGCCCCGGAATTTGTCACGGCACTGCTGCGCGACCTCAAACCGCGCTTGCACCCGGAGGACGTGCCCACCCTCAAGCACGCATTGATCGAGCATTTGAAGGGCCGCACCGAGGATTATCAGATCGAGTACCGCGTGCGTCATGGCGACGGTCATTGGGTGTGGATCGAAGACCGTGGTCGCGCCGTGGAGCGCAGCGAAAGTGGTCGTGTGATCCGCATGGTCGGTACTCGCCGTGACATCAGCGTCAGCAAAAGCCTCGAAGAGCAGCAACGCCTGGCGGCGACGGTGTTCGAAGCGGCCAGCGAAGGTATCGTGATTCTCGACCCGAATTACTCGCTGATCGCAATCAATCAGGCGTTCAGCCGCGTGACTGGCTACGACATCGACGACATGCTCGGGCGCAACGTCGTCGAGCTGCCGTGCAGCCGCGATGCCCGGCGTCATTACGTGGCGATCCGTCATGCACTGGAGCAACACGGCAGTTGGCAGGGTGAGTTGGTCGAGACGCGCAAGAATGGCGAGTTGTATCCGCAGTGGCTGCAATTGAATGCGGTGCGCGACAGTCGGGGAAATGTAAGTCATATCGTCGGCTTCTTCGCCGATCTGTCAGCGCGGCGCGAATCCGAAGAGCGCATGCGTTACCTCACCCATTACGACGAACTGACCGGGCTGGCCAATCGTTCACTGTTCCGCGAGCGCCTGCATGAAGCGCATCAACGCGTGCGGCAGGGCGGGCGGCGTAGCCTGGCGTTGCTGCACATCAATCTGGATCGCTTCAAGTTGCTCAACGACAGCCTCGGCCACGAGGTCGCTGACCAGATGTTGCAGAAAATGGCGCGTCGGCTGGTCAATGCCTTGCCGGAGGCCGACACCATCGCGCGGTTGTCCGGTGATGAGTTCGCAGTGTTGTTCGATGCTTACGGCAACCTGTCGAGCCTGGCCCGTGTCGCCACCCGACTGTCGAGCAAGTTGCGCTTGCCACTGACCGTCGAAGGGCATGAGCTGGTCGTCAGTGCCTCGATGGGCATCAGCATGTTGCCGGACAACGCGCGGGAGATTTCCGCGTTGGTCAGCCAGTCGAACATGGCCATGCAACACGCCAAGCACTTGGGCGGTAACAACTTCCAGTTCTACACCGACAGCTTGCAGGCCAGCACCCTTGAGCGCCTGCAACTGGAAAACCAGTTGCGCAAAGCCATCGAAGAAAAGCAGCTAAAAGTGTTCTATCAGCCGAAGCTCTGTCTCGCATCCGGGCGACTGAACGCGGCGGAAGCACTGGTGCGCTGGGATCACCCGACCATGGGCCGGGTGCCGCCGGGGGACTTTATCGGGCTGGCTGAGGAAACCGGCCTGATCGGCCCGATCGGCGAATTCGTCCTGCGCCAGGCTTGCTGGCAAGCGTGTGAATGGCAGCGGCAGGGGCTGGAGCCGATCCGCGTGTCGGTGAACCTGTCGGTGCATCAATTGCGTCAGGGCAAACTGGTCAGCCTGGTGCGCCAGGTGCTGGAAGAAACCGGTCTGGCGCCGCACTACCTTGAGCTGGAACTGACCGAAAGCCAGTTGCTCGACAGCGTCGAACACATCATCGCGACCTTCCAGCAACTGCGCGATCTGGGGGTGAAACTGGCCATCGACGACTTCGGTACCGGCTATTCGTCATTGAGTTACCTCAAGCGTATTCCGGTGGATTACGTGAAGATCGATCAGGCGTTCATTCGCGGATTGGGTGAAGGCAGTGAGGATGCGGCGATTACCCGCGCGATCATTGCCATGGCCCACGGGCTCTCGCTGAAGGTGGTCGCCGAAGGCGTTGAGCGCCAGGATCAGTTGGAATTTCTGCGCGCCGAACGTTGCGATGAAGTGCAGGGCTATCTGATCAGCCGTCCGGTGGAGGCTGCCGCGCTGGCCGGGCTTTTGCGTGAACAGGAGAAACCGTTTTAAGGGCTACATGCACCTCATCGCGCCTGATATGGGGACATGGAGTTACGCATTGAGCAGGCAAAAAGCCAATTCATGTAGTATAACTACAAGCGTGCTACATCCTTGCCCATAAGAAGAGTCCAGCCCCTTGAATCTGCTGCAACACATCGCCCAATCACGTCACCTGTTACGCAAGTCGGAGCTCAAGGTCGCCGACCACGTGCTGCTTGACCCTGCGGCGGTGATGCACAGTTCCATGGCCGACCTGGCCCACAGCGTCGGCATCAGCGAGCCGACCATCGTGCGCTTCTGTCGCGCCATCGGTTGCTCCGGTTTTCAGGATCTCAAACTCAAATTGGCGCAAAGCCTGGCCGCCGGTGCCAGCTTCGGCCAGTTCGCGATCCACGAAGACGACTCGGTTGCCGATTACAGCCTGAAGATTTTCGACACCACGTTGCACACCCTGATGGAGGTTCGCGAGAAGCTCGATCCGATTGAGTTGCAGCGCGCGGTGACGTTGATGTCGCAGGCGCAGCGCGTCGAGTTCTATGGTTTTGGCGCGTCGGGCGCAGTGGCCGCGGATGCGCAGCACAAGTTCTTCCGTTTATTGCTGACCGCAGCGGCGTACTCCGATCCGCACATGCAGGCGATGTCGGCGGTGACGTTAAAGCCCACTGATGTGGCGATCTGTATTTCGCAATCGGGGCGTTCCAAGGATTTGCTGATCACCGCCAATCTGGTGCGCGAGAGCGGGGCGTCGTTGATTACCTTGTGCCCGAGCCAGACTCCGCTGGCCGAGTTGTCGACTGTGAATCTGGCGATCGATGTGCATGAAGACACAGAGATCTACACGCCGCTGACCTCGCGTATCGCCCACCTGGTGGTGATCGACGTGTTGGCGATGGGCGTGGCCATGGCGCGTGGGCCGAGTCTGGTCAACCACCTCAAGAGCGTGAAGCGCAGTCTGCGCAGCTTGCGCTTGTCGCCGAAAGCGGCAAAAGCCCTCGACGATTAAGAGCAAAAGATCGCAGCCTGCGGCAGCTCCTACACGGTCAATGTAGGAGCTGCCGAAGGCTGCGATCTTTTGCTTTCTTGCCGGCAACTTTCATCAAACCGTCATCCCCCGCGCCTATCGTGAAACTCCCGTCATCGCCTTGGGAGACTCGAAATGGCTCAGCCCTACGAAGAACGCAACAGCGCCGCGAAAACCCGTCGTCAGCAGGAAGACCAGCGCCGCATGGAGTTTCGCCGCGCCATCGAAGATCGCTTCGAACTCCGTCAGCTTCAAGCCGAGATCGGCGACTTTCCCGAGATCACTCACTGGCAGGCGGCACCCGCAGCTTCCCGTCGAAGCGCTCAACCAGCGCGCTGATCTGCACGCGCTCGCTGCGGATAAACGCCAGGAAGGCGTGCGCCACCGGTGACAAGCGTTTGGCTTTTGCTTGCACCAGGCACCAGCTACGCAGCAGCGGCAATTCCTCGACCGGCAGCTCGACGAGCCCACCGGTCGCCAGCTCCAGGTTCAGGGCATGGCGCGTCAACAGCGCCAGGCCCAGACCCGCCTGCACACATTCACGTTGTGCTTCGGCCGAGGCCACTTCCTGGGTCTGGGTGAAGTGCACACGTTTCTCTTTGAAATATTCTTCACACGCCAATCGCGTTCCCGAGCCGGGTTCGCGGATCAGCAACGTGTAGGGCTCAAGATCCTGCAGGCGCAGCGGGCCCATGTGCGCCAACGGGTGATCCGGGCGCGCTACCGCGACAATCGGATTGTTAAGGAACGGCAGGAATTCCAGGCCCATGTCCTGCGGCACCATGGACATGATCACCAGATCATCACGGTTATCGGACAGCCTGCGAATGACTTGGCCACGGTTGACCACGGTCAGTTGCAGATTCACTTCCGGGTGCTGGCGCTTGAACGCGGCGAACAGGTGCGGGACGAAGTATTTGGCGCTGGATTCGACGGCCAGTTTCAGCTGACCTTGCAGCGAGCCCTGCATGTCCGAGAGTTGCATATCGAGGTTTTCCAGGCGCCCGAAAATGTCCCGGCTGGCGCGCTGAAGAGCTTCAGCGGCTTCGGTCATGTAGAGTTTTTTGCCGACATAATCGAATAATGGCTGGCCGATCAGCTCTTCGAGCTGCTTTATTTGCAGGCTGACCGCCGGTTGGGTGAGCGACATTTCCTCAGCTGCGCGACTGTAAGAGCGTAAATCACACACTTCGTTGAAGATCTGCAATTGACGCAATGTCATACGCATCAAGGACTTACGCATTTTTTATAGGCTCTGACGGCTGGCTGATGTTTCAACTATAAGTCTTTGCTTATGCCTGACCCAATTTTTATTCATTTTTGTTAATCCCTCATCAGCGCTAGTGTGGACCTGCGACTAAATTGAAACATTTGGTCACGCGTCGACCTGGGTCTAGCAGGTCGTGGTGCCACCGGCTCAAGGGAACCTCCAAGTGATAACAAAGATCCTGATCGCCAACCGTGGTGAGATTGCCGTACGAATCGTACGAGCCTGCGCCGAAATGGGTATTCGCTCGGTTGCGATTTTTTCCGACGCCGACCGTCATGCGTTGCATGTGAAGCGTGCGGACGAGGCCCACAGCATCGGTGCCGAGCCACTGGCCGGTTACCTCAACCCGCGCAAGCTGGTGAACCTGGCCGTGGAAACTGGTTGCGATGCACTTCACCCTGGCTACGGTTTCCTCTCGGAAAACGCTGAGCTGGCTGATATCTGCGCCGAACGCGGGATCAAGTTCATTGGCCCGTCGGCAGAAGTCATTCGCCGCATGGGCGACAAGACCGAAGCGCGCCGCAGCATGATCAAGGCCGGCGTACCGGTCACGCCGGGCACTGAAGGCAACGTCGCCGACATCGAAGAAGCTTTGGTCGAGGGCGACCGCATCGGTTATCCGGTGATGCTCAAGGCCACCTCCGGTGGTGGCGGCCGTGGTATCCGTCGCTGCAACAGCCGCGAAGAACTCGAACAGAATTTCCCTCGGGTGATTTCCGAAGCTACCAAGGCGTTCGGTTCTGCCGAGGTGTTCCTGGAAAAATGCATCGTCAATCCCAAGCACATCGAAGCGCAGATTCTCGGCGACAGCTTCGGCAACGTCGTGCACCTGTTCGAGCGTGACTGCTCGATCCAGCGTCGCAACCAGAAGCTCATCGAGATCGCCCCGAGCCCGCAACTGACCCCGGAGCAGCGCGCCTACATCGGCGACCTGTCGGTGCGTGCGGCCAAGGCAGTGGGTTACGAGAACGCCGGCACCGTGGAGTTCCTGCTCGCCGAGGGCGAGGTGTACTTCATGGAGATGAACACTCGGGTGCAGGTGGAACACACCATCACCGAAGAAATCACCGGGATCGACATCGTCCGCGAACAGATTCGCATCGCTTCCGGCCTGCCGCTGTCAGTGAAACAGGAAGACATTCAGCACCGTGGTTTCGCGTTGCAGTTCCGTATCAACGCCGAAGACCCGAAAAATAACTTCCTGCCGAGCTTCGGCAAGATCACCCGTTACTACGCCCCCGGTGGCCCGGGCGTGCGCACCGACACAGCGATCTACACCGGCTACACCATTCCGCCGTTCTACGACTCGATGTGCCTGAAACTGGTGGTCTGGGCACTGACCTGGGAAGAGGCGATGGACCGTGGTCTGCGGGCGCTGGACGACATGCGTCTGCAAGGCGTGAAGACCACCGCCGCGTACTACCAGGAAATCCTGCGCAACCCGGAATTCCGTAGCGGCCAGTTCAATACCAGCTTCGTTGAAAGCCACCCTGAACTGACCAACTACTCGATCAAGCGCAAACCCGAAGAGCTGGCCCTGGCCATCGCCGCCGCCATCGCCGCCCACGCAGGCCTGTGAGGAATACAACAATGTCCAAGAAGATCTTTGTCACCGATACCATCCTGCGCGACGCTCACCAATCGCTGCTCGCCACCCGCATGCGCACCGAAGACATGCTGCCGATCTGCGACAAGCTCGACAAAGTCGGCTACTGGTCGCTGGAGTGCTGGGGCGGCGCGACGTTCGACGCCTGCGTACGTTTTCTGAAAGAAGACCCGTGGGAGCGTCTGCGCCAACTGCGCGCGGCGCTGCCTAACACGCGCCTGCAAATGCTCCTGCGTGGCCAGAACCTGCTGGGCTACCGTCACTACAGCGACGACGTGGTCAAAGCCTTCGTCGCCAAAGCTGCCGTCAATGGCATCGACGTGTTCCGCATCTTCGACGCGATGAACGACGTGCGTAACCTGCGCGTGGCCATCGAAGCGGTGAAAGCGGCCGGCAAACATGCCCAAGGCACCATCGCTTACACCACCAGCCCGGTGCACACCATCGACGCGTTCGTCACCCAGGCCAAGCAAATGGAAGCCATGGGTTGCGACTCGGTGGCGATCAAGGACATGGCCGGTCTGCTGACCCCGTACGCCACTGGCGAACTGGTACGCGCACTGAAAGCCGAGCAGTCGCTGCCGGTGTTCATCCACTCGCACGACACGGCCGGTCTGGCGACCATGTGCCAGCTCAAGGCCATCGAAAACGGCGCCGACCACATCGACACCGCGATCTCCAGCTTCGCATCCGGCACCAGCCACCCTGGCACCGAGTCGATGGTCGCTGCGCTCAAAGGCACCGAGTTCGACACCGGTCTGAACCTCGAACTGCTGCAAGAGATCGGTCTGTACTTCTACGCCGTGCGCAAGAAGTACCACCAGTTTGAAAGCGAATTCACCGCCGTCGACACCCGCGTGCAAGTCAACCAGGTGCCGGGCGGGATGATCTCCAACCTCGCCAACCAGTTGAAAGAGCAGGGCGCACTCAACCGCATGGGCGAAGTGCTCGCGGAAATCCCGCGCGTGCGTGAAGACCTCGGCTTCCCGCCGCTGGTGACCCCGACTTCGCAGATCGTTGGCACCCAGGCGTTCTTCAACGTGCTGGCCGGCGAGCGCTACAAGACCATCACCAACGAAGTGAAGCTCTACTTGCAAGGCGGCTACGGCAAGGCGCCGGGCGTGGTCAACGAGAAGCTGCGTCGTCAGGCGATCGGCAGCGAAGAAGTCATCGACGTGCGTCCGGCCGATCTGCTCAAGCCGGAAATGACCAAGCTGCGTGCCGACATCGGCGCACTGGCCAAGTCGGAAGAAGACGTGCTGACCTTTGCCATGTTCCCGGACATCGGCCGCAAGTTCCTCGAAGAGCGTGCCGCCGGCACCCTGACCCCTGAAGTGCTGCTGCCGATTCCTGAAGCGGGCGGTGTGACTAAGGCGGGCGGCGAAGGCGTACCGACCGAGTTCGTCATCGACGTGCACGGCGAAACCTACCGCGTCGACATCACCGGTGTCGGTGTGAAAGCCGAAGGCAAACGTCACTTCTACCTGTCCATCGACGGCATGCCGGAAGAAGTGGTGTTCGAACCGCTCAACGAATTCGTCGGCGGTGGCAGCAGCAAGCGCAAGCAAGCTTCGGCACCGGGCCACGTCAGCACGACCATGCCGGGCAACATCGTTGATGTGCTGGTCAAGGAGGGCGACACCGTCAAGGCTGGCCAGGCTGTGCTGATCACCGAAGCGATGAAGATGGAAACCGAAGTCCAGGCAGCGATTGCCGGCAAGGTCACCGCGATTCATGTGGCCAAGGGTGATCGGGTCAATCCGGGCGAAATTCTGATCGAGATCGAAGGCTGAGATAACCGCCGCGATCCAACGCTTTAAACCTCGGGGGGGCATGTGCTCCCCTTTTTTTTGCTTTTTTCCCTGTAGGAGCTGCCGCAGGCTGCGATCTTTTGATCTTGTCTTCTAAAAAACAACATTAAAAGATCGCAGCCTGCGGCAGCTCCTACCGGGATCGGTTAGAACGCCATGCGCCATTGGCCCATTACGCCGGTGTTGCGGCTGTCAGATGCGACGTCCCCGGTGACGCCCATGCCCAGCGTGTGGTTGGCAGACAGGGCCAGGTCGAGGCCGGCGTCGACTGACAGGCTGTTGCGATCCAGTGCTGCTCCGGCGATTTCGAAATCGATGCCACCGTTGAGCAATTGCTGGCGGGTGTGCTGGTCGAGTTCGCCGTAGGTGTGTTTCCAACCAGCACTCAGGCGCGGCGTCAGGTGCATGCCGTTGTCGAGGGTATTGGTTTTTGCCACACGCAGGCCGAAGGTGCTGGTCAGGTTGTTTTGCGATTGCCCGTGGACTTTCAACGCCGCATCACCACCCTTTTCGCTGTAGCTGTCGCGTTGATAGCGCTGGTAACCCAGATTGGCGAAAGGTTCGAGCGTGATGTCACCCTCGCCGAAGTTGTAACCCGCTTCGGCAAAAGCCTGTTGGGTGCTGGCGTCGTAACTGCCCTTGAGACGATCGCTGAAACCATTGAACGCGACTCGACGTTTACTGCTGCCGTCGTGGCTGGCATACGTCGCGCCGAAACGCAGCGCCAAGGGGCCGTCCTGGCGAACGGCATAAGCACCGAGGTGCCAGTTGTCGAGGTCGCCGTCCGAATGACGGGCATCGAGTTTCGTCTGCGATTTGCCACCGATGATCCCGACATGCCATTGCTCATCGAGACGCCAGTCGGCACCCGCGACCAGACCCTGGGTGGCGTGTTTCAGTGTGCTGTCGGTGTCGCGATCGATCTTGCCACCATTGCCCAGTGCCTGGACCCAGACTCGGCCATTGCCGTCGTTTGCGCTGGTCGAGGGCTTGCCACTGTCCAACTGGCGCATCGCCGACAGCAGGCTGTCGTTGACCGGGGTCACGGCACTCAGTGTGGCTTTGGCCAGGTTGGCGTTACTGCCGGCGGCAAGTTGCTCAAGTGCGAGGGCGGCGGTGTTTCGGTTACTGCCGAGCAGGGCGACGAGGGCTTTGTTGGCCGGCGGGGAAAATTCACTGCGTTTGGGGACCGCCGCAGGAGTGGAAACCACAGCGGATGCGGCCACCCCGCTAGCCACGCCGGAAGTCGTTTTCGCGGACGCTACCGCAGAGGGGGCTGCATTGGGCGTCTGATCAATGCTTTTGGCAATCTCGCGAGCACTCGTGGTGTTTGCTGCGCTTTCGACGGGCACCTCATTGCGAGCGTAGGTCAGGCTGACATCCTGAGCGTTGTAGTGGGGTGTTGGGGTCATGTACGCGAGGTTGTGTTCGATTGCACCAAAGCGACCTTCAACCCTTTCGGCTTTGAGCAGGGTGTGCTCGCTGCTCTGAGGGTAGTCCCCGGCAGTCAGCAGTTTAAGGGTCGCATCGCCGAGATTGGCTGTCCCGCGTACCAGGATGGTTTCACTGACACCGGCAGCGTCCACCTCGTAAGCCAGTGTTGCGCTGTGCGACAGGTTCAGATCGCCGTTGATTTGCGGTGCGCCATAAGCGTGATCAACTGTCAGGCGGCCGTGCAGGTTCAATGTGCCGGTCGCCCCTCGACCGGCAAAGTGGCCGTTTTCGTTGACGGTGACCCCACCGCCGATGATTCCCAGGTTGGTCAGATCACCGCCAGCCACCACAAGTGCTTCGCCACCTATCCCGCCTCGGTTGACCAGAATGCCTTGGACAATGGCATGACCTCTGATGTCTCCTTCGTTAGTAAGGTTGGCTTTCGGCCGAACCATCGCGCCTTTTTCGAAGCTCCCCAATCCTTCCTTGCTGAGCGTCCACTTGCCTTTCATCACCTCCAGCCCGTCAATATTGCGCGTTTCCCCCAAGGTACCTTTCGCTGCATCCAGTTGTAGAACGTTGATGCCCCCGGCTCCATCCAGTAGGCCGGCCAGACTGCCACGACCGGTGACGGTGATCAGGTCATCCCGATCATCGAATGGCTCTGAGTAGCCCTTTGTACTGACGGATGTTTTATGAGTCGCCGGATCGCTGGTGAATTGGTCGAGCAGACCGATCAGCTCCTCAGGCGTCGGCATCGGAGCCGGCGGTTCTTGTGCCTGCGCAAATTGCGCGCAACCCACTGCGAGGGTGATGGCCAAGGCCAGTTGTTTCGGTCGAAATATGTGTTGAGCGGGCATCAAGTAAGGCCTCTTTTGACAGGAGGCCAAACTCTATGTGGAAGGACTGTGGGGGCGATGTCAGCTGCTTCCCACAGGTTTGCGGCTTCTATCAGTTTCCTCTGTGGAAAATTTCCGCGACCGTGAGAACGGCTGGTTTTACCCCGCCGTTGCGGCGTGTTTTCCTACAGCGAATACAGATGTAACCCGCTGGCAAACTCAAAAACTCGTCTGCCTCTGTCCGATCAGCCTTTGATTACGGCTGTTAAGTGGACGGCCTTGTTGCAGCACACCTCACGTCCGGCGTTCGTACGCCTTGCCGTAATGCCGCTCCATTCGCGCCTGAATCAACTCCAGACCGATCGACATCACCCAGTAAATGATCGCCGCAGTGGTGAGCATTTCGATATAACGATAGCTGGAGCGCCCATACGACTGCGCCAGAAACATCACTTCCCAGACCCCCATCACCGAGATCAGCGACGAATCCTTGAGCATCGAGATGAACTGGTTAGTCGTCGGCGGGATGATCGTGCGCATGGCCTGGGGCAGGGTGATGCGCCAGAAAATCACCGATTCGCGCATGCCCAGCGCCAGTGACGCTTCGCGTTGGCCATAGGGAATGCCGAGGATACCGGCGCGGAAAATCTCGCTGAGGTAGGCACCGTAATTCAATGACAGGGCGATGATGCCCGCGACAATGGCGCCGGGCACGATGCCCAGTTGCGGCAGCCCGAGATAGATCAGCAGGATCTGGATAAGCAGCGGCGTGCCGCGAAAGAACGACGCGTAGAAACTGGCGATGCCGAACGCCACGGCGCTTTTCGACAGGCGTGCCAGCGCGGTGACAAAGCCCAGCAGTGACGAGGCGACAATCGAGCAGACACACAGAAAAAGCGTCAGCGCAGCGCCCTGCAGAAAGCCGTTGGGGGCCAGATGCAGGCCGACCAGATTGGGCAGTTTGTCGAGGATGATCGAGAACTTCAGGTCGAAGCTGAGGAAAAATCCGCTGAACAGGCAGACCATCGCCGCCCACGTCAGGTACAGCCGCGTACGAAAACCGAAGAGTCGTTGCAGACGTGATTCAGCCACCCGCTGCGGTGGCTGTGGAGGTGTAGGGAAAGAGGTCATTGGCTGATATCGGCGCCGATCCATTTTTGCGAAAGTTTGCTCAGGGTGCCGTCCTGTTTGAGCTGCGCGAACACTTCGCGCACTTTGGCAGCCCATTGTGCGTCGCCCTTCTCGATGGCGACCGAGTTCGGCTCCGAGTACAGCGGCGCGCCAGCCAGTTTGAAGCGTTTGTCCTGGTTCAGGCGTGGTTGCGCCGTGACGAGATTGGTGAGAATCGCATCCAGCCGCACCCCTGCGCCAAGCCCCAGGTCCTGGAACGCGACGTTGTCGGTATCGTACGGCGCGATCTGCACGTCCTCGAACGGGTACTGCAACTGCGTGTCTTCAGCGCCTTCGATCACCAGGTTCTTGTTCAGATAGCTCTCGTAGCTGGAGGCACTGGTGAGGCCGACTTTCTTGCCGCTCAGATCCTTGGCTTGGTGGATCCGGTCATCCTTGGCATTGACCACGATCACGGCCGGCGAGGCGTAATACTCGACCGGGAAATCGAACACTTCGGCGCGCGCCTTGCTCGGTGTCATCGAGCAGATGCAGATGTCGTAACGGCCGCTCCAGCGACCGGCGGCGATGACATCCCAGGACGGCGTTTCGAGGCGCAGCTTGACCCCGAGTTTGTCGGCCACGGCTTTGGCGACATCGACGTCGAAGCCGTCGAGCTGGTTCTGATCGTTGAGAAACGAGAACGGTGGATAACTCTCCATCAGCACGCCGACCAGTTGCTTTTTCTGCTCGACACGGTCCAGCGTGGTGCCTGCAAACGCTTGCGTGGAGGCGGCCAGAATCGTCAGGCCCAGGGCCAGTAGCGGTTGAAATTTCACAGTCGATCCCTGAGTAAAAAAGAGGTTGTTATTAACCGAATGGTGCGTATTAAATAGTTATAAGAACGACTCTGATAGTGAGTTATTTTCATAAGCATATGAGTGAAAAGCATATGGGCGCAGGCAGCACGATTATTCTCGATGGCGGTATGGGCCGTGAGTTACAGCGCGCCGGGGCGCCATTTCGGCAGCCGGAGTGGTCGGCGCTGGCGTTAAGCGAAGCGCCGCAAGCGGTTGAGGCCGTACACGCGGCGTATATCGCCAGCGGTGCCAATGTGATTACCACCAACAGTTATGCGGTGGTGCCGTTTCATATCGGCGCAGAGCGCTTCGCCGCTGAAGGGCAGGCGCTGGCGGCATTGGCGGGTGAATTGGCGCGGCGGGCGGTGCAGGCGTCGGGAAAAACCGTGCGCGTGGCCGGCTCGTTGCCACCGCTGTTCGGCTCCTATCGACCGGACTTGTTCGAAGCCGCACGCGCGCCCGGGTTGCTGGCGCCGCTGGTCGACGGCCTGGCGCCGCATGTTGATCTGTGGCTGGCGGAAACCCAGAGCTCGATCATTGAGGCGCGAGCCATCCACAATGGTTTACCGCAGGACGGCAAGCCGTTCTGGCTGTCGTTCACCTTGAAGGACGAAGACATCGATGAAGTACCGCGCTTGCGCTCTGGTGAACCGGTCGCCGAAGCAGCAGCAGTGGCGGCTGAGTTGGGCGTCGAGACGTTGCTGTTCAATTGCAGTCAGCCGGAAGTGATCGGTGCCGCGATTGACGCGGCGCGTGAAACCTTCGAACGCCTGGGGGTGAACATTCATATCGGCGCTTACGCCAATGCGTTTCCGCCGCAGCCAGAAGAGGCAACGGCCAATGATGGGCTTGATCCGTTGCGCGAGGATCTTGATCCGCCGGGTTACTTGCACTGGGCGATAGATTGGCAGCAGCGCGGTGCCAGCCATTTGGGCGGTTGCTGCGGGATCGGCCCCGAGCACATTGCGGTGCTGGCGCAAAAGCTGGGGTGAAAAACAGATCAAAAGATCGTCCGAAGGCTCGGGCCGCGTGCGGACGATCTTTTGCTTTGCGCCTCAGCTACGGCACTCAACCAACCCTTTCACCTGGCCATCCGGCGTCTGGTTTTCATCGCTCAACCAACGCGCGAACCCGGCGCCAATCGCCGGCCATTCCGAATCCACAATCGAGTACCACGCGGTGTCGCGGTTCTGGCCCTTGACCACCATGTGCTGGCGGAACACGCCCTCGAAGCTGAAGCCCAGACGTTCGGCGGCATATTTTGAGCGAGCGTTGCCGTTGTTGCATTTCCATTCGAGGCGGCGGTAGCCGAGTTCGAAGGCGTATTTGCCCAGCAGGTACACCGCCTCGGTGCTTTTCGGCGAGCGCTGCATCGGCGCGCCGAAGGTGACGTGGCCGATCTCGATGCGGCCCTGCGCCGGGACGATCGACATCAGGCTGAGGATGCCTTGCACCTGGTTGTTCGCGCGGTCGATGACCGCGAAGAAATACGGATCGCTGGCGGCCGCATGGTTGTTCAGCCAGGCGTCGAAAACGCTGCGTTCCGGGAACGGCCCGTAGGGCAAATAATCCCAGAGTTTCGGGTCGGCGCCGGGGCCTTCGAGGGCGGCGAACAGTTGTTCGCCGTGGCGCGCCGGGTCGAGTCGTTCGAGGCGAATAAAACGCCCTTCAAGCAATGTGGCGGTGGGGGCGGGGACGCCTGTCCAGTCAGCCGGTGAAATGATCATGCGTACCTCTCCTTAAATGGCTTTGCGAAACTGGATGAAACCCGGGCGTTCGGCGATGCGCTCGTAGAGCTGGATCGCGGTGGCGTTGGATTCGTGGGTCAGCCAGTGCACTTTGCAGCAACCGTCAGCCTTGGCGGTGGCGTAAACGTGTTCGATCAGCAGGCGGCCGACGCCGGTACCGCGTGTTTCCTCGGTCACCAGCAAATCCTGCAGGTAGCAGGAGTTTTCGATGCTCCAGTTCGAGCGATGGTAGATGTAATGCACCATGCCCACCGCTTTGCCATCGGCCCAGGCCAACGCTGCATGAGTCGGTTCGCTCGGGTCGAGGAAGCGCTGCCAGGTGCTGTCGGTCACGGCGTCCGGCAGTTCAGTGTTATAGAAACGCAGGTAGGCCTGCCACAGCGGCAGCCACGCGGCGCGGTCGGCGGCGCTGACCTGGCGAATGTCGATCTGACTCATGGTGATTTCCTTAGCGCATCAATTGGGCGAGGGTTTGATCGTTGACTTCGGGGCTGGCGGCCAGACCTTCACGCACGCCGGCAATGTCTTCGGCGCTGCGGTTCTGACTGAGTTTGCGCTTGCCCTCGAGACGGTCGATGGGAATGGCAAAACCGACAATCGCCTTGAGCATGCCGTCGATGTAATCGGCGGGCGCATCGGCGACTGACCAAGGCTGGGCACGGCCGGCTTCATGACGGTCGGTGAGGGTGCTGACGATGTCGAGCAGGCGTCCGCCATCGCTGAAGGTTTCGGCGTGGCCGTAGGCATGCACGGCGATGTAATTCCAGGTCGGCACGACTTTGCCGTGCTCGGCTTTGCTCGGGTAAAAACCCGGGCTGACGTAGGCGTCGGCACCGGCAAAAATCAGCATGGCTTCGGCGCCGTCGCGCAGGTCTTTCCATTGTGGATTGGCGCGGGCCAAGTGCCCGTACAGCGTGCCGTACTCGCCTTGTTCACAATGCAGCAGCACCGGCACATGGCTGGCTTGCAGACCGTTTTCGCCGTGAGTCACCAAAATGGCGAGACGGGTGGCGAGGATCAGTTCGTGCAGTTGGGACAGTTCTTCGATGGCAAAGGCGCGCGGCGTGTACATGGACAGATTTTCCTTGGCGAATGCCTGCATCCTAGGCAGGCTATTGGTCTGTTGTAAGAGCCATTGCCGACCAATTTCATAGGTCCATTGCCATGCCTGACTCGCCATCGCTGTCCATGCCCTTCAATCCCGCCGGTATCGAGCTGGATCGGCGCCAGGGTTTGAGCCGCCAGCTGTATCAGGCGCTGCGTTTGCGCGTGCTCGATGGACGCCTCGTCAGCGGCACGCGGCTGCCGGCCAGTCGCGATCTGGCGGCGGCATTGGCGATTTCGCGTAACAGCGTGGTGCGCGCTTACGATCAGTTGTATGCCGAAGGCTTTATCGAAGGGCGCGTTGGCGACGGTACTTACGTCGCGCAATTATCGGCGCCGCCGCCCTCGGCGAAAAAACTATCCACAAAAGTATCCACAGGGTTTTCAACAGGCTTACCCACAGCCTTATCCACAAATTGGCTGGATTTACCTGTGATTCCATCCAGTAAAGTTATCCACAGCGCTACTTTTTCGCGTATTGAAAACAACCATTTGGCCAAGCCGCCGAGTGGTCCGCCGCGTGCTTTTCGTGTCGGTGTGCCGGCCTTCGATCTGTTCCCTTTTGAGGTCTGGGCCAAGCTGAACGCGGCTTTCTGGCGCAAACCGGATTTGCAGCAGCTGTGTTACGGCGATCCGGCCGGTGATGCGCGTTTGCGCGCGATGATCGCCGCCTATCTGCGCAGTTCGCGCGGTATGCAGTGCAGCGCTGAGCAAATTGTGATCACCAGTGGCGCGCAGCAGGGCATTAGCCTTTGTGCACAGTTGCTGGTGGAGCCGGGCGATGGCGTCGGCATTGAAAATCCGGGCTACCGTGCGGCGGGTCATGCGTTCGCTGTAGCGGGTGCGCGATTGCGTGGGATTGCGGTGGACGAGGAGGGCATTGATTGCGCGGCATTGGCGGCGGCGACGGATTGCCGAGTGGCGTATGTGACGCCGTCTCATCAATACCCGACCGGCGTGGTGATGAGTCTGGCGCGACGTCTGGAATTGCTGGCGTGGGCCGAGCGCACGCAAGGCTGGATAGTCGAGGACGATTACGACGGCGAGTACCGTTACACCGGCGCACCGCTGGCGCCATTGGCGGCGCTCGATCGGCAGGGGCGGGTGTTGTACGTCGGCACCTTCGGCAAAGTCGCATTCCCGGCGCTGCGCCTGGGTTATCTGGTGTTGCCGCCGGGGTTGGTGGACGCCTTTTCCCAGCGCCGCGCGGTGGACGTGCGCCACTCGGAAGTTAGCACCCAAGCGGTGATGGCCGAGTTCATGGCGGCCGGGCATTTTCAGCGACACATTCGGCGGATGCGCCGTGCAGCGTTGAGCCGGCGCAATACCTTGTTGGCCGGATGGCCGAGCGATATTCCCGGCGTTGGCAGCTTGCCGAGTGTCGCGGCCGGTCTGCATCTGACTATTCCCGTGGACACATTGGCCCGTGAGCAACAGTTGATTGCTCTGGCCGCCAGCGTCGATGTCGAGATCAACGGTTTAAGCAGTTACTGGCTGCCGGATTCAACTTTGCCGGCGGATCAGCACGCCGGCCTGGTACTGGGTTTTGCCGCCGTGCCCGAGGCCGCGATCACTGCGGCACTCGGGCGTTTACGAAAGGTTTGGCGGGGCTGAGCTCAAGGGTTTTCTTCGACGGCAGACTCCTCCAGCACAGGCAGATCGAGGAACAGTTTGCGCAGTGCCGGATCAGTCAGTTTGCGCAAAACACCGTTGACCCGATCAAACGCATTCAATGATTTTTGCTGATCCACGGTGAGCGTTTCCAGGTAGCCGTCGGCGACTTTCAGGTGAGCCGTCGTTGGTTGGTCGGACGGTGTCTGCAGCGTTTTGTAATGGAAGTGCGCGACCCACAGCGGCCGATCGTGATTGGCTTTGTCCAGAATCCGGAATTCCTGAAAGTAATCGCCGAACTGTTTCGTTGCAATCCGTCCGCGCTCATCACGTACGAGATTGACCTGCGCTTGCTCGTACATCCAATTGAAGGCGGTTTGCGTCGGCTTGCGCAGTTTGTACAGGCTGGCGCGGATATTCACGCCTTCCTGCCTGACATGTCGGGCTGCTTCACGCAGTTCAGCACTCAGCTCTGCCACTGGAGGCTGCTCTTTTTTGGCTTCGCGCAAGTTTTTCAGCGCTTGTTCGACCTCGTCAGCACTGCGCTCCAGTTTCAGCGCGTACTGATCATGGATGTCCTGCATGTCGGCAGGAATACGTGAGGGCCGCAGCGCATCCTTGCGGGTACGCTTGAGAAAGTTGGGGTAATCGAGAGTGAGATCCAGGGCATTGTTTATGGTGTCGATATCGTCGCGAGCCGGCGTCGGTGGCGGAGATGATTTTGGCAGTATTTTGTTCACTGCTTCAGCGGGTTTTTGCGCAGGGGCTGCGGGGGCTGGATCGCGTGGTCGGGACTTGTGCACCTTGATCATCGCCCGCGATGGACCGGGGCGCTCGGATTGTGACGTCTCGGTGATCTGCAGGGATTCTTCATTGAGCAGCAGAGAGTCGAGACGGGTCTGCGCCACTTGCCGAAATTCTTCGATCACCGTGCGCAGATGCATCACCGGGGCGCGCTTGACCAGTCCCGGGTGAGTATCGGGCAGCTCGAGCAAGCGCTCGTCGGCATCGTTGAAGGTTTCGAGGAAGTGGTTCATCCGTTCCAGCTCCGCAGCGGGTGTCGCTGAGGGTGTTCCGGGATTGATCTGCACAGCCAGCTCATGCGCTGCTCTCGCCGCACTGATGATAATGCTACTGACATCTTCGCGAGCCTGAGCCATGAGCGGGCCACCGCGGTCTTCCAGACACAGCTCGTTGGACATGCCGATTTCATTAGCTTTGAAATCCAGCGCGGTAGCACGGGACATCAGGTTTTCAAGTTTTGTCGCTGTGATGATGCCGGTTTTACCAAGCGCCTTGAGCTGCTCAAGGGAAGTACGAGCCAGGGTCAGTTTCTCTTCCAGTTGCTGGCCCAGATGGATCGAACGGGTGATGGTGTCGACGTAGATCTGGCGGGGGATTGGTTGATCGGCGGGTACGTTGAAGGCCATTGCATGCGTGGCTGCATCGTAGGCATTCCTGTTGATTAAAAACCACGCCGAGATGTTTTTGTGCAGTTCTGTGGTCATGCGCACCATGTCGTACACATAACCGACCGTGCCGCCCTTGGTGCGCCATTCGCGCAGTTGATCCAGCGCCGTTGCGTACTCGTTGATGGCCGTTTCCACTTTTTGCCCGTAAGCGCGCGTGGCGGCTGCGCTTGCCGGTGGGGCTGCCCTGAGCTTTTCGTTGAACGTCGTGTCCAACTCGGCCTGGAGGATCTTTTCGCGCTCCTTGAACGCCTTCAATGCGTCTTCAAGTTGTTGTTTTCGGTGTTCGTTGGCGTGCTTGAAATGCTGCAGACGACTTTTGCGGCCACCCCCGCGCAGGCGCAAACGGGTGTCGATGTACCACAATCCCTGCAGACCGTGAGTTAACAGCGGGCCACTGCGCGTCGGATCGCCAGGCACACACAGGGTGACTTGATCCTCGGGGTCCAGGCGCACTTCAAACCAGCGTTCGCGCACCTGCGCGTAGGTCTTGTCCCCGAGCTGGTAGAGGTGAGGCGGCTCTACGTTGAGCGTGATCAACGCTTCGTGCTTCAGGTCGGGCGGTGTCACTTTCAGCGAATCCAGATAGCGCCCCAGTTCGGCGGAGTTGCGTCGTGGCACTGAGCCGCCGACTTCAAGCGATGAACTGTGTTCAGGCGGCAGTTCATTGAGCAAAGGCATTGGCTGAAAACGTGAGCTCACCGGGGCGACCTCGATTTTGCGCGGGACTTCAATGACCGTTCGTGGGGTGCCTGCCGTGCCCGAAATCCGACGTCGTTGCCGCACGGCGCGGTGGGTCAGAATGATCCCCAGCGTCAACAGCACATTGCCCAGTGAAGTCCACTCGCCGAGGCGATTACCGCGCTCATGCGCGTCGAGCGCCTGCTGGATTTCCTCAATGCTTTGCCACACCCAAACGGCTGTCCCGAGGGCGCCGCTGAGAAAATTCGACGCGACATTGAACAGGCTCCAGCTGCTTTCCTGCAGCAACAGCCAGCGCTGATCGGCGTTGGACAGCGATTGACGATCCGCCAGTTCGACAATGGCCCGAGCGTTGTTTTCAAAAAGCGTCTGCAGCCGGTCTCCGTTGATTTCGACATGGCCGAAACTCACGTAACCGAGCCCGCCCAGACGCAGGTTGGGATCGGAGAGCTGTTGAGTGATCAGCCAGGGCGACGGCAATCCTACGGGGAATACGTACTGGGCGTATTCGAAACTCAGGTTGCGATCGGGCAGCCAGGCCAGTACCGAATCCCTGAGTTCGCCCGGTTGATGCAAGGCGTACAGTAGATTCTGTCGCGACGGGAATTGCCTCAAGGTCGGCTCAAACAGCGGGCGGTACAGAATGCACGGACCATTGTCCGGATCGCCCGGGCCGATGATGAACATGTTGGTGACCGTGTCCGCGGCGCTGACCAGTCGATGCTGCGGGATCAACGTCAGTGGGCAGATGGAAATCCGCTGTGAAGACACAACGGGTTCGCCGACCAATTGGCGAATGTAGGCAAAACCGGTTTCATCAAAACCGTTCTGCGCGCGAACCTTGTTTTCCAGCGCGGCAAGGGGCAGCAACAGGCGCAACTGCTGGTGATACAGCGCTGCCTGACGCGCCGACTCCTGTGGGTCGTCGAGTAACCTGCGCTTGATCAACTGCGGGTAGACCTGACCGATATCGACTTGCTTTGACAGCCGCACCAACAGATCGACTGTCAGCCAGGCCGGCACAGGCTCGCCGTGTTTGAAACGCAGACTGGCCTGATAAGGCGTGGTGTTTTCCAGGGCGAATTCGCCCAGGGAGCGCGAATAGGTGTCGAGCACGTTGGGCAACGTCAGATCACCGGCGGTAAAGCTGTTGGTGATGCTGATCTCGAGATCATCCAGCGGCAGGGCGGCGGCGCCTTCGGCGTGTTTGTCGCGAACAATCGCTTCGTGCATGAGCCGCTGGGCAAAACGGTCGATAGGTTCGATCAGATCTCTGCTGATTTTGACCTGCGGGTCGCGGTACAGCTTGCCCAGGCCGGTGATGTATCGACTGTAAGCGGCGAGGTCTTTGGCGGAGGCGTTGTGCAGCCAATCCGGAATTGCTGCGTCGAGTTGATCGAGTCGGGCCTGCTCGTCGACAGGCATCACCGACTCCGTCAGGGTGGCCGCAGCGGAGGGGTTGTCGCTGTCACTGGCACTGATCGCGACAATGGCGTCGAGCTGCGAAGCCACCAATGCCCAGGCCATGTGATCAAAGATGTTGCCGTCAGGCTCGAACAACCGCCACTGCATCGGATGCCCGTCCAGCTGTTCGGAGAGGCGCGAGGGCAACGACGCCCCCAGCGCATCCATCGACGCAAACGACTCGTAGCCGCTCTCGATGGTGTACATCAACACCCGCTCGTGCCCTTCGTGAAGAGCGCGAATGACCAGCGCGCCACCGAGCAACAGATGAGTTGCGCCAGCGCTTTCGAGAATGTCGATATCAATCAGCCCGGCCTGAATGTCGCTGAAGTCACCCTGAGTTGCCAATCGAATGTTCTTGTCCGGCGTGGTGAAAATCAGCCGGGCCAAGGCACATTCTTCGGTGTTCCAGCCCTGCACCTGGTTGACGTCCAGGGCTGTGCGCAAAGAGTCGGCAAGTGCTTGCCAATGCGGTTCGGAGCGGCTGCTGCTGTTCCAGAAATCCAGTTGGCGTTCCTGATACTCGACGAACAACAGCGGCGCGTACTCATTAAGCAGGCGGCCGATCTCTTCGATGTCGACGGCCAGATGCGTCGGCGTTGGCGCGTCGGGTTCTGTGGTCAGGAAGTGTTCAGCGGCAAGAAAGTTGGCTGAGGCGCCGTACAAATTCAGGCGTACCAACGCGTGGCTCAGGGATTCAAAACGAGTGGTGTCGGCAACGATCTGATGGTCTTGTTCACGCCATTGCGGTGTACCGATCATGCACTTGTCAGGATTCAGCGCCAGCTCGGGATATAACCCGTTCAAGGCTTCGCTGAGCATTTGCGTAGCGACACCTGCCAGCGTCGGACCATGGCTGGTCAGGCTGACCAGACGGCTTTTATCGAGCAATGGCGTGGACGGGCTGGAAGCCAATGTGATGACTGGATTCATGCGTGAGCCTGCGATGTGGAAGGTGTGGTAACAGCAAAGAACAGGTTTTTTGCCAGTTGCACGCCGATCTCGCTGCGGTAGATGGCAATCACATCCTGTGTGCTGGACGCACTGCTCAGGTTGTAGGCTCCGCCTAACAGGCGCTGGTCTCGGGTCTTGAGGTGGGCGGCGCTGAACAACTCGGCAACCGTGTCGGCGCGCTCGTAATGAAAGTGCGCGTACCACAGCACGGCGTTGGTTTTGCGGTCGCGAATTTCATATTCCTGCAGAAAGTCTTTCCTTGGGCCTTTGAGCCGACGCCGACCGGCAATCACTGCGATCGTCACCTCTTGCTGCGCCACCAGCCATTCGACGCGCGGCGCTGTGGGCAACTGGCGTTTGGTCATGCTCACGCGCAGTGAATGCCCCTCGGTCTTGAGCTGCTTCACCGCCGCGTCGAGTTTTTCTTTGAGCAGGGTCGCGGTGTTCGCCTGGGCATTTGAAGAGGGCGCAGAACGCAACGCCTGTTCGATGGCCCTGGCGGTATCGTGCAACTGATTGGCGTGGTGGTTCAGCGATTCTTCGACTTCGATCGGCAGCCGGTTCGCTTCATGAGCGAGACTTTTTTGCCGTTCGATAAAGCCCTGCAGCGCATCCAGCAAGGATTGCCCCGAGTTCATCAGGCTGCTCAAACTTCTCGGTGGCAGGATTTTCGGAGGTTTGCTGCGCAGGCGTTGCACCCAAACGCCCGGTTCCTTTTTGTGAAAGGTTGCCAGTACTCTGCCGGTCAGGCTGGCTTTGACATCCGCCAATTGCACGTGACCCTCGGCTTCTTTGCGTGGCACCGCGAGCTGAGTGCCTTTGAAGCGCGTTTTGATGGCTTTCTTTACCGGCGCGCGTGACGGGCCGGGCTGTGGCTGCTGAGGTCCACGGTCACGCAACAGTTGAGTCAGTTGGTGGGTGCTTTGCTGGCTGAATTCGCTGATGTGTAATTGCAATTGCTCTAGCTGGTCGGGTATCAGCTCTGCGGCTGACTGCAGCGCAAGATCACGTAATCGCGAGTCGATGATGGCGAACTGATCGACCAATGCATTGAGCGGCTCGATACGTTGGCTATCGCTGAGGACATGATCCTCACGTTGCAGATCCAGCGAGTTCTGAATCGCCAGATCGGCCTCGTCGACCAGACGTTCGAGGTTTTCCCGAACAGCGTCCAGCCTGGCGCTGTTGCCTTCTTTGACGCAGAACGGACGCGTCAGCGTTACCCGTAGCGCTTTCATGTCCGGTACTTCGTAATCCGGCAGTTTTCTCTTGAAATCACTGGCAACTTGCGCGGCTTCTTTGCCGAGAATGTTCAGTTCGAGAAAACTCGCTTGAGCCATTTCTGTACGCTGGATCATCAGGGTGGTCAGTCTGAGCATCTCTTTGTAAGGGCCCAGATCAGCCGGCTTGATCCCTAGCTCCTCACCGGCCAGCAGCTTCAATGTCTCGTTCAGCGACGACTTGAATGCCGTTTCGATCTGATCGATCCACGACTGATTGAAAAACAGCTGGGTTCTGAGCATCTCGATCATCGAGGCGCGGTAACGCGGAACGGCATCGAAGCGGTTCAGCTCTTTGACCGAGCTGATGGCGCCGTCGTAGGCGCGGATCTGTGCTTCAAGCTTTTGCAGAAATACCGTTTCGTGGGCGGGATAGGTCGCATCCGGCGCACTGAGCATCGCCTTGCGCGCAGCGACCAACGCCGCCTTAGTCGGCCCCAGCTGGTTGTCGAATTGTTTAAGTTGCTGGCGCAGTTCGTCGACCCGCTGTGCATTCTTGCGCAGCACTTCGGCTCTGCGGCTTTTGAGCCCGCCACCGCGCAACCGCAGGCGCGTATCGATGAACCAGCGCCCCTGAAGGTTATGTACCAGCAGGGGCCCCGGGCGTGGTGGCTGGTGGCGGGAGTCGATGATCTGTACATCGTGCTGGTCGTTGAGTTGAACCTCGAACCAGCGCGATCCGACATTGGCGTAGAGCTTGTCGTCGCTGGCATAGAGGTGTTGTTGCGGGCCCTCATTGATGGGTTGTCCCAACTCGGGCGGCTTGCTGATGGCAAAGCGTTCCAGAGCCTGACCAAGGCTGACGGGCGTGCGATTGAGCGCGCCATCGCTATGGATTGCCAATTGATGGCTGGCCGGCAAGTCGACGGATGAAATGTCCGCGAGCTGTTTCATCTGGATTTTCGCCGGGTGCACAGGTGTTTCAACGACTGTGTTTTTGCCCTGCGCTTCGGTTTCGCCGATCCGGCGAGTCGGCCTGCCCCGCGTGGCCGCGCGATGGGCCAGCACCATGGCCAATTGCAGAAGCAGGTCAGTGAGGGCGTGGGCAGCCAGTTCGTGGTCGTCGTTTTGTGCAGCTTCAAGTGTTTGCTGCAGGTCATCGAAAATCTGCCAGATCCACACCGCCGCGCCGAAAGTCGGATTGAGAAATGGCAGCACCGCGTTAAACAGTTTCCACGCCCCCAGTTTCAGCGTCGCCCAATGACTTTCGGCGTTTGATACCGATTGCCGGTCGGCGAGATCGATCAGCGCGTGGGCATTGGCCTTGAACAAAGCAGGCAGGTAATCACCGGCCAGTACGTCGCCGCCCAGCCTCACCGGTCTATTGAGGTTGACGTTAAGCAGCGGATTGGTCAGCAGCTCGGCGAGCACCGCGAGGTCGGGCAAGTCGCCGTGGAAAATGTAGTTTGAATAAGTGGCGCGCACTCGATCCGGCAACCAGGCGAGTACCGATTCGCGGATCTTTTTCGAATGCTTGATGGCGTAGATCAGACTCGCCGGTGTCGGGTACTGAGTCAGTGCGTTATCCAGCAGGGGCCGGTAGAGCAGGCACGGGCCTCTAGTCGGGTCACGCGGGCCGATCACGAACATGTTGGTGACGGAATCAGCGCTGTCATCGGCCTTTTGGTCAAGGACGAACGACAGTGGCCGGATGACGATTTCCTGATCGTCGACGCGGCGACTTTCACCGTCGGTACTCATCACCGCGACGACGTAACGATAACCCTGCTCATCAATGCCGCCTTCGCCGCGGATCTTGTTTTGCAGCGCGAGCAGCGGCAGTTGCACTCGCAAGTGACGGCTGTACAGATCCTCCAGATAGGCCGACTTGACCGGGTCATCGATCAGTCGATCCTTGATCCGCGCCGGGTAGGTTTTACCGACATTGAGCGTGGTGACCAGCTCTTCGACATAGACGGTCGTCAGCCAGTGGGGAACGCTTTGCGCGCCGAGGAAATACAGTTCTTTATCGCCCAACGGTTCCGCGATCAGGTTTTCCAGAGCCAGTTCGGCCAGGCTCAGGATCAGCGTCTCGCTGGTGCCGGTGGCCTGAGTACCCCAGACCACCGGACTGGTGATGCGGATACGCAGATCTTCAAGTTTCAGGTCTTTGGCTTCGGGGTGTTTTTTTTGCATCAGCAGGCTGATGTTATTCAGGGCAAAACGCTGAATCGGCGGGATGTCATCTTCAAATGAAGTGGCACTGTTCTGCCGTATGGCGGCCAACTCCATGAGGTGGCGGCTGAACGCACTGAGGTCGTTGGAATTCGCTCGGCTCAGCCACTCTGGTAATAACGGGTCGATGCGATTGAAGCGCGCGTCGTTGTTGTGCGCGTGGTGGGCGTTGGTGTCGTGGGCAGTGCTCGCCGCGTTGTCGCTGAAATCGAGCTCGCCCAGCGCCTGAGCCTGGAGGGCGATCAAGGTGCAAGCCTGGGTGTCGAAAAAATTGCCTTCGGGTTCGACTAGCCGCCACTCAAGCGGGCTCTGCGGTGGCAGATCGCCAACAAACCGGCTCAGGTAGTCGCTCAGTGCGTCCAGTGAAGGATGGGCGCGAAAGCCGAGGACCACCGAGTGGGTGAGGATCAGCGTGCGCTCAGCCTGCATGCCGATGACCACCGCGATGTCCATGATGTTGAGGTGCTGCGCGGCTGCGCCACCGCGATCCAGATCAATCAGGCAGGCCCGCGTCTGGTAAGGGTCATGGGGCTGGCGCAGGGCGCGGTCGGGATAGTTGAACACCAGGCGCGCGAGGGCCTGTTGATCGGCGTCCCAGCCTTTGACCCGCTTGAGGTTCCAGCGGGCGCGCAAGGCCAGCGACAGCTCCACCCAGCGAGGTGTGTCGGACGTGGTGTGCTGGTTCCAGTAATCCAGCTGCTGTTCCTGATAAGCGGTAAACAGCACCGCGGCCAGTGTGTTGAGCTGCCGGCCGATGACATCGATATTGACGGGCAACTGGATGGACGGGTTGGCGCTCGGTTGTCGGGTCAGGAACTGTTCACCGTCGATGTACATCACCGGTTTGCTGGCGATCACGTGCCACAGCAGGGCGTCGGTCAGGGACTCGAAACGGGTATCACCGGCGATGATCTGCTCACCGTCGCTGATCCAGGAGGGCGTGCCGACCATGACCAGATCCGGGTCAAGTTCAAGGGCCGGGTACAGCTCGGCCAGTGCCGAGCGCAGCACCGTTGCGGCGACTTCGCGCAGGGCCGGGCCAGTGACAAGCTGTGTCAGCAGGTCGCTGGGTGGGGCGGACTTGGGTTGAGAATCGGGCTCGTTGTTGAGCATGTTCAGATCCTTCTGACGATGAGGCTGCAAAACGCAGCATCGGATTCGCGAAGGTAGCGGGGGGGCTTTGGCGTTTGGTGGTAACTATTTATCGCAGGCAAAAAAAGACCCGCGCAGTGGCGGGTCAGTTTATGCGCCAGTCTGTCGGGCTTACTGCTCGAAACCTTCCAGCACGTTCACCGCGTTGATGCCGATTTCCTCGACCGCGTAACCGCCTTCCATGACGAACAGCGTTGGCTTGCCGAGGGCGGCAATGCGTTGGCCCATTGCCAGATAATCCGGGCTGTCGAGTTTGAATTGCGAGATCGGATCGTCCTTGAACGTATCGACGCCGAGCGACACGACGATGACGTCGGCGCCGTAGCGGTCGATTTCGTCGCAGGCCTGTTCCAGCGCTGCGCTCCAGACGTCGTAGCCGGAACCGGCGGGCAGCGGATAGTTGAAGTTGCAGCCTTCACCGGCGCCTTCACCGCGCTCATCGTCGTAGCCGAGGAAGAACGGGAATTCCGCTTCCGGGTGGCCGTGGATCGAAGTGAACAGCACATCGCTGCGCTCGTAGAAGATCGACTGCGTGCCGTTGCCGTGGTGATAGTCGACGTCGAGGATCGCAACCTTCTTGTGGCCCTGATCGAGGAACGCTTGTGCGGCAATGGCGGCGTTGTTGAGGTAGCAATAACCGCCCATCAAATCGCTGGCGGCGTGGTGTCCCGGTGGGCGGCACAGGGCGAAGGCCGCACGAGCGCCGCGCTGGATTGCTGCTTGCGCGGTGAGGGCTACTTGCGCCGCGCTGTAGGCCGCTTGCCAGGTGCCGGCGGTGATCGGTGCGCCGCCGTCGAAGCTGTAATAACCGAGCTGGCCGTGCAGGCTGGTCGGTTTTATCGCACGCAGGGTGCGGGCGGGCCAGGTGTAGGGCAGCAAGTCGCCGTCGGTGTTGAATTCAGTCCAGCGATCCCATGCGCCTTTGAAGAAGTCGAGGTAGTCGCGGCTGTGGATGCGGGCGATCGGTTCGAGGCCGAAATCCTTGGGTGCTTCGACCGGGCCGAGGTTTTGATTGTGTACGCGTTGCAGCACGTGGTCGGCGCGCGAGGGCATTTCGAAGCACGGCTTGAGCTGGCCATCGATCAGTTCGCAGCGGCCATGGTGCAGGTGGTGATCGTCTGAGTAGATCGTCAGCATTTGTTGTTCTCCGCAAGGCTGGTTCGGTTGCCCCCAGTGTTGCGGCGCGAGACAAATCGGAGAACGGCAGGAAAGGCCAAAAGGGGATTGATCTGGCCAAAACCTCTGACCGCAATTCGCCCCTCGATGGTGTCAGGCGCCCCGACGGGGCGCCCGCAAGGTTAGCGCTGCGTCGGCGTCTTGCCGGCGGCTGCCTGATGCTGGTCGAGTACCTCCAGCCAGTCCTGGCGATCACGTTGTTTCAGCACTTCGCGCAGCTTGCCGTAGGCATCGCCAGTGCAGGCGTCGCCCAGCATCGGGTCGGCGCCTTTCTCCAGCATCAGGGTGAACAGATGCAGTACTTGCTGACGAGCGAGCTCTTTGTCCATGTCGCTCCTGGGCGTCTCGCTGGCCAGCAGATACAGCGCCGAATCCATGCGATCACGTCCGTAGCAGCGTCCGGCGGGGTAGAGCAGATTCAGCTGCGCGCCGGCTTCGACCAGACGTTTGGCGGCCGAATAGTTGTTGCGGTAGATCGCTTCGTACAGTGCGGTTCGTTGTTCGTTGTTCTTTGCTCTGCCGCCGATCAAGGTTTTGCGGGTGCTCGAACAACCAGTTGAACAGCGCATCGTCGTTTTGCGACACGCGCTGCATCAGCAACGTTTCGCCCCGTGCATCGGGTTCGTCGATGGCGGCACCGGCACTGAGCAGAAACTGCGTGCGTTGGCCCTTTTGTGGATCCTTGTCAGCCTTGAGGTCCTTGTTGAAGGCCTGCATCACCAGCGGCTCGTTGCCGTTGATCCCGCTGGTGGCGGCGCCACGCTCGAGCAACAGACGGGCAATGGCGAAGTTCGGTGCATCCAATGCGTGGGCCAGGGCACTGCGGCCATCCTCGCCTTGGGTTTTCGCCTGCAGGCCACTGTCGAGGAGCTGTTTTACCAGGGCCTCGTTTTGCTGGTCGACAGCCTCGATCAATGGCCATTGTGCCTGGCAGGCCTGAGGATCAGCCTGAGTGAGGCCAAGCCGTTGAATCACGCGCTCGGGAACGCTCAGATTGCGTTGCAGGCGCAAACCGCAATAAATCCGGTAATACTCCTGCGCCAACGCGTATTGCGTGGTGTAGGCCGGCGCTTTTTCATAGCCCTTCCAGGCCTGATCGGCGAGGTTGAGGTACACCGGGATGCGTTGCGGCGCGCGCCGCACGACCTCCAGCAGCCACTGCCGGGAGCCTTCGTCCGGCGCCAGTTCGCTTTTCCAGTAGGCAATATCGTTGAGCTGGCCGACGAAATCCTTTTGGTCGGCGCCGATGCGGCGATAGTCTTGATTCAGAAACAGCTCATCGACCTTTTTCAGGCCCGGTCCTTTGTCGCTGGCCTTGCTCAGTTGCTGATGCAGTTCCCACAGTTGCAGGGCGCCGTCACCCGCCAGGTAAGGTTGCGGGTCAACCACGATGCTCAGCGGCGCTTCGGGAACGTCATGGCGCATGGCGTCGCGAGCGCCTTCGATGCCTTTGAGCCAAGTGTCGAGTACCGGCGCCGGCGTCTCTTGCAATGGCTGGAACGCAAGCATGTGCTCGCCGCGAACTCGTCCCAGTGCCAGCAGCGGTTCGCCGGGTGTACGCCAGTCGATCAGCAGATAGCGTTTGGTTTCCCAGCCATTGGTTTTGAGGCAGTCGAAACTCATCGTATCGACCACGATGCCCGGTGCGATGTCGGTGCGCATGGCCGACGATGACAGGTTCATGTACTGGTATTCGGTCACGCAGCTGTGAAACTCATCAGCGGTCAGCAGCGGGATCGGCCCTAGCTTGTGCAAACGTTCGCGGTAGTTCTCATCGCTGTAGACGTTCAGATAGAAAAGGCCGCGAAAACCGCTGATCAAGCCCGTCAGCGGTTTTGCCGCATCGAGGGTCTGGGCAGCGGCGGGGAGCGGGATGATGGTTTTTCCGTCTTCGGGTGCATCGACAGTCGGGTGTGGCGGGCGGCCCCACCAGTCCAGTTGAATGGCGTGGGCGCCTACAGGCAAATTGAGCAAAACGGCGAGCAAGGCAAGGCGTGAGCAGCGGCGGAAAAGAGGCATCAAGCAAAAACACCGGCAACGTGGTTGGCTGCGTAATGTAGTGCAGATGATGGCACGGTGCCTGATTTATCTTAAGTGCGGAACTGGCTCGGGGCGACGCCGCTCCAGCGCACGAAGGCGTGGCGGAAGCTGGCCGTCTCGCTGAAACCCAGCGTTTCGGCAATGCGATAGATCGGCAGTTGGTCCTCACACAACATCTGCTTGGCCCGCTCGAAGCGCAGCTCATCGAGCAGTTCCTGATAGCTGCTGCCCATGTCCTTCAGGTGCCGGCGCAACGTGCGTGGTGAGCACTTCATCTGCTGCGCCAATCCTTCCAGCCCCGGTGCGGCATTCAACTGCGCACTGAGCAACTGCCGTATCCGCCCCAGCCACGCCTGACGCCCGGTGAACTCAAGATTCTGCTTGCGGCAACGTTCGGCCATGGCTTGGTGGGTAATGGCATCCGCCAAAGGCAACGGTTGATCGAGCCAGTGGCGGTCGAAGGCGAACGCGTTGTCCTTGGTGGCGAAGTGCAATGGCGATTCGAAGTGCTCGGCGTAACGGTCGCGGTAATCCGGCGCGGCGTGTTCGAACCGCGTGGCAAGCAAGGGCAGAGGATGCCCGAGCAGGTCATCGCAAATCACCTTCAGCGAGACCAGGCAGAACTCGGCATTGAACACCGCCATCGCCGGACTTTCGCGATAGTCCGCCGCAACGAACCAGACGCGCTCGCCATCGTCTTCCAGGCTCAGTTCGAAAAGTGTTCCCAACAGCGCCGGATAACGGATCGCCAAACGCAAAGCGTCACCGAAGGTGGCACAGGTCAGCAGCGCGTAACCGAGGATGCCGTAGCAGGAAACGTGCATGCGCCGGCCCAGTTCCAGACCGATATCGCGCTTGAGCGCGACCGCGTTGGCGCAGACCTGCATCTCCTGGTTGGTGGTGATGCGGGTGTCGGCCCGGTGCAAATCCGCGGCACTGATGCCGCTACCGGCGAGCAGCGCCTCGCTCGACAGGCCTTCGGCTTTGAAGGTGTTGAGGATTAGCGAGACAGCGTTGAGGGTAGTGAGGTGGGAGTGCAGCATGGGATCTTCCAGCCTTGAGATGGCTGGAATGCAGCAATTTATATGCCGCACGCGGTTCTTGTAGGAGCAAGGCTTGCCCGCGAAGAACGATGACACGGTGTATCTGTGTCATCGAGGTGGGCCATTCGCGGGCAAGCCTTGCTCCTACAAGGGCGGGGTGGTGTCAGAGGAGTTCGCCGCAGAGGTCGAGTTCGATCAGTCGGCGCACTTCTTCAGTTTCAAGCCCAGCACCGAGCAGGCCGTGCAACTTGCCAAACGCCGCCTCACGGGTCATGCCGCCACCGGACAACACGCCCACACCGCGCAAGCGGCTGCCTGCCTCATACACATCCAGCTCAACCCCACCTTCATGGCATTGCGTCACGGCAACGACTACCACGCCGTTATCTCGCGCACGGCCGAGGCTCGCCAGAAACTCCGGGTTGTCGCTCGGCCCGGTGCCGCTGCCGTAGCATTCCAGCACCAGACCCTGAATGCCGCTGTCGAGCAGGCCATCAAGAACTCCAGCGCTAATGCCGGGGAACAATGGCAGCACGGCAACTTTGGCCAGTTGCTTCGGCTGGTTATAGCTCAACGACGCCGGAATCGATGGGGCTTTCACACCGCCACCCTGACGCTCCAGACGCTTGAACGGATGACGGCCAAAGCTGCGCACTTTCGCGCAACGGGTCGGCGCCAGCAGTTCGCCGTGGAAGTACAGATGCACGCCCGGCGCCAGACCTTGGCCGAGGGCAACCAGCGCGCCGCCAAGGTTTTCCCAGGCATCGCTGTCGGTCACGCCCGCTGGCAGCATCGAACCGGTGAAACAAACGCGGGCGTGCAGGCCGAGCAACTGGAAGCTCATCGCCGCGGCGCTGTAGGCCAGGGTGTCAGTGCCGTGCAGGATCAGCACGCTGTCGCAACCTTGTACATCCACCGCATCGACTACCGCTTCACGCAGTTGCTGCCAATAGGTCGGGGTCATGTTGGCGCTGTCGATCAGCGGCGACATCTCGCGAAAGCGCCACTGCGGCACGACGAGTTCAGGCTGGCTGTGCAGGTAGTCGCGCATCCGCGCTTCAAAACCGGACGCCGGGGCCAGGCCGTTGGCACTGGCCTGCATGCCGATGGTGCCACCGGTGTAGAGCACCATGACGTGTTGAGCGGCGGGATAAGTCGAAGGGTTCATAGGATTCTCCGAAACGATGAGGTCCCTGTAGGAGCGAGCCTGCTCGCGATGGCGTTTCATCATTCAACATTGATGTTGGCTGAAAGACAGCTATCGCGAGCAGGCTCGCTCCTACAAGTTATTGCATCACAATAACTGACGGGCGCAGGGGATGCGCCCGTCATTCACCTGTCAGCGTTGCGCTGCAGGCACGCCTTGCGGCTCGGCTTCAGTCTTGCCGACAGCAGCAGACGGGTTGGCCGGCCAAGCGTTCAGATCGAGGTCCAGATCGGCAAATTTGCTCGAATCGAACACCGGCTGTTTGACCCCGGCACGGCGCTGGCCGTCGTAGTCGCGCATCACACGCATGCCGACCTTGAACAGCATGGCCAGGGCCACCAGGTTGACGAAGGCCAGGCAAGTCATGGTGATGTCGGCGAAGGCGAACACGGTCGTCAGATCCTGCATCGAACCCCAGACCACCAGCGCCAGCACCAGGCCACGGAAAATCATCAGCGCGGCGCGGTTGCGGGTGAGGAACTGCAAGCTGTTCTCGCCCAGGTAGTAGTTGTAGAGGATGCAGGTGAAGACGAACAGCGACAGCGCGACGCTGACGAACATGCGACCCCAGTCACCGACCACGGCGGCCAGCGAGTTCTGGGTCAGGACAATGCCGTCACCTTCGAAGCCCGGGGTGTAGAAGCCCGACAGCAGGATCAGCAGCGCGGTGCAGGTGCAGATCACGAAGGTGTCGAGGAACACGCTGAAAGCCTGAACCACGCCTTGCGCACCCGGGTGCTTCACAGCGGCCACGGCGGCGACGTTCGGCGCACTGCCCAGGCCCGCTTCGTTGGCGAACACGCCACGCTTCACGCCCATGACGATAGCGCTGCCGAGCAGGCCGCCAAAGGCCGGGTCAAGACCGAAAGCGCTCTTGAAGATGGTTTCCAGCATGGCTGGCACGTGTTCGATCTGGGTGCCGATCACGTACAGGGTCACGCCGATGTAGGCCAGGGTCTTGATTGGGACCAGCAGGTCGGACACCGAAGCGATGCGCTTGATGCCGCCGAGGAAGGTAATGGCCAGCAGCACCGCCAGGACGATACCGGTGTGGCGCGGATCGAAGGCAAAAGCGTTTTGCAGCGAGTGGGTCACGGTGTAGGACTGCAGGCCAATGAAGGCGAAGCCGTAGGTGACCAGCAGCAGAACGGAAAACACCACTGCCATGCCTTTGAGCTTCAGGCCGTGCTGGATGTAGTAGGCCGGGCCGCCACGGTACAAGCCATCGCCATCGGCGCGTTTGTAGACTTGGGCCAAAGTACATTCGAAGAAGCTGCTGGACATGCCGACCAGCGCGGTGACCCACATCCAGAACACTGCACCCGGACCACCAAGGGTCACGGCGATGCCGACACCGGCGATGTTGCCTGCACCCACTCGGCCGGCAAGGCTGAGCATCAGGGCCTGGAACGAGCTGAGTTGCCCGGCGCTGCCCTTGAGGCTGTCGCGGAACACCGCGAACATGTGGAAGAAGTGCCGCAATTGAACGAAACGCGAGCGAATCGTGAAGTAGCTACCGAGCCCGACAATGAGCACGATCAGTACTTTCCCTGAGAGGAAGTCGTTAATGACTTCGAGCATGGATTTTTCCTCGCTGTTTATTGTGTAAGCAAATGCTGGATGGAAGAAATATCGTGTTACACCGGTGTGCGCACGGCACGACAGGTGAGGCGAAGGTTTCGTCCCGGATCCATTTCGCGGGTTTGTTATTAGTTCGGGTTTCGCATGGGTTGTGGCCTCGTTACCGACGACCGCTCACGCGAAGAGGGGCGGCACTATACCGATCAGTGACGCGCCCGTCTGCACGGTAGTGGTGCAAGCGACGAAACGAGGCTTTGAAACACCCAGCGTTACCGGCGCCGGGCTTGTACAGGAACTGCTCCTTTGCTGAAGCAAACCCTGTGGCGAGGGGATTTATCCCCGTTCGGCTGCGAAGCAGTCGCAAAACCATCGCACGCGGTGTACCTGATACATCGCGATTGCAGGTATTGGGGCCGCTTCGCGACCCAACGGGGATAAATCCCCTCGCCACAAGGGCTTGCCTCGACATAAAGCAGTCCCCAGACATACGGGTCTCAGGATCAAATAGTTAAAAAAAAGGGCCTGGGGACTAAATCCCCAAGCCCTCAAAAGGTGAGAGGTGTCTAGTCCCTCGACCTGG
The DNA here is from genome assembly GCF_051913165.1 of Pseudomonas sp. SM4. Lineage (NCBI taxonomy): Bacteria > Pseudomonadati > Pseudomonadota > Gammaproteobacteria > Pseudomonadales > Pseudomonadaceae > Pseudomonas > Pseudomonas sp. SM4. The sequence goes on along the minus strand of NZ_JBODOE010000009.1, from coordinate 64,371 downwards.
TGAGCGGTGCTACAAATTACGCATCGGTTCAGCCTTTCAGCGGAACCAGACGCGGAGCAATCATGTTTTCCGGGCGCAGGATGTCGGCGAGCATGGCTTCGTCGAGCAGACCTTCTTCGCGCACCAGTTCCAGCACGCCGCGGCCGCTTTCAAGGGCGAGACCGGCGATGCGGGTGGCGTTTTTGTAGCCGATGTACGGGTTCAGTGCGGTAACCAGACCGATCGAGTGCTCGACCAGTTCACGGCAGCGCGCTTCGTTGGCAGTGATGCCGACGATGCAGTGCTCGCGCAGCATGTCCATGGCGCGTTGCAGCAGGCGGATCGAGTCGAAGATCTTGAACGCGATCAGCGGCTCCATCACGTTCAGCTGCAGTTGGCCGCCTTCGGCTGCCATGGTCAGCGCCAGGTCGTTACCGATGACCTGGAACGCAACCTGGTTCACAGCTTCCGGGATGACCGGGTTGACCTTGCCGGGCATGATCGAGCTGCCTGGCTGACGCGCTGGCAGGTTGATTTCGTTGATGCCGGTGCGTGGGCCGCTGGACAGCAGGCGCAGGTCGTTGCAGATCTTCGACAGCTTGACCGCGGTGCGCTTGAGCATGCCGGAGAACAGCACGAAGGCGCCCATGTCGGAAGTCGCTTCGATCAGGTCGGCGGCTGGAACCAGCGGTTGACCGCTGATCAGGGCCAGACGCTGAACAGCCAGCGCTTGATAACGCGGGTCGGCGTTGATGCCGGTACCGATCGCGGTGCCGCCCAGGTTCACTTCAGTCAGCAGTTCCGGGGCCAGCGTCTTCAGACGGGCCAGGTCTTCGCCCATGGTGGTGGCGAAAGCACGGAATTCCTGGCCGAGGGTCATCGGCACGGCGTCTTGCAGCTGGGTACGGCCCATTTTCAGGACGTGATCGAATTCTTTACCCTTGGCCGCAAACGCTTGAATCAGGCTGTCGAGGCTGGCCAGCAGGGTGTCGTGACCGAGCAGCAGACCCAGGCGAATCGCCGTCGGGTAAGCGTCGTTGGTCGACTGCGCCATGTTGACGTCGTCGTTCGGGTGCAGGTACTGGTACTCGCCTTTCTCGTGACCCATTGCTTCGAGGGCAATGTTGGCGATCACTTCGTTGGCGTTCATGTTGGTGGAAGTACCGGCGCCACCTTGAATCATGTCGACCACGAACTCTTCGTGGTAATCACCGCGGATCAATCGGGCACAGGCTTCGCTGATGGCAGCGTGCTTGGCTTCGCTCAGGTGACCCAACTCGCGGTTGGCGTCAGCAGCGGCCTGTTTGACCATTGCCAGACCGACAACCAGTTTCGGGTAATGCGAAATCGGAACGCCGGAGAGACGGAAGTTGTTCACCGCTCGCAGGGTCTGGATGCCGTAATACGCTTGAGCCGGTACTTCGAGGGCGCCAAGCAGGTCGTTTTCTGTGCGGAAAGATGCAGCGGAGGACATGATAGAAATCATCTCGATATGGACCCGGTCTGTGCCGGAACGCTGCGAATGCTAGGCTTGTGCGAATTTTTGGGCCAATGCTGTTAAGCACTGCCCTATGCACATTCGGCATAATGCCCGTGTGACGCCGCGTGCGCGGCAGACGTGTGACCTGTTTTGGTGCGTGTCCGGGAGGACGTGATGAATCTGGAAAGCAAATGGCTCGAGGACTTCAGTGCCCTGGCCGCCACCCGCAGCTTCTCGCAGGCCGCTGAACGACGCTTCGTGACCCAGCCGGCCTTCAGCCGGCGGATCCGCAGTCTCGAAGCGGCGCTGGGGCTGACGTTGGTCAACCGCTCGCGCACGCCGATCGAGCTGACGGCGGCGGGGCAATTGTTTCTGGTGACCGCACGCACCGTGGTTGAACAGCTCGGTGAAGTGCTGCGCCATTTGCATCATCTGGAAGGCGGGCAGGGCGAAGTCATGCAAGTCGCTGCCGCTCACTCCTTGGCGCTGGGTTTCTTCCCGCGCTGGATCGCGCAGTTGCGCAATGAAGGGCTGAACATCGCCACGCGGCTGGTCGCGACCAACGTCGGCGATGCGGTGCATGCCTTGCGTGAAGGGGGCTGCGATCTGATGCTGGCGTTCTACGACCCGGACGCGGCGATGCAGATGGACCCGGAAATTTTCCCGTCGCTGCATCTGGGCCAGACCGAGATGCTGCCGGTGTGCGCGGCGGATGCTGACGGCAAGCCGTTGTTCGATCTGGAGGGGGAGGCGAGCGTGCCGTTGCTGGCGTACAGCGCCGGGGCGTTTCTCGGGCGTTCGGTGAATGGCTTGCTGCGTCAGCGTCAGCTGCGCTTCACCACCATCTATGAAACCGCAATGGCTGACAGCCTTAAAAGCATGGCGCTGGAAGGCCTGGGTATCGCCTGGGTACCGCAATTGAGCGTGCGTGCTGAATTGGCTCGTGGCGAGTTGGTGGTCTGCGGTGGCCCGCAATGGCATGTGCCGCTGGAGATCCGCCTCTATCGCTGCGCCTTGGTGCGCAAGGCCAACGTCCGGCTGTTGTGGCGCAAGCTCGAAGGCAGTGCTGCACAAGGTACAACCGGAGCCTGAGGTTGATGAAAAACCCTGTGGGAGCTGGCTTGCCAGCGATTGCGGTGGGTCAGTCACCCGCGCTTTTTACTGATGCGACGCCATCGCTGGCAAGCCAGCTCCCACAGGGATCGGGGGATGTCTTTTCGCTGACCTTCAGGTCAATAAAACCGGGCATTTGCGGCAGATGACAGATGGTCGCGCAGGGGGCTGTTTATTGCTTTCTTTGCGGTATACTGCGCGGCCTTCGGCCGGCACGTCCGGCCATTTTTCGTACAATCAAGCCACGCAACCTGCGTGGCTTGTTGTTTTATGACGCGCCTGTGGGCGCTCCAGAGAGAAGAGGCGCGACGATGAGTGCACTGGTTGGCGTGATCATGGGCTCCAAGTCCGATTGGTCCACCCTTAGCCACACCGCCGATATGCTGGAAAAGCTCGGCATCCCGTACGAGGTCAAGGTGGTCTCTGCCCACCGCACCCCGGATCTGCTGTTCCAGTACGCCGAAGAGGCTGAAGGCCGCGGCATCGAGGTGATTATCGCCGGTGCCGGTGGCGCAGCCCACTTGCCAGGCATGTGTGCGGCCAAGACCCACCTGCCGGTGCTGGGCGTGCCAGTGCAGTCGGCCATGCTCTCGGGCGTCGACTCGCTGCTGTCGATCGTGCAGATGCCAGCCGGCATTCCGGTCGCCACCCTGGCCATCGGCAAGGCCGGCGCGATCAACGCCGCGCTGCTCTCGGCGAGCATCCTCGGCGCCAAGCATCCACAGTTCCACGCGGTACTGAAAACCTTCCGTGCCGAGCAGACAGACAGCGTCCTGGACAATCCAGACCCACGTATTGCCTGAGGTTGTTGAGATGAAGATCGGTGTAATCGGTGGCGGCCAGTTGGGTCGCATGTTGGCCCTGGCGGGCACTCCGCTGGGCATGAACTTCGCTTTCCTCGACCCTGCGCCGGACGCCTGTGCGGCCGCGCTGGGCGAACACCTGCGGGCCGATTACGGCGATCAGGATCATCTGCGCCAACTGGCCGATGAAGTCGATCTGGTGACCTTCGAGTTCGAAAGCGTCCCGGCCGAAACCGTGGCATTCCTCTCGCAGTTTGTGCCGGTTTATCCGAGCGCCGAAGCCCTGCGCATCGCTCGTGATCGCTGGTTCGAAAAGAGCATGTTCAAGGATCTGGGCATCCCGACCCCGGCCTTCGCCGACATTCAATCGCAAGCCGATCTGGATGCCGCCGTGGCTTCGATCGGTCTGCCGGCCGTGCTGAAAACCCGCACCCTGGGCTATGACGGCAAGGGCCAGAAAGTCCTGCGCAAGCCGGAAGATGTGGTCGGCACCTTCGCCGAACTGGGCAGCGTTGCCTGCCTGCTGGAAGGCTTCGTGCCGTTCACCGGTGAGGTCTCGCTGATCGCGGTGCGCGCCCGCGATGGCGAAACCCGCTTCTATCCATTGGTGCACAACACCCACGACAGCGGCATTCTCAAGCTGTCCGTTGCCAGCACTGATCACCCGTTGCAGGCATTGGCCGAAGACTACTCGAGCCGTGTGCTCAAGCAGTTGAACTACGTCGGCGTGATGGCGTTCGAGTTCTTTGAAGTTGACGGTGGCCTCAAGGCCAACGAAATCGCCCCGCGCGTGCACAACTCCGGGCACTGGACCACCGAAGGCGCCGAGTGCAGCCAGTTCGAAAACCATCTGCGCGCCGTTGCCGGCCTGCCGCTGGGTTCGACGGCCAAGGTTGGCGAGAGCGCGATGCTCAACTTCATCGGCGTGGTACCGCCGGTTGAGAAGGTCATCGCCATCGACGATTGCCACCTGCATCACTACGGCAAAGCGTTCAAGGCCGGGCGCAAGGTCGGTCACGCCAATCTGCGCTGCGCGGACATGGCCACGCTGCAGGCGCAGATCATCGAGGTCGAAGCGCTGATCGCCGAGTAAAACAGTTTCATGTGGCAGCGGCGGAACCATTCAGGGGCCGCCGTTCTCTCATGGCAGGATGCCAAAGTCTGACTAGGCTTCGCATATCTACTACTGAGAGGGAATTGCCATGGGAATTATCGGAACCATCTTTATCGGCTTGATCGTCGGCCTGCTGGCTCGGTTCCTGAAACCGGGCGATGACAGCATGGGCTGGATCATGACCATCCTGCTCGGTATCGGCGGTTCGCTGGCGGCCACTTACGGCGGCCAGGCTCTGGGCATCTATCACGCGGGCGAGGGCGCAGGTTTCATCGGCGCACTGGTTGGCGCAATCGTGTTGCTGGTGATCTACGGCCTGATCAAAAAGAACTGATCCAAAGCGACAAAGCCCTCTCTGCCAACGCGGCAGGGAGGGCTAGAATGCTCGGCGATTCAACGTTCATTCCTTTCTATACCGAGCACCTTCATGCGCCGTCTTCTGTTGACTCTCCTGTTCCTGGGCAGTGGTTTGGCCCACGCCGGCGAACTGCCGGAAACCGACTGGCTCGAACTGATGCCCAAGTCGGATCAAAAGGCCCTCGAGGCCATGCCTGAAATCGACCACAACTCCCCGGAAGCCACCGGCACCTTCACCGAGAAGGGCGGGATGAAGCAGGCCAAAGGTCTGCCGGCGGTGATGTATTCGACCAAAACCGTGGCGTCGATGAACGACAAGCACATCCGCATCGGTGGTTACCCGGTGCCGTTGGAGTCTGACGCCAAGGGTCGCAGCACGCTGTTCTTCCTCGTGCCTTATCCGGGCGCTTGCATTCACGTGCCGCCACCGCCGCCGAATCAACTGGTGCTGGTGCGTTATCCGAAGGGTTTGAAGCTGGACGATATCTATACGCCGCTGTGGGTGACCGGCACGCTGAAAGTCGAGAAGGTCAGCAATGACCTGGCTGACGCGGCGTATGCGCTGGACGCGGACAAAGTGCGGGTGGTGCAGGAATCTGATCTTTAAAACCTGCACATAACACATGTAGGGATTAGCCCATGTGGCGAGGGGATTTATCCCCGATGGGTTGCGAAGCGACCCCGCTTTTAAAAGAGCAGGGCCTGCTGCGCAGTCCATCGGGGATAAATCCCCTCGCCACAAAGGCTCACATCCACATTGGGTTTGGCGGTGTTGGTTAGAGCGGTGTGCTGGCGACACTGACACCCATGGTATGGCTCGCGCCCGGCGCCAGCGTGACGATGTCGTCCATCACGTTCGCCGTCTCGATGCACAACATGCGCTGCCAGCCATCGTTATCCATATCCGCCAGCGCGGCCGCGCGGTCAATCCACGGATTCCAGATCACCGCCGTGCGCGAGCCGGTGGCGGTCAGCACAATGCGTCGTTCCCAGGCCGCGTCGACGATGCTCAGCTGCGGCGGAGCGTCGAGATAGATGCGGTCGGTCTCACCGGCAAACTGCAGGTCACCTTGCTGACGGTTGGTTTTCCAGTCATCCAGCGTCTCGATGTAATTCAAGCCATCGACGCCATCGACGTGCACGTTGCGCACATCGCTGACCGCGAAATAGGTGTGCAGCGCCTGGCTCAGGCTGACGGTGTCACTGCCACGGTTATGGCTGGTCAGGCTGAAACTCAGTTGCTCGGACAAATGCAGGGTCAGGGTCAGATCGACCTGATGCGGCCAGCCCGGCAGGCCGCCTTCGGGGTAGGGCAGTTTGAACTCGACCTTGACGCCGTCAGCCTCTGATTCGATGCCACCCAACTCCCAATCCATCGCCCGCACCAGACCGTGCGCGGACGCCGGTTGCTCACCGGTGTACATGGCCTGCACGCTCTGCGGGTTGCGCTCGAACTTGCCAAACCACGGCCAGCACACCGGAACACCGGCGCGGATGCTTTTGCCTGTCTTGAAGTCGGCCTTGTCGTTGAGCCAGATGATCGGCGGCTGGCCATCGATCTGATAACTGAGGATGTGCGCGCCTTGCTGGGCCACCAGCACTTCGGCCTGACCGTGGCGGATGCGCCAGCAGTTCAGTTCATCCAGTTTCACGGCTTCAACGTTGGGCGTGTTCATGGGACAGCTCTCGATCAGTAACAAGGACAACAATCGACCGTCAAACGGCCGCGAGGTTTAACGCGCGCGCGGTGGAACCGAGCGTGTGCGACCGCTGCCGTCGATGGCGACGAAGACGAAGACCGCTTCGGTCACTTTACGCCACTCGCTGGACAGCGGATCGTCGCTCCACACTTCGACCATCATCTGGATCGAGCTGCGGCCGATTTCCAGGGTCTGGGTATAAAAGGACAATTGCGCGCCGACAGCGACCGGCACGAGGAACGCCATGCGATCGATGGCAACCGTGGCGACGCGACCGCCAGCGACACGGCTGGCCATTGCTGTGCCGGCCAAATCCATCTGCGCCACCAGCCAGCCGCCGAAAATATCGCCAAAGCCGTTGGTTTCGCGTGGGAGTGCGGTGATTTGCAGGGCCAGGTCGCCTTGCGGGATCGGATCTTCTTGTTCGAGCTCTATCATGCCGGGGGTGCCTCTGACCCGTGACTCTTGTTGGTATTGCGGGTGGTAGCCGTCTTCAGGAAAAACGATTCAGCACCGAACATACTACGTTCGTCACGTTTTCCATAAGCCGCCTGAAGGAGAAACTCTGCGAAACCGGCTAATCCCGAGCAAAGGCCGGGCCAACGACGTTTTCGCACAGCAACCCCCTACAAACCGGAGCAGGTTGCGAGTATATCGGTCGGTAGACTCCACGACGACCATCCGGTTCTGATTTTGACCGTCAAATACGCACCTCTATGTGCTTTTTCGAACAATTTGCTATGGTGCCGAACCTGCCCAAGCCACCGCCAGCGTTGTTGTGGCGGCAGATCCGACTATAAGAGAAGCCCTTGCCATGACCACAGCGCCTTCGAGCCTCGCGCAGCCCGAGCAACCCGCACGACCGTTGACCCGCAATGACTACAAGACTCTGTCGCTGTCCGCCCTCGGCGGTGCGCTGGAATTCTACGATTTCATCATCTTCGTTTTTTTCGCCACCGTGGTCGGCAAGCTGTTCTTCCCCGCCGACATGCCCGAGTGGCTGCGCCTGATGCAGACCTTCGGCATCTTCGCCGCCGGCTACCTCGCGCGGCCGCTGGGCGGCATCGTCATGGCGCACTTCGGCGACCTGCTGGGGCGCAAGAAGATGTTCACCCTGAGCATTTTCATGATGGCCGTGCCGACCCTGATCATGGGGCTGCTGCCGACTTACGCACAGATCGGCATGTGGGCGCCGATCCTGCTGCTGGTGATGCGCGTGATTCAGGGCGCGGCGATTGGCGGGGAAGTGCCGGGCGCGTGGGTCTTCGTTTCCGAACACGTGCCGCAAAAACACATGGGTTACGCCTGCGGCACACTCACCAGCGGCCTGACCGCCGGCATCCTGCTCGGCTCGCTGGTCGCAACCGCGATCAACAGCATTTATACGCCTGCCGAAGTGTCCGATTACGCATGGCGGATCCCTTTCCTGCTCGGCGGCGTATTTGGTCTGTTCTCGGTCTATCTGCGTCGCTGGCTGCATGAGACGCCGGTGTTCGCCGAGCTGCAACAGCGTAAAGCCCTGGCTGAAGAAGTGCCGCTGCGGGCGGTGCTGCGTGATCATCGCGGCGCGATTGCGATTTCGATGCTGCTGACCTGGTTGCTCTCTGCTGGCATCGTTGTGGTGATCCTGATGACCCCGACCGTGCTGCAAACGGTCTATCACTTCACGCCGACGCAATCGCTGCAATCGAACAGTCTGGCGATCGTGTTCCTGAGCATCGGCTGCATCATTTCCGGTGCGCTGGCGGACCGCTTCGGTGCCGGTCGGGTGTTTGTGTTCGGTTGCCTGGGCTTGCTGATCAGCTCGTGGACCTTCTATCACAGCCTCGCCGCGCACCCGAACTGGCTGTTCCCGCTGTACGCGCTGACCGGTTTCCTGGTCGGCACCATCGGTGCGGTGCCGTATGTGATGGTCAAAGCGTTTCCGCCGGTGGTGCGCTTCAGCGGGTTGTCGTTCTCGTACAACGTGGCTTACGCGATCTTTGGTGGGTTGACGCCGATGGTGGTGAGTCTGTTGCTGAAAGAAAGCGCGATGGGGCCGGCCTACTATGTGGCGGTGCTGTGCGCGATGGGGATGCTGGTGGGGGCGTGGCTCTGGAAGAAGGGGCGCTGATCCAGACTTTGCACTGATCGTTCCCACGCTCCGCGTGGGAATGCATCCCGTGACGCTCCGCGTCACCTCTCAAATGCGGACGCAGAGCGTCCATGGCGGCGTTCCCACGCAGAGCGTGGGAACGATCTGTCGCGACATGCTGGCCTTTCATCCAATTGTCATATTTCAGCCATAGAGTGTTCACACGGCCTGCTGATACTTGGCCCCGACTTAACACACCCTATCTGCTAGGAGTAAGGCATGAAACTGAAGCGTTTGATGGCGGCAATGACTTTTGTCGCTGCTGGCGTTGCGACTGCCAACGCGTTCGCCGCTGTTGACCCTGCTATCCCGAGCTACACCAAGACCACTGGTGTGTCGGGCAACCTGTCCAGCGTCGGCTCCGATACCCTGGCCAACCTCATGACCCTCTGGGCTGAGAACTACAAAAAAGAATACCCGAACGTAAACATCCAGATTCAGGCCGCTGGCTCCGCCACTGCGCCACCTGCGCTGACTGAAGGCACCTCCAACCTGGGCCCGATGAGCCGCAAGATGAAGGACACCGAACTGGCTGCCTTCGAGCAGAAGTACGGTTACAAGCCAACCGCTATCCCGGTTGCCGTGGATGCCCTGGCCGTGTTCGTGCACAAGGACAACCCGATCCAGCACCTGACCATGGAACAGGTTGACGCAATCTTCTCGTCGACCCGTCTGTGCGGCGCCAAAGCCGACGTGAAAACCTGGGGCGACCTGGGCGTGACCGGCGACCTGGCCAACAAGCCAGTGCAACTGTTCGGTCGTAACTCGGTATCGGGCACCTACGGCTACTTCAAAGAAGAAGCCCTGTGCAAAGGCGACTACAAACCAAACGTTAACGAACAACCAGGTTCGGCGTCGGTTGTGCAGTCGATCAGCTCCTCGCTGAACGGCATCGGTTACTCGGGCATCGGCTACAAAACCGCTAGCGTGAAAACCGTTGCGCTGGCCAAGAAGGGCGGCACTGACTTCATCGAAGACACCGAAGAAAACGCCCTGAACGGCAAGTACCCGCTGTCGCGTTTCCTCTACGTGTACGTCAACAAAGCCCCGAACAAGCCTCTGGCTCCGCTGGAAGCTGAGTTCGTGAAACTGGTGCTGTCGAAACAGGGCCAGGAAGTTGTGGTGAAAGACGGCTACATCCCGTTGCCAGCCAAGGTTGCTGCAAAAGCACTGGCTGACCTCGGTCTGCAAGAAGGCGGCGCTGAAGTCGCAAAGAAGTAACCCCGTAGATCCGGGCTAACCCCCGGATCTGCCGGAACCCCTGTAGGAGCTGTCGAGTGAAACGAGGCTGCGATCTTTTGATCTGGCCTTTGACTGCAAGATCAAAAGATCGCAGCCTCGGTTCCCTCGTCAGCGCCTACACAGGTTTCAAACGGTTCCGTACAGGTCCCACGGACACCGCGAACCTTCGAATTCTTTGATCCTCCTCCAGTACCCGCTGGCGGTGGATTTGGTGCGTCACTGCATTGTCATCTTTCTGTCATACAGGATCGCTAGGGTGTGCGCATGAATGATCTGGCCAATTCCCCAATGACTACGACTTCCCCTCCCAAGCGCATTGATTTCAATACGCCTGAGCTGCAACGCAAGCGCCGCATTCGCGCGCTCAAGGATCGCTTCACCCGCTGGTACGTCCTCGTTGGCGGTCTCGCGGTGCTGGCGGCCATCACCCTGATCTTCTTCTTTCTCGCCTACGTAGTTGCGCCGCTGTTCCAGGGTGCCGACCTGACCGCGAAAGACTCGATCACCCCAGCCTGGATGCAGGACGCTGGCAAGCCGCTGATGATTTCGCTCGAAGAGCAGAATCAGGTGGCTATGCGCGTGTCGGACAAAGGCCAGGCGCTGTTCTTCGATATCGACAGTGGCGCTGAACTGAAGCGCGTCGATCTGCCGGTGCCGGCCGGTGCCACCGTGACCTCCATTGGTGAAGACCAGCCGGGCCAACCGCTGGTGGCCGTGGGCCTGTCCAACGGTCAGGCACTGGTGTTCCGTCACACCTACAAAGTCAGCTACCCCGATGGCAAGAAAACCATCACCCCGGCGATTGAATACCCGTACGGCGAGACGCCGATCGCGCTGAACGAAGCCGGCGGTGCGCTTGAGCATGTCAGCCTGAATGCCACCGACACCACCCTGATATTGGTCGGCTCGACCGGTTCGCAACTCAACGTCCTGTCGCTGTCCAGCGAAGAAAACATGATGACCGGCGAAGTCACCAACGAGCAGAAGCGTATCGATCTGCCGCAGATGACCGAGCCGGTGAAAAACATCTTCGTCGACCCGCGCCAGCAATGGCTGTACGTGGTCAACGGTCGTGCCCAGGCCGATGTGTTCAGCCTGCGCGACAAGAGCCTCAACGGTCGCTACAAACTGCTGGAAAACGCTGACGCCGAAGTCACCGCAACCACGCAACTGGTCGGTGGCATCTCGCTGATCGTCGGTGATTCCAAGGGCGGTCTGGCCCAGTGGTTCATGGCCCGCGACACCGACGGCGAGCTGCGCCTGAAGCAGATCCGCACCTTCCAGATGGGCACCACGCCGATCGTTGAAATCACCGCTGAAGAACGTCGCAAAGGCTTCCTCGCGCTGGATGCCAGCGGCAAGCTCGGCGTGTTCCACAGCACCGCGCACCGCACGCTGCTGGTTGATCAAGTGGTCGATGGCCAAGGTGTATTCGGTCTGTCGCCGCGCGCCAACCGCGTGATCGTCGAAGCCGGCGGCAAGCTGCAACCGCTGCTGCTCGACAACCCGCACCCGGAAGTCTCGTGGAGCGCGCTGTGGAGCAAGGTCTGGTACGAGAACTACGACGAGCCTAAATACGTCTGGCAATCGACCGCGGCCAACACCGATTTCGAACCGAAACTGAGCCTGTCGCCACTGACTTTCGGCACCCTGAAAGCCGCGTTCTACGCGATGCTGCTGGCGGCCCCGCTGGCGGTTGCTGCTGCAATCTACACCGCGTACTTCATGGCCCCGGGCATGCGCCGCAAGGTCAAACCGGTGATCGAGCTGATGGAAGCGATGCCGACGGTGATCCTCGGTTTCTTCGCCGGCCTGTTTCTCGCGCCGTATGTAGAAGGGCACTTGCCGGGCATCTTCAGCCTGCTGATGTTGTTGCCGATCGGCATTCTGGTCGCCGGTTTCACCTTCAGTCGCTTGCCTGAATCGATCCGCCTGAAAGTCCCGGACGGTTGGGAAAGTGCGTTGCTGATTCCAGTGATCCTGTTTGTGGGCTGGCTGTCGCTGTACATGAGTCCATTCATGGAGAACTGGTTCTTCGGCGGTGACATGCGCATGTGGATCTCCCACGACCTCGGCATCACCTACGACCAGCGCAACGCTCTGGTGGTCGGTCTGGCCATGGGTTTTGCGGTGATCCCGAACATCTACTCGATTGCTGAAGACGCCGTGTTCAGCGTGCCGCGCGGCCTGACTCTCGGCTCGCTGGCCCTCGGTGCCACGCCGTGGCAGACCATGACCCGCGTGGTGATCCTGACCGCCAGCCCGGGGATTTTCTCGGCGCTGATGATCGGCATGGGCCGTGCGGTCGGCGAAACCATGATCGTACTGATGGCCACCGGCAACACCCCGGTCATGGAAATGAACCTGTTCGAAGGCCTGCGCACCCTGGCCGCCAACGTCGCGGTGGAAATGCCCGAGTCGGAAGTCGGCGGCAGCCACTACCGCGTGCTGTTCCTCTCGGCGCTGGTGCTGCTGTTGTTCACCTTCGTCATGAACACCCTGGCAGAACTGATTCGTCAGCGTCTGCGCAAGAAATACTCGTCGCTTTAAGCAAAGGTAGAAGTCTGTGAAACAGAACTCCCTGAAAGGATGGTTCAAGAGCGGCGCCCCCGGCGTCTGGATCAGCGGTGGCGCGGTGTCCATCGCGGTCATCATGACCATTGGCCTGTTGGCAGTGATTGCCGTGCGCGGTCTGGGTCACTTCTGGCCGGCGGATTTGATCCACGCCAACTACGACGTTCCGGGCCAGGCCAATCACCTGGTCGTCGGTGAAGTGGTACAGAAAGAAGAAGTGCCGCGTGCACGTCTGAAGAGCGCCGGTTTGCCGGTGCCTGACGTTGGCCCGGAATTCATGACCCGCGAGCTGATCAAGGTCGGCAACCGTGATTTGAACGGCAACGACTTCACCTGGATCGTCGGCGAGTGGCTGACCAACCAGACCACGCCGCCGGAGTTGATGGCGATCGAACGTCGCGAGTGGGGCAATTTCTACGGCTACCTGGTCAACGTCAAACAGGACGGCAAGGTCATCGCCGAGGGCGAAGCTGCCTGGCCTGAGCTGCAAGCGCGGATCAACCGTGTGAACGGTCTGGCGGCACAGCTGAAGTCGCTGGAAAAAACCGACATCGGTGCGATCAACGCAGGGCTGGAACGCATCCGTCTGCACAGTCGCAAACTGGAACTGGAAGGCAAGCTCGACGCCACCGCGCAAGCGGACATGGAATCCGAGCGCGCCGAGCTGAACGCGCGTTATCAGGACATCGAAGCACGTCTGGCCGATCTGCATGCGCAGTTCAACCGTGATGCGCTGACCGCTCGCGATGCTAACGGCAAAGAGATCGAAATCGGTCTGGGCAAAGTGGTTCACGCCTACCAGCCGAACGCTATGAGCACCTTCACCAAGGTTGGTTTCTACTTCAGCAAGATCTGGGAATTCCTTTCGGATGACCCGCGTGAAGCGAACACCGAAGGCGGGATTTTCCCGGCGATCTTCGGCACCGTGATGATGACGTTGATCATGGCGATGATCGTCACCCCGTTCGGCGTGCTGGCAGCGGTGTACCTGCGTGAATACGCCAAACAGAACACCCTGACGCGGATCATCCGTATCGCGGTGAACAACCTCGCCGGCGTTCCGGCGATCGTTTACGGCGTGTTCGGTCTGGGCTTCTTCGTTTACGTGCTCGGTGGTTCGGTCGACCGTTTGTTCTTCCCGGAAGCACTGCCGGCACCGACCTTCGGTACACCGGGTTTGCTCTGGGCCTCGTTGACCCTGGCGCTGCTGGCGGTGCCGGTGGTGATCGTGGCGACGGAAGAAGGTCTGGCGCGTATTCCGCGTACCGTGCGTGAAGGCTCGTTGGCCCTCGGCGCGACCAAGGCTGAGACCTTGTGGAAGATCGTGATCCCGATGGCCAGCCCGGCGATGATGACCGGCATGATCCTCGCCGTGGCTCGCGCCGCCGGTGAAGTGGCGCCGCTGATGCTGGTGGGTGTGGTGAAACTGGCGCCGTCGCTGCCGGTGGACGGCAACTACCCGTACCTGCACCTCGATCAGAAGATTATGCACCTGGGCTTCCACATTTATGACGTCGGCTTCCAGAGCCCGAACGTCGAAGCAGCCCGTCCGCTGGTGTACGCCACGGCGCTGTTGCTGGTGCTGGTGATCGCCACGTTGAACCTGTCGGCGGTGTATATCCGCAACCACCTGCGCGAAAAATACAAAGCTTTGGACAGTTAACACAAATCCTGTGGGAGCTGGCTTGCCAGCGATGCAGGCGACTCGGTCAGCCAGTAACACCGCGGTGATGCCATCGCTGGCAAGCCAGCTCCCACAAGGATTGGCGCAAGCCACAGATTTTCTGTAACCCATTGGCAAGGCCAGTGGTTCAACGAACCGAATTTGTTAGCACAGGGAGCCTCCCATGCAGCACGAAGCACATACCCACGGCATCAACATGTCCGCCCTGGGTCGCGACAAGCAGAGCCTGAACCTCGAACAGGAAACCGTGGCCATCGAAGTACCCGGCCTGAGCCTGTACTACGGTGAGAAACAAGCCCTGTTCGACGTCAGCATGAACATTCCGAAACAGCGCGTGACCGCGTTCATCGGCCCGTCCGGCTGCGGTAAATCGACGCTGCTGCGCACTTTCAACCGCATGAATGATCTGGTTGACGGCTGCCGCGTAGAAGGCGCGATCAACCTGTACGGCAACAACATCTATCGTAAGGGCGAAGACGTTGCCGAACTGCGTCGCCGCGTCGGCATGGTGTTCCAGAAGCCCAACCCGTTCCCGAAAACCATCTACGAAAACGTCGTGTACGGCCTGCGCATTCAGGGCATCAACAAGAAGCGCATCCTCGACGAAGCGGTCGAGTGGGCATTGAAAGGCGCGGCACTGTGGGACGAAGTCAAAGACCGTCTGCACGAATCGGCACTCGGTCTTTCCGGTGGTCAGCAACAACGTCTGGTGATCGCCCGTACCATCGCGGTTGAGCCGGAAGTGCTGCTGCTCGACGAACCGTGCTCGGCCCTCGACCCGATCTCGACGCTGAAAGTCGAAGAGCTGATCTACGAGCTGAAATCCAAGTTCACCATCGTCATCGTTACGCACAACATGCAGCAGGCTGCGCGGGTTTCGGACTACACGGCGTTCATGTACATGGGCAAACTGGTGGAATTCGGCGACACCGATACGCTGTTCACCAATCCGGCGAAGAAGCAGACCGAAGACTACATCACCGGTCGTTATGGCTGATTGAAGCGGCTGCGAGCGGCAAGCTTCAAGCGGCAAGTTAGAAGCGAAGCGGCATGGATCACCACATAACAGCTTGCAGCTTGTAGCTTGCAGCTCTTGGTTAAACGCTTTTTCGGAGCGAATGCATGATTTCCAAAGAAGGCCTCACTCATCACATCTCTGCGCAGTTCAACGCTGAGCTTGAGGAAGTGCGCAGCCACCTCCTGGCCATGGGCGGGCTGGTCGAGAAGCAGGTCAACGACGCGGTGACCGCGCTGATCGAGGCCGACTCCGGTCTGGCTCAGCAGGTGCGCGAGATCGATGACCAGATCAACCAGATGGAACGCAACATCGACGAAGAATGCCTGCGCATTCTCGCCCGTCGTCAGCCGGCGGCGTCCGACTTGCGTCTGATCATCAGCATCTCCAAGTCGGTGATCGACCTTGAGCGCATCGGTGATGAAGCGACCAAGATTGCCCGTCGCGCGATTCAGTTGTGCGAAGAAGGCGAAGCGCCGCGCGGTTACGTCGAGGTTCGTCACATTGGCGACCAGGTACGCAATATGGTCCGTGATGCGCTGGACGCATTTGCCCGTTTCGACGCCGATCTGGCGTTGTCGGTGGCGCAGTACGACAAGATCATCGACCGCGAATACAAAACCGCCCTGCGTGAGCTGGCGACCTACATGATGGAAGATCCGCGCTCTATCTCGCGGGTCTTGAGCATCATCTGGGTGCTGCGTTCGCTGGAACGCATCGGTGACCACGCACGCAACATCTCCGAATTGGTCATCTACCTGGTGCGCGGCACTGACGTGCGCCACATGGGCCTCAAGCGCATGAAGGAAGAAGTTGAGGGCACAAGCGGCGAAACCGCTAATGTTCCGGGCGATGCTGACGATAAGTAAGATTGCCTGAGAAAAGCGCCCGGCCCTTTGGCCGGGCGTTTTTGTTTCTGCTTTTCACAAGGCAGATCGAATTAAAAAGCAGCACCCGCGAACGAAAAGTCCCGGCGTGACTGAAGAGTTTTGGCAATGTGCCATCAGCCAGCGTTATGCTTGCCGGGATTTTAATAGGGGTGTTGGATGAGCAAGATCAGTGTGTTGGTCGTGGACGATGCTTCGTTCATTCGTGACCTGGTGAAAAAGTGCCTGCGTAATTACTTCCCGGGGATCCGCACCGAGGACGCCGTCAACGGTAAAAAGGCTCAGGCCATGCTGGCCAAAGAGGCGTTCGACCTGGTCCTGTGCGACTGGGAAATGCCGGAAATGTCCGGTCTTGAACTGCTGACCTGGTGCCGCGAGCAAGACAATCTCAAGACCATGCCGTTCGTCATGGTCACCAGCCGTGGCGACAAGGAAAACGTCGTGCAGGCGATTCAGGCCGGCGTTTCCGGCTACGTCAGCAAGCCGTTCACCAACGAGCAACTGCTGACCAAGGTCAAACAGGCGCTGAACAAGGTCGGCAAGCTCGACACCCTGATGAACAGCGCGCCGACCAAGATGAACTCGGCGTTCGGCAACGATTCGCTGAGCGCGTTGACCGGTGGCAAGCCTGCTGTGGTCGGCGGCGCACCGGCAGCCGCGGCGGTCAACCCGTTTGCCAAACCGGCTGCCGCTGCGCCAGCAGCTGCAGCGCCGTCGCGTGGTTTGCTCAACAGCCCACCGGTGCAGGCCCCCGCAGCGTCGAAAGCGCCGGCCGGTGGTCGTGGTCAGGGTCAACTGCGTCTGCCGAGCGGCACCCAGCAATGCGTGATCAAGGCGTTGAGCATCAAGGAAGCGCTGCTGGTGATCAAACGCACCGACACCCTGCCGCAGATCCTCGACAGCGCCGTGCTCGACCTGGAGCAGGGCGACAACGCTGAAATCGCCCGCCTCAACGGTTACCTGCACGCCATCGTCGCGCATGAGCAGAAAGCCGACAGCGACTGGCTGCAACTGACCTTCCGTTTTGTCGACCAGGATGCGCAGAAGCTCGACTACATCTCCCGCCTGATCGCTCGCGGCACGGCGCAGAAGCACTTCGTTCCCGGCGCGTAATCGAGGCGCCAGAAAAGATCGCAGCCTGCGGCAGCTCCTACATGGGAATGCATTTCCCTGTAGGTGCTGCCGCAGGCTGCGATCTTTTGCTGTGTGCGCTGGGCAAATTGAAACATCTGTCGACTAGCCTGGTCTGTCACAACTGCTAGGCTCACTCCCAGGCCTTACTTCGACAGACTCTTGCCCATGCTCGCGCGCCTGCTGTTTCTCTGTGGTCTCTTCATGGCCTCCACCTCGGCTGTGGCCATGACCATTTACAAATCCACCGATGCCAACGGCGTGGTCTCCTACAGTGACCGGCCGAGCAAAGGCGCGCAGGTGTTCGTCTTTCAGGACCGGATGGTCGAGCGCCTGGAGCGTCAGGTATACCTCGACATCAAAAAGCAGAAAGGCGCCGACGTGGTCTTCGTGCGCAACGATCTGTACGCGCCGGTCGAGGTGGCGCTGGCGTTTGCCGGGATGAGCAACGTGCGTGGTGCACCGGCGCAAACCATCCGCCGGGTGCTGCCGGCGCGCAGCAACACGCGGTTGGCGTTGCTGACGGCGGTGTCCGGCAAGCAGCCGCTGGTGTACACGCCGCAATTTCACTATTCCCTCGGTGACCCTGCCGGCACCGCGCAGGGCTATCGTTATCCGCTGCCATGGCGCGGTGGGCCGTTCCGCCTGAGCCAGGGCGCCAACGGCCAATACAGCCACTACGGGCCGAAGAACAAATACGCGATGGACATCGCCATGCCGGTCGGCACGCCGATCATTGCCGCGCGGGCAGGGGTGGTGGTGAAAACCGAAAACTCGCAGAGCGGGCGCGGCAACGATGCGTCCGGCAATTTTGTGCGGGTGCTGCACGACGACGGCACGATGGGCGTGTACCTGCACCTCAAGCAAGGTTCGGTGAGCGTGCGCGAAGGGCAGAGGGTGACGGTGGGCAGTCCGTTGGCGCTGTCGGGCAACACCGGCAACAGCAGCGGCCCACACCTGCACTTTGTGGTGCAGCGCAACAGCGGGGCGGGGCTGGTGTCGATTCCCTACCAGTTCAACCAGCCGCTGGGGGCATTGCCCAACTTTGCGTTGGGCAAACAGTAAAAAGCAAAAGATCGCAGCCTTCGGCAGCTCCTACATGGAAATGCGATCCCTGTAGGAGCTGCCGAAGGCTGCGATCTTTTAAGCAGGCAATGCGGTCACCCGCATTGCACTCAATCGAGCATCAACACCTTCGCCAGCACAATCTTCGGCCCTTTCATCTTCTTGATGATGATCCGCAGGCCTTCGACTTCCAGCACTTCTTCCTCTTCCGGCACCCGTTTCAGGGTTTCGTAGACCAGCCCGGCGAGGGTTTCCGCTTCGATGTGGTCGAGGTCGATGCCCAGCAGGCGTTCCACCTTGAACAGCGGCGTGTCGCCACGCACCAGCAACTTGCCCGGCTGATACGCGAGGATCCCGCGCTCAGCCTTGCGGTGTTCGTCCTGAATGTCGCCGACCAGTACTTCCAGCACGTCTTCCATGGTCAGGTAGCCGATGATGTTGCCATCAGCTTCCTCGACCACGGCGAAGTGCGAGCCGCCCTTGCGGAACTGCTCCAGCAACTGCGACAGCGGCATATGCCGCGACACGCGTTCCAGCGGACGGGTCAGTTCGGCCAGGTTGAACGACTCGGGAATATGGTCCAGCGCCGCCAGTTCCAGCAGTAGATCCTTGATGTGCAGCAGGCCGACGAACTCTTGGCGCTCACTGTCGTACACCGGATAACGGCTGAACTTGTGGCGACGGAACATCGCGAGGATTTCTTTCAGCGGCGCGTTGAATTCCAGCGTGATCAGGTCTTCGCGGGAGTTGGCCCAGTCGACCACTTCCAGCTCGCCCATTTCCACCGCCGACGCCAGAACACGCATGCCTTGATCGCTCGGGTCCTGGCCACGGCTGGAGTGCAGGATCAATTTCAGTTCTTCGCGGCTGTAATGGTGTTCATGGTGCGGGCCTGGCTCACCTTGACCGGCGATGCGCAGAATCGCGTTGGCGCTGGCGTTGAGCAGGTAGATCGCCGGGTACATCGCCCAGTAGAACAGGTACAGCGGCACCGCCGTCCACAGCGACAGCAGCTCGGGTTTGCGGATCGCCCACGATTTCGGGGCCAGCTCGCCGACGACGATGTGCAGGTACGAAATGATGAAGAACGCGGTGAAGAACGACACGCCTTTGACGATTTCCGGCGACTGCACGCCGACCGCGCTCAGCAGCGGCTCGAGAATGTGCGCAAAGGCCGGCTCACCGACCCAACCCAGGCCAAGGGAGGCGAGGGTAATACCGAGCTGACACGCCGAGAGGTACGCATCGAGCTGACTGTGTACGGTGCGCAGGATATGCCCGCGCCAGCCGTTTTTGTCGGCGATGGCCTCGACCCGGGTCGAGCGCAGTTTGACCATGGCGAATTCCGCCGCAACGAAAAAACCGTTGAGCAAAACCAGGATCAGAGCAAAAAGGATCATGCCGAAATCGGCGAATATTGTTGCGAGGGACAAGCCAGGGGAAGGGTCCATGATGGAGTTTTGCGGGTTCCGTGTGATTCAAGAGAGGTAAAAGTCGCGCCTGAAAGGCAGGCACAAGTCAGCCAATGTAGCGGCTGACCTGGCGATTGCCTAGTGCGACATTACTCAGCGGCGCTGATCGCCCGTGCGCTGGCCACTTGCGCCGGGGCGAAATGGCAGGTGAAGGTGCTGCCATGACCGGGCACGCTGCTGATCTCCATGCGTGCGCGGTGGCGCAGCAATACGTGTTTGACGATGGCCAGACCCAGCCCGGTGCCGCCGGTGTTGGAGTTGCGGCTGGAGTCGACGCGGTAGAAACGTTCGGTCAGGCGCGGCAGGTGTTTGCTGTCGATGCCGATCCCGGAATCCTGCACGCTGAGGTGCGCGCCCTGATCGTCGCCCCACCAGCGAATGCGGATGTTGCCCTCGGCCGGGGTGTACTTCACGGCGTTGAACACCAGATTGGAGAACGCACTGCGCAACTCCGCTTCGCTGCCCTTGAGCAGCAGGCCGGCGTCGGCTTCGAGGCTGATGCGCTGATTCTTTGAACCGGACAACTGCTGCGCATCACCCTTGATCGATTGCAGCAGGGCGTCGACCTGCACCGGCTGGTTGTCCGACGGGTAATCAGTGGCTTCCAGTTTCGCCAGCAGCAACAAATCGTTGAGCAGCGTCTGCATGCGTCCGCCCTGTTGCTGCATCTGCTGCAGGGCGCGGCTCCAGCGCGGGTTCACTTCCTCGACGTTGTCGAGCAGGGTTTCCAGATAGCCGCAGATCACCGTCAGCGGCGTGCGCAATTCGTGGGAGACGTTGGCGATGAAGTCTTTGCGCATCTGTTCCAGCTGATGGATGCGCGTGACGTCGCGCACCAGCATCAGGTGTTCGTTGTTGCCGTAGCGGGTCAGGTACAGCTGAATGCGTACGCGATCATTGGTCGGCGAAGGGATTTCCAGCGGCTCGGCGTAGCTGTCCTGCTCGAAGTATTCCTTGAAGCGCGGATGCCGCACCAGGTTGGTCACCGGCTGGCCACTGTCCTGCGGGGTCTTCAGACCGAGCAGGGTTTCGGCGGCGCGGTTCCACCATTCCAGGTTGCCGTCGCTGTCGAGCATGATCACCGCGTCTTTCAGCGCGGCAGTGGACTCCTGCACCCGGTCGATCACCGCTTGCAGACGCCCGCGCACGCGTTGGTCGCGGCGTTGCAGGTGATAGATGCTGTCGAACACTTCGCCCCACAGACCATAGCCATCGGGCGGTGCTTCGTCCGGTTGATGCTGGCGCAGCCACTCGTGCAGCCGCAGCAATTGCTTGAGCGTCCAGCCCAGATAAATGCCCAGACCTGCCGCCAGGCTCCAGCCGTAATAGCCGGTGATCAGGCCGATCACCAGGCAGGCGGTGACCAGCAACAGCATGTGGCGAATCAGGGTGCCATGCCAGTTTTGATTCACGGGGGCGTCCTTAGCCGCAGCTTCAAGTTTCAAGCCACAAGCTTCAAGCTAAAGCGGATCGGCTTCAACTTGCCGCTTGTAGCTAGACGCTTGCAGCTGCTTTTTTATGCTTTTGTGGAAAACCGGTAGCCGGTGCCGCGCACGGTTTGTACCAGATTTTCGTAGGCGTCGCCGAGGGCCTTGCGCAGGCGGCGGATATGCACGTCGACGGTGCGTTCTTCAACGTAGACGTTGCCGCCCCAGACCTGATCCAGCAACTGGCCACGGGTGTAGGCGCGTTCCTGGTGGGTCATGAAGAATTGCAGCAGACGGTATTCGGTCGGGCCCATCTCGGCCGGTTTGCCGTCGATGGTCACGCGGTGGCTGATCGGGTCGAGCAGCAGGCCACCGACTTCGATTGGCGCTTCGCCATCGGTCGGGCCGGCGCGACGCAGCACGGCTTTCAGGCGTGCAACCAGTTCGCGCGGGGAAAAAGGTTTGGTGATGTAGTCGTCGGCGCCGACTTCCAGGCCCTGAATCTTGTTGTCCTCTTCGCCCTTGGCGGTGAGCATGATGATCGGGATGTCCCCGGTCAGCTCGTCACGCTTGAGGCGGCGGGCCAGCTCGATACCGGAGGTGCCGGGCAGCATCCAGTCGAGCAGGATCAGGTCCGGCTTGCGGTCAACGATGATGGCGTGCGCCTGCTGCGAGTTCTCTGCCTCGAGGCAGTCATAGCCGGCCATTTCCAACGCAACGGCGATCATTTCGCGAATGGGCGCTTCGTCGTCGACGATCAGAATGCTCCTGCCAACCATGCCTTAATCCTCATGTCATTTAACTGTCTTGCGCCGCATTAGATAACGGAATTATTGCAGTCGTGTGACAGTATTTTAGTCGCCCGGCGTTTCGCGTGATCCTGAACTAAGCTCTAAGTCCGAATCCTGACAACCACAAAAGAAGGTTTCCATGACTCAAATGACTGTTTCTTTCAAAGCCCTGCTGATGGCTGCTGCCCTGACGCTGCCTGGATTTGCGATGGCTGCAGATCCTGCGATGGAGAAGGACGGCATGTACACCGACCACAAAGGCATGACCCTGTACACCTTCGCCAAGGACTCGGGCGGCAAGTCGATGTGCAACGACAAGTGCGCAACCAACTGGCCGCCGTTGATGGCGACGGCGGGTGACAAGTCGATGGGTGACTGGACTGTCATCAAACGCGACGACGGCAAGATGCAGTGGGCCTACCAAGGCATGCCGCTGTACACCTTCGTGATGGACAAGAAGGCCGGTGACATGACCGGTGACGGCAAAATGGACGGCGCCTGGAAAGTCGCCAAAGCCAAGTAACGCAAAAGATCGCAGCCTTCGGCAGCTCCTACATTGGAATGTGTACGCCCTGTAGGAGCTGCCGCAGGCTGCGATCTTTTCAGTCAGCGCAGTGCGTAATCCAGCACGATCCCGACAAATATCGCCAACCCGGCCCAGTGGTTGTGCAAAAAGGCTTTGAAGCAGCGCATGCGGTCACGATCGCGGGTGTACCAGAACTCCCATGCATAACACCCGGCAGCCACCAGCAAGCCGAGATGGAACCAGACGCCCAGCTCGAACTTCGATCCCGCCAGCAACAGGCAGCCCAGCGACAACGCCTGCAAACTGAGGATGATCACCCGATCCGCTTCACCAAACAGAATCGCCGTCGACTTCACGCCGATCTTCAAATCGTCATCGCGGTCGGTCATCGCGTAATAGGTGTCGTAACCCACCGTCCACAACAGGTTGGCGATCCACAGCAACCACGCCGCCGTCGGCAGTTCGCCGGTTTCGGCGGTGAACGCCATCGGCATGCCCCACGAGAACGCCGCGCCCAGCACTACTTGCGGGTAATAGGTGTAGCGCTTCATGAACGGATAGGTGAAGGCCAGCGCCAGACCGCCCAGCGACAACCAAATGGTCGGCGCGTTGGTGCATAGCACCAGCAAAAAACTCACGCCCATCAACAGCGCGAAAAACACCAGCGCTTCTTTCGAACTGATCCTGCCCGCAGCCAATGGCCGTTGCGCGGTGCGTTTGACGTGGCCGTCGACCTTGCGATCGGCCCAGTCGTTGATCACGCAGCCGCCGGCGCGGGTCAGCACCACGCCGAGGACGAAAATCACCACGTTGGCCAGCGACGGCGAACCTTTACCGGCAATCCATAGCGCCCACAGCGTTGGCCACAGCAGCAGGTAAATACCGATCGGCTTGTCCATCCGGGTCAGCTGAATGAAATCCCAGGCGCGCGGGTTCAAACGGTTCAGGGACTTGAGCAGGCTCTGATACATCAGCAATTCTCCGGATGGGCGCGGGCGGTGCGCCACAGGCTCGGCAGGAAGATTTCCGCGACCAGCACGCTCAGCGCGCCACGGTCGAAACGCGAACGACGGCCCCACAGTGCAGGCGCTTTCGCGGCGATCGGCAGCCATTCTTCAGGGTAGTGACAGACTTCGAGGGCGCGGCGCTGGAAGGCCTGATCACTGAACAGCAATTCGCCCAGCGAGCGACTGCCGAGTTCGTCCATGTGCAAACCGTCGCCCTGCAACGCGGCGCGCGAGGCGACGCTGCGGGCAAACACCCAAGCCTCGCCGTGGCCACGCAAATACACCTCGCGCACCCAGCCTTCGCTGCCTTCGGCCAGATCCAGCGCCGTACATTCATCGGCGCGCAGGGTGTCCCAGCCTTCGAACAATGGCGTCACGCTGAAGCCATCGTTGGACAAACGTGTGAGTCGGCGGGTCAGCGAGCCTTCGTCGAACAGCCAGTCGAGGGTCAACGAATCGGGGAGGGGCGTCAGTCGGCTTTGAGTCAGCCAGAGCGGGGCCGGGGCGGGATTAGTCTGTTGCACAATGAGTCATTATTGGCCGCAAATGAGGCGGCGAGCTTACCATGGCAGGCTGCGATATTGAGCGATCCGGGGCGCCGTTGCGCCGAACAGGCTTGCATCTGCCCGGCTCCATCAGTACAAAACGCCCTGAGCCGGATGGCAGCGCACTACCCATCGACCGTCCGCGCCGGCAATAAGCCTGAACCCTGAGGAAGTACCTGAATGAAAAAGTGGCAATGTGTGGTCTGCGGCCTGATCTACAACGAAGCCGACGGCTGGCCGGATGACGGCATTGCGCCGGGCACCCTGTGGCAGGACGTGCCGGAAGACTGGCTGTGCCCGGACTGCGGCGTCGGCAAGATGGACTTCGAAATGATCGAAATCAACTAAGTAAATCCAAAGGAGTAAGGCATGAGCGCACCTGTCGTCATCATCGGCACCGGCCTGGCGGGCTATAACCTGGCCCGCGAGTTTCGCAAACTCGACAGCGAAACCCCGCTGCTGTTGATCACTGCCGATGACGGTCGCTCTTACTCCAAGCCGATGCTCTCCACCGGCTTCGGCAAGAACAAGGACGCCGACGGCCTGAGCATGGCTGAACCCGGCGCCATGGCCGAGCAGTTGAAGGCCGAAGTGCGTACCCACACGCGCATCAGCGGCATCGACGCCGGCCACAAGCGCCTGTGGATTGGCGAAGAAGCCGTGCCCTATCGCGACCTGATTCTTGCCTGGGGCGCGGAAACCGTGCGCGTACCGATCGAGGGCGACGGCAGCGATCTGGTGTTCCCGATCAACGATCTCGAAGACTACGCACGCTTCCGCACTGCCGCGGCCGGCAAGCGCCGGGTGTTGCTGCTCGGTGCCGGTTTGATTGGCTGCGAGTTTGCCAACGACCTGATCCTCGGCGGCTACGAAGTGCAATTGGTCGCACCCTGCGAGCAGGTCATGCCGACCTTGCTGCACCCGGCTGCGGCGGCAGCGGTACAGGCCGGACTGGAAAGCCTCGGGGCGAAATTCCACCTCGGTCCGGTGCTGACCCGTCTGCAGAAAGTCGCCGATGGTCTCGAAGCACACCTCTCCGATGGCCAGGTCATTGCCTGCGATGTGGTGGTCTCGGCGATCGGCCTGCGTCCGCGCATCGATCTGGCGGCCGCGGCTGGTGTACAGGTCAATCGCGGCGTCGTGGTTGATCGTCATTTGAAGACTTCCCACGCCAATATCTACGCCCTGGGCGATTGCGCCGAGGTCGATGGGCTGAATCTGCTGTACGTGATGCCCCTCATGAGCTGTGCGCGAGCACTGGCACAAACCCTGGCAGGCAACCCGACTGCGGTGAACTACGGCCCGATGCCGATCACCGTGAAAACCCCGGTGTGCCCACTGGTGGTTTCGCCGCCGCCACGCGGTAGCGAAGGCGTCTGGAGCGTTGAAGGGCAGGGCGCCGACATCAAGGCGCTGTGCCACGGCGCCGACGGCCAGTTGCTCGGTTACGCACTGACCGGGGCGGCGGTGATGGAAAAACTTGCCCTGAACAAACAGCTTCCGGCCTTGCTGGCGTAAATACCGGTCGTTCTGTCGGAATCACCCCGCTTTTGCCCCCACAAAGGTCGTAGTGAGACTGGCGCAGGCCTTGTCCGCGTGCCATTCTCACTCCCGTCTGCCGCAGAGTAGAGCCTGCGGCGCCTTGGGCGCTGTTCCAACGAGAACAGCACGGACATAACAACAAAAAACCGTCAAAGGGGCTTCACTAATGCGTAAACCAGAACTCGCCGCTGCAATCGCTGAAAAAGCAGATCTGACCAAAGAGCAGGCCAACCGCGTGCTCAACGCCGTTCTCGAAGAAATCACCGGCGCTCTGCACCGCAAGGACAGCGTGACGCTGGTAGGCTTCGGCACCTTCCTGCAACGCCACCGCGGCGCCCGTACCGGCAAAAACCCGCAAACCGGCGAGCCGGTGAAAATCAAGGCCAGCAACACCGTTGCGTTCAAGCCAGGCAAATCGTTGAAAGACAGCGTCAATCCATAAGGGCGGCGATCGCCCCCGAGTAGCGGGGCGCGCGGCATAAAAAAATGGGCATACCGATTGCGGTCGGATGCCCATTTTTTATGCCTGATGATCTTGCTCGGGTCAGGCCGAGAAGAAGTACCGGGTCAGGTGGAAGAAGATCGGTGCGGCGAAGCAGATCGAGTCCATCCGATCCAGCATGCCGCCGTGGCCCTTGATCATCGTGCCCCAGTCTTTCGCGCTCAGGCTGCGCTTGATGGCCGACATCACCAGGCCGCCGAGGAAGCCCATCACCACGATCACCAGCGACATCAGCAATGACTGCCAGAAGTTGAACGGCGTCATCCAGAACATGCAGCCGCCGATCAGCGTAGCGCTCAAGCCGCCGCCGACCAGACCCTCGACGGTTTTCGACGGGCTCACCAGCGGTGCGACTTTGTGTTTGCCGAACAGCTTGCCGAACACGTACTGCAGCACGTCGCTCATCTGCACCACAAACACCAGATAGAACAGCAGCAAGGCGTTCTGGCCCTGGAACCCTCGCAGGTCCAGCAGCAACAGCGCCGGGGCGTGGCTGATGCAGTAGAGGCAGATCATCACGCCCCACTGAATCTTCGCCGTACGCTCAAGGAAACTCTCGGTGTCCTGGCTCAGCACGGCAATCGCCGGCAGCAACAGGAAGGCATACACCGGCACCAGCAGGGTGAACATCGAGTACCAGTGCATACCGATCAGCAGGTATTGCAGCGGGATCAGGATGAAGAACGCCGAAAACAGCGCGTTGTGGTCACCGCGTGCGGTGGGCGCCAGGGTAATGAACTCACGCAGCGCGAACAGCGAGATAAACGCAAACAGCACTACCGTTGCGTTAGGTCCCAGCAGCCACGAGACGAAGAAGATGATGACCATCCCCCACCAGGCATTCACCCGTTGGTTGAGGTTCTCGATGGTCGCTATCGAACTCTCGCTTTTTGCCCGTCGGGCCAGCACGTAACCGATCGACGAAGCGATCGCCAGCAACCCGGCGATGGCGGCGAAGAACCAGAGGAATTTGGTTTCCAGACTCATTTAGACAACCTCACGATGGCGTCACGCGCCCGTTCCAGAAACACTTGTTTTTCTTCTCCGGCAATTCTTGGCAGCGGGTCGCCGATGCGGATCGTACAAATGATCGGCAGCGGTACGTGTTTGCCTTTAGGCATCGAGCGGTGCAGGTTTTCCAGGTAGATCGGCACCAGATCGACGTCAGGGAATGACTCGGCCAAACGAAACAGGCCGGATTTGAATTCAGCGGGCAGCGCTTGGGTAGAGCGGGTGCCCTCGGGGAAAATAATGATCGAATGGCCCGCGCGGACCACGTCGAAAATCGGTTCCAGCACGTTGACGCCCGGGGCCGGGTTACGCTCGATCAACACGGCGTTCAGGCCTTTTTGCGAGATGTACCGGAGAAAGCGGTTCTTGCCCCAGTAATCGGCGGCGGCCACCGGTTTTACGTCGATTCGCGCCTCCGGTGGCAGTGCGGCAATGATCGCCAGGGTGTCCATATGGCTGGTGTGGTTGGCGAAGTAGATGCGCTGGCGCGACAGATCCGGTGGACTCTCCCAGCGCGCGGTCACGCCGATCAAGAAGCGCAGCAGCGAAATCAGCGCATTACTGATCCACATGGTGATTCCCCTTCAATTGCCTGGCGATGGCCAGCGTGCGCGTAACGCACGTGGCGACGGAACCGATGGCGATAATGATCAGCGCGATCAGCAGGATGTAATGCGTGGCATAAAGGCTGGCTTCGACGGCGTTCAACAGCAAACTCAGGGTCATCACTGCCATTCGATGCTGTTTGGCCATCGGCCCGATGAAACTCTGCGCCAGCCCCAGCGAACCGCCGAACACCCGGACATAAGCGGTCAGCGCAGCGGCCAGCGCGGCAAACCAGCCGAGATCGGACTGGCCGATGGCGTAACCGAGCCCGACGATCAGCAGGCTGTCCGCGAGCCGATCCGGGAACTCGTTGTAGAGACTGCCGATGGCGGATTGTTTGCCACCTTCAATGGCCACCATGCCGTCGAACAGATTGCACAACAGGCGCAATTGAATCGCCACCGCGCAACAGATCGCACCCGCCGCGCCATTGTCGATGTTGAGCGCTATGGCGCCGAACAAGGCAAAAACGATGCTGACCACGGAGATCTGGTTGGGGGAGATGTCGCTGTTGACCAATCGTTGAGTGATGTACTGCGCCCAGCCCGCCGACCGCGTCTTGATGGGCCTTCTGTTGTCGTCCATGTGCAATGTCCATATCAATGATGAGTGCCATCAGTTGATGATGGCGGGTGACAATATAATGACTTTCCCTGACGGCGACGCTATTGGCGTGGAAACAAATTGAAGTAAGAACATTCCCCGACAGCTGTCAGAGAAAACTTTCAAAGAAGTTTTGCGGATAATCGCAACAGTTCGCCGTTTATTACCGGGTGGAAACAAAAGTTTAGCGAAAAACAAAAATGCTATCAAATTGATGGCACTTTTGCTTTTGCCTGTTGTCACCGGCAACGGGTTGATAGATGACCAGCATTTCTAGGAAAATTCCTACTTCTATTTCCTGCAAGTGCAGGCATGCTTTCACACATGTTTTGGTACGGATGTTCGAAGTGCCCCGACCTCCCTCATCGGGCCGCTCTAGCTCAATGGTTACGGCCGAGCGTAGCGATCAGGGCAAATATAAATCGATATCAGGGATTCCCCTGTCACATATAGGGCGATCTCCTACAAGCAGCAATGAACACTTCGTCTTGTTGTTTAACCAGATGCTTGCTAGTGGCCATCATAGTGATTACGATGCGCGCACTTGATAGAGCACACACTCAATTGGATGAGTCGCGTCACTGCTCTTCGATACTGTCCCGCGCCGCTGAAACTCCAATAGGCGCACGACTGTAATCCAATTAAAGGCCATGGATGTCCTACTCAAGCAAACTTTCCGCCCATTACCTCGAACTCGCCAAAGTCTCTGTTTCCAAAGAGAATTTTGCGGGCGAAGACGTACGCTTTTCGAGCGAATTCGAGGCCCTGGAAAGTGAGCTGGCCAAAGCCTCGTCGATGCACGAAAGCGGGCAGATCGACTGGCTGAAAATCCGCGAAAACAGCGAAAATCTGCTGCGTACCCAATCCAAGGATCTGCGTGTCGGCGCCTGGCTGACGTGGTCGCTGTACCAGCGCGAATCCTTCCCCGGGCTGCTGGCCGGTCTCGGTCTGCTGCACCATCTGTCGGAAAACAACTGGGCCGACGTTCATCCGCTCAAAGCCCGCACCCGTGCCGCCGCCATTGGCTGGCTGGTGCCGCGTCTCGAGCAGGTCATCACCGAAAACATTGCGATCAAAGAGCAGTTGCCGATGTTCCGGCAGCTCTCCGAGCACCTGTCCGGCCTCGAAGCCGCGTGTGCCGAGCACTTGGGCGATGATTCGCCGCTGCTGCTGCCGATCTCCCGTCGCCTGAAAACCATGATCCAGCGCGCGGCCGACAACCAGCCGGCCCCCGGTGTGGTGGGCGCGGCGGTGGCGCAGGTCAAGCAGGCCGCCAGCCAGTTGCTCGCGCCCGGCGCACCGATCGACAACGAGCGCGAGGCGCACAAAGCCCTGCGCGCCCAGCAGGACAGCGCCCGGCCACTGTGCGCCTGGTGGCTCAAACAGAAGGCCACCGACCTGCGCGCCCTGCGCCTGAACCGCACGCTGCTGTGGATGACCATCGACGCCGTGCCTGAGCGCAACGCCGAGCAAATCACCGTGTTGCGCGGCCTGCCGCTGGAAAAGCTCAAGCTCTACCAGGACCGTTTCGATCAGGGCAAATACGCCGACCTGCTGGTGGAACTGGAGGCGAGCCTGGCGAAGGCGCCGTTCTGGTTCGATGGCCAGAGGATGGTCTGGGAATGTCTCCAGAACCTCAACGCCGAGCTGGCCATGCGCGAAGTGGAAATCCACTTCGCGCTTTTGATTCAGCGCCTGCCCGGCATTGTCGAGTTGCGCTTCCATGACGGCGCGCCGTTTGCCGATCCGTCCACCCGGGCGTGGATCGCCGCCAACGTCATGCCGCACCTGCAAAGCGCCAGTGCGCCGCGCAAGGTCGAAAGCGAAAACGTCGAAACCCAGCCGGCCTGGGAAAAGGCCCTCGAAGAAGTTCTGCCGCTGCTGCGCAAGGAAGGCCTGAAGCCGGCCGTGCAGACGCTCAAGCAAGGCTTGCAGTCGGCCCATGGCGGCCGCGAACGCTTCTTCTGGCAGTTCGCCCTCGCGCGCCTGTGCTTCATGGCCAAGAAATACGAACTGGCCAAGAACCAGCTGGAAACCCTCGATCAGACATTACTGGACTCAGGCCTGCACGCCTGGGAGCCCGATCTTGCATTGGAAGTGCTGCACCTGCTGCACAGTTGCTGCGAGTTGTTGCCGCAGAACCATGCCGTACGTGAACGCAAGGAAGAGATTTATCGCAGGCTGTGCCACCTCGATCTCGAAGTGGTACTCGAATAGGCCCCAGGGCCACAACCGCAAGGAGAAAAGCCATGGCCAAAGAAGGCTCGGTAGCCCCCAAGGAACGCATCAACGTCACCTTCAAACCCGCCACCGGCGGTGCTCAGGAAGAGATTGAACTGCCGCTGAAGCTGCTGGCAATCGGTGACTACACCCACCGCAAGGACGATCGCAAAATCGAAGATCGCAAGCCGATCAGCATCGACAAGATGACCTTCGACGAAGTGTTGGCCAAGCAAGAATTGGGTCTGACGCTGAGCGTGCCGAACCGTCTGCAGGAAGATGGCGAGGCCGACGAGCTGGCTGTGCAACTGCGCGTCAATTCGATGAAGGACTTCAACCCGGCCAGCCTGGTCGAGCAAGTGCCTGAGCTGAAAAAACTGATGGAACTGCGCGATGCGCTGGTGGCCCTCAAAGGCCCGCTGGGTAACGCACCTGCGTTCCGTAAAGCGATCGAAGGCGTGCTCGCCGACGACGAATCCCGCGGTCGCGTACTCGGTGAGCTGGGCCTGAACGCCGCAGCCCCGGACGCCTGAGACTCCAGCCAAGGAAGCCAACACAATGAGCACTAGCGCAGCACAAGAGAA
Organism: Pseudomonas sp. SM4; assembly: GCF_051913165.1. Classification (NCBI taxonomy): domain Bacteria; kingdom Pseudomonadati; phylum Pseudomonadota; class Gammaproteobacteria; order Pseudomonadales; family Pseudomonadaceae; genus Pseudomonas; species Pseudomonas sp. SM4. Next base: position 33,257 of record NZ_JBODOE010000009.1, on the reverse strand, counting down.
GAGCGCCGAAAACGGCGAGTACAGCATTCTCGACAGCATCATCGCCGAAACCCGTCTGACCCCGGACGACGAAGCCTACGACATCGCCAAGCGCGGTGTGTCGGCGTTCATCGAAGAACTGCTCAAGCCGCAGAACAACGGTGAGCCGGTCAAGAAAGCCATGGTTGACCGCATGATCGCCGAGATCGATGCCAAGCTCAGCCGCCAGATGGACGAGATCCTGCACCACCCGGATTTCCAGGCCCTGGAATCCTCGTGGCGTGGTCTGCAGTTGCTGGTCGACCGCACCAACTTCCGCGAAAACATCAAAATCGAAATCCTCAACGTCTCGAAAGAAGACCTGCTGGACGATTTCGAAGATTCGCCGGAAGTCATGCAGTCGGGCCTGTACAAGCACATCTACACCGCTGAATACGGCCAGTTCGGTGGTCAGCCTGTGGGCGCGATCATCGCCAACTACTACATGTCGCCGAGCTCGCCAGACGTCAAGCTGATGCAGTACGTGGCCAGCGTTTCGTGCATGTCCCACGCGCCGTTCATCGCGGCTGCCGGCCCGAAATTCTTCGGTCTGGAAAGCTTCACCGGCCTGCCGGATCTGAAAGATCTGAAAGACCACTTCGAAGGCCCGCAATTCGCCAAATGGCAGAGCTTCCGTACCTCGGAAGACTCCCGTTACGTTGGCCTGACCGTGCCACGTTTCCTGCTGCGTAACCCGTACGATCCGGAAGAAAACCCGGTCAAATCGTTCGTGTACAAGGAAACCGTTGCCAACAGCCACGAGCACTACCTGTGGGGCAACACCGCTTACGCGTTCGGCACCAAGCTGACCGACAGCTTCGCCAAATTCCGCTGGTGCCCGAACATCATCGGCCCGCAGAGCGGTGGCGCGGTTGAAGACCTGCCGTTGCACCACTTCGAAAGCATGGGCGAAATCGAAACCAAGATCCCTACTGAAGTTCTGGTTTCCGACCGTCGTGAATACGAACTGGCCGAGGAAGGCTTCATCTCCCTGACCATGCGTAAAGGCTCCGACAACGCGGCGTTCTTCTCCGCCAGCTCGGTGCAGAAGCCGAAGTTCTTCGGCATCAGCGCAGAAGGCAAGGCGGCAGAGCTGAACTACAAGCTCGGCACCCAACTGCCGTACATGATGATCGTCAACCGCCTGGCTCACTACTTGAAAGTGCTGCAGCGCGAGCAACTCGGTTCGTGGAAAGAACGTACCGACCTCGAGCTGGAACTCAACAAGTGGATCCGTCAGTACGTCGCCGACCAGGAAAACCCGAGCGCCGAAGTGCGTGGCCGTCGTCCGCTGCGCGCTGCGCAAATCATCGTCAGCGACGTTGAAGGCGAGCCAGGCTGGTACCGCGTGAGCTTGAACGTGCGTCCGCACTTCAAGTACATGGGTGCCGATTTCACCCTGTCGCTGGTTGGCAAGCTGGACAAAGAGTAAGAGCGACTCATGGACGGATACGGCAGCCTGTTCGAACGCCTCAACGGCGACGCGCAACTACGCAAGGGCAACAGCCTTGAGGCTTGTGCCATGGCGTCAGTGGCTGCCCATCTGGCCAAAATGCTCAGCACCCGGGCCGGCAGCGTGCAAACGCTGGCCGACTACGGGTTGCCCGATCTCAATGACATGCGCCTGAGCCTGCACGACTCCTTGAGTCAGGCCCGCCTGGCCATCGAAAGCTTCATCGAAGCCTACGAGCCGCGCCTGAGCAACGTGCGTGTCATTTCCCTGCCGCGTGATCACGACCAACTGCGCCTGGCCTTCAGCATCGAAGGCCTGCTGGAAGTTGAAGGATTCAAGCGTCAGGTCAGTTTTTCCGCGCGCCTGGATGGCAGCGGTCAAGTGAAAGTCAACTAAGGAGAACCCCGATGTCTGGCAAGCCTGCTGCACGCTCCACCAGAACATCCGCGCGCGTTCTCCTGATGGCAGTGCCGTTGTGTCTGCTGACGTTCATCGTGTTGAAAGTGTTCAGTTCGCTGACGGCCAAGCCACTGAAAATCTATGACAGTGAATCGGCTAAATGCCATATCTCCCGATATGCAGCTGATTACGCATTCCTGGGTGTGGTGGGCAGTATTTTCGAGCTGTTCAGCAGTCGGTCTTTCTACCGTGTTTACGCAACAGATGGACAACTGTTGAAAACGTCTGAGTGGTATCTGTGGATGAGGGAAGGCAATCCAGGTGTTGCCCCGGAGTTTCACGGCGAGATGATTCTATATCCGGGCTCTGAGGGCTGGGAAAGCTGGATCATTCCAGAATGCCGTTGAGAAAAGTCATTGCAGGTCTGTCGGTCTACCTGCTGGTCGGTGCGCTGTACGTGGTCGTCCATGATTTTGCTGTTGTTTTTTATAAAGCGCACATGGGTGGTTTTACGGATCGAGGTGTCGGGATTGGCGTCACGGCCGAGCTGACGTTTTATTTTTTTATTGTGGTCAATGCGGCTGTTTTTTTTATTCCCGGGCTTTCGGCAAAGCTTGTGTTGATCGCGTTGATGGTGAGCGTGATCCTGCTTTATTTCCTGCCGGACAACCCGGTAAGAGCCATGGCTTACAGCGCCCTGACCAGTGTCATGAGTCTGTTGGCCTTGAGCGTTCGCTGGATGGTCGAACGGCAGATCTCGCGACGTTGGCAGGAAGCGTCGTGAGTTTCTCTTCGGTGGTGAAGTGGGGGCGTAGGGCGTTGCTGTTGCTTGCCGCGGCTGTTGTTGCCTTGGTGGCAGCCGCCTGTTACGTGAAAACGGCGGCCGCGCGGCTTGCTCACGAGTACTCCACGGACTGGAACGACGCCGGGACTTGCTACATCCAGTCCTACATTCCGCAGTATTCGGCGCTTGGCGTCGCGGGAAGCATTGCGAAGATGTTCACCAGCGAAGCGTTTTTCCGGGTGTATGCCAAAGACGGCACCTTGTTGAAGTCGTCGGAATGGCTGCTCTGGCAGAACGAATTCACCACGGATGAACGCTCGCAGTGGGCAGGGTCTCACGCGATCTATCCGACGGTGTCAGGTTACGAGGGCTGGAATATTCCAGCGTGTGGTTAATCAATGAACAGTCATCACGCCAAGGCCCATTAAGGAGAGCTCAATGTCAGGAAAACCCGCCGCACGCGTATCCGACCCCACTGCTTGCCCGCTCCCCGGCCACGGCACCCACTGGGACTGTTTCCGAAGTTTCGCAACAATAGAATTCATCAAGTGCTGAATTTTCTGTGTGTGATGGCTATCCCGCTGATGTTTGCCGTCGGGGTGTATTACATGATGAGTTCAGGGGTGTGACCTTGGCGTCGGTGGCGGGTCGTTCGGCGGCGAAGCTGTCGCGGGTTTTTCTTGCGCTCGTAGTAAGCGTGGCTATCGGCTTTTTTGTTCTGGTCGCCGATGTGTTTGATCGTGAAGCATATGTATCGAATGTCAGCAAGTCTGGTAGCTATAAAGTCGACGTGGTCAGAGCGGGTCCGATACTGGTGTCGTCCAATCTGATCTATCTCCGATTTATCGATCTTAAGCAGCCCGGGCATATATACCGTACACCCCTGATGTCAAAAACCTCATTGGACATGCGGCCTTATGAGGATGAAAAAGTCGTGGGGATTACCTGGGTTGACTTCGATAAGTCTCGCCGAGTTTTCGTATTGTCCCTTCCAAACTGGAAAGAAAGTTGGGCGAATTTTTTCGTCAGTAACACAGCCTATGAAGTGATACCTAACTAATGGTGCTTTTGTCTCTGATTTTCTCTGGGAACATGAACTCGGAATGAACACCTACGTCCGCGTTGCCATGTGCCTGGTTTTCCACGTCGCAGGATGTGTTGCATACACGTTCCTGAACGACGCTGTGGTCGATGCCTATAAAGCCTTCAATGGCGGCTTTACCACGCGTGGCGTGGGCATCGGTATCGCGCATTACACGTTCATTTATATTTTTTTCGGGGTGAATGTATTGGCCGCCGTTCTCCCCGGCCTGTGGGCCAAGCTCGGTTTGCTCGCGCTGATGGTTACCTGGATTTTGTTCATGATGGTGCCCCACAACCCGTTGCGTGCGCTGTTCTACACCGTGGCCCAAGGTGGCGTCACGTTGCTGGCGATTCTGCTCACGCAGGTCATTGAACTGCGTTGGCAAAACCGCTTGCTGACGCGGCGCACGTTGCCTGCCGGTCCTGTGCAGGAGGGGGTGGCATGACCCGATCCGGTCGCCTCGCACACCTTCAGCAAACGCAGATTCTGCGTGCCGATAAAGCCATGGCCGGGGTTGCGCATGAATAGCCGTCGAGTCATCGGTCTGGCCGTGCATGCGTTGGCCTGCGTGATTTATATCCTCATGAACGGCTATGCCGTGGCTGCCTACAAACAGCTGGTCGGCGGGTTGACTTCGCGTGGCGTCGCCATCGGCATGGCGATGTACCTGATTTACTACTTTTTCGTTGCTGTGAATTTGATTCTGGTCTTCATCCGGCGCCAGGCCCTCCAGTTTGGCCTGGTGATTTTCATGATGCTGGCGATTTTGTTTTACCTGCTGCCGCAGTATCCCGTCCGCGGCCTGGCGTATTGCGTACTCACCGGTGGCCTGACGATTGCCGCCATTTTGCTGACCGGTGCCATCGACAAGGCCTACGCGCGCTTGCGCGGGCAGGCGCAGGTGAAATCGCCAGCGATCCACAGCCGTCGGGCAACGCCGCTTCTGCTGCTGATCACGGCGTTGATCGGCGTGTGCGTATGCACCGTTTTGCTGGCGCTGGGGATTTATGCGGCTGCCACAAAGGCCAATGATTCGGCCGTGTCGTATCGCGACACTCAAGGTCACGACGACGGCGGGGTACAGCAATGCGCCTGATGACCCGTTTGAACACGTTGCTCGCCTTCGCCAAGCGCCGACTTTTTCTCGGGCTGACGGCGCTGCTATTGGTGCTGGCGATGTTTGCCACTCCGTTGGTTTCCAACGCCGTGATGTTGCTGATGGAGCGGAGCAACTTCATCCCGGCGCAGTCGTCGATCTGGACCTTTGAACCTTACGAAATCAATCAAGGTTCCTCGTCTTACTGGCTCTACGGTGAGGATCGGGTAAATTACTACTCCTTCACCTACACCCCTGAAACCGCTTACCGCTCGATCGCCAAAAACAATCAGTGTGCGGGCTTCGACAAGCGCGACGTGCGCACATGGTGCACACCATGATCGCGTGGTTGCGGGTATGGAAATGGCTCAATCATCTGCTGAGCCTGATCGGTGCGTTGGCCGTCATCGCCGCCGTGATGTTCTGGGTCGGGTCGAGTCGTGATAATGCGAAGCCGGTGTTGCCCGCGTACCCCGATGCGGTATGGCGCGGTGCGGAGGACGGTGGCTACTTCATCGAGATCACCCGCTCGACACCGCCGGACTATTTCGTCCAGGTGCGTGCAGAGGGCGGCAGTCTGGTCACCGAAGGCTGGACGCGCTTCGCTACCCCTGACGGCAAGCCGTTGACGATGAATCGTGTCGGCGGTGCGGACAGCGAATACCTCTTCATCGATTCGTACGTGCCGATTACCCCGAGCAAAGGAGGGCTCGTCCAATGAAGTTTCTCGTTTGCATGATGTCGCTGACCGCCCTGGCCGGCCTGTTGTTGACGGGCTGCACGACGCAGCTGGTTTATATGAACGACATTTATCTGGTCAACAGCTGCGGCGTACCGCTGCAAGTGCAATCACAGAATTCGACCAACTGGCTGCCGCCGATCGAGCCGCACATGGTTGCACCGGGCGAGCGCGTCAGCGTGGCCAGCTACCGGTCGTACGGTGAAGACGTCGATGGGCAAGTCAACTGCCGCTATTCGCTCAGCATCAAAGGGCCTGAACGCACGCGTCTGGTCACTGCCGATGAAATGCGCCAGGCCTTGCACTCCGTCAAACGTGAGAGCGATGGCTTGCAGCGCAGCTGGACCCTCAAGGACGGAGTGTTTTGCCCATGATTGCCGTGTCTGACGAGATGCGCATGTACCTGGCCTTCATCGCCGACAGCGATCTGTTCGGCGGCATCGCGATCTTGAGTTTGCTGCTGATTGTCACGGCGATCAGCAAGCGCCTGCGTCAGTCATGGCTGCATCGGGCGTTGATGTTCATGGTCCTGATTTCGCTGGTTGCCATCGAAATTAGCGGCGGTTACTACGCCTCGTTGCCTCCAGCATGACGGCGCCACAGAACGTGCTCAGTCGCGCGCAACTGGGTTTTTTCATGGGGGCCTTGTGGTGGCCAACGTTGGCAGTGCTGGCGATTTCTTCCTATGACCTGTGGACTGGCGCTTATTCGACGCACGACTCAGCCCAGACCTATTGGCAGTACCCGTTGTGGTGGGGCATTCCCGGGCTGTTGGGGTTTTCGCTGTGGATGTCGCGTGGCGCCAAGCGTCGAACCGAGCAACAAGCAGTGCGGATGGTTTGGATGGCACCTTTGAAATTCGTGCTTTTTTACGGCGTGCCATGGGTGATTTATGGCCTGTGCAGTCTGATCGCCGGGCCGTTTTCGGATGCTTACATGTCCTTCGCCTGGATCATGCTCATACCGTACGTGCTAATCGCCGGTTATTTCTGCGCCGGCGTAACGGTCGCGCTCTACAGGATATTTTTTTGATGAGTTCCATTACCAGGCAGGTAACCCGTGTCGTTTAACCATTACTACCAAAGCGAACTCACCGCTCTGCGCCAACTCGGTCGCCGTTTCGCCGAGCGTAGTCCTGCGTTGGCGCCGTATCTGGGGCAGGCCGGGCGCGATCCGGACGTCGAGCGCTTGCTCGAAGGCTTTGCCTTCCTCACCGGGCGGCTGCGCCAGAAGCTCGATGACGAACTGCCTGAGCTCAGCCATTCGCTGATGCAACTGCTGTGGCCGAACTACATGCGCCCGCTGCCGGCGTTCAGCATCTTGCAGTTCGACCCGCTCAAGCGTTCTGGTCCGGCGCTGAAAGTCGAGCGTGATACGCCGATTGAAAGCGTGCCGATCGAAGACGTGCGCTGCCGCTTCCGCACCTGCTACCCGACCGAAGTGTTGCCGCTGGATCTGGCCGCGCTCAACTACTCGGTGAAGGGCGACGGCTCGCTGCTCAGCCTGCGCCTGGAAATGAGCGCCGACGGCCACCTCGGCGAGCTTGAACTGAGCAAATTGCGCCTGCACTTTGCCGGTGAGCGTTACATCAGCCAGATGCTCTACCTGAGCCTGCTGCGCAACCTTGAAGGCATCGAATTGATCCCGCTCGACGGCGCCGGCAAGCCGATCGATGGCGTCAGCGGCAAGCCGATGGCGTTCAAGATTCCCGGTGACCGGGTCAAACCGGTGGGCTTTGCCGAAGAAGAAGCGCTGATCCCGTATCCGCTGAACACCTTCCGTGGCTATCGCTACCTGCAGGAATACTTCGCCTTCCAGGACAAGTTCCTGTTCGTCGACGTCAACGGCCTGGACATCCTCAAGGCACTGCCCGAAGACACGCTCAAGCAGATGCGCGGCCTCGAATTGCGCTTCGATATTCGCAAGAGCGGCATCATGCGCATGCGCCCGACCCTGGATAACGTGAAGCTGTTCTGCACGCCGATTGCCAACCTGTTCGCCCACGATGCATTGCCGATCCGCCTCGACGGCAAGCAGGACGAATACCTGCTGCTGCCGGCGGAATTCGATCTGGAAAACTGCGGCGTGTTCTCCGTGGAAACCGTGACCGGCTGGAAGCCCGGCGGCCTCGGTTATCAGGAATACGTGCCGTTCGAATCTTTCGAGCATGACCCGAGTTTCGACGTGCCCAACAGCCGTCCGCACTACAGCATTCGCCAGCGTTCGTCGCTGTTGCACGACGGCCTCGACACTTACCTGAGCTTCGGCATCCGCCACACCGAAGCCCACGAAACCCTGTCGATCGAGCTGATGTGTACCAACCAGAATCTGCCGCGCAAGCTCAAGCTTGGCGACATCTGCATGGCTTGCGAAGAGACGCCGGAGTTCTTGAGCTTCCGCAACATCACCCCGGCGACGTCCAGTTTCGCGCCACCGCTGAACCGTGACTTCCTGTGGAAGCTGATCAGCAACATGTCGCTTAACTATCTGTCGCTGGCCGACGTCAATGCGTTGAAGGTGATTCTGGAAACCTACGACTTGCCGCGCTACTACGACCAGCACGCAGAGAAGGTCAGCAAACGCCTGCTCGGTGGCCTCAAGCACATCAAGCATCACCACGTCGATCGGTTGCACCGTGGCCTGCCGGTACGCGGTTTGCGCACCGAGCTGACCATCGACCCGGAAGGGTACATCGGCGAGGGCGACCTGTTCGTCTTCGCTTCGGTTCTTAACGAGTTTTTCGCGCTTTACGCCAGTCTCAATTCATTCCATGAACTGCGCGTAAAAAGCACACAGGGAGAGGTGTACCAATGGACACCACGTATGGGCCTTCAGCCCCTGCTTTAAGCGGGCTGACCAAGGTAATACGCGAGTACTCGCTGTTTCAGGCCGTGCTGCTGGTGATCGACCGGCTGCGCGAAGCACACCCGCACCTGAGCGAAGACGATCTGTACGATCAGGTCGAGTTCCAGGCCAACCCGAGCCTGGGCTTTCCGCGCAGCGATGTCGATCGCGTGGAGTTTTTCGAAGAGCACGGGCAGATGCGCGCGCGCATACGTTTCAACCTGATCGGCCTGGTGGGCTCGGGTTCGCCGTTGCCGGCGTTCTACGGCGAACAAGCCCTGGGCGACAGCGAGGACGGCAACCCGACGCGCAACTTCCTCGACCTGTTCCACCATCGCCTGCAACGGCTGATGCTGCCGATCTGGCGCAAGTACCGCTATCGCGCGAGCTTCCAGAGTGGCGCGCTCGACCCGTTCTCGTCGCAGCTGTTTGCGCTGATCGGCCTGGGCGGCGACGAGATTCGCAAGGCCAAGGAACTCAACTGGAAACGCCTGCTGCCGTACCTCGGTCTGCTCAGCTTGCGGGCGCACTCGGCGGCGCTGATCGAAGCCGTGTTGCGTTACTACTTCAAGCACGAAGACCTGGTCATCGAGCAGTGCATCGAACGCCGCGTGGAGATTCTCCACGAGCAGCGCAATCGTTTGGGCCGCGCCAACAGCATGCTCGGCGAAGACCTGGTGCTCGGCGAGCACGTTCGCGACCGCAGCGGCAAATTCCGCATCCACATCACCCAGCTCGACTGGCAGCGATTCCATGAATTCCTGCCGATCGGTTTTGGTTACCAGCCGCTCTGCGCGCTGGTGCGGTTCACCCTGCGTGACCCGCTTGATTACGACATCCGCCTGGTCTTGCGCCAGGAAGAAATCCGCGAACTGCGCATCGGTGAGCAGAACGCCTGTCGCCTCGGCTGGACCAGTTGGCTGGGCCGCGAGAAGGCGGACGGCGTGGTGACCCTGGGCAGCAAAATTCATTAAGGACGTGAGCCATGATCAACGTAGACCTGCAACAACTCATCCAGGCGCTGGACGCCGAAACCCGTCGTGATCTGGAACGTTCGGCCGAGCGTTGCGTCGCCCGTGGCGGCAGCAAGATCCTCGTCGAAGACCTGATGCTCGGCCTGCTCGAGCGCCCGAACGGTTTGCTCACGCGCGCGTTGCAAGATGCCGACGTCGACGCCGGTGAACTCAGCGCCGCGCTGCAATCGCGGGTCGAGCACAGCGCTTCGCGCAACCCGGTGTTCGCCCCGGAACTGGTGCAGTGGCTGCAAGACGCGCTGCTGGTGGCCAACCTCGAACTGGGCCAGACCCAGGTCGAAGACGCCGCGCTGATTCTCGCGCTGCTGCGCAACCCGATGCGCTACGCCGGCAGCCGTTATCAGCCGCTGCTCGCCAAGCTGAACATCGATCGCCTGAAAGAATTTGCCCTGTCGCAAAAAGAGCAACCGGCGGCCAATGGCAAACCGGCCGCGCAGGGCGAATCGCTGTTGCAGCGCTTCACCCACAACCTGACCCAACAGGCCCGCGACGGCAAACTCGACCCGGTGCTGTGCCGTGACGGCGCGATCCGCCAGATGGTCGACATCCTCGCCCGTCGCCGCAAGAACAACCCGATCGTCGTCGGTGAAGCCGGTGTCGGTAAGACCGCGATCGTTGAAGGCCTGGCGTCGCGCATCGCTGCCGGTGAAGTGCCGCAAGTGCTCAAAGGCGTCGAGCTGCTGTCGCTGGACATGGGCCTGTTGCAGGCCGGCGCGAGCGTCAAAGGTGAGTTCGAGCGTCGCCTCAAAGGCGTGATCGACGAAGTCAAAGCCTCGCCGAAACCGATCATTCTGTTCATCGACGAAGCCCACACCCTGATCGGCGCGGGCGGCAATGCCGGCGGTTCCGACGCGGCCAACCTGCTGAAACCGGCACTGGCCCGGGGCGAGCTGCGCACCATCGCCGCCACCACGTGGGCCGAGTACAAGAAATACTTCGAGAAAGACCCGGCCCTGGCCCGTCGTTTCCAGCCAGTGCAATTGCACGAACCGACCGTCAGCGAAGCGGTGACCATCCTTCGTGGTCTGGCTCAGGTTTACGAGAAGAGCCATGGCATCTACCTGCGTGATGACGCGGTGGTTTCGGCGGCGGAACTGTCCGCGCGTTATCTGGCCGGTCGGCAGCTGCCGGACAAAGCCGTTGATGTGCTCGACACCGCTTGTGCCCGCGTGCGCATCAGCCTCGCCGCTGCTCCGGAAAGTCTTGAGCGCCTGCGTGGCGAACTGGCTGAAGGTGGCCGTCAGCGTCAGGCCCTGCGCCGCGATGCCGAAGCTGGCTTGCTGATCGACCACGAAGCACTCGATGCGCTGGAAGCGCGTCTCGACGAAGCCGAAGACGAAATGGTCGCACTGGAAACCCAGTGGACCGAACAGAAAGCCTTGGCCGAGCGCCTGCTGGAACTGCGTCAGCAACTGGCCAAGGCCCGCGAAGCGGCCGCTGTCGAGCCGGTGGTCACCGTTGAGGAAGACGCCGAAGGCACCGTGATCGAAACCGTCGCCGCTGAGGTTGAAGAAGGCCAGAGCGTCGAAGCGCTGGAAGCCCTGCTCAACGAAACCCACAGCGCACTGACCGCCGCGCAGGTCAAAGAGCGTCTGGTCAGCTTCGAAGTGTGCCCGCGTCTGGTTGCCGAAGTGATCAGCGCCTGGACCGGTGTGCCACTGGCGCAACTGGCCCGCGAACACAACGCCAAAGTCGCCAGTTTCGCCACCGATCTGCGCACGCGCATTCGTGGTCAGGAACAAGCCGTGCACGCACTGGATCGCTCGATGCGCGCCACCGCTGCCGGCCTGAACAAACCTGATGCGCCGGTTGGCGTGTTCCTGCTGGTCGGCCCGAGCGGCGTCGGTAAAACCGAAACCGCGCTGGCCCTCGCAGACCTGCTGTACGGCGGCGATCGTTTCATCACCACCATCAACATGTCCGAGTTCCAGGAGAAGCACACGGTTTCGCGCCTGATCGGTGCACCGCCAGGCTACGTCGGTTACGGCGAGGGCGGCATGCTCACCGAAGCCGTGCGCCAGAAGCCGTACTCGGTGGTGCTGCTCGATGAAGTCGAGAAGGCTGACCCTGACGTGCTCAACCTGTTCTACCAAATCTTCGACAAAGGCGTGGCCAACGACGGCGAAGGTCGCGAGATCGACTTCCGCAACACGTTGATCCTGATGACTTCGAACCTCGGCAGCGACCGCATCAGCGACCTCTGTGAAAACGGTGCGCGGCCAACCGCCGAAGTGCTCGAAGAAACCATTCGCCCGGTGCTCAGCAAACACTTCAAACCGGCGCTGCTGGCGCGGATGAAAGTGGTGCCGTACTACCCGGTCGGCGGCCCGGTGCTGCGCGAGCTGATCGAGATCAAACTCGGCCGTCTCGGCGAGCGCCTCAACCGTCGCCAGCTGGATTTCACTTGGTGCCAGAACCTCGTCGATCATTTGTCCGAGCGTTGCACGCAAAGCGAAAGCGGTGCGCGCCTGATCGATCACTTGCTCGATCAGCACGTGCTGCCGCTGGTAGCGGATCGTCTGCTCGACGCGATGGCCACCGGTGAAAGCCTCAAGCGTGTGCATGCCACGCTCGACGGCGACGCCAGCGTGACGTGCGAGTTCGCCTGAGGTGGGCGTGATGTTCACTCAAGTGCCGCAGCCGCTGGTCTATGCCGAAGCGTTGCTGGCGCAGTTCGCCAGTCTGTCGCGTGCGGCAGACGGCGCTGCGCTCTTGGGTGACTTCGTGCGTGGGCTGGCCGAGTTGAGCGGCTGCGAATTGACGCAGCTGTACCTGCTCGACGCCACCCACACCTGCCTGGGGATGAACGCCGAGTACCTCGATGGCGCCCTGCAACCGCGCGAAGCGGCGAGCCTGCCTGCCGATTACAACGGTGAGCAATTGCTGCAATTCGCCCTGTGCCAGAACCGCGTGGTGTGCCTCGACGACCTCGGCGGCAGCCTGCACGAAACCAGTTTCCTGCCGGCCGCCACGCGCGCCTGGCAATCGTTGCTGTGCGTGCCGCTGGTCAATCAGCACAAGGCGGTTGAAGGCTTGCTGCTGTGCGCCAGCCATCGCCGCGTCGATTTGCAGGGTTTCGCCGATTCGCTCGGGCAACTTGGCTCGTTCGTGCTGGGGCAGTTGCACTTGCTGCAACGCCTGCGTCAGCCGATGGATGTGGTCGCGCCGACGTCGCGCAGTGTGGCCAATGTCAGCGGTTATGGCCTGATCGGTAAAAGTGCGGCGATGCGCCAGACCTACTCGCTGATCAGCAAGGTCTTGCACAGCCCGTATACCGTGCTGCTGCGTGGTGAAACCGGCACCGGCAAGGAGGTTGTGGCGCGGGCGATTCACGATTGCGGCCCGCGTCGATCCCAGGCGTTCATCGTGCAGAACTGCGCGGCGTTCCCGGAAAACCTGCTGGAAAGCGAACTGTTCGGCTACCGCAAAGGCGCCTTCACCGGCGCCGATCGCGACCGTGCCGGGCTGTTCGACGCGGCCAATGGCGGCACGTTGTTGCTCGATGAGATCGGCGACATGCCGTTGTCGTTGCAGGCGAAATTGCTGCGCGTATTGCAAGAAGGCGAGATTCGTCCGCTGGGTTCCAACGACACCCACAAGATCGATGTACGCATCATCGCCGCCACGCACCGTGATTTGTCGGTGCTGGTCAGCGAGGGCAAATTCCGCGAGGACTTGTACTACCGCCTCGCGCAATTCCCGATCGAGTTGCCGGCGCTGCGTCACCGTGAAAGCGACATTCTCGAACTGGCGCGGCATTTCGCCGAAAAGGCCTGTACGTTTTTGCAGCGCGACCCGGTGCGCTGGTCGGATGCGGCGCTGGAGCATCTGTCTGGCTACAACTTCCCCGGCAACGTCCGCGAACTCAAAGGCCTGGTCGAACGCGCGGTGTTGTTGTGCGAGGGCGGCGAGTTGCTGGACGAGCATTTTTCCCTGCGCATGGAGGCGATGGCCGACGACAACAGTGGCCTGAACCTGCGTGAACGCCTGGAGAAAGTCGAACGCAGCCTGCTGCTCGATTGCCTGCGCAAGAACGACGGCAACCAGACCCTCGCCGCCCGCGAACTGGGCCTGCCACGCCGCACGCTGCTGTATCGCCTCGGTCGCCTGAATATCAATTTGGGTGACTTTGATGGTTGAGCAGAAAGTGATCGCTGCATCCAACAATATCCCTGTGGGCAGTGAAACCCCTGTGATCAGTGAACCCCCTGTGGCGAGGGGATTTATCCCCGATCGGCTGCGCAGCAGTCGCAGTCCGGCAAACGCGGTTTCCCTGCAGAAACCGGGTCACAGGTTTTGGGGGCGCTGCGCACCCCAGCGGGGCGGTGCGACGTTTCGCCAAGTCCCCTCACCACAGAGGATCAACATTCCTCCAAAAAGTGGCTGGAGGCTGCGATCTAGAGCCTCCCAAGCCAACAAATTCGCTAATAATGGCGCCGCCCGCAAGGGTCGGCGCTTTGTGCTTTGTCTACCCCTGGAGACCCTCTGATGTCTGTTCGTCACTGGCACGCTGTCCTGCTGACCCTTGTCGTTCTATGCGGCCTTGCAGGCTGTAGCGGCAATTACAAATTCAACGACACCGACTATCGCCCGTTGGGTGATCCGCAAGCGGTCAATCGCGGCAAGTGACCGCAAGGAGCATCAAACATGGAATTGGTTTTCGAAATGCTGAACACCAAGCAGTTCGTGCCCACCGAGCTGTGCCAGCGGACCTTCAAACAGGCCGGTGGCGTGATCGGGCGGGGCGAGGACTGCGACTGGATCATTCCTGACCGCAAGCGTCACCTGTCCAACCACCACGCGATTGTCAGCTTTCGCGAAGGCGTGTTTTTCCTCACGGACACCAGCAGCAACGGTGTTCAGGACGGTGAGAGCGGCGCACGTCTGAGCAAGGGCGAGCCAGTGCGCATCGAACACGGCAGCACCTACGTGCTGGGCGACTTCGAGATCCGTGCACGGCTGGTGCGTGACCCGGCGGCGTTCGACGGTGAAGCCGGGCGTCCGCGCGCGGCCGGCAGCATCATCCCCGATGACGCCTTCCTCGACCTCGACCCGCTCAATGCGCTCGAACAGCAAGAACGCGTCTACTCGGAAATCGACGAGTTGCTGGCGCCGAACACCGCTCCCGAGGACAGCCGTCAGCGCGCCGACTACGCGCGCATCGACATGGAAAGCCTGATGGTGCCGGAGCTGATCAGCGCCCCCGTCGAGCCTGAGCCTGCGCCGGCGCCGAAAGCCGTTGAGCGCCAGAGCGAAGGTTTCTGGGAGCACTTCGGTGCCGCACTGGGGGTCGACGTCAAAGGCCTCAGCCACGACGAGCGCGAAGCCCTGGCGTTGAACGCTGCGCGCTTGCTGCGTCAGAGCGTCGGCGGTTTGCAGCAGAGTCTGCGCACCCGTTCGGAGCTTAAAAACGAACTGCGTCTGGCCCAGACCACCGTGCAAGGCACCAACAAGAACCCGCTGAAATTCGCCGTTGATCCGAGCGAAGCCCTGCAGATTCTGTTGCAGCCAAGCAAGCCTGGCCACCTGCCGGCCGAGCAAGCCATCTCCCGCGCATTCCGCGATTTGCAGGCGCACCAGGTGGCCTTGCTGACCGCCAGCCGCGCCGCCGTGCGCGGCACACTGGAGCACTTTTCGCCGGAGCAGTTGACCCTGCGTTTCGAGCGCGACAACAAGCCGTTGATCGCCACGTCGGGCGGGCGCTGGAGAGCGTTCGGCCGTTACCACCAGGCGCTGCGCCAGGACGATGACTGGAGCGAACGCCTGTTGGCCCGCGACTTCGCCCAGGCCTACGAAGAACAGATCCGCCTGATCTCCACCCTCCACACCGACCACCAAGGATGATGCGCATGTCTCGCCGCTCGACCGCTTTTTTCAAGACGCTGACTGCGCTCACCGTGCTGGTGTTGCTCGCCGGTTGCTCGTCGCTGTCGCCGTACTCGAAAGTGACCAAGATCAACCTGAAACTGACCGGCAGCGATCAGTTGAACCCGGACCTCAACGGGCGGCCATCGCCGATCGTCGTGCGCCTGTTCGAACTCAAGCACCCGGTGACCTTCGAGAACGCTGACTTCTTCAGCCTCTACGAACGCGCCAAGGAATCCCTCAACCCGGATCTGGTGGCCAGCGAAGAACTCGAACTGCGCCCGGGCGAAACCGTGGAACTGAAACTCAAGGTGGAAGAGGGCAGCAGTTATGTCGGCGTTCTCGCCGCTTACCGCGATTTGCCGGAAACCCAATGGCGCCACACGGTGCAGATCACGCCACTGGAAGTCACCGAAGTCGATCTGACCCTGGACCAGACCGGCATCCGTAACACTAATCAAGTGCTCGCCAAGGCGGATGACTGACCATGAATACCCACAAAGTCATTTGGCAGGAAGGCATGCTGCTGCGTCCGCAGCACTTCCAGCACAACGATCGCTATTACGATCACCAGATGAAAACCCGCACCCAGTTGCTGGGTGGTTACACCTGGGGTTTCCTCAATCTGGAGATCGACCTGCAGTTCCTCAACATGGGCAAACTGGTGATCAGTGCCGCCTCGGGGATTCTGCCGGACGGCAGCCTGTTCGAACTCGGTGGCAACACCGAACCGCTGGCGCTGGACGTGCCGCCGAACACCGGCAACACGCCGATCTACCTGGCGCTGCCGCTGGTCACCGGTAACCACATCGAGTCGCGCCGTCCGGAGCAGTCCGACGTGCTCGCGCGCTACACCGCGTACGACGCCGAAGTGGCCGACTCCAACGCCGGCGACGATTCCGCCAGCCAGGTCAGCTGTGGTCGCCCGGACTTCAAACTGTTGCTCGGCGAGCAGCAGAGCGATCAGGCCTACGTGAAACTGAAGATCTGCGACGTGCTCGACACCACGCCCGACGGCGTGATCAGCCTCGATCCGGATTTCGTCCCGACCTACATTCAGGCCCATGCCTCCAGCTACCTGCTGTCGTGCCTGAAAGAAGTCATCAGCATGCTCAACCACCGTGGTGACACGATTGCCGAGCGGATTCGTTCCAACGGCAAGGTCGGCGGTGCCGAAGTCGGCGACTTCATGATGCTGCAACTGATCAACCGTACCGAGCTGCTGCTGCGTCACTATCTGGGGTTGGAGCAGGTTCACCCGGAAGAGTTGTACCGCACGCTGCTGACCATGCTCGGCGACCTGGCGACCTTCTCCGGCGACAGCAAACGTCCGCGTCTGGACAGCCGCTACTCGCACGCCGACCAGGGCGCGAGCTTCCGCAAACTGATGGACGCGATTCGTCAGGTGCTGTCGATGGTGCTGGAACAGCACGCCATCGAGCTGATCCTTCAAGCGCGCCAGTACGGCATCATCGTGTCGCCGTTGCACGACCACAAACTGCTCGGCTCGGCTTCGTTCGTGCTGGCGGCCAGTGCCAACTGCGACTCCGAAGAACTGCGCCACCGCTTGCCGGCGCACCTCAAGGTCGGCCCGGTGGAGCGTATCCGCCAACTGGTCAACCTGCACCTGCCGGGGATCAAGGTCAAACCGTTGCCCGTGGCCCCACGGCAGATCGCGTTCCACTCGAACAAAACCTATTTCATCCTCGAACTCAGTTCCGAAGACCTGGCGCAACTCGAGCGCTCCGGCGGCTTCGCGTTCCACGTGTCCGGCGAATTCGCCGAGCTTGAACTGAAATTCTGGGCCATCAGGAACTGACCGACATGATCAAGGACATGGAACACAACCAGGATGACAAAACCGTCCTGCTCGACCGTCAGGGCCACGGCCCGGCGTCGAGTCCGCTGACCGATTTCGCCGCGCCGCCGCGTTTCGAGCAACTGGAAGAACGGATGATCTACGCCGCGCGCCTGCGCCCGGCCGAAGCGTTCAACATCAGCCTCAATTCGCTGGTGGCGGCGTCCTCCGAACTGCTCTCGGAAGTGGTGCGCCTCAAGCACAGCGAAACCCGCGAAGATTTGTACGCGCTCAACGAGCGCCTGACCGCCGGGCTCAAGCTGTTTGAAGTGCGCGCCCTGCACAACGGCGCCGAAAGCAGCCAGGTGATGGCCGCGCGTTACGTGCTTTGCACCGTGGTCGACGAAGCCGTCGTGACCACGCCGGGGGGCAACGAAAGCGAATGGTCGCAGATGAGCCTTTTGAGCAGCTTCCACAACGAAACCTTCGGTGGCGAGAAGTTCTTCCAGTTGCTCGATCGGCTGTCGAAGAACCCGGTCAAGCACCTGCCGATGCTCGAGCTGATGTACCTGTGCCTGTCCCTCGGTTTCGAGGGCAAGTACCGCGTACAGGCACGCGGCATGCTCGAACTCGAAGGCATCCGCGACGCCTTGTACCGGCAGATCCGTCAGTTGCGTGGCGACGTGCCGCGCGAGTTGTCGCCGCATTGGGAAGGCTTGAACGATCAGCGCCGCAACCTGGTGCGCATCGTGCCGGCGTGGATGGTGGTGTTGTTCACCTTCGTCTGCCTGGTGGTGATGTATTCGGGCTTCGCCTGGGTCTTGGGCGAGCAGCGCGACACCGTTCTGCAACCATATCAGCCGCTTGATCCGGCCGCGGTCCAGCCGCAGTCGCAGCCGTAAACAGGGACGTGTGATGAAAAAGTTTTTCAAGAAAGTCGGCGCCTTCCTGCGCCAGACCTGGGTCTGGACCCTGCTGCTGGTGCTGTTCGTGGCGCTGCTGGTGTGGTTCGTCGGCCCGTTGTTGGCGGTTGATGACTACAAGTTCTGGGAAGGTTCGACCTCCCGTCTGTTGACCATCAGCGTGCTGTTCCTGATCTGGGGCCTGACCATGGTCTTCGTCAGCTGGCGCGCGGGCATCCGCAAGAAAGCCGATGAAGAATCCGAGGACGGTCAGGATCGCATCCGCCGCGAAGAGCAGATCGACGAAGAACAGAAAGAGTTGAAGGCGCGCTTCAAGGACGCGCTGAAAACCCTGAAGACCTCGAGCCTGTATCGCGGCCGCAGCGAACGCTGGCGCAGCGACTTGCCGTGGTACCTGTTGATCGGCCCACAGGCCTCGGGCAAGACCAGCCTGCTGGACTTTTCCGGTCTGGAATTCCCGATCAACAAGATCGACCGCAAGCTGACCCGCGACACCCTCGGCACTCGTCATTGCGACTGGTACTTCGCCGATCACGGTGTGCTGATCGACACCGCCGGCCGTTACCTGACGCAGCCTGACGCCGAAGTCGACGGCAGCGCCTGGACCACCTTGCTGGAACTGTTGCGCAAGCGTCGTCGTGGCCGTCCATTGAACGGCGTGCTGGTGACCATTCCGGTGGAAACCCTGCTCGGCGGCAGCGAACAAGACATCGACACCCTGGCGCGCCAGGTGCGTGCCCGTCTGCAAGACGTGCATCAGAAACTGCACGTCGACGTGCCGGTGTATCTGGTGCTGAGCAAGGCTGACAAGCTGCTGGGCTTCGACGAGTTCTTCGATCAACTGACCCGCGAAGAAAGCGATCAGGTGCTCGGTACCAGTTTCCGCAAGGATCAGGTCGGCACCGACGTGGCCGTGCTGCGCAACGAGTTCGAAGAACTGCTGCGTCGCCTCAACAGCCAAGTGATCATGCGCATGCACTCCGAGCGTGACACGCAGCGCCGTGGCCGCATCCTCGACTTCCCGCATCAACTGGGGCAGATCGGCGAGCGCATGTGCCTGTTCGTCGACATGGCGTTCACCGGCAACCGTTATCAGCGTGCTACGCAACTGCGCGGTTTCTACCTGACCAGTGCACCGCACTTGACCCAGGAAATGGATGCGAGCACCGCCGGCATCGGCGCCAACCTCGGCATCAGTGCCGGCGTGTTGCCGACCCTGCGCAGCGGCCGTTCGCGGTTCATTCATCACCTGCTCAGCCGGGTGATTTTCCCTGAAGCCGATCTGGCCGGTCTCGACAAGCGCGAGCGCAGCCGCATCCATTGGGGGCAACGTGCGTTGTACGTCGGCGCACTGGCGGCACTGGCGTTGTTCGGCATGCTCTGGGCCGGCGGTTTCTCGGCCAACTACGAGCGTCTGGAAAACCTGCGCAACCTCGCGCAGAACTGGACGCAGCAGCGCTCGGCCTTGTCGCCGCGCGATGATGCGATGGGCGCGCTGAAAACCCTCGACACCAGCTATGCCGCGACCCAGGCTTTCCCGAAAAAGGGTGATGTCTCCTACCTTGAGCGTGGCGGTCTGTATCAGGGTGAAACGGTTAATCCGGTGGTCAAAGAAGCTTACGAGCGTGAGCTTGAGAAGCAACTGCTGCCACGCGTCGCGACCATGCTTGAAGGGCAGATTCGCGCCAACATGAAGGACCGCGAAAAGCTGCTCAACAGCCTGCGCGCGTACCTGATGCTGAACATGAAAGACCGTCGTGACGCCGCATGGCTGAAGGACTGGGTCGCCACTGACTGGTCGACGCGCTACACCGGCAACACCGCGGTGCAGAACGGTCTGAACACTCACCTCGAACGCCTGCTGAAGCTGCCGTTTATCTACCCGCTGAACGACCAGTTGGTCACGCAGGCGCGTCAGGTATTGCGCAGCGAATCGCTGGCCACCGTGGTTTATCGCATGCTCCGCGAGCAGGCGCGTAACTTGCCGGAATACCGTTTCAGCCAACACCTCGGCCCGCAAGGCTCGCTGTTTATCGGTACCGAATACGTGATCCCGGGCTTCTACACGCAAACTGGTTATCAGCAGTACTTCTCGGTGCAGGGTTCGGCGCTGGTCACCGACATCCTGCGTGACAACTGGGTGCTGGGCGAAGGTGCGGGCATCAGCGACATGGACCTGCGTCGCCTGATGGTC
The DNA here is from genome assembly GCF_051913165.1 of Pseudomonas sp. SM4. Lineage (NCBI taxonomy): Bacteria > Pseudomonadati > Pseudomonadota > Gammaproteobacteria > Pseudomonadales > Pseudomonadaceae > Pseudomonas > Pseudomonas sp. SM4. The sequence continues at coordinate 13,026 of NZ_JBODOE010000009.1, read as the reverse complement.
GAACTGGAGCAGCTGTATTTCCGCGACTACGCCAACTACTGGAGCGAAGCCGTTGGCCAGGTGGCGTTGCCGCCGATCAGCGACGCCGGTGAAGGCGCCGAGCAACTGGCGGGCCTGACTTCGGCCAACTCGCCGGTGCTCGCATTGCTCACCGAAGTGCGTGAAAACACCCGCTTCCCGGCCGCTGCCGATCCGGTCGATGAAGCCGGTGATGCCGCCGATGCACTGGCGGGGCAGAAGGGCAAACTGGGTAAAGTCGGCAAACTGGCGTCTGCCGTGGCGGACAAGGCTTCGGCCCTGAACGTCGCCAAGAGCCTGCCGGACACCGCGAAGAAGTCGCTGCAACGTCGCTTCGAACCGCTGCATCGTTTGCTCGATGACAACAACGGTCCGGGCGCCGACCTGACGCCGGCTTTCAACGCGCTCAACGACCTGCAACTGCAACTGTCCGGTCTGGCCCGTTCCAGCACGCCGGAACAAGCCGCGTTCGAACTGGCGAAAACCCGCATGAGCGGCCAGCGTGATGCGCTGACCAACCTGCGCACCGCTTCCGGTCGCCTGCCGCGTCCACTGAGCGTGTGGTTCAACGTGCTGGCCGAAGACTCCTGGCGTCTGGTGCTCAACGATGCTTACCAATACCTCAACGGTCGTTATCAGAACGAGCTGTACAGCGTGTATGGCAAGACCATCAGCAAGCGTTATCCGTTCAGCGCCAGCAGCACCAGCGACGTGGCGATCAGCGACTTCCGCGAGTTCTTCAAGGCGCAAGGCACCGTTGACCGCTTCTTCGACAGCTACATGCGTCCGTTCGTCAGCGGCGATCCGGGCAACTACCGCATGCGCAGCATCGACGGTCACAGCCTGCCGGTGTCCAAGGTCTACCTCGATCAGATGGCGGCGGCGCTGACGATTCGTCAGAGCTTCTTCTCGATCAACCCGGCCGAACCGACCGTGCAGTTCAAACTGGAGCCGTACACCCTCGACCCGGCCGTCAGCCGTTCCGAGTTCAAGTTCGGCGACAAGACCATGGAATACCGTCACGGCCCGATCCTGCCAATGTCGTTCAAGTGGCCGACCGAGGCTGAAGACGGTCGCACCAGCCTGGTCATGGACAAAATGGCCGGCCGCCCGATCGGTATCGAGAAGAACTCCGGCCCATGGTCGCTGTTCCGTCTGTTCGACCTGATGCAGACCGAGTACCTGACCGGTCGCGACGTGCTGGTGCTGAAAGCTGACGTAGGCGGCCTGCGCGCCAACTACCTGCTGACCAGCCAGCGCACGCCGAACCCGTTCGACATGGGCGTGCTGCGCACCTTCCGTATGCCGGTGCAGCTCTGATGCTGGTGGCCAGTCCCTGGCGCAGCGCGGCGCGTACCGACCCGGGCAAGGTGCGGGCGCGCAACGAAGATGCCTTCCTCGACCATCCGCAGCAGGGGCTGTGGGTGGTCGCGGACGGCATGGGCGGTCATCAGGGTGGCGACGTCGCCAGCCAGTTGATCGTCGCCAGCCTGGCTGAACTGCCGGCACACGACGAGTTCGACGAACGCCTCAAAGCCATTCGCCAGTGCCTGCACTGGCTGAACCGGCGCCTGGGGCAGGAGTTGACCGTCACTGCCGGCCGTCACGACAGCATCATGGGCAGCACCGTCGTGGCGCTGCTGGTGGAAGGCAATCGCGCGGCCTGCATCTGGGCCGGCGACAGCCGCTGCTACCTGTGGCGCGGCCAGCGTCTGTATCAACTGTCCAAAGACCATTCGCTGCAACAGCAACTGATCGACGAGCAACAAATGAGCGTCGAACAGGCCGCAGCGCACCCGTCGGCTCAGGCGTTGACCCGAGCCGTCGGCGCCGCCGAACAACTGACCCTGGATGTCCTCGAACTCGAGGTCTATCCGGGCGATGCGTTTTTGCTCTGCAGCGATGGTTTGTATCAAGGCCTGAGCAGCGATGCCCTCGGCAACGCCCTCAGCCTCACCGCGCCGCACGTGGCGCTGGAACGTTTGTTCGACGGTGCCCTGCGGGGCGCCGCTCGGGACAATTTGACTGCCGTGGTAATCCGCCAATGAGTGAAATCGAATCACCCATCGATGATGTGCTGATGAGCGAAGAACAGGCCAACAACCTGACCTACTTCGCCTTCGCCAAAGCCCATAACGCGGAACCCGCGCTGGCCCCGACCAAGGCCAGCATCGGCGCGTTGCCGGACGTGCTGGCCGGCCGTTATCGCCTCGAGCGCCTGCTCGGGGCTGGCGGCATGGGCGCTGTATACCGGGCGAGGGATCTGCTGCACGAACAGTTCGGCGATCCCGACCCTTACATCGCGCTGAAAATCCTCAGCGAAGAATTTGCCGAATCGCCGGACGCCAGTGCCTTGCTATACAGCGAGTTCGCCCTGACCCGACGCCTGCGCCACGACAACGTTGTGCGCGCGCACACCTTTGAAGTCGACACCGATTGCCAGCGGGCCTTCATCACCATGGAATACATGCGTGGCCTGACCCTGGACAAATTGCTCTGCGAGCGGCCCCTCGGCCTGCCGTGGAAAGAACTGCGTGACATCGTCCTGCCGCTGCTCGACACGCTGGCCTACGCCCACCGTCGCGGCGTGCTGCACGGCGACATGAAACCGAGCAACGTCATGCTCAGCGAAGACGGCTTGCGCCTGTTCGACTTCGGTCTCGGCCAGGCAGAAGAGGGCACCTTGCCCGGCCTGCCGCACCTGAGCCGCGAGCGCTTCAACGCCTGGACGCCAGGCTACGCCGCCCCCGAACTGCTTGAAGGCCAACCGTTGTCGGCCAGCGCAGACGTCTACGGCGTGGCCTGTGTGATCTATGAACTGGCGGGCGGCAAACACCCGTTCCGCCGCTTGCCCTCGACCCAGGCCCGCGACGAGCACCTGGAGCGCGAGGTGCAAGCTCCGGCAAACCTGCCGAAACACTGCTGGCCTGCGCTGCAAACAGCGCTGAGCTTCCACGCGGCAGAACGCACCATCACTGCCACTCAATTGCGTGACGCCATGGGCGCCACCTCGTCCTGGCTGCAACGTCTGCGACTTCGGGCATAACGGATGACATTCGAACAGGGAACACACAATGTTCAACTCAGCTAACGAGACCCACTTCAGCCTGACGGTCGAAGACTATGTCGGCGACCTGCAAGTGCTGTCGTTCACCGGCACCGAAGGCATCAGCCAGCCGTTTCGCTTCGACCTCGAACTGGTCAGCGAAAACCCGGATCTGGACCTGGAAAAGCTCCTGCACAAACAGGCCTTCCTCGCCTTCGATCCGCAGGGCTCCGGCATTCACGGGCAGATCTATCGCGTCGCCCAAGGCGATGCCGGCAAGCGCCTGACCCGCTACAAAGTGTCGCTGGTGCCGCAACTGCAGTACCTGCATCACCGCACCAACCAGCGCATCTACCAGCAGATGTCGGCGCCGAAAATCATCGCGCTGATCCTCGAAGAACACGGCATCAAAGGCAACGCCTACAACTTCCAGTTGAGCCAGCCGTGCCCGGATCGCGACTACTGCGTGCAGTACGACGAAACCGACCTGCATTTCGTCCAGCGTCTGTGCGAAGAGGAAGGCATCCACTACCACTTCCAGCACACCCCTAAAGGCCACCTGCTGGTGTTCGGCGACGACCAGACCGTGTTCCCCAAACTCGGCCAGCCGACCGCTTACATTCAGGGCAGCGGCATGGTGGCTGACGAGCCGGTGATCAAAGGCTTCCGCCTGCGCCTGGAGACCCGCACCAGCCGCGTCACCCGCCGCGACTACGACTTCGAAAAACCGCGTCTGCAAATGGAAGCGGCCTACAAACCGGACGCCGCTCCCGATAGCCAAAGCGCCGAACCGGATCTGGAAGACTACGACTACCCCGGCCGCTTCATCGACCGCGCGCGCGGCAAGTTCCTCAGCCAGCGCGCCCTCGAACGCCACCGCGCCGACTACCGTCAGGCCGAAGGGCGTGGCGACCAGACCCGTCTGGTCAGCGGCCACTTCATGGAACTGTCCGACCACCCGCGCACCGAGTGGAACGACCTGTGGCTGCTCACCGAAATCTTCCACGAAGGCAAACAACCGCAAGTCCTCGAAGAAGGCGTGACCAGCGACACCACCGACAACAAAGACGACTTCCACCAGGGCTACCGCAACACCTTCCTCGGCACCCCGTGGGACGTGTTCTACCGCCCGGCCCTCGAACACCCGAAACCGCGCGTACTCGGCAGCCAGACCGCCCACGTCACCGGCCCCGCCGGTGAAGAAATCCACTGCGACCAATACGGCCGTATCAAAGTGCAATTCCACTGGGACCGCGAAGGCCAGGCCGACGACAAAACCAGCTGCTGGCTGCGCGTCTCCAGCTCCTGGGCCGGCGACCGCTACGGCGCCATCAGCATCCCGCGCGTCGGCATGGAAGTCCTCGTCACCTTCCTCGAAGGCGACCCCGACCAACCCCTCGTCACCGGCTGCCTGTACCACAAGGAAAACCCGGTGCCCTACGCCTTGCCGGCGAACAAGACGCGCAGTGTGTTCAAAACGCTCAGCTCACCGGGTGGCGGCGGGTACAACGAACTGCGCATCGAAGACAAGAAAGGCGCGGAGCAAATCTACATCCACGCCCAGCGCGACTGGGATGAAAACGTTGAGCGCGACCAGAAGATTCGGGTCGGCAACGAACGCCACGACACCGTTGAGAAAAACACCTACACCGAGCTCAAGGCTGAAGAACACCGCACCACGGTGTCCGACCGCAAGGTTGAAACGCGAATCGATGATCACCTGACAGTTGGACAGAACCAGCACATCAAACTGGGCACTGCGCAACTGACCAGCGCGGGGAAAGAGATTCATCTCAAGGCTGGGGACAAGATCGTTATTGAAGCGGGGACGGAGCTGACCATTCTTGGGGGTGGGAGCTTTATCAAGCTCGATGGCGGTGGTGTGACGGTGGTTGGGCCGGTGGTGAAGATTAATGCCGGTGGGGCGCCTGGGAATGGGACCGGGATCGGGATTAAACCGCCGGTGCTGCCGGGGGCGGCGGATAAGGATAAGGCGGGGAGTTTGATGGATCAGGCGTTGGGTAATTCGCCTGAGGAAAAGATCAAACAAAAGCCAAAGCGCATGCTCAATTTTTCTGGGTAACACATCGACGGCAATCCATGCCACCAGGGATCAGAATTCAGGTAATTGGTAATGACAGAGACAACGAACAAAATTCAAAAATGGTCGTATCCCCTGAAAGTGGGTACCGGCGAAGCGACCGATCCGCAGCAATTCTATAAGGCGTTAGCCAAAGCCAAAGATGGTTACTACCCGTTGGGGGCCAACGGTCTTTGGCATGGTGGTGTTCATTTCGATGAGGCTTCGGGATTGGTCAACGATCTGACAGAGGTCAGGTGCATCGCTGATGGAGAGGTCGTCGCGTACCGTATCGACGAAAAGTACCCGACATCTGATTTTGGCTCGACGCACTCGGTTTATTCGACGGGGTTTGTGTTGGTGAAGCATCGACTTGAGCTTCCTGCACCTTCTACGCCGGCTCCTGCTACCGGTGCGGCTGCTGCGCTTGGGCCGAGCCTGACGTTCTTCAGTCTCTATATGCACCTGCTTGATTGGGAAACCTATAAAGCGAATCCTTCACTTAAGCCACCGGGTTTTTGGGGGAAAGGCCTCTATCAAGTAAAGGAAAATCTTCAAACCAAATCATTGGGGCTAAGGGTTCGTGAAGGCAATTCGTCTCAAACACCTATATTGGCCGTACTACCCCGTGGCACTAAGGTTCTTACCAAACCCGCACCGTCCAACCAAAGCTGGCTTGCGGTAGTAAGCGTGACGCCTGAGTTCCCCAGCTTGGCTGTCAACACTGGATGGGTATTTAAAGGGCAAATGAAACATCTGGGGGGGGAGAGCTACTTGGTAGGGGAGGAAGCACAAGACGCTCCTCCAGACCAGAAGAGCGGCGCCAACGTTCGCGATGTGACCCGCAGTGGGCAACCTATCGCGTTTTTACCGGCGGGTACACAGATCAGGATTAGCGACGAACAAGCCGCAAGACAGTACCGTAAGCTAGCGGAGATCATAAGCGGTCAGCCTATTCCAGCTCTCAACGTAGGTGATGACGGTAAATTGCCTGGATTTGTCTGGCTTGAAGATTTGGAGGCCAAGAACGAGCCCCATGCTCCTATTGGGCAGGTAATTCCACTTGCTGAGTCCTTCAAAGTTAAGGCCGGTGAGGTGTTGGGGCATGTTGGCAAATATCAGACCCATGCAGATTCCGCGCCGAAGAATTTATTACACCTCGAAGTTTTCAGCTGTGAGGACGTGGAAGCTTTTACTAATAAAAGTAAAGAGAAGGCTATCGGCCTGCCCGCTGCTGAAAAGTCATTAGTAAAGATACCAGCAGATACGTGGTTAGTTACTCATGCGCCACACATGAACTCCGCAACACCTCCTAAGGCAGCAGACCCAGGTAATAAAGTGGGGTATGACTTCTATATTCCTGTTGGACTCCTTGAAGCATTACCCGCGGAGAAGAAAATCAAAGAGTCTGTAGTGATGGGTACATCGACTTCCACTACCTATTGGTGGCGCCTGGATGGTTTGTTAGGTGACAAAAATGGTAATGGAATTGATGGATGGTTTGCCGAACCCGATACAGTGCTCTCGAGGCACTCTCCGTTTGAGTGGAATGGATTTACCTTTATTAACGAAACTACAAGCAATGTCGATCACTTAGCAGCTTTTCTGCATGCTCAAGAGAGTCTTGATGAACAAGAGCGAGAGTCGTATCTGCCTAATGTAGAGACCGCCCTAGCTGGTTCTGTTAATGAGACGTTGTACAAAATTCTCGATAGGAATGGAGATAAGAAAATCGCGCCGTCTGAAATTGCTGAGGCGTTGGGCAAACCATGGTTCTCTCAGCCTATATCGCAGATGGTGACGCGTTATGAGAATGAATGGGAGTACAAAAAAGAAAAATGGGATGCGTTGGATGAAATTATCGGCCATAGCGATTCTGACCCTCACAAAGCGTGGGTAGAGGAGAAGGCGCGAATTGAACGCCTCAGTTGGTGGGAAAAACTAATTGGGCAGCACGGAATTACTAACGAGTCCCGTGTGCAGCATATTAATCCCGTTGGTCTCATTTCATCTTTCGTACACAGCGCTGGGTGTAATTGTTCTGAAACTATTACGAAAGAGCAAATGAAGCTGATCGCACCATTAGCAACACAGGCTAATATTAATAAATATACAGATTTGCTTACTGAAATGTATGCAACGGCAGGTATTGTCACTTGTATTAGTAAAGCGCATGTTCTTGCTCAAATGTTGCACGAAAGTGGCAGTCTTCGACTTACGGTTGAAGGCGTTAATGGTACTCCGGCTTATGCGCCATATATCGGTCGCGGGCTCATTCAGATTACCTATGAGGAAAACTATAAAGCTTATGGGCTTTTTATAAATGAAAATTTCCTTGGGGCGCCCAATTACCACAAGATGGCGCAATTGCCACATAGTGTTGTTTCGGTTGGATGGTTTTGGGCTAACTATAAAGGCCTGACTTCAAGCTCTGATATAGATGACTTTATTTACTGCACAGCGAAAGTAAATGGTGGGTTCAATGGCTATGACGATCGACTGCAGTTCTTGAATCTCGCACTGAAGACGTTAAATATACAGGGCTGCGCTAAGCTGAATAGGTCAGGTGCTTATGAATTGGCTGAAAGTAAAGCATACAAAGATGCTAAGTTTTCATTTGCTTGGGGGCTTTGGAGCGATCCCGCAGGAGGGACTTCCGGCAAAGCATCAGACCCTGCCCAAGCGATAATAGGATATAAGCGCTTTATTGAGTTGTACAACACAAATTCTTCAGTGAGCGGCAATACAACAAAGAAATATTATGCCCCAGGTAGAACTGCGTCTGTTGCGAAGCAGCATGCTGAAGCCCGAATAATTGCGCTTGGAGGAACCCTTTGATGAAATTTTTATTTGTTTTGATTTTTTTGTTCGTAACCAGTGCCGCGCAAGCAGAGCCTAACTGTGAAGTCGATCTGAATGCCGACGGGATATGTGATAGCTACTCCGTATCACTACCTGTTGATGATCTCGATTTTTCGAATATAACAATAAGCATTGGCGGCACGGATGAAAAAAGAACTGGTTCCTTTGAACTTGGTAACGGTGGTCTTTCCAGCGGATACATACCAGGTGATTTTTCGCTGCTCATTGATTATCAAATACACAACACTTTAATAACAAAGTACGATTTCAGGTGGAATTTGAGTGTTAACGATTGGGTGCTATACAAAATGTCACAGTGGGAGGAGCCTTTCAGGGATGAGAAATACTCCATCGGTGGCGAGGAAGTCCCAAGTGAGGCTAAGTTTCCTCAGCGATTTGACGTGCGGCGCATTGATTGCTGTGTAACATTTTCTCAATTTTCTGGCAATGGTCCGGTTGTCAAAAATGCCGCGGAAAATAATAAAATAATGGAAATACATAATGACTTTAAGTTTATATTAAAAAAACTGACTGAAGGCGAAAATAGTTCTCTGTTCTTTAAGGCCGGTGCCGCTGGGGAGCGAATCAGTATTCCGAAAGATCTAATATACGAGTTAACTTTGATTGTTGGTGACGATAATGTCGTGGCGGTCAATGACTATGCCTATTATCTATATCGAAATAAAGAACCTATCTTGGCAGCGATGCTCTTGAAGGTCATTAATCAAAAATATCCTAAGAGGGTTGTTGCTGTCTTAAATCTGGCAGATGCGTACTGGGATATAGGCATGAAAAAAGATGCGTGCCTGCTCTATAAGGATTACGCAAATAAAATGAATGAGCAGGGAAAGTCATCGCGTATACCGGCATCGGTAAAATCTAAGTTTAATTGCAGATAATATTAGAGGTGTAAAGTTCGGTGGAATTGGGGGGTAAGCCATTCTTACGTCATAATTAAGAGTGAAAAGGATGATGTGTTTGTCCTGTTTAAATATTATCGTATCCTAGATACTTATTTATTCGAGGGTGCTTAAGTGTGGGTTGGCGAATTTACCTATATATATTTCCTCCGTGAAGTCGACTTTCATAAGAAATAAACATTAAAGAAGATTTTTTTTGGGTGTCCAGTCTTCGCCCGCTAATAGCCCAGAGTGCATTGGTCGGCGATTCACTTTGCTTCATGAAAAGGGGTTGGATTTATATGTTTCATTTAAATATATCCCTGCCCTTATTTGTTGTTCCCCATCTTTCTTTTTATTTAAATGCTGAATCAATCATGAAGATTTACGGGGCGACGGTGAGTGCCAATTCATCGATTGTGCCATTTATCACTTTTTATGAGCAGTGACCTGACTTGATATCCTTGTTTGGAGAGTTTTGCTGAATGTCTGACAAATACTTTTTATTCGTGATTTTATGTTTTGTATCCATACATACTGCGAATGCGGACATAGAAAACATTGAAATTCGCGGGGTGGGCGGTACCTCGCTCAAGGCCCGGAGCTTCAATGAAAAATATGGTGGCTGGCGCGACATAGAGTATAGCGGTGCAGGTGCGTCTTTTAAGATATATGCCGTTCCTAGTGGTATGGATACCTCGGCGGAAGGAGTTGTAGCATATCCCAGTGCGGATTCGCTTTCTCCGGATAAAAGGTATTTGCTGATCCAGCGTACCAATGCTGGAGAAGTAATAGATGACGAGGGTAATAGCTTCATTTCCTCTCAGGCATACTGTGATCTGATTTCAATGGATACCGGCTGTACCGTAAATGTTGGCTCTGTGTTTCAGTGTGATGGTGCGTGGCAAGGTGAACAGTGGAAGATGGCGAATGGGGATGTTTTTGACATTTCTTCAGCGGGTGTGCCGCCAAAATCATTGCTCGCTAAGATGGCTGGTTTGGTTGAGAAAGAGTCTCACGCTAGTATACTGAGAGATTATGTTTTTATGGGTATGCCTTCATACATGGCATGTTACCCACCTGAACAATATATTCATGACTATAACGATGTTGCGTTCTACTTTGCACAAGGTGGTGAGTATCTTTTGGCTATGCAGATTTATGAAAGAATATTGCCTTTAGCGCCACTCAGAGTGCCGCTAAAGCTTAACGTGGCTGACTCTTTATGGGCCCTTGGAAAGCATGACCAGGCGAGGCGGTATTATGCTGAGTACCGCGAGGCAATGAAGAGAAAAGACATGGTAAGTAAGGTACCTGAAAGGGTTGGTGAGCGGTTGAATTAGTTTGGTTGTGGACCAAGCAGGGTGAGGCGGATTTGATTTCAGTGAGCTATATAAATGAAAAAATTTCTAGCGGTATTGTTATTCTGTTTTCCAGTTCATGCCTATTGTGAGATTAAATCAGAGTCGCTCTGTTTCGTGTCTGTACCTGATGGAAAAATAAAATACGAACTACGAACTTATTCTGATGATCCTACTGATTGGCACGGAGGGTTTGTTAAATGTAAACAATCAAAGCAGCCGATATCACTGGTGTTGAGTAATATTGAACGTGAAGTGTTGGATCCTCAAGCAGCGGTGCAGTTGACGCGGACATGGTCCGAAGTGTTAGACGGTAAAATAACCGGTAAGTATGAAATGGTTAGTCAGGGTGGAATAATAGTTTCAATGGAATATAGAAAAACGAATGGTAAGGAGTACTCGTTTAGGTTTGATCCAACAGTCGACGCTTCCGAAGATGGCGGGTGTGGTTGGAAATAATTTTACCTTCATATATCGGGAGATTGGGCAGTGAGCAGTCTATGTCAAAAAATCAGATTTCTTAATATTCTATTTTTTGTATTTGCGAACTCTATGGTATGGGCGTCTCAATCTACAGATTCGGCTTCGGAGGTTGTAAAGGAATTTCATATAAAATTAATACCGGATTTTGTCGGGCAAAAGCTGTTGATTTTTAAAGAAGAAGGCGTTGTTGGAAAGTCGTTGAGTATTGTGGCAGATAAAGATGGTAAGCAATCCGTAATAAGCAAAGCATCCTTTGCGCTACCCGATATAAGAAATGAATATTCTCCGGCAAGTTATGATGGGTTTGCTGTGGCTGTGCTAAGCGGTCAAGAAAAAATAGTAAGTGTTTCGGGGGGGCAGGGCGAGGATTTACTTTATAAATATGCATCCTCTAGGGCAGGCGATATAATTAATTTGACTACAAGGGAGGACGGTAATACTGAGTCTGTCTTTAATGTGCAGTTCCAGTATGACGCGTCAGTCAAAAAAATTGTGGTGAGTAAAGTTCTACTTGTAAGCAGCAATAGTGAGTGTGACAGGTCGATATTGAGCGTTTATGCGCTGCCTTCAAATGACTTAATGTCTATTCCATTTGAAGAGTTCGATGGTGCGAAAGCGTTTGAGTACTTAAAAAAACTCCGCTCGGATTTCCTGGCTAAAAAAATAGGTAGTGAAAAGCTTTTTTCGGTTTCCGTGACTTCAAATTTTGAAAAGGCGTTGGCAGCTTTTAAAATTGGCGATAAAGCAAAGCTAAAAGAATTAATGGGGAATATGTTGGTTGATGGCGGTTCAAGTGATAGCTGTGCTCCGGACTCTTATGTGGTGGAGAAGTATTACTACCCCGGTATGGTGGGGTGGTCCAACGATGTTGGATTCTTATTTGCTGAAGCCGGGTACTATCAGGAAGCGATTGAGTTATTGAAAGTAGTTGTATCGGAGAATCCGGATAGGACAGTCGCCTATTTGAATCTGGCAGATGCTTACTGGGGATTAGGGCTCAAAGAACTTTCGGCTGAAAACTACAAAAAATACAGCCTGCTGATGCAGCAATCAGGAAAGTTCGCAAAAATCCCCAAAAGAGTGGGGGAGCGTATTAAGTAGAATTTTTCACTGCCTTTGGTTTATTCGATTATTGCTGATTGGGAAAGGGGGAAGTGCTTATCCCCCCTATCCGTTCCACTTAGGTCTTAGCTTCCTGCCTCGCCGCGATTAATTCTTCCAGGTGATCCAGCGCACGCTCCACCATGAGCTGCGCGCCATCGGCAATTCGGCTAAGGGCCAGTGCTACGGAGCGGTTAGAGCCTTCTACGTCGTCCGCTAATTTGGCGGCGATGGCGCTGATGGACAGCATGTCTTCGGAGGCGTTGGCCAGTAGGGCTTCCGGGTCAATGCCTGTTGAGATAGTGAAGAGTCCGCTTTTGCGGCGTTTGAACAGTTTGTCGACGGTAGGCGGAAAGTAGTGGGCGAAGGCGCGGTCGGCGGCTTCTCTGTCGAGCATTTCGGTGTCGAGGGGTTCTTCGGTTGGGGTGCCGGTGTTGTCTGGCGGGTTGGGCGTCACTTTGAACATGGGTGTATCTCCGTCTGTATGTGAGGAGCCACTACCGTTCGCTTGCACGCAAATAAGGTGGCAGCTGTGCGCAGGTGTGCAAGACCGGGCAGACGGACCCGGCAGATCATTCTCGAAAGAAGGATCTCCCGCGCACAGCCGCCATACAGTCGGTTGCGCGAGCAGGGAAATGCCCGATCAGCGACCAATGACGTTGCGCGTCGTCTTTTACCCGGACTTGCACGTCCGTGTCATCGTTTTTTGCGGTGACAAATCAAGGTTAGCGGTGAATGCAAGGGGTGGATAGTTCATGGATGGCTTGGCGTCCTGCGGGAAATGTCCGACGAACATGACATCCGGTTAGCAGAGGATCGTGAGTTCTGTTTAGGTGCCTACGCCAGAACGTGGATGGGTCTTACAGCAGGGCATCTACGTCTGATTCTGAAGGTTGAGTGGGTCAAATTCAGATCGGATGAATTTCAGGCTTTTATTGTTTTTCCAAGGAAACCAGGGAATGAAAATTTTCAGATTCGGCGTCGTTTTTATACTGTCCTTACTATCGTCCCTCGCCCAAGCGGAGGGCACGATGATTGCGACCGTGCTTCAGGCGGATTTTTCCAAAGATCCGGAGGTAAGGCTGCTCGTAAGGGTTGTTGTAGTGGTCTAATGAAACCGGACACCCATTTAGGCGAGAATGCTCGCCAGATCGAGGTGTCAGATGACCAAACAAC
>NZ_JBODOE010000008.1:19016-312128 GCF_051913165.1 Pseudomonas sp. SM4 | reverse complement strand
GATTCACAGCAGCCGGACGATCAGCGGCTCCAACGCTGGATCAACCGATTGGGTCGCAAGGAGGCTGCGGTGCGATTGGCCAATCGCAATCTTCGGATTCTCTGGGTGCTGCTGCAAAACGATCAAACCTATCGTCGCCAGCCAGGCAATGGCCAGGAGGCGACGATGAGTCACTGATAAAAGAGTTCTGCCACCGAGGCGCTAAGCCGCTTCAACCCATGCTAAGAACATTGACCCCAGGTCAGACCGTCGCGAATTGATGCCTGAGCTCCTACTGGCCCTTGAGGCCTTACTGTAATCGGCATATCGCGAGCTTACCCAATGTTGGCCAGAAGCCGCTTAACGCTTCCTCGAATAGGCCTTATACATAGATGCAATCGGGTAACAGTGTTCAAAAGCCGGTTGAATGATGGGGCGAGTCCATACATAGGAGCTGCCGCAGGCTGCGATCTTTTGATTTTGATCCTGAAAACAAAATCAAAAGATCGCAGCCTTCGGCAGCTCCTACACGAGGTTGGGTTGTGGTTTGGGGCAAGTGGCCATTAAGCTTCAGTTCAGACGGGCGTGATATTTCATCCGCCTGTTTTGATTCCGAGCCCGCCCGAATGCGTCGACTTGCCCGTCCCAAACCTCTGGTCATCTTCCTGTCGGTGATTGCCCTGATCGCGTTGATTGCGATTGGCCAATATATGCGTCTGTTCGAGCGCGCCTGGTTCAACCTGCATACGCTGTGGCAGACGCAGAGCAGTGAGTCCATTGCCTTGGACCAATATCGAGTCGAGATCGAAGCGCGAGTCATCGAAGGGCTGGACGACGATGTTTCAGCACTGACCTTCGATCCGGTGCGCAAAAGCCTGTTCACCGTCACCAACAAGAATGCCGAGTTGGTCGAGTTGTCGCTGGAAGGCAAGATCCTGCGGCGCATCGCGCTGATCGGTTTCGGCGACCCGGAAGCGGTCGAGTTCATCAGCGCCGACACCTATGTGATCACCGACGAACGCCAGCAGCGGCTGATCAAGATCCACCTGGAAAAAGACACGACCTTCCTCGATGCGGCCGATGCCGAGCAGATGACCCTCGGCGTGCACATGAGCGGCAACAAGGGGTTCGAGGGGTTGGCCTATGATTCCGTGGGCAAGCGCTTGTTTGTAGCAAAAGAGCGCGACCCGATGCTGATCTACGAAGTGCATGGCTTCCCGCACTTCAACCCGGAAAAGTCTTACGCGGTGCACGTGATCAACAACCCCAAGCGCGATGCCGGGATGTTTGTGCGTGACCTGTCGAGCCTGCAATACGATGAGCGCAGCGGCCATTTGTTGGCGCTGTCGGACGAGTCACGGTTGATTCTGGAACTGGATGTCGATGGGCGCCCGTTGAGCACCATGTCGATCAGTGGCGGGCGTCAGGGTTTGAAGAAAACCGTGCCACAGGCGGAAGGCATTGCGATGGACGACGACGGCACGTTGTACCTGGTGAGCGAGCCGAACCTGTTCTACGTCTTCAAAAAACCCACTCAACCCTGACAAACACCGCAAAACACTGTGGGAGCTGGCTTTTGTGGTGAGGGGATTTATCCCCGATGGGTCGCGAAGCGGCCCCAAAAAGCAGGACTGCTACGCAGCCCATCGGGGATAAATCCCCTCACCACAAGGTTAGCTCCCACAGGTTTATTCGTTTGCCCATACATTTTCGGGCAGTTTGGCTTACTCAGCCTTGAGGGTTTTCACGCCTTCGGGGGTGCCCAGCAGCAGCAGGTCCGCCGGACGTGCCGCGAACAGGCCGTTGGTGACCACGCCAACAATCGCATTGATCTGCGCTTCCAGCTCCACCGGGTTGGTGATCTGCAGGTTGAACACATCGAGGATGATGTTGCCGTTGTCGGTCAGTACGCCTTCGCGGTACACCGGGTCGCCGCCCAGTTTTACCAACTGACGCGCGACGTGGCTGCGGGCCATCGGGATCACTTCGACCGGCAGCGGGAATTCGCCCAGCACCGGCACCAGTTTGCTGGCGTCGGCGATGCAGATGAAGGTCTTGGCCACGGCCGCGACGATCTTCTCGCGGGTCAGGGCAGCGCCGCCGCCCTTGATCAGGTTCAGGTGCGCGTCGCTTTCATCGGCGCCGTCGACGTAGAACTCCAGATCGCTGACGGTGTTCAGCTCATACACCGGAATCCCGTGGCCCTTAAGGCGCGCGGCAGTGGCTTCGGAGCTGGCGACCGCGCCATCGAACGCGCCCTTGTGCTGGGCCAGTGCGTCGATGAAGCAGTTGGCGGTGGAGCCGGTGCCGACCCCGACGATGCTCTTGTCGTCGAGTTTCGGAAGGATGAAGTCGACGGCGGCCTGAGCCACTGCCTGTTTGAGTTGATCCTGGGTCATGCGGGCTCCGGAAGCGGGCAAGGTGAGAACGGAAAGGCCGGCATTATAGGCCCCATGTCTGGGAAGGTCATTGTCCTATTGGCAGATCAAAAGATCGCAGCCTGCGGCAGCTCCTACAGGAATCGCATGCATTCTGTAGGAGCTGCCGAAGGCTGCGATCTTTTAAGGCGCGGCTAAAACCTCTGGATTCGTGTGGTCGCCCGGGCAAAAGCCGGGTTAGACTCCTTGGCCCTGCCCAACCCGCTCAGTGATGCTTTCCGATGCTCGAACAGTACGTCAAAAAGATCCTCACCTCGCGCGTTTATGACGTTGCCGTAGAAACCCCGCTGCAGAACGCTCGCCAGCTCTCCGAGCGGCTGGGCAATGACATTTGGCTCAAGCGCGAAGACTTGCAGCCGGTGTTCTCGTTCAAGATTCGCGGCGCCTACAACAAGCTGACTCAGCTGACCGACGAAGAGCGCGCCCGTGGCGTGGTCACCGCGTCGGCGGGCAACCATGCGCAGGGTCTGGCCCTGGCGGCGAAAGTGTTGGGCGTGAAAGCCACCATCGTCATGCCCAAGACCACCCCCGAGATCAAGGTCGAAGGCGTGCGTTCGCGTGGCGGCAAAGTGGTACTGCACGGCGACTCGTTCCCGGAAGCGCTGGCCTACTCGCTGAAACTGGTCGATGAAAAAGGCTACGTCTACATCCACCCATACGACGATCCGCACACCATCGCCGGGCAGGGCACCGTGGCGATGGAAATTCTGCGCCAGCACCCGCAGCCGCTGGACGCGATTTTCGTCCCGGTCGGTGGTGGCGGTCTGATCGCCGGTATCGCCGCGTACGTCAAATACCTGCGTCCGGACATCAAGGTCATCGGCGTCGAGCCGGACGACTCCAACTGCCTGCAAGCGGCGATGGCTGCCGGTGAGCGCGTGGTGCTGCCGACCGTGGGAATCTTTGCCGATGGCGTGGCGGTGGCGCAGATCGGCCAGCACACCTTCGAGATCTGCAAAGACTATGTCGATGAAGTGATCACCGTCAGCACTGACGAGATCTGCGCAGCCATCAAGGATATCTACGATGATACCCGCTCGATCACCGAACCTGCCGGTGCGTTGGGCGTAGCCGGGATCAAGAAGTACGTTGAGCAACGCGGCGTCAGCGGCCAGACCTTTGTCGCCATCGACTCCGGCGCCAACGTCAACTTCGACCGCTTGCGCCACGTCGCCGAGCGCGCTGAACTGGGTGAAGGCCGCGAAGCGATCATTGCCGTGACCATTCCCGAGAAGGCCGGCAGCTTCAAGGCGTTTTGCGAAGCCATCGGCAAGCGCCAGATCACCGAATTCAACTACCGCTACAACACCGGCAGCGAAGCGCACATCTTCGTTGGCGTGCAGACCCACCCGGAAAACGACCCGCGCAGTGCGTTGCTGGCGAGCCTCACTGAGCAGGGCTTCCCGGTGCTCGACCTGACCGACAATGAACTGGCCAAGTTGCACATCCGCCATATGGTCGGCGGCCGCGCGGCGCAGGTGGTCGATGAAGTGGTGTTCCGCTTCGAATTCCCGGAACGTCCGGGCGCACTGTTCAACTTCCTTAACAAGCTCGGTGGGCGCTGGAACATCTCGATGTTCCACTACCGCAACCACGGCGCCGCCGATGGCCGTGTGGTCGCCGGCCTGCAAGTGCCGCACGACGAGCGTCATCTGGTGCCGGCGGCGCTTGAGGAAATCGGCTACCCGTACTGGGATGAAAGCGAGAACCCGGCCTATCAGCTGTTTCTTGGCTGAGCGGCTACGCTGATGGGCATGGCCCAAGGAAGAGAAATTCATGGAAACCCTGACCACCCTGAAAGTCCTTCACGTCGCGGCGACCGTGGTGATCCTCGTCAGCGGGTTGGGGCTTGCCGCTCTGACCTGGCGTAATCGCAGCGAAGGGCCAGCGAGCACGATGCAGCGCCCTTGGCTGTTTATCTGGTGTTTGATGCTGATAGGTATGCTGAGCATGCCTTTCACCGGCTGGTGGTTGGTACACCTGATCGGCTGGCCACTGGGGCAGTTCTGGATTCTGGGTTCCAGCGTGATCTATGCCGTGGCCACGTTGAGTGCCGTGTGGCTGTTGGTGCGGCTTAATCGGCTGTGGACTAGCGGGGTAGGTAACTGGAAATTCAATCTGGCCCTGGCGATTGTCAGCGGCGTTGGGTTTCTCGCCATTGCGGGGTTGATGGGTGCCAAGCCTGTTTAAGGCTACATACCGAGTCGAGCCAATCGCTGGCAAGCCAGCTCCCACAGGTTTTTGAGCTGTCCACAAAATTTGTGTCCACTGATAGTCCCTGTGGGAGCTGGCTTGCCAGCGATGGCGTCATCAGTCGCGCAGAGTAATCACTGGCCAGCCACGCTTCTCGGCCTCGGCACGCAGATTCGGATCCGGATCGACAGCGACGGGATTCGCCACCTGCTCCAGCAACGGCAAGTCATTCATCGAATCGCTATAGAAATAGCTGTCGTCCAGCGAATACCCGGTCTCTTCCAGCCAACGATTCAGGCGCGTCACCTTGCCTTCGCGGAAGCACGGAATATCCGTGCTGCGCCCGCTGTAGCGGCCATCAACCATTTCGCATTCAGTGGCGATCAGAGTTTCAACGCCCAGACGCACAGCAATCGGCGCGGTGACGAAACGGTTGGTCGCGGTGATGATCACCAGTTTGTCGCCGGCATCACGGTGTTTTTTCAGCAATTCCAGCGCCTGCGGCAGGACGATCGGTTCGATGCAGTCGCGCATGTAATCGCTGTGCCATTGCTCGAGCACGGCCATGTCGGTGCGGCCGAGGATCTCCAGGCAGAAGTTCAGGTACGCGGCGTTATCCAGTTTGCCGGCCAGGTAATCCTGATAGAACTCGTCGTTGCGCGCTTTGTACGCAATCGGGTCGAGGAAGCCGCGCTCACACAGATAGTCGCCCCAGGCGTGATCGCTGTCGCCGCCCAGAAGGGTGTTGTCCAAATCGAATAGAGCCAGGCGCATTGCAGTTACCCGCTGATAAGTCTGTAAAAAGGCGACAAGAATACGGTCTTTTCACAAGAGTGCACATAAGGTAGGAAGCTTCGTTGCCGCCTTATCAACCTTTGTGGAACAATGCGGCGACATGCGTTTGCGAGGTTGTGCCCGTGATCGACCCCGATGGTTTCCGCCCCAATGTCGGGATCATTCTGACGAATGACGCCGGCCAGGTGCTATGGGCTCGCCGTATCAATCAAGATGCCTGGCAGTTTCCGCAAGGGGGAATCAACCCTGAAGAGACGCCGGAAGACGCCTTGTACCGCGAGCTGAACGAAGAAGTTGGCTTGGAACGTGAAGATGTTGAAATACTGGCCTGTACCCGGGGCTGGTTGCGCTATCGTTTGCCGCAACGTCTGGTGCGTACCCACAGCCAACCGCTGTGCATCGGCCAGAAACAGAAATGGTTTCTCCTGCGCCTGATCTCCAACGAGCAGCGGGTGCGGATGGATTTGACCGGTAAACCGGAGTTCGATGGCTGGCGCTGGGTCAGCTATTGGTATCCGTTGGGCCAGGTGGTGACATTCAAGCGCGAGGTGTATCGCCGCGCCCTCAAAGAGCTTGCCCCGCGCCTTTTAGCGCGCGACTGACGACGGAGTTCGACCCCGAGCCATGCTCAATACGCTGCGCAAGATCGTCCAGGAAGTTAACTCCGCCAAGGATCTCAAGGCGGCGTTGGGGATTATTGTGTTGCGCGTCAAAGAGGCCATGGGCAGCCAGGTCTGCTCGGTCTACCTGCTTGATCCCGAGACCAACCGCTTCGTCCTGATGGCCACCGAGGGCTTGAACAAGCGCTCGATCGGCAAGGTCAGCATGGCACCCAACGAAGGTCTGGTCGGTCTGGTCGGCACGCGTGAAGAACCCCTGAACCTCGAAAACGCTTCGGTTCACCCGCGCTACCGCTACTTCGCCGAAACCGGTGAAGAGCGTTACGCCTCGTTCCTCGGTGCTCCGATCATTCACCACCGCCGCGTCGTCGGCGTGTTGGTCATCCAGCAAAAAGAACGCCGCCAGTTCGACGAAGGTGAAGAAGCCTTCCTCGTGACCATGAGCGCGCAGCTCGCCGGCGTTATCGCCCACGCCGAGGCCACCGGTTCGATCCGTGGTCTGGGCCGTCAGGGCAAAGGCATTCAGGAAGCCAAGTTCGTCGGCGTGCCGGGTTCGCCGGGTGCGGCGGTCGGTACGGCGGTGGTCATGCTGCCGCCGGCCGATCTCGACGTGGTGCCCGACAAGACCATCACCGACATCGACGCTGAGCTGGCGCTGTTCAAGACCGCCATCGAAGGCGTGCGTGCCGACATGCGCGCGTTGTCCGCCAAACTCGCGACGCAGTTGCGCCCGGAAGAGCGCGCGCTGTTCGACGTCTACCTGATGATGCTCGACGATGCCTCGCTGGGCAGCGAAATCACCACCGTGATCAAGACCGGTCAGTGGGCCCAGGGCGCGCTGCGGCAGGTGGTCACGGAACACGTCAACCGTTTCGAACTGATGGACGACGCCTACCTGCGGGAACGTGCGTCAGACGTCAAAGACCTTGGCCGTCGCCTGCTCGCGTATTTGCAGGAAGAGCGTCAGCAGAACCTGGTCTACCCGGAAAAAACCATTCTGGTCAGCGAAGAACTGACGCCGGCGATGCTCGGCGAGGTGCCGGAAGGCACGCTGGTCGGTCTGGTCTCGGTACTCGGTTCGGGTAACTCGCACGTGGCGATCCTTGCCCGGGCGATGGGCATTCCGACGGTGATGGGTCTGGTCGACCTGCCGTACGCCAAGGTCGACGGCATCGAAATGATCGTCGACGGCACACGCGGCGAGGTCTACACCAACCCGAGCGAAGTGCTGCGCAAGCAGTTCGCCGAAGTCGTCGAAGAAGAGAAACAACTGGCGCTGGGCCTCGATACCCTGCGCGACCTGCCGTGCGTGACCCTCGATGGCCACCGCATGCCGCTGTGGGTCAACACCGGTTTGCTCGCCGACGTGGCGCGGGCGCAGAAGCGTGGCGCCGAAGGTGTCGGCCTGTACCGCACCGAAGTGCCGTTCATGATCAACCAGCGCTTCCCAAGCGAGAAGGAACAACTGGCGATCTACCGCGAGCAGCTCGCCGCATTCCACCCGCAACCGGTGACCATGCGCAGCCTCGACATCGGCGGTGACAAGTCGCTGTCGTACTTCCCGATCAAGGAAGACAACCCGTTCCTCGGCTGGCGCGGCATTCGCGTCACCCTCGACCACCCGGAAATCTTCCTGGTGCAGACCCGCGCGATGCTCAAGGCCAGCGAAGGCCTGAACAACCTGCGGATTCTGCTGCCGATGATCTCCGGCACCCATGAACTCGAAGAAGCCCTGCACCTGATCCATCGGGCCTGGGGCGAAGTGCGCGACGAAGGCACCGACGTGCCGATGCCGCCGATTGGCGTGATGATCGAGATCCCTGCAGCGGTGTACCAGACCAAGGAATTGGCGCGGATGGTCGACTTCCTTTCTGTCGGCTCTAACGACTTGACCCAGTATTTGCTGGCGGTCGACCGCAACAACCCGCGTGTGGCCGATCTTTACGACTACCTGCACCCGGCGGTGTTGCAAGCCCTGCAAACGGTGGTGCGTGATGCGCATGCGGAAGGCAAACCGGTGAGTATCTGCGGCGAGATGGCCGGTGATCCGGCGGCGGCGGTGCTGTTGATGGCGATGGGTTTCGACAGTTTGTCGATGAACGCCACCAACTTGCCGAAGGTCAAGTGGATGTTGCGTCAGGTCAATCTGAGCAAGGCCAAGGAGTTGCTGGCTGAACTGATGACCATCGATAACCCGCAAGTGATCCACAGCTCGCTGCAACTGGCGCTGAAGAACCTAGGGTTGTCGAAGATCAATCCACCGGCCGTCATCAAGGCTCTTTAAAAGATCGCAGCCTGCGGCAGCTCCTACATGGAATGTGTATTCCTGTAGGAGCTGCCGCAGGCTGCGATCTTTAGATTCTGATATCCACCTCGCCCAAATGCCCGCCATACGGCCCAAAACTCCGCTCGACCATCCGCCGCGTCCCATCCGCCTGCACGATCAGCGCCGTACTCGCCCGCGTCCCGTAACTCTGGCTGGCGATAAACACACTCGATAACAACGTCTCCGTCGCCATGCCGACCCCGGTATCCGGCAATTCGGCAGACGGCGCAGTCTGCGCATCGCTCAACAACCCCAGCAACCGCGCAGGTGTCGGTTCATCCAGCACTGCGCCCAACGCCGCCCTGGCCTTGAGCAACTTCGGCCACGGCGTATCCAGCCCGGCATTGGAGAGCCCGTAAACACCGGGCTCCAGCATGATCGGCTCCGATATCCGTGCATTGAAATGCCACAGCTCATGACTATTGCCGAGCAGCAGGTTAAACCCGGCATATTCCGAGGCGCGCCCGACCACATCGCTCAAATAATCATCAATCGACAGATCGCCGGTCAGAAACCGCGCCACCAGTTCGCCGCGCGATTTGCGCGCGGGCGGCTGCTGCGGGTCGCGAATATTGGTCAGCGCGGCAAAGCGGCCGTTGGCGCCGATGCCTAGCCACGTCCCGCCAGCCTCAAGATCACGCCCCGCATGCACGTGCGGCGCTTCGGGCCATTGCGCCAGCGGCAGACTCGGCCGGGCGTAGAACTCGTCACGGTTGGCCGCGACGATCAGCGGCTGGGCATGGCCCGGGCGCCAGGCAAAAACGATCAGGCACATAAAGTGGTCCTTGTGTGTTTTTTGCCCACTCTACGCATCCGGCGCCCGTGCATCCATCGCCAGTGGAGCAGAAGGCCGCGCATCCGTTACCATGCCGCTCCGGTTTTGGGATGCGTCTGGGAGAAGGACATGGAATTTCTGCTCTATCTGGCGCTCGGCGCCTGTGCTGGCGTGTTGGCCGGGCTGTTCGGTGTCGGTGGTGGGATCATCATCGTTCCGGTGCTGGTGTTCAGTTTCACCTTGCAGGGCTTCGATCAGTCGATCCTGACCCACCTGGCGGTCGGTACGTCGCTGGCGACGATCATCTTCACCTCGGTCAATGCCGTGCGTGAACACCATCGTCGCGGCGCAGTGCGCTGGCCGATCTTCATGTGGATGACCGTGGGGATTCTCATGGGCGCCGGGTTTGGCGCGCTGACCGCCGAGGCGATTTCCGGGCCGCACCTGCAAAAGATCATCGGCGTGTTCGCTTTGGTGATCTCGGTGCAGTTGGCGCTGGACGTCAAACCCAAGGCCAGCCGAACCGTGCCGGGCAAAGTGGGTCTGACCGTGGCCGGCAGTGTGATTGGTTGGGCCTCGGCGATTTTTGGCGTTGGCGGCGGGTCGCTGACCGTGCCGTTCCTGACCTGGCGCAGTGTGCCGATGCAGCAAGCGGTGGCGACGTCATCGGCCTGCGGTCTGCCGATTGCCTTGGTCAGTGCATTAAGTTTCATGATTCTGGGCTGGCACGATCCGTTGTTGCCGCCGCATAGTCTCGGTTTTGTTTATTTGCCGGCGTTGTTGGGCATCGCCCTGACCAGCATGGTTTTCGCCCGTCTCGGCGCGCGACTGGCGCATAGATTGTCGCCGCGCTTGCTGAAAAGGCTGTTCGCCGCTTTGCTGTTCAGCGTGGGTTTGAGCTTCCTGCTTTAGCCGCGTCGCAATCCTGGCTTAATCCTGAGGTGGCAGCGTCGCCCGGGAATTTTGGTTTCAACTCTAACGAGGAGTCGCAATGCTGCCTTACCCGCAGATCGACCCGGTGGCGTTATCCATCGGTCCGCTGGACATACATGTGTTCAACCGTTTTCTGTCCATCGGTCCGCTGAATATCCATTGGTACGGCCTGATGTACCTGATCGGCATCGGCGGTGCGTGGCTGCTGGCGTCGCGCCGGCTCAACCGTTTCGACCCGACCTGGAGCAAGGAGAAGCTCTCCGATCTGATCTTCTGGCTGTCGATGGGCGTGATCGTCGGCGGACGTCTGGGCTATGTGCTGTTCTACGATCTGAGCGCCTACCTGGCCAACCCGACGCTGATTTTCGAGGTGTGGAAGGGCGGCATGTCGTTCCACGGCGGCTTTATCGGCGTAATGCTGGCTGCATTGTGGTTCGGCAAGCGCAACGGCAAGTCGTTCTTCCAGTTGATGGACTTCGTCGCGCCAATGGTGCCGATCGGTCTGGGCGCCGGGCGCATCGGTAACTTCATCAATGCCGAATTGTGGGGCAAAGCCACCGACGTGCCGTGGGCGATGGTCTTCCCGCCGTTCAGCGATCCGGCGCAACTGCCGCGTCACCCGTCGCAGCTGTATCAGTTCGCGCTCGAAGGCGTGGCGCTGTTCCTGATCCTGTGGATTTTCTCGCGCAAGCCGCGTCCGACCATGGCTGTTTCCGGCATGTTCGCGCTGTTCTACGGCATCTTCCGGTTCATCGTCGAATTTGTTCGCGTACCGGATGCGCAACTCGGCTACTTGGCCTGGAACTGGCTGACCATGGGGCAAGTGCTCTGTGTGCCGATGATCATCGGCGGGCTGTTCCTGATCTGGCTGGCCTATCGTCGCGCACCGGCAGCACCGCTCGCGCCGACGGCTTAAACTACGAACCCCGGCGCGCGACGCCGGGGCTCAAAGGACACAGGTAACTCATGAAGCAATATCTCGAACTGGTCTCGCACGTCATTCAGAACGGCAGCAAACAGGCCAACCGCACCGGCATCAACACCATCAGCTTCCCGGGTGCGATGCTGCGTTTCGATCTGCAGGAAGGTTTTCCGGCGATCACCACGCGCAAAATGGCCTTCAAATCGGCCATCGGCGAGATGTGCGGTTTTCTCCGTGGCGTCAACAACGCCGCTGAATTCCGCGCGCTGGGCTGCAAGGTCTGGGATCAGAACGCCAACGAAAACGCGCAGTGGCTGGCCAACCCTTTCCGTCAGGGTGACGACGACCTCGGCGAAATCTACGGCGTGCAATGGCGTAAATGGCCGGCGTACAAGCAGATCCCGCTGAGCAACACCGCCGCCATCGAACAAACTCTGAGCAACGGCTACAAGCAGATCGCTCAAGGCGAAGAAGACGGCCGGGCCTACGTGGTGCTGTACAAAGCCATCGACCAGGTGCGTCAGTGCGTCGACACGATCATCAACGATCCGGGCAGTCGTCGCATTCTGTTCCACGGCTGGAACGTCGCTCAGCTCGATGAAATGGCCCTGCCGCCGTGCCATCTGCTGTACCAGTTCCACCCGAATGTCGAGACCAAGGAAATTTCCCTGACCCTCTACATCCGTTCCAACGATCTGGGTCTGGGCACGCCGTTCAACCTCACCGAAGGCGCCGCGCTGCTGAGCCTGATCGGTCGCCTGACCGGCTACACGCCGCGCTGGTTCACCTATTTCATCGGTGATGCGCACGTCTACGAGAACCATCTGGACATGCTCAACGAACAGCTCAAGCGCGAGCCGTTCGCCATGCCTAAGCTGAAGATCTCCGACCGCGTGCCGGAGTTTGCCAAGACTGGCGTGTACCAGCCGGAATGGCTGGAACTGGTCGAACCGAGCGATTTCTCGCTGGAAGGCTACGAGCACCACGCACCAATGACCGCGCCAATGGCGGTCTAGTCGGTAGGATCGTTCCCACGCTCTGCGTGGGAATGAATCCCGTGACGCTCTGCGTCACTTTGGACGCGGAGCGTCCATGGCGGCATTCCCACGCGGAGCATGGGAACGAGCGTTATGCGGTGTTCTTTAGTGGCCGTGGCTGCGGCCTACGTGGGAGTGTTCGACTTCGGTGGCGACGACTCCGCCGCTGACCTCCAAGCGCTGCAAAATCCCGCATTGATCGGCCCCCGGCCCTTCGCCACAGCGTTGGCGCAGGTCGAGCAACTGTGTCTGCAACGCCAACAACCCATCAATCCGCGCCTTCACATGCTGAATGTGCTCGTCGATCAGCGTATTCACGCTTTCACACTGATCCTGCGGGCTGTCACGCATGGCCAGCAGGCTGCGGATTTCTTCGAGGGTCATGTCGAGGGTGCGGCAGTTGCGGATGAAAGTCAGGCGTTCGGCGTGCGCCTGGGTGTAGACGCGGTAGTTGCCGTCGCTGCGGGCCGGTTCCGGCAGGAGGTTTTCGCGCTCGTAGTAGCGGATGGTTTCCACGGCGCAGTCGGTCAACTTGGCCAGTTCTCCGATCTTCATGACGGCAATCTCCAAAAGGGTGCTTGACCCTATAGTGGCTACAGGGTCTTTACTTGGCAACAGGCACCTTCATGGACGCGACCAATGAGCGATTCCCAGCACACCCACAAGCCCGGCGACGGCCACGATCACAGTCATAAATTGCAGCCTGTGCATAAGCATGCCCATGGCGGCGATTCTTGCTGCGGGTCGAAAGTCGCAGCGCCGGCCCCGGTGCATGCGCACGAAGATTCTTGCTGCTCGTCGAACGCCGCCGCGCCTGCGTTGGTGCAACTGAGCGAAAAGACCACCGCCGATGCGCGGCTGAGCACTTTCCGCATCGAGGCGATGGATTGCCCGACCGAGCAGACGCTGATCCAGAACAAGCTCGGCAAACTCGCCGGCGTGCAGCAGCTGGAATTCAACCTGATCAATCGCGTACTCGGCGTGACCCACAATCTGCCGGGTACCGAGCCGATCACCGAAGCGATCAAATCCCTCGGCATGCACGCCGAGCCGCTGGAGGCGGGCGTCGATTCGCCAGCCCCGGCGCCAGTGAAAAAACACTGGTGGCCGCTGGCGTTGTCCGGCATTGGTGCGCTCGCCGCTGAAGTCATTCATTTCACCAACGCCGCGCCCACCTGGGTGGTGGCGATCATCGCGCTGGTGTCGATCCTCAGCGGTGGCCTGACCACTTATAAAAAGGGCTGGATCGCCCTGAAGAACCGCAACCTCAACATCAACGCGCTGATGAGCATCGCCGTGACCGGTGCCATCCTCATCGGCCAGTGGCCGGAAGCGGCGATGGTGATGTTCCTGTTCACTGTCGCCGAGCTGATCGAAGCGCGTTCGCTTGACCGTGCGCGCAATGCGATCAGCGGCTTGATGCAGATGACTCCGGAGCAAGCCACGGTGTTGCAGGCTGACGGTTCGTGGATTGAACAAGACGTAAAAAGCGTCGAACTCGGCGCGCGCGTGCGGGTGAAACCGGGCGAGCGTATTGCGCTGGACGGTGAAGTGCTCAGCGGCAACTCGACCATCGACCAGGCGCCGATCACCGGTGAAAGCCTGCCGGTCGAGAAAACCGTGGGCGACAAAGTCTTCGCCGGCACCATCAATCAGGCCGGTTCGCTGGAATACGCGGTCACTGCTGCGGCGAACAACTCGACGTTGGCGCGGATCATCCACGCCGTCGAACAAGCCCAAGGGGCGCGCGCACCGACTCAGCGTTTCGTCGATCAGTTCTCGAAAATCTACACGCCCGTCGTGTTCGTGTTTGCCTTGGCCGTGGCGATCATTCCGCCGTTGTTCATGGGCGCCGTGTGGTTCGACTGGATCTACCGCGCGCTGGTGTTGCTGGTGGTCGCGTGCCCATGTGCACTGGTGATTTCCACCCCGGTGACCATCGTCAGCGGCCTCGCGGCAGCGGCGCGCAAAGGCATTCTGGTCAAGGGCGGTGTGTACCTGGAGGGCGGTTTCAAACTGGATTATCTGGCGCTGGATAAAACCGGCACGATCACCCACGGCAAACCAGTGCAGACCGATTACCTGTCCCTCGACGCGACCGCCGATGCCACGGCACCGGCAATCGCCGCTGCCTTGGCCGGACGTTCCGACCATCCGGTGTCGCTGGCCATCGCCAACGCCGCTGTGGATAAAAACTTTGCCGCGCTGATTGTGGATAACTTCGAAGCGCTGGGCGGGCGTGGCGTCAAAGGCGAAATCAACGGCCAGACCTATCATTTGGGCAACCATCGTCTGGTCGAAGAACTCGGCCTGTGCTCGCCAGCGCTGGAAGAAAAACTCTTCGCGCTGGAGAAACAGGGCAAATCCGTGGTGCTGCTGCTCGACAGTTCCGGCCCGCTGGCGCTGTTCGCTGTGGCCGATACCGTCAAGGAAACCAGCCGCGAAGCGATCCGTCAGTTGCATGAACTCGGGGTAAAAACCCTGATGCTCACTGGCGACAACGTCCACACCGCTCAGGCGATTGCCGCGCAGGTCGGCATCGACGAGGCTCGCGGTGATTTGCTGCCAACCGACAAACTGCAAGCCATTGAAGATCTGTACAAGCAGGGCCATCGTGTGGGCATGGTCGGCGACGGCATCAACGACGCGCCGGCACTGGCCCGCGCCGAGATCGGTTTCGCCATGGCCGCCGCCGGTACCGACACGGCGATCGAAACCGCCGATGTCGCCCTGATGGACGACGATCTGCGCAAGATCCCGGCGTTCATCAGCCTGTCGCGCAACACCGCCAGCATCCTGAAACAGAACATCGCGCTGGCGCTGGTGATCAAAGCGATCTTTCTTGCGGTAACCTTCGCCGGGCTCGCCACCATGTGGATGGCGGTGTTTGCCGACATGGGCGTGAGCCTGTTGGTGGTGTTCAACGGTTTGCGCCTGCTGCGCAAATAGAGTGAGGAAAGGTTGTGCTGAGTGCCGAGCTGAAAGCGTTTTACATGGTCGCCCGCCTGGGCAGCATCACGCTGGCGGCGAAAAAACTCGGCCTCAGCCAACCGACCGTGACCACGCAGATCCGCAATCTGGAAAGTCAGTATTCGGTGGAGCTGTTTTATCGCGGTGGTCGACGGTTGAGCGTCAGTGACGAAGGTGCGCGGTTGCTGCCGATGGTCAAGACGCTTTTGCAGCAGGAAGCCGACATTGAGTTTTTCCTGCGCAACAGCGGTCAGGTGCAAGGCACGTTGCGCATCGCCGCGACGGCGCCGTATTACATCCTCGATCTGGTGAAGACCTTTCGCGAGCGTTTGCCGCAGGTGGAAGTGTCGGTGGAAATCGGCAATTCGCAGCAGGTGCTCGAAGCGCTGGAGGACTATCGGGTGGATATCGCTGCGTCATCGCAGTTGCTGGATGACGCGCGGTTGATTCGCCGGGTGCTCGGTACTGATCCGCTGGTGCTGGCGGTGCATCGCAATCATCCGCTGGCGGCGCAGGAGCATGTGACGTTGAGTGCGCTGGCCGGGCATACGTTGTTGATGCGTGAGTCGGGCTCGACCACGCGGCGGTTGACGGAAGAATTGCTGGCGAGTGCCGGGGTGAGTTTCGGGCCGTTGCTGGAGATTGGCAGCCGGGAGTCGATTCGGGAGGCGGTGTTGCGCAATATCGGCATCAGCATCATTGCGCGCCAGGAAGTGCCGCATGATCCGCAGTTGCGCGTGTTGACGATCGAGAATGCGCCGCAGATTCCTGAATATTTGTATTGCCTGAAGGA
The DNA here is from genome assembly GCF_051913165.1 of Pseudomonas sp. SM4. Taxonomy (NCBI): domain Bacteria; kingdom Pseudomonadati; phylum Pseudomonadota; class Gammaproteobacteria; order Pseudomonadales; family Pseudomonadaceae; genus Pseudomonas; species Pseudomonas sp. SM4. Next base: position 296,347 of record NZ_JBODOE010000008.1, on the reverse strand, counting down.
ACGCAAGGGCGCGCGGTTGCCCGCGGCGTTCCTAGGCCTGGCCCAAGAAATGTCCCCCGCGTAATGATCGTTCCCACGCTCCGCGTGGGAATGCAGCCCGGGACGCTCTGCGTCCCAAGAGCCGAACACGGAGCGTCCGATGAGGCATTCCCACGCAGAGCGTGGGAACGATCTCTGGTGAACCAAAATCCCTGAATACCACTATCAGCAGTTTTTGCCTCGTTGCCACATGACGGACGCATTACAACTCTAGGATTGGCCCCATCTGCTTGATGAGGTCTGTCCATGAATCCTGCCATCGCAACTGCCCTGACCAACCCCGGTGCGCCGATGAAAGTGCGCGGCGTGCAGAAACGCTTCGGCGCGTTCACTGCACTGGATAATGTCTCCCTCGACGTCGCCGCCGGTGAACTGGTGTGCCTGCTCGGCCCCTCGGGCTGCGGCAAGACCACGTTGCTACGCTGCATCGCCGGTCTGGAGAAGCAGGACAGCGGCGAGTTGTACCTTGGCGATCGCGACGTTTCGCACCTTGCCCCGCAAGCCCGTGATTACGGGATTCTGTTCCAGTCCTACGCGCTGTTCCCCAATCTGACCGTCGAAGCGAACATTGCCTACGGCCTCGCCGGCAGCGGTCGCGACGAAGTCCGCCGTCGCGTCGGCCAGATGCTGGAACTGGTCGGCCTTCTCGGCAGCGAGAAAAAATACCCCGGTCAATTGTCCGGCGGCCAACAGCAGCGCGTGGCTCTGGCTCGGGCCTTGGCACCAGCACCGTCGCTGTTGTTGCTTGATGAGCCGATGTCCGCCCTCGACGCCCGCGTCCGCGAGCATCTGTGCACCGAACTGCGCCAGCTGCAACGCAGCCTCGGCATCACCACGCTGATGGTCACGCACAATCAGGACGAAGCCATGCTGATGGCCGACCGTATCGCGGTGATGAACAACGGCCGCGTCGAGCAGTACGCCACCCCGCAGGAAATCTACAACCGCCCGGCCACGCCGTTCGTGGCCGAATTTGTCGGGCAGGGCAACTGGTTGCCGTTTCAGCGCAGCAGCGACAGCCACGCACAGGTCGGCGGGATGAACCTGCGCCTCAGCGACGGCAGCGTTCAGCGTGCTTCGGGCCGTTTGTTCTGCCGCCCGGAGGCGATCAACGTCAACCCGCCGGTGCACGAAGAAAACCTGTTCCCGGCCAAAGTCCGCGAGATCACCTTCCTCGGCAATCGCTGCCGCATGAGCTTCGAACTCGACCAATTGCCTGGCCACGCCTTGCTCGCCGAACTCGCCCCGGAAGCCATGCCACGCCTCGGCGCCCAGCAGATCATGGTCGCCTTGCCGCCGCGCAGCCTGCAGGTGTTTGCCTGATGAACAGCAACCTCGCGCTGCCGCTACCGCACAAGCAGGTGCGACAGTCCTCGAAAGCCGAGATCGGCGACCGCATTTTTGTCGTCGGCGGCAAAATCCTCTTGCTGCTGTTGCTCGGTATCGCGGTGTTGCTGCCGTTGCTGGCGATCTTCTGGCGTGGCTTTAGTAATGAGGCCGGGCAGGGCGGTGGCTGGATCGCGGCGAAGGAGATGGTCACCAGCGAGAATTTCCACTGGCTGCTCGGCAACAGTCTGAAAGTTTCACTCAGCGTTGCGGCCATCGTCGTACCGCTGGCTTACCTGTTTGCCTACGCGCTGCAACGCACGATGATTCCGGCGAAGGGTATCTGGCGCGGGATTTCTCTGCTGCCGCTGATGGCGCCGTCGATGCTGCCGGGGATTGCACTGGTTTATCTGTTCGGCAACCAGGGCATGTTACGCGGGCTGCTCTCGGACAACATCTACGGGTTCTGGGGGATTGTGCTGGGCGAGGTGATTTACACCTTCCCCCATGCGCTGATGATTCTGCTCTCGGCATTGTCGCTGGCCGATGCGCGGCTGTTCGATGCCGCGTCGAGCATGGGCGCCAGTCCGGCCAAGGCGTTTCGCAGCATCACTTGGCCGGCGACGCGTCAGGCTGTGTTCGCCGCGTTCTGTCTGGTGTTCACCCTGACCATCACCGATTTCGGTGTGCCGGTGGTGGTCGGTGGCGACTATCAAGTGCTGGCGCTGGAAGCCTACAAAGCTGTGGTCGGCCAGCAACAATTCGGTCGCGGCGCGTTGATTGGCATGGTGCTGTTGCTGCCGGCGCTGTTCAGCTTCGGTGTCGATGCCTGGTTGCGTCGTCGTCACGGTGACTCCATGAGCGGTCGCGCTCAGGTGTTCAAACCGGCGCCGTCGAAGCTGCGCGATGGCTGCTATCTGGCGATTGTTTTGCTGATCAGCGCGGCGTTGATTCTGGTGTTCGGCATGGCGGTGTTTTCGTCGCTGGTGAAGTTCTGGCCGTACAACCTGTCGCTGTCGCTCAACCACTATCAGTTCAACGAGACCGCCGGCGGTGGCTGGCTGGCTTACAGCAACAGTTTGAAAATGGCGCTGGGCACGGCGTTGATCGGCAGCGTGCTGATCTTCACCGGCGCTTATCTGATGGAGAAAACCCGCGACCAGCGCGGCCTCAACCTGGCGTTGCGCATGCTCAGCTTTGTGCCGATGGCGGTGCCGGGGCTGGTTCTCGGTCTGGGTTACGTTTTCTTCTTCAACCTCACGGGTAACCCGCTGCACGTGCTCTACGGGACGATGACGCTGCTGATCGTCTGCACCATTGCGCACTACCTGACCACCGCCCAAATGACCGCGACCACTGCATTGCGCCAACTCGACGCCGAGTTCGAAGCCGCCGCGCTGTCGCTGAAGGCGCCGTTGTACCGGCATTACCTGCGCGTCACTGTGCCAATCTGCCTGCCGGCGCTGCTCGACATCGTGCGCTACCTGTTCGTCTCGGCGATGACCACCGTGTCGGCGGCGATCTTCCTCTACAGCCCCGACACCATCCTCGCGGCGGTCGCAGTGCTGAACATGGATGACGCCGGCAACGTTGGCGGCGCGGCAGCGATGTCGACCCTGATTCTGTTCACTTCGGCGGGCGTGTCCTTGCTGCTGGCGTGGGCGTCGCGCGGCTTGCTGCGCCGTTCTCAAGCCTGGCGGCAAACCGCGCCCGGTCACTGATTCCAACCCCGTTCAACTCATTACAGGAAAACGATCATGTTCAAGCCTATGGCCCTGGCCGCTGCTGTGCTCGCTACTTTCAGCCTGAATGCCTTCGCGGCAAAAACCGAGTTGACGGTGTACACCGCCCTCGAAGCCGAGCAACTGAAGTCCTACAAAGAAGCCTTCGAAAAAGCCAACCCGGACGTCGAGATCAAATGGGTACGCGATTCCACCGGGATCATCACCGCCAAACTGCTCGCCGAAAAGGCCCGTCCGCAGGCTGACGCGGTGTGGGGCCTGGCCGCTTCCAGCCTGGCGATCCTCGATCAGCAAGGCATGCTGCAAAGCTACGCGCCGAAGGATCTCGGCAAGATCGGCGCGAACTACCGCGACGCCGCAAACCCGCCAGCGTGGGTCGGCATGGACGTCTGGGCCGCAACGATTTGCTTCAACACTGTAGAAGCCGAGAAGCAGGGTTTGACCAAGCCAGTGAGCTGGCAGGATCTGACCAAGCCTGAGTACAAGGGCAAGATTGTTATGCCGAACCCGGCGTCGTCCGGCACCGGTTTCCTCGACGTCAGCGCCTGGCTGCAAACTTTCGGCGAGAAGCAGGGTTGGGCGTACATGGATGGCCTGCATCAGAACATTGGCCAGTATGTTCACTCCGGTTCCAAGCCTTGCAAACTGGCAGCGGCGGGCGAGTTTCCGATCGGGATTTCCTTTGAATACCCGGCGGTACAGCTGAAGCGTCAGGGCGCGCCGCTGGACATTATTCTGCCGAAAGAAGGTCTGGGCTGGGAGATCGAAGCGACTGCCGTGATCAAAGGTACGCCGCATGAAGAGGCGGCGAAGAAACTTGCTGACTTCTCGGCGAGTGCTGAGGCGATGGATCTGTACAAGGAGAACTTTGCGGTTCTTGCGCAGCCGGGGATTGCCAAGCCGCAGACCGAATTGCCGGCGGATTATGAGCAACGTCTGATCAAGAACGACTTTGCCTGGGCCTCGAAGAATCGCGACGAGATCCTTACCGAGTGGCGCAAGCGTTATGACGGCAAGTCCGAGAAAGTGGCTGCCAAGTAAGATCTTAATCGACTGACAGGGCCTCATCGCTGGCAAGCCAGCTCCCACAGGGTTTTGCGGTGAACACGAATTTTGTGAACACCTCGATACCTGTGGGAGCTGGCTTGCCAGCGATGACGGCCTCTCATTCAGAGCACCTCTAAATGACACAACACAAAGACCTGCTCATCGTAGGCGCCGGTATCCTTGGCCTGTCCCACGCCTACGCCGCCGCCAAACGCGGCCTCAAGGTCGCTGTTTTCGAACGCACCGCCACGCCCCTCGGCGCCTCGGTGCGCAACTTCGGTCAGGCCCTGGTCACCGGCCAGCCACCGGGCCAAATGCTTGATCTAGCCAAAGCCAGCCGCGAGATCTGGGGCGATTGGGCGCAACTCGCCGGCCTGCAAATCAAGCGCAACGGTTCGTATTTGTTCGCCCGCACTGAAGCCGAAGAACATCTGCTCGAAGCCTTCTGCAACGGTCGCGCCGTGGAGCACGGTTACAACATTCAACTGCTGCGCGGCGCCGCCCTACGCGATCTCTACAACGGCCAGTTCAGTCATCACCGCGCCGCGCTTCATGGCATCGACGATCAACAGCTGTACTCGCGCGAAGCGATCCCGGCGCTGATCGATTACCTGCGCCGCGACCTCGGCGTTGAGTTTCACTTCTCCACACTGGTGCGCGATGTCGAACCCGGTCACCTGCACAGCACCGCCGGCAGTTTTACCGCCAAGCAGATCATCGTCTGCTCCGGCCACGATTATCAAACCCTGCTGGCCGAACCAATCGCCGCCCTCGACCCGCAAATCTGCCGCCTGCAAATGCTCCGCGCCAAACCTGCGACCGATCTGAATCTGCAACACGCCTTGCTCACCGGCCTCAGTTGCGTGCACTACGGCGCCTTCGCCGATCTGCCGGAAGCGGCGGCGGTGCAGGCGCAGATCCTCCGTGAACAACCGCATCTGCACGACAACGGAATCCACCTGCTGATCAGCCCGACGCCGTACGGCGAACTGATCATCGGCGACTCGCACCATTACGGCAGCGACCCTTCACCGTTCAACGCTGAGCAAGTGGACAACTGGATGATCGAGTTGGCCGAGCAGACCCTGGGCTGCAAAGTGCAAGTGGTCGAGCGCTGGCAGGGCGTCTATGGTGCTCGGGGGCCGGCACCGTTTTCGTTGCTGCGCCCGGCAGCGGGGTTGAGTGTGGCGCTGATGCACAGCGGCGTCGGCATGAGCGTCGGCCCGGCGCTGGCTGAGCGCAACATTGCGCAGTTGCTGGAGGAGATTTGATGACAGGTCACGAACAAACCGTCGCCAGGGTATTCGCGCTGTATGAGCGTTTTGGCACCAGCGATTACATCGGCGAACCGGTGTCGCAGATCGAACACATGTCCCAGGCCGCCGAACTGGCGATCGCCGAGGGCTTTGATGATGAAGTGGTGCTGGCGGCGTTCTTCCATGACATCGGCCATTTGTGTGGCGAAGGCGCGGAAAACATGGGCGGCTATGGCGTGGTCAGCCATGAAAGGCTCGGCGCGGATTATTTGCGTGAGGCCGGTTTCAGCGAGCGTATGGCGCGGCTGGTGGAATATCACGTGCAGGCCAAGCGGTATCTGACGTTGCGTGAGCCGGGGTATTTCGAGCGGTTGAGTGAGGCGAGCCGGCGGACGCTGGAGTATCAGGGTGGGGTGATGACGGAGGCTGAGGCGGATGTGTTTGAGCGCGATCCGTTGTGTGCCGTCAGCCTGCGGATGAGGCAGTGGGATGAGCTGGCCAAGGAGAGGGCGGTGCCGGTGATTGATCTGGCCTTATTGAAGGAGAAAGCGGCGCGATTGTTGGCTGCTTAGGTCTTGGAACCGGGTTGCTGCCATCGCTGGCAAGCCAGCTCCCACAGGTTTTTCGGTGAATACAATTTTTTGTGATCAGCCGAGATCCCTGTGGGAGCTGGCTTGCCAGCGATGGGGCCAGGTCAGGCACTAGAGCCCTTTGGCTAACGACTCAACCTGCTCCTGCCTTTCCGCCTGATTCAACTTCGCCTGCGGATTCAACGACGACCACTGCGGATGCGCCCGCGCTTTGTTCAGCGCCTCCGGCAACTTGCCCTCACGCCAGGTCTTATCCTGCGGCGTCGCCACCTGAACCGCGTCCATCGCCGCATGCCCGCGCTGATCCAGCGCCAACACCAACTGCCGCTGGCGCAGCGCCAACAGCCGCAACACCCCGTCATCCACCGTCAACTCACGCTGCCCTTTGATCTTGCCGAGCAAGCGACTGCCATAACTACGCGCCGTCTGCAGCGCACCCCCGGCAATCGCTCCCGCCAACGCCGCTGCGCCAAGGGTAATCCCGCCAACCAGCAAATCCACACCAGCCCCTGCCGCCGCACCGGCAGCAATTCCGCCACCCACCCGCACACCAAGTTGCTTCAAGGTTTCCGGGTTGAACAGATCGTCGCCCCAGCGCCCATCGAGCAACGGCAAATCACTTGCCGCCGCATCCTGCGGACGAAACGCATACAGCTTGAGCAGCGCTTCAACACACTTTTGCTCGCGCTGGCGCACAGCCTTGCGCAGCTCGCTGATGGCTTGCTGTTCCTGTGCCGCTTCACTGACCACACTGCGCCGACAAGCCGCACAGTCGATCAACAATTCAGCAATCAACCGCGCCGCACTTTGCTGACGCGCCAGGCGCTGAGCCTGTTGATCAGCAATCAACCGTTCCAGTTGCGGACGGGCATTTTCCAGCAGCAGCGCAAGACTTTCATACAGCCGCCGCTCGCCATCTTCAGGCGGCGCCACGCTGTCGAAACGCACCAACGCATGAAGCCCCAGCCGCGCCAGCGCCTCGCGCCAATCCGGCTCGCGATGGTTGGCGCTGCTGACAAAATTCAGCACCGGCAGCAGCGGTTTGCCACAACTGGCGAGCACTTCCAGTTCATCGCGGTACTTGGCCAGCACCGGCTCGCGGGCGTCGATCACATACAAACCGGCGTCGGAGGCGAGCAGTTGCCGCAGCACTTTCGCCTCCTGCTCGAAACGCTGGCGCGCCTCGCTGCCGTCGAGAAACCGCGCCAGTCGCGCCGGGCCGTCGAGGCGTTCGCCGGGGCGTTCCAGGCGCTCGAGAAAATCCAGCAGGGCGATGGCGTCTTCCAGCCCCGGCGTGTCGTAGAGGTCGAGCAATGGCTCGCCGTCCACCGACAACCGCGCGCCTTCGACATGCCGCGTGGTGCTCGGGCGATGAGACACTTCGCCGAAGCCGACATCGCGGGTCAACGTGCGCAACAGTGAGGTCTTGCCGACGTTGGTGTGGCCGACCACTGCGAGTTTCAGCGGCGCTTTCCAGGCATCAGTCATGACCCGTCTCCAGCCAGTTCAACGGCGCGCAATCGGCGAACGGCAACTCCAGTTGTTGCAGCGCTATGTGCCAGTCGCCGAGGCGTTCGGCGTCCAGCGCTTCGCCGGGCGGCGCTTGCAGCAGCCACACGCGGGTTTCGCCAGCGCTGCGCGCCAGCTCGGCGATTAGCGCGAGGCTGCCACGATCCGGCGAGCGCCGTGGATCGCAGGCAATCGCCAGGCGTGCTGGCGGAAAGCGGCTCAATTGTTCGAGGAGTTTGTGCCGTGACTCGCGGCTGTCGAGGATGCCGGCGTTGCTGACATTTTTCGGCAATGCCGGCGGCCATGGACGTTGTTCATCGAGTTCGATGGCGACCAGCAGCGCGCCTTCGCTGGCGAATTCGCCAACGCTGCTTTCGACACGATGCATTTGCGCAGGCTCCGGATCGTTGACGCCGAGGCGTTCGCTAGTCGGCATCAGGCGTTCACGCAATTGCGCGTAGCCGGGCAGGTTCAGTTCCAGACGCAGCGCGGCTTTGCCGCTGTTCCAGCGCCAGAAACACAACAGCGTCAGCAGCAGACGCGGCAGCACGCCGTACACCACCAAAACGCCAACCAGCCAGGTCGCCCAGGCCTGACGAGCGCTTTCGATGTCGAGCGCGCCGTCGCCGCTGGCGCGGATCATGTCCACCGTCGGCACATTGAAACCGAGCAGCGACGGCAGATAACCGAGCGCGTGGGTGACATGGATAAAGGTGTCGGCGCTGAGAATCGTGGTTTCCCAGACGAAGCCGTAGCGCCGGGTCGCCATCAGTGTCAGCAGCAGAATCAATGCGCTGAGCATCGCCAACAGCCACAAGCCGTTGACCAGCGTACCGAGTGCCCAGCGATTGAGTTTCTTGCGTTGCAGCATTAGTAACAGTGCCGGCGCCAGTTGCGCGGCTTTGGCGTCACGGGCCATTTTTTCGCTGAGCCACAGCCACAATCGTCCAAGGGTGGCGCCGTGTTCGCCGGCGAAGATCAAGCCCAGCAACCAGCTCAGCAGCAGAATCAGGTTCAGCCCGAGCAGACTGCCCAAGGCCCAGAACACGTTGACCGGCGTCTGGCCGAGTGCGGCGAAGGCCAGACCAGCGCCGCTCAACACCGCGAAGATCATCAGCAACACCAGCGCCAGACGCGCGCCTTGCAGCCAGTGTTTGAGTGCGGCCGTCAGCCCGTCACGTTCTGCCAGCCATAACGCGCGGCGTTGAATGCGGCTCGGCAGATCGCCGCCAGCGGTGCGCGCCAGTCGATTGGCTTCCAGATCTTCCAGCGGGCCGGCGTGTTCTTCGCGCAGGCGCACGGTCTCGGTGAGCCAGAGGTTTTGCAGTGGAGTCAGTTCAGTCACGCGGCATCCCGTCGCTTAATCCAGCGCTGAGCATAACCGCTGTGGCGCTTATCGGGGTAAGCGCGGCTCTGGTATCCTCGCCGGCATGACTAAATCACTCCCCCTCAGCCTGATCGCAGCCCTCGGTGAAAACCGCGTGATCGGCGTCGACAACAGCATGCCCTGGCACCTGCCGGGGGACTTCAAATACTTCAAGGCCACCACCTTGGGCAAGCCGATCATCATGGGTCGCAAGACCTGGGATTCGCTCGGCCGACCGCTGCCGGGGCGCTTGAACATCGTAGTCAGCCGTCAGGCCGATCTGGTGTTGGAAGGTGCCGAGGTGTATCCGTCGCTGGAAGCCGCGGTGGTTCGCGCCGGAGAATGGGCGAAGGAACAGGGCGTTGATGAGCTGATGCTGATTGGTGGCGCGCAGTTGTACGCGCAAGGGCTGGCGCAGGCGGATCGTCTGTATCTGACGCGCGTGGCGTTGAGCCCGGAAGGGGATGCGTGGTTTCCGGAGTTTGATTTGAACCAGTGGAAACTGGTGTCGAACGTGCCGAATCCAGCTGAGGGCGATAAACCCGCGTACAGCTTTGAGGTTTGGGAGAAAGCCTAAATTGTGGCGAGGGGATTTATCCCCGTTGGGTTGCGCAGCAGCCCCAAAATAATGGGGTCGCTACGCAACCCAACGGGGATAAATCCCCTCGCCACAAGTATGTGTTGCGGTTAAGCCTGAGCTAGCTCCGCATGCTCATCGGCATCCAGCAACTCTTTATCAGTCTGCTGCATCACCTGACTGGTAATCGCGCCAGCGGTGATCGAACCGCTCACGTTCAACGCCGTACGCCCCATATCAATCAGCGGTTCAACCGAAATCAGCAACGCCACCAGTGACACCGGCAAACCCATCGCCGGCAGCACGATCAGCGCCGCGAACGTCGCGCCGCCACCGACACCGGCCACACCGGCCGAACTCAGCGTCACAATCGCCACCAGCGTCGCGATCCACAACGGATCCAGCGGGTTGATGCCCACGGTCGGCGCAACCATTACCGCCAACATCGCCGGGTACAGACCGGCGCAACCGTTCTGGCCGATGGTCGCACCGAACGATGCTGCGAAACTCGCCACCGATTGCGGAATCCCCAATCGACGGGTCTGCGCCTCAATACTCAGCGGAATGCTCGCCGCGCTGGAACGGCTGGTAAATGCGAACGTCAGCACCGGCCAGATCTTGCGGAAGAAACGCAGCGGGTTGATCCCGGCCGCCGACACCAACAAGCCGTGCACGACGAACATCAGGCCGAGACCGAGGTACGACACCACGACGAAACTGCCGAGCTTGATGATGTCCTGCAGGTTGGACCCAGCGACCACTTTGGTCATCAGCGCCAGCACACCGTACGGGGTCAGCTTCATCACCAGACGCACCAGACGCATCACCCAGGCTTGCAGGGTGTCGATGGCGTTGATCACTTTCTGACCTTTCTCGACGTCATCCTTGAGCAGCTGCAGCGCGGCAACCCCGAGGAATGCCGCGAAAATCACCACGCTGATGATCGAGGTCGGCTTGGCCCGGGCCAGGTCGGCGAACGGGTTTTGCGGGATGAACGACAGCAGCAGTTGTGGCACATTCAGGTCGGCAACCTTACCGGCGTAGTCAGTCTGAATGGTTTGCAGACGAGCCATTTCCTGGGTGCCGGCGACCAGACCTTCCGCAGTAAGGCCGAACAGGTTGGTCAGGCCGATACCAATCAGCGCGGCAATCGCCGTGGTGAACAGTAGCGTGCCAATGGTCAGAAAGCTGATTTTGCCCAGCGACGACGCGTTGTGCAGGCGCGCCACGGCGCTGAGGATCGAGGCGAACACCAACGGGATAACGATCATTTGCAGCAACTGCACGTAGCCGTTGCCGACCAGATCGAACCAGCCGATTGAGGTTTTCAGCACCGGGTTGCCGGCACCGTAAACGGTGTGCAACGCCACGCCGAAGGCCACGCCCAGCGCGAGTGCGAGCAGGACTTTTTTCGCCAGGCTCCACGTGGTGTGGCGGGTTTGCGCCAGACCGAACAGCAGGGCGAGGAACACCAGCAGGTTGAGAATCAACGGTAGGTTCATGAGAACTCCAGAAAGACTTTGCCAACAGCCTTCCGGGGCTGCTGCGAACCGGCAAGCCTAACAGCTTGATTTACAATGATTTAATACCGAAATCTTAGGGTGTCCGTCGTTTTTGGAATAAGCGCGTGTCGCTCTCGGCAATGCATCTGGCGCAAATAGCGGCGTGGGCGGTCGCTGACAGACGAGGACTGTCATACACATTTGTTAGCGTCGATGCTTTTACATCAGGGAGAAAGCGTCGATGAAGTTCGCACCGAAATTTCTGGCTGTCGCACTGGCTGTGGGGATGGGCCTGGCTTCTCAGGCTTTCGCCACCGACCTGAAACACTGGCCCGCCGATCAGGCCAAAGCGCTGGACGCGATGATCGCGGCCAACGCCAACAAGGGTAACTACGCGGTGTTTGACATGGACAACACCAGTTACCGCTACGACCTCGAAGAGTCGTTGCTGCCGTTCATGGAGAACAAGGGCCTGATCACCCGCGACAAACTCGACCCCTCCTTGAAACTGATGCCGTTCAAGGACACCGCCGACCACAAGGAAAGCCTGTTCAGTTACTACTATCGTCTCTGCGAAGTCGACGACATGGTCTGCTACCCGTGGGTGGCGCAGGTGTTCTCCGGTTTCACCCTCAAGGAACTCAAAGGCTACGTCGATGAGCTGATGGCTTCGGGCAAACCGGTGCCGGCGACTTATTACGAAGGCGATGTGGTCAAAACCCTTGATGTGCAGCCGCCGAAAATCTTCACCGGTCAGGTTGAGCTGTACAACAAGCTGATGGAGAACGGCATCGAGGTTTACGTGATGACCGCTGCTTCCGAGGAGCTGGTGCGCATGGTCGCGGCTGATCCGAAGTACGGCTACAACGTCAAACCGCAGAACGTCATTGGTGTGACCACGCTGCTGAAAAACCGTGAAACCAACGAACTGACCACCGCGCGCAAGCAGATCACTGCCGGCAAATATGACGAGAAGGCCAACCTGGGCCTGGAGTTGACGCCGTACCTGTGGACCCCGGCGACGTGGATGGCCGGCAAGCACGCGGCGATTCTTACTTACATTGATGAGTGGAAAAAACCGATATTGGTCGGTGGCGATACGCCGACCAGCGACGGTTACATGCTGTTCCACGATGTCGACGTGGCCAAGGGCGGGATTCACTTGTGGATCAACCGCAAGGACAAGTACATGACGCAGTTGAACGGCATGATGGCCAAGCACGCGGCGGCGCAGGCGAAGGAAGGGTTGCCGGTGACGGCAGACAAGAATTGGGTGATCGTCAAACCAGAAGAAATCCAGTAACCCCCAGAAGGGATCGGGTTGATCGTTCCCACGCTCTGCGTGGGAATGCAGCCCGTGACGCTCCGCGTCACTGGACGCGGAGCGTCCCTTGAGACATTCCCACGCAGAGCGTGGGAACGATCAACCCCGCACTGAGGCGGGGCATTTTCTATTCGTCGCTTAAGGCTTACAGGCCGTCGAGCATCGCTTTGTTACGCACAGCACCTTTGTCGGCGCTGGTCGCCAGCAGGGCGTAAGCCTTGAGGGCGGTGGTGACTTTGCGTGGACGAATCTCGACCGGTTTCCAGCCTTTTTTGTCCTGTTCAGCGCGGCGTGCCGCCAGTTCTTCGTCGCTGACCAACAGGTTGATCGAGCGGTTCGGAATGTCGATCAGCACTTTATCGCCGTCCTGCACCAGACCGATCGCGCCGCCGGCCGCTGCTTCTGGCGAAGCGTGACCGATGGACAGGCCGGACGTACCGCCGGAGAAACGACCGTCGGTGAGCAAGGCGCAGGCTTTGCCCAGGCCTTTGGATTTCAGGTACGACGTCGGGTAGAGCATTTCCTGCATGCCCGGGCCGCCTTTCGGGCCTTCGTAGCGAATGATGACGATGTCGCCAGCCTTCACTTCGTCAGCGAGGATGCCGCGCACCGCGCTGTCCTGGCTTTCGAAGATCTTCGCGTTGCCTTCGAAAACGTGGATCGACTCGTCGACGCCAGCGGTTTTCACCACGCAGCCGTCGAGCGCGATGTTGCCGTACAGCACAGCCAAACCACCTTCTTGCGAATAGGCATGCTCGAAGCTGCGGATGCAGCCGTTTTCACGGTCGTCATCCAGGGTTTCCCAACGGGTCGACTGGCTGAACGCTGTTTGCGTCGGGATACCGGCCGGGCCAGCCTTGAAGAAGTGATGCACCGCTTCATCGGTGGTCTGGGTGATGTCCCACTTGGCGATGGCTTCTTCCATGCTGCGGCTGTGTACGGTCGGCAGGTCAGTGTGCAGCAAACCGCCACGGGCCAGCGAACCGAGGATGCTGAAAATGCCGCCGGCGCGGTGTACGTCTTCCATGTGGTACTTCTGGATGTTCGGCGCGACTTTGCACAGCTGTGGAACGGTGCGCGAAAGACGGTCGATGTCGCGCAGGTCGAAATCGATTTCGGCTTCCTGGGCGGCAGCGAGCAAGTGCAGGATGGTGTTGGTCGAACCGCCCATGGCGATGTCGAGCATCATCGCGTTCTCGAACGCCTTGAAGTTGGCGATGTTGCGCGGCAATACCGACTCGTCGTTCTCGCCGTAGTAACGCTTGCACAGCTCGACGATGGTGCGGCCAGCCTGCAGGAACAGCTGTTCGCGGTCGCTGTGGGTGGCAAGGGTCGAACCGTTGCCCGGCAGTGCGAGGCCGAGGGCTTCGGTCAGGCAGTTCATCGAGTTGGCGGTGAACATGCCGGAGCACGAACCGCACGTCGGGCAAGCGCTGCGCTCGTACTCGGCGACTTTCTCGTCAGAAGCGCTTTCGTCGGCGGCGATCACCATGGCGTCGACAAGGTCGAGGCCGTGGGAAGCGAGTTTGGTCTTGCCGGCTTCCATCGGGCCGCCGGAAACGAAAATCACCGGAATGTTCAGGCGCAACGCAGCCATCAACATGCCCGGGGTGATCTTGTCGCAGTTGGAAATGCAGACGATGGCGTCGGCGCAGTGGGCGTTGACCATGTACTCGACGGAGTCGGCGATGATCTCGCGGCTCGGCAGCGAATAGAGCATGCCGTCGTGACCCATGGCGATGCCGTCATCCACGGCGATGGTGTTGAATTCTTTCGCTACACCGCCGGCGCGTTCGATTTCGCGGGCGACCAGTTGGCCCAGATCTTTCAGGTGCACGTGGCCCGGTACGAACTGGGTAAACGAGTTGGCAATGGCGATGATCGGCTTTTTGAAGTCGTCATCTTTCATCCCGGTGGCGCGCCACAGTGCGCGGGCGCCGGCCATGTTGCGGCCGTGGGTGGATGTTTTCGAGCGGTAATCTGGCATGGAGCACTCCGGGCGGCTAATCAGGTACTAAATGGGAGTGAGCTTCTATTAACGTCTGGAACACTCAGAAATGGCCGTGTGTCCGGAAGCTGCCGATGACGTTGCGGGATCGCCGCTGGTCTCAGCCTGAGCTCATAAACCCGCCGGGGGATGAATGGCGATGAATCAGGCGATTCTACACCGCTGGCGTCTGGAGGGAATGGCGCAAAGTGTTGTTCCAGCGCCGACGGTGTGTGCGGCATGACGACCGGCAGGCTAATCGCCGCCAATGGCGCTGGCCTCGCAGACTCTGGCGCGCTGGCTGATACGCCAGTTGAGCATCAATGCCACGCCGCTGAGCAGCATAAAGCTGTAGCCCAGTGTCGATTGCAGGTTGGCTGTGCTCAAGCTGATCAAGGCGCTGATCAGCCCGCCGCAAATAAAGATGAGGGTACTGCCGGCCGAGGCTGAAGTGCCGGCCGCCTCGGGGAACAGGCCCATGGCCCTCGACGTCGCTGCCGGGCGAGTAATGGTGGTGCCGGCGGTGCAGATCAGCATCGGAATCAGCACGGTCGCCGGCGCCAGGGCAAAATTCGAGGACAGGTAGAGCATCGCCAGTCCCGCCAAGAGGATCAGGCTCAAGCCGACGATGATTTGCTGGCCGGGCGTTATCCTGCGACTGAGTAGCGTGGCGACGATGCCGCCAACCACATACGCGGCCCCGTAAACCAGCAGGATCAGCGAAAAGTCATAGGGCGCCAATTGCAGTTGGTCCATGAAGATCAGCGGTGAAATGACGATGAACGAGAAGTGGCAGGCAAAGGCGAATGCCGAGATCAGCCAGTAACCGACAAACTCGAAATTCCCCAGTACCCGTCGATATGACTGAGTGAAACCCAGGCGTGCGCCGCTGTGGGCCGGACGGCTGTTGTCCAGAAACGCCCAGGCCTTGATCATCACCACGGCGGCCAGCGCGACAAACACCCAAAAGCTGCCACGCCAGCCAAGCCAGGCTTGCAGGAACGTGCCGGCCAGCGGTGATACCGAGATGAACAGCCCCGAAGCCGTGACCATCAAAATACGCAGTCGATCACGCTGTTCGCCTTCGAACAGATCCTGCACGAGGGCCTGGGACAGCACGAAACAGCCGCAGCCCAAGGCCTGCATGAGCCGGAACAGCAGAAACAGTCGGTAATCGCTGGTGGCCACGCAACCGAGGGCACCGAGAATCGAAATCGTCATGCCCAGCAGCAGCAAACCCTTGCGCCCGATGACATCGGACAGGGGCCCGATCAGCAATTGAGCGAAGGAAATGCCGACGGCGAACAGACTGATCGACAGCGCGATATCCGCCGGGGTGCTGCCGAAGTGTTCGGCCAGCGCCGGAAACGAGGGCAGCAGGACATCCAGTGGAAATACCCCCAGCAGCACCATCGCCAGCAGCAGGCTGACTGCTCCGTGCCGTTGGCGGGTGGTTACCACAGATTTTCCTTCATCCATCGATCAATCCTGCCTTGGCAAAGAGTTTCTGGTTGTGGGCGAGTGCGAAAAATCCGGCCTTTTTCAGGGCATCCAGCGTCGCGGTTGCACCCGTTCTGGCGCGCTGACGGCTGGCATTGGCGTTGATCAAGCCAT
Organism: Pseudomonas sp. SM4; assembly: GCF_051913165.1. Classification (NCBI taxonomy): domain Bacteria; kingdom Pseudomonadati; phylum Pseudomonadota; class Gammaproteobacteria; order Pseudomonadales; family Pseudomonadaceae; genus Pseudomonas; species Pseudomonas sp. SM4. The sequence continues at coordinate 280,468 of NZ_JBODOE010000008.1, read as the reverse complement.
CGAGAATTTCCCTGATAGCGCTGTCGGCGATAGCCTCACTGCGCAGACTTTGTTGCAGCCATTGCTCATCGACCTCGAAAAAAATCCTGATGACCTCTAACAGTATTTTTGCGCTGAACATGCGCTGGCGGCTGTTCAGGGTCAGCCAGAGGTAATGAAAAACCTCGGCGAAATAGCGGCTGTGACGGGCCTCGTCAGCGAGGTGATCGCGCAGCATGTCGCTCACACTGGATACCAGGCTGTCGCGGCAGACATCGAGCAACTCCCGGGCAATGATGGTTTCCGATACGAATCCAAGCAGAAACCAGGCCAGCGGGCGGTTGCCTTCCGGGGTGCGTGCAATCACTGCGTTCAAGCGAGTGATGCGCAACGGCATCGCCGGGCGATCGGTGATGCCATGCAGGCGGGCGATCTGTTCGGCGAGTTGATGGGAAAACAGCGCGTGATAGCCCTCGTCGGTGTAGAGCTGCAGGGCGGCGTTTTTCATGCGCGAGGGCACGTAGGCGGGCAACTCGCCGTGGACGATGGTTTCGACGGCCCGGTTGACGATGCGGTGTTCGAGCAGTGTGGTGTAGTCGAGAAAATGCACCAGATGCCTGGCCGCCAGGCTGTGGGTGACTGCGCTGCCCGCAGCCTGGATGACCGGGTGTGCGAGGTACGGAAGAAAGGCGGGTGGAAACCAGTGGCGGGTTTGCAGTTGCTGCGCCAGATCCGGCGGCAGTTGGTAATCGTGTTGGCTGGAACGTACCGAAGCGCGATTGTTCCAGTCGCTGAGAATGAACTTGTGTGCCCACGACTCGGGGGCTTCGGTCTGCTGCTGAATCTGTGAGCTCATGTTTGGGCCTGCTGCAACAGATCCTGCATTTCCTGGCACATGGCCTGACCGTCGCTGGCGCCACAACCGACGAAGAACAGCGGTTGTTCCGCGCTGCCAGTGATGCTCAGCAAGGTTTCGACCTGATCATCCGAGAACGCTCCGGTCAGCCAGGTGCCGAAGCCCAGTGCGGTGGCCACCAGTTGAAAGGATTGTGAGAGATGGCCCGCTTCGACGAATGCCATGCGATAGGCTCGTGAATGCTCGTATTTCCACCAGAGCTTGTCGAAGCGCGCGGTGATGAACAGCCCCAGCGGCAAGTTGTTGATGAAGTGTTGGCCGCCGAGCAGCAGGCCCAGCGCCGACTCCGGCAGTGGGTTGATAAGGCTCAAGGCATGTTCTGCCGGATGATAGGCATAGACGCCGGGCTGCAGGCCGCTGACGTTCTGTGCCAGAACAAAGCCCTCGCAGGCATTCAGTCCACCACCCGAGGGGCTGCTGCGACGCGCGTCGAGACCGTTGGCAATGCTGTCGTCGCGGTCGTTGTCGCGCTCGTGTAAATAGCCGAAGGATAGATAGAGCAGGGTGGCGACATCATTCAATGTGATCGCTTCACCGGTATAGGAACGGCAGGTTTTGCGCTCGCGCAGCGCGTGGCCAAGGCTGTCATCGGTCAACACGCGGGACGCCGGGAGCGCGATGCGCGGCTGTGTGCCCTGTGCCGGGCGCTCTGTCGTGGGCGCCGGTTTGGCCAGCACTTCATTGCAGTGGCTCAGGTATTGTCTGGACCACTCTTGGATATTCTGTGGTGGTTGTTCGCACGGAATGTTTTGTGTGCCGATGTGATAAATCTTCGACAGTTCATCCCAGCCCCATTCTGGGCTGTCAATCTTTGAAGCAGTTATTATTCCTGCGTTTAATAGTTGGGTGTCTATTATATTGTCTTGATTGAACAAGTTTGGGTTGTTGATAAGTTTTGCAAGTCTACAAGAGTAATCAAGATCCAGTTCGTGCTGGAGGTGGTCTTTGTAATTCCAGACTATGAATCCGGGCGTGCGCGGCAATATGAATAAGTACGGATTGATGTGCATGTTCAATGCTTCACTCTGGAGAGGTCTGAAGGACGCTGGGGTGCCGGCACTCCCCAGCGTCCTGACTTACTTAACGGGCTTTAGGGGCAACCAGAAAAGCCAGGTTTGCGATTTTGTTAGTTTCCAGAGTAATTGCTTTCATAGTATGAACTCCTTGTTCATCGAGATTGAATGCCACCTCGTGGTGACAACTTAATCATAGTTTGTAATTGATTAATGGCAAGCGGAGATTAAGTAGGAAGATTCCGTAAATTTGTCGGAGCAAACCTTGCTTCAGGCCTGTGCTTGTAAGTTGTTTTCCATTGTTTTAAAGACGCAGAGAAATTTCCTGCACGCTGCCAGGAAGTTAGTTGTAGGAAAAGAAAAAACTGAATGGCAATCGACGGCCTTGCACCGCCCGAAAACAAGCGGGGAGCCCTTGGGCTCCCCGCTTTTGCTCGGCTATCAGCTGTTAGGCAGCAGGCGGCAGGTGATGCTCTTGATGTAGCGCGTTTCGGGGATCGCCGGGTGCACCGGGTGATCCGGGCCCTGACCGCCGCGTTCGAGCATCTGGATGTTGCGATCCAGGTGACGGGCGCTGGTCAGCAGGATGTTCTGCAGATCGTCTTCCGGCAGGTGCATCGAGCACGAAGCGCTGACCAGGATGCCGTCTTTGTTGAGCAGGCGCATGGCTTGCTCATTCAGACGACGGTAGGCGCCTTCGCCGTTCTTCATGTCTTTCTTGCGTTTGATGAACGCCGGCGGATCGGCAACGATCACGTCGAAACGCTCTTCGCTGGCTTTCAGCTCTTTCAGCGCTTCGAAGACGTCGCCTTCGATGCAGGTCATCTTGTCGGCGAAACCGTTCAACGCAGCGTTGCGCTCAACGCCGTCGAGGGCGAAGGCCGACGCATCGACGCAGAACACTTCACTGGCGCCGAAAGCGGCAGCCTGCACGCCCCAACCACCGATGTAGCTATAAAGGTCGAGAACGCGTTTGCCTTTGGCGTACGGCGCCAGGCGTGCGCGGTTCATGCGGTGGTCGTAGAACCAGCCGGTTTTCTGACCCTGAATGACCGGGGCTTCGAATTTCACGCCGTTCTCTTCCAGCGCCACCCACTCCGGCACCAGGCCGAACACGGTTTCGACGTAGCGGTTGAGGCCTTCGGCATCACGTGCTGCGGAGTCGTTCTTGAACAGGATGCCGCTTGGCTTGAGCACTTGGGTCAGCGCCGCGATCACGTCGTCTTTGTGCGCTTCCATGGTCGCCGAGGCGATCTGCACGACGAGGATGTCGCCGAAACGGTCAACCACCAGGCCTGGCAACAGGTCGGAATCACCGTAGACCAGACGATAGAACGGCTTGTCGAACAGGCGATCGCGCAGCGACAGGGCCACGTTGAGGCGATGTACCAGCAGCGATTTGTCCAGTTGCAGCTTGATGTCGCGCGACACCAGACGGGCGCAGATCAGGTTGTTCGGGCTCATCGCTACGATGCCCAGCGTTTTGCCGCCGGCGGCTTCGAGGATCGCCTGATCGCCGGCCTTGAAGCCGTGCAATGGGGTGGCGGCCACATCGATTTCGTTGCTGTAGACCCACAAGTGGCCGTTGCGCAGGCGACGGTCGGCATTGGCTTTGAGGCGCAGGCTAGGCAGGGACATGACGTCGCTCCGGAAAAAAGAGCGGGAGTATAGCGCGTCAGGCCGGCTGATTGGCCGGCAAATGGACATGTGGTGCGTTCCCAATGTGGGGGGATTTGCCTGTGGCCAGGGGACTTATCTGTGGCTAGAGGATTTATCTGTGGCGAGGGGATTTATCCCCGTTGGACGGCGCAGCCGTCCCAAGGCCATCTGACACGGTATGTCTGATACACCGCGCTGTCAGGTTTTGCGACTGCTGCGCAGCCGAACGGGGATAAATCCCCTCGCCACAATAGATCAGTGTGAAAGGAGAAAAGCATTCCCCTGTGGAAGTGGGCTTGCTCGCGAAGACTGCCTTGAAAGCTAGGCAGACAGTGTATCGATCAACTCTTTGCTGAACGCCGGAATATCATCCGGCTGCCGGCTGCTGATCAGGTTGCCGTCCTTGACCACTTCTTTGTCCACCCAGTGCGCGCCAGCGTTCACCAGATCATCCTTGACGGTTTTATAGCTGGTCATGGTTTTGCCATTGACCAGCCCGGCGGAAATCAACAGCCAACTGCCATGACAGATCACCGCGATCGGTTTGCCGGCCGAGGCGCCGGTCTTGACCAGATGCTGGGCATCCTGATCGATACGAATAGTGTCGGAGTTCTGCACGCCGCCCGGCAGCACCACGGCGTCGTACTGCTCGATACTCGCCGCCTGGAAAGTCTGGTCGACGGTGAAGTCGTCCGCCGGTTTGTCGTGATTCCAGCCTTTGACCTTGCCGGCCTCGGCCGAAAGGATGTCGACCTGCGCGCCAGCCTGCTCCAGCGCCTGCTTGGGACCTGTCAATTCAACCTGTTCGAAACCATCGGTTACCAAAAAAGCGACGCGCTTGCCGTTGAGGGAGGTGGCCATCGATAAGCTCCTGAGTCTGTGGGGATTTGTTGCCGCACCGGACAGAAATTGTCCGTCGGGCCTTACGAAATCCGAAGCCTGAGCTTGAATGAAAGTTCCTCCGATGTGCCCATTGGTGTGTCCCCGTCCAGTTTCAGCGGTTAGAATCGCCGCCTGTCCCAGAGTGTGTACTTATGTCCCAAGAGCTGACCACCGAACAGATTCAACAATCGCTGCAAGGCATCAGTGTGCCCGCGCAACCGCAGATCATGGTGGATCTGCAAATGGAGCAGTACATGCCCGATCCGGACCTGGAGGTGATCGCCAAGCTGATCGCGCAGGACCCTGGCTTGTCCGGCTCGCTGCTGAAAATCGTCAACTCGCCGTATTACGGCTTGAGCAACAAGATCACCTCGATCCAGCGTGCGGTGAACCTGTTGGGCAGCCGTTCGATCATCAACCTGATCAATGCGCAGTCGATCAAGGGCGAGATGAACGACGACACCATCGTCACCCTCAACCGTTTCTGGGACACCGCCCAGGATGTGGCGATGACGTGCCTGACCCTGGCCAAACGCGTCGGCACCCAGGCCGGTGACGAGGCCTACGCCTTGGGCCTGTTCCACGATTGCGGCGTGCCGCTGATGTTGCAGCGCTTCCCCAATTACATGACGGTGCTGGAAAAGGCTTACGCCAACGCCAGCCCGGAATGCCGCGTGGTCGACACTGAAAACAGCGAGTTCAACACCAACCATGCCGTGGTCGGTTACTACACCGCCAAGTCGTGGCGCCTGCCGGAACACGTCAGCGCCGCCATCGCCAATCACCACAATGCCTTGGCGATTTTCAGCGATGAATCGTCGCGCAACAGTCAGCTGAAAAACCTGCTGGCGATCCTGAAGATGGCCGAGCACATTTGCGCCTCGTATCGCGTGCTGGGCAATCAGACCGAAGATTTCGAATGGAACGCGGTCGGGCCGCTGGTACTCGATTACGTAGGGCTGTCGGATTACGACTTCGAAACGCTCAAACAAACGATCCGCGACCTCGGCGCGCATTGATTCGAGAACACCATGCCTGAATTGCCGGAAGTCGAAACCACCCGCCGCGGTATTGCCCCGCATCTGGAAGGCCAGCGCGTCAGCCGGGTGATCGTGCGTGATCGGCGCCTGCGCTGGCCGATCCCGGAAGACCTCGATGTGCGCCTGTCGGGGCAGCGCATCGTGCTGGTCGAGCGGCGGGCCAAATATTTGTTGATCAACGCCGAAGTCGGCACGTTGATCAGCCATTTGGGCATGTCCGGGAATTTGCGTCTGGTCGAAGTCGGCCTGCCGGCGTTGAAGCATGAGCATGTCGATATCGAGCTGGAATCGGGGCTGGCGCTGCGCTACACCGATCCGCGCCGGTTCGGTGCGATGCTCTGGAGTAACGATCCGCTCAATCATGAGCTGCTGATTCGTCTCGGTCCGGAGCCGTTGACCGATCTGTTCGACGGCGAGCGGCTGTTCCAGCTATCGCGCGGGCGGTCGATGGCGGTCAAGCCGTTCATCATGGACAACGCGGTGGTGGTGGGCGTCGGCAATATTTACGCGACCGAAGCGCTGTTCGCTGCCGGGATTGACCCGCGTCGCGAGGCCGGCGGCATTTCCCGCGCGCGTTATCTGAAGTTGGCGATCGAGATCAAACGCATCCTTGCTGCTGCCATCGAGCGCGGCGGCACCACGTTGCGTGACTTCATCGGCGGCGACGGGCAGCCGGGCTATTTCCAGCAGGAACTGTTTGTTTACGGCCGTGGCGGCGAACACTGCAAGGTCTGCGGCACCGGTTTGCGTGAGGTGAAACTGGGCCAGCGCGCCAGTGTGTTCTGCCCGCGCTGTCAGAGCTGAGGCAAACGGCTGAAACAGTCCTACGGTCTATAGTGAGTTGTCTCACTGTTCAGCCCGAAGGATCGTGCCATGAAATCCTTGCAAGTCCTGTTTGTCACCTTGCTGCTGTGTACCAGTCTGGCCGCTCAGGCCACGCAGAGCGGCAGCGGTGATCCGCGCTACACCATCCAGAATCCCCCGGCCTACGCGATGATCGGCGACTTGCTGATTGCCCGACCTTTACTGGTGGTGGCGACAGTGATTGGTGCGGGAGTGTTTGTTGTGTCGCTGCCGTTTACCGCGCTGGGTGGCGGGGTGGGCGATGCGGGACAGGCGTTGGTGGTGGATCCGGCGAGGGCGGCGTTTGTGCGGTGTCTGGGGTGTACGGGAGAGGGGTTTGAGCAGCGCGAGTGAAAAGATCGCAGCCTACGGCAGCTCCTACATGAGATCTGTGTAGGAGCTGCCGCAGGCTGCGATCTTTTTAGCGATTCAGGCCTTGCCGGTGATCAGGCGGTACTTTTCCATCAACTGCTCTTCAGTCTCCGGATGCGCCTCGTCCAGCGGGATGCAATCCACCGGGCAGACCTGTTGGCACTGCGGTTCGTCGTAGTGGCCGACACACTGGGTGCACAGGTTCGGGTCGATCACGTAGATCTCTTCGCCTTGGGAGATGGCGGCGTTCGGGCACTCGGGTTCGCAGACGTCGCAGTTGATGCAATCGTCGGTGATGATCAGGGACATGCTAACTCCAGCCGGGGCGGCAGGCCCGGGCGCTATAAATCAATGCGCGCAATTGTGCCGCATTGGCGAGCGCAGTGCACGCGGGTGCGATCAAGGGCACTGATAGCTGCGATCAAAAAACAAAGATCGCAGCCTGCGGCAGCGCCTACTTTTTGAAGCGTAGGGTCAGGGCGTCGGCCACGGCGGGGTGGACGAACTTGCTGATATCGCCGCCCAGCGCGGCAATTTCCCGCACCAGCGTCGACGAAATGAACGAATAACGCTCGGACGGGGTGAGAAACAGGCTCTCGACATCCGGCGCCAACTGGCGATTCATGTTGGCCAGCTGAAATTCGTATTCGAAGTCCGACACCGCACGCAAACCACGCAGGAACACGTTGGCGTTCTGCTCTTTGGCGAAATGCGCAAGCAGCGTCGAGAAACCGACCACTTCCACGTTCGGCAGGTGGCTGGTGACCTCGCGAGCCAGTTCAACCCGTTGTTCCAGCGGGAACAGCGGATTTTTCTTCGGGCTGGCAGCGACCGCAATAATCACGTGATCGAACAGGCGCGAGGCGCGTTCGACCAGATCGCCATGGCCCTTGGTAATAGGGTCGAAGGTACCTGGGTACAACACTCGGTTCATCGCGTCGTCCTGGCGGGAGTCCGTTGGGGAGTCGGATGGTATCGCAGCCGTCCCGGTCGGCCAAGTCGCCTGTTGGGTAAGAAAGCACTATAGACGAGGGCAATTATCCGCTTTTTCATGGATTTTTCAGCCGCTCGGCGAGAGCTGTCGCCAGTTGCGCGGTCAGGCCGTACACCGACAGCTGCGGATTGGCGCCAATGCTGGTGGGGAAGAGCGAGCCGTCGTGAATCGACAGATTACCCAGTTGATGATGACGGCCGAGGCTGTCGGTGACGGCGGTTTTCGGGTCTTCACCCATCGCGCAGCCACCCATGACGTGTGCGCTGCCCAGGCGCGTGCGGTACAGCTCAAGGCTCAGGCCATCGATCAGCGTGCGCGCTTCGGCCAGGCTGTTCACGTAACGGGCGTCGGCGTGCATCGGCATCACCGATTTCGCGCCGCCGGCGAACTGGATTTCCGCCATGACGTGAAAGGCTTTGCGCAAACCTTCCCAAGCGTACGGCGACACCTGGTAGTCGAGCACCGGCGAGCCGTCACCGCGTAATTCCACGGCGCCGCCGCTGCTGTCCGGGTGAAAACCGTCACGCAGCAAGGCAAGCATGGCGTGGGTGTGCGGCAGATCAGCCATGTGCTGCGCGTTCTCCTGGCCGAAACCGCCGAGCAGCGTTGCCGCCAGCGCCGGGTGTAGGGGCGGCACTTCGAGTTTGAACGCCATCGGCCCGGTGGTGCCGTCCTTCCACTGAAAATGGTCGGAGTAGATCGACTGCGGCGCGCCGTAGAAAGGATTGACCACCTCATCGAAACGCGCGGCGGACATGTTCACCGGGTGCAGAAAAGTACGCTTGCCGACATTCTTGTGCGGATCCGGCGCATCGGAGCGCAGTAGCAACGCCGGGCTGTTGATGCCGCCGCCAGCCAGCAAGTAATGCCGCGCCTTGACGGTGATGGTGCGCCCGGTCGGCTCGACGCAGCGCTCGTCCATCGCCACGCAGTGCAGGCCGGTGACTTTGTCGCCGTTGATCAGCAGTTTGTCGGCGCGGGCCAGATAGAGCAGTTCGCCGCCCTTTTCCAGTGTCGCGGGAATGGTAGTGACCATCATCGATTGCTTGGCGTTGGTCGGACAGCCCATGCCGCAGTAGCCCAGATTCCAGCAGCCGCGTACGTTGCGCGGGATCACGTGCCAGCTGTAGCCGAGTTGCTCGCAGCCTTTGCGGATCACGTCGTTGTTGGCGTTGGGCGGCACCAGCCACGGCGCGACGCCGAGGCGCTGTTCCATTTTCTCGAACCACGGCGCCATCTCGGCGACGCTGTGGCCCTTGACGTTATGTTCCCGGGCCCAGTGTTCGAGGGTCGGTTCGGGTGTGCGAAAGCTCGATGTCCAGTTGATCAACGTCGTGCCGCCGACCGCGCGACCCTGCAGGATGGTGATCGCGCCGTCCTTGCTCATGCGGCCGATGCCTTCCTGATAAAGGCTGCTGTAAGCCTGATCTTCGAGCATTTTGAAGTCGGAGCTGGTTTTCAGCGGGCCTTCTTCGATCAGCAGGACTTTGTAGCCGGCGGCGCTGAGGATTTCAGCGGTGGTGCCGCCACCGGCACCGCTGCCGATGATCGCGACGTCGGCTTCCAGGGTCAGGTCGTCGCTCAGTTGTGCGCCGTTGTAGGTTTTCCAGCCTCGGGCGAGGCCTTCGCGGAACGGGTCGGGTACGGGCATCGGTCAGGTTCTCTTGTTTTTGTTGTTTTGGCGGGCCTCATCGCGAGCAGGCTCACTCCTACATTTGGAATGCAATCCCTTGTAGGAGTGAGCTTGCTCGCGATGGGCGCTACACGGTCTCAAACGGTAGGCGGGCCGGGATAACCGCAATGCGCCCAGGATTCGGCGCGGGTGTACCAAGCCATCATCACCATCTGCTGCAACGAGCTATGCCCCATGCGCAACAGACTCAATGAACTGTTCTTCCAGCGCTCAAGGAAATGCCGCATCGCCTCGGCACTGGCATTTTCCCAGCTGCCCCAGATCCCGGTGAGCGGCCCGCGCGTCACGGCCATGCCCAGCACATCGAACAGTTGCCGGGTGAGTTTGAGCATTTCCGGCGACAGGTGATCGAGGCTGTAGTTCAGCGACTTGAGCGTGCCGTCGACAGCACCGGGCATTTTCTCGGCGGCCACGGCGCCGTCGAGCATCACTGGAATCAGCGCGCGCAGAAACAGCAGGTCGCCATCGCGCAAGGTGATGAAACCGTTGGCCGCGATGCTGGAGGAACAACCACTGAGGCTGGCGCCAAGGCCGGCGGTGGCGAGGAACACCGTGGCACCGAGGCTGAATTTCAGCAGGCCGCGGCGTGACAGCGCAGGTGTTTCGGTCAGGCTTGGGTGCATTGTTGTTATTACCCGGCGGTGACGAACGTTAGCGAATAAACAGCTTCTGGATCAGTTTCTGAATCGATTTGCCGTACGGCGGGTAGATCAATTTGGCCGCGTTGAAGCGCTGTTTGATCAATACGCCTTTGGCCTTGCTGAACGTCAGGAAACCTTCATGCCCGTGGTAATGGCCCATGCCGGATGGGCCGATGCCGCCAAACGGCATATCGTCCTGCGCGACATGCAGCAGCGTGTCGTTCAGGCACACGCCGCCCGAGTGGGTTTCGTGCAGCACGCGGTTTTGTTCGCGTTTGTCGTAGCCGAAGTAGTAAAGAGCCAGAGGTCGCGGGCGCTGATTGATGTAAGCGAATGCCTGCTCCAGATCGCGGTACGGCACGATCGGCAGCAACGGGCCGAAGATTTCGTCCTGCATCACGGTCATTTCGTCGCTGACATTCAACAGCACACTGTGCGGCATACGCCGGCCCTGGCCCTGTTCGAACAATGGAATCAGCAGCGCGCCCTTGCTGGTAGCATCGCTGACGTAGCCATTGAGTCGCGCCAACTGACGTTCGTTGATGATCGCCGTGTAGTCCGGGTTATCAGCGAGGGTCGGATAGAAGCTCTGCACCGCTTGGCGATAGGCTTCGACGAAGCCGCCGACGCGGTCTTCCGGCACCAATACGTAATCGGGGGCGACGCAGGTCTGCCCGGCATTCAGGGTTTTGCCGAAGGCGATGCGCTCGGCAGCATCCTTCAGTGGCACGTCGTGGGAGACGATGGCCGGCGACTTGCCACCCAGTTCCAGGGTGACAGGCGTGAGGTTCTCGGCAGCCGCGCGCATCACATGCTTGCCGACGCTGGTGGAACCGGTGAACAGCAGATGATCAAAGGGCAGGCGCGAGAACGCGACGCCGACATCAGCCTCGCCGAGCACCACGCAGACCAGGTCTTCGGGAAACACTCGCGCGAGCAGTTCCTTGAGCAACAGCCCGGTGGCCGGGGTCGATTCGCTGAGTTTGAGCATCACCCGGTTACCCGCCGCGAGTGCGCCGACCAGCGGGCCGATGGCCAGGTACAACGGGTAATTCCACGGGACGATCACGCCAATGACGCCCAGCGGCTGGTAAATGACCTTCGCCGCAGCAGGCTGGAACGCCATGCCGACGTGGCGCCGCGATGGTTTCATCCAGCCCCTGAGTCGGCGACTGGCGTAATGAATGCCGTGCAGGCTCGGCATCAGTTCGGCGAGCAGAGTTTCGTCGGCGCTGCGATGGCTGAAATCCGCGCTGATGGCGTCGATCAAGGCCTGGCGCTCGCTGCTCAGCAGATCGCGCAATGCCTTCAGCCATTGCTGGCGCTGGGCCGCAGGTGGCATCGGGTTGGCGGCGTACGCAACGCGTTGCCCGGCAAACAAACGGTTGAGCTCTTCGAGAGGCTGTTGCAGCGTTTGCAGGTAGGCAATATCGGCAGTCATCGTAGGCTCCGGATTTATTGTAGTGATGAACTTTTTAGAGTCTATGCTCTATAAAGTCAAATGACTTCCGTGTGCAGCTTTGTTTTATCCATTTCCGGATAGGTCGTAAGATGCCCCTCACCGCACTCTGAATTAAAGCTCAAGCCATGGCCCCACGAATAAAAACCAGCGAGCGCATCGTGCAGAACAGCCTTGAGCTGTTCAATCAACAGGGCGAGCGCAGCATCAGCACCAACCATATTGCCGCGCACATGGAGATTTCTCCGGGCAACCTGTACTACCACTTCCCCAACAAGCAGGCGATCATCGCCGTGTTGTTCAGTGAGTACGAAGCCTTGGTCGACAGCTTTCTGCGCCCGCCGCAGGGGCGTGGCGCGACGGTGGAAGACAAGCGTTTCTATCTCAAGGAGCTGCTCTCGGCGATGTGGCGTTACCGTTTCCTGCATCGCGATCTTGAGCATCTGCTCGACAGCGATGCGGAACTGGCCGCCCGTTATCGGCGCTTCTCGCAGCGTTGCGTGATTCAGGGCGCGGCGATCTACGAAGGGTTTGTCGCCGCCGGAATCCTCAAGATGGACCGCGTGCAGATCGAATCGCTGACGCTCAACGCCTGGATCATCCTGACGTCGTGGGTACGCTTTCTGTGCACCACCCGCGAAAACTCCAACCACCTCAGCGAGCAGGCCGTTAAACGCGGCGTGTATCAGGTGCTGGTGCTCGAAGCCGGGTTTGTCACCGACGAGGCGCGCGATCAGGTCAATGCGCTGTTCGACGAGTTCTACGTGCCGCTGGCCCAGGCCCTCGAAGACGTGAAATAAACCGTTCTGTTGAAATCCCTCAGGAGCCCGTTATGCCGATTGCGCAGTTGATCAGCCCGCAAGCACTGGATGCCCGCAAGGAACAGCCCGGGTTGGTGATTCTCGATTGTCGTTTTGCCCTCGAAGATCCGGATTACGGCCAGCGCAGCTATGCCGAAGGGCACATTGCCGGGGCGAGCTTTGCGGACCTTGAGCGCGACCTCAGCGGTAAAGTGGTCAAGGGCGTCACCGGTCGTCATCCGCTGCCCGAGCCGGCAGAGTTGATCGAGCGCCTGCAAGCCTGGGGCATAAACAGTGACAGCGACGTGGTTTTGTATGACGACGGCCCCGGTGCTTATGCGGCGCGGGCGTGGTGGTTGCTGGCATGGCTGGGCAAGCGCGAGGGCGTGTTCATTCTTGATGGCGGGCTCAAGGCCTGGCATGCGGCGGGTTTGCCGTTGAGTCTGGATGCGCCGACGGTCAGCCGTGGCGATTTCAATGGTCAGCCAGATGAAGCTTTGCTACTCAGCGCCGAGCAATTGCAACAGCGCCTGGGCCAGCCGACGCTGACGCTGATCGACGCCCGCGCCTTGCCGCGCTTCAAGGGTGAAGTGGAACCGATCGACCCGGTGGCCGGGCACATTCCCGGTGCGCAGTGCGCGGCGTTCACCGACAACCTTGGCAGCGACGGGCGATTCCTCCCGGCCGATCAGCTCAAGCAGCGCTTTGCGGCGCAACTGGGTGAGCGTTCGCCGTCGGAACTGGTGGCTTATTGCGGTTCTGGGGTGACGGCGTGTCACAACCTGTTTGCGTTGTGCCTGGCGGGGTATCCGTTGGGTTCGTTGTATGCCGGGTCGTGGAGCGAGTGGATCAATGAGCCGGCGCGCGGCGTCGCCACCGGCGAATAAGATCAAAAGATCGCAGCCTTCGGCAGCTCCTACATTGGAATGCATTCCCTGTAGGAGCTGCCGCAGGCTGCGATCTTTTAGCTTTTCAGGCGGGCACTGCGATACGCCGCGGGCCCTACGCCATAAGCCTGTTTGAATTGTCGGCTCAAGTGGCTCTGATCGGCAAACCCCAACTGTGTCGCGACTTCCAGCGGCAAGCAGCCACTCTGTAACAAGGCCCGCGCCTGAGCGATGCGCTGCTGCATCAGCCAGGTGTGCGGCGGCATGCCGGTCGCGCGGCGGAACACCCGGGCGAAATGGAACGGCGACAGATTGACCGCCGCCGCCAGCTCTTCCAGCGACGGCGGCGCAGCCAGATGCGTGTGCAGCAGATCCTTGGCGATCAGCACTGCGCGGTGCTCCTTGCCGGGGTTGCCGACTTCTCGCACCGCCGCGTGGCGCTGCAACAGCAGCAACATCATTTCGCGCCACACCGTTTGCTGTTGCAGCGCGGTGGCCGGGCTTTCGAGTAAACGGTGCAACTGTGCAAACCCGCTGACCAGGTCCGGATCGCGATACAGCGTGGCGCCGAAGGCCGGCAGACTGGTCGTCGACAGTTCCAGCTCATCGAGCAGCGAAACAATCTTGCTGGTCTCCGGATAGAACGCCCGATACAGCCAGCCGTCTTCGGTGCCTTTGTGGCCTGTGTGCAGTTCATCCGGGTTGATCAACACCAGCGTGCCGCTGCCGGCCAGATGCTCGGCGCCGCGATAACGGTAGCGCTGAGCGCCGGCCATGATCATGCCGATCACAAAACCGTCGTGTACATGCGGGGCGAAGCGATGATCGATGTAGCGTGCCGACAACAGTTCGACGCCGGCCAGTGGCGCGGTTTGCCAGAAATGGATCGACTCGCCGTGATCGCTCATGTGGGCACGCTGGACAGCCATCGCGGGATGCGGCGTTCGAGGTAATAACCGGGCTGACGCAGCGAGCCATCGACGAAACCGACGTGGCCGCCGCGTGGTTGCAGCTCAAACGCGGTCGAGGCTGACAGCTCATCAGCCTGGGGCAAACTGTGCGGGAACACGAATGGATCGTCTGCCGCCTGAATGATCAGGGTCGGCGTGCGAATCTCGCCGAGAAAATAGCGGCTCGACGCCCGCCGGTAATAATCCTCGGCATTCTCGAAACCGTGCAGCGGCGCGGTCACCCGGCCATCGAAATCCCAGAACGTGCGCATGTTCTCCAGCGAACCGAGCGCTGCCAAAGCCGCCAGCCCATCCTCGCGCCCATCGTGCTGAAACTGCCGTTGCTTGTTCTTGATGTAGGCGACCATCTCGCGCATGAAATGCGCCTGATACACCTTGGAAAAGCCCTGACCAATGCGGTCGGCGCATTGATCGAGGCGGAACGGCACCGATACCGCCACCGCACCGAGCACGCCGCTGGCGCTGCCGGTTTCGCCGAGATGTTTGAGCAGCACGTTGCCGCCCAGTGAATAGCCAACGGCATACAACGGCGCCAATGGGCGTTTCGCGCGCAGGTGTTTGATGGTTTCGGCGAGGTCTTCGCTGGCGCCGGAGTGGTAGCTGCGCGGCAGCAGGTTTGGCTCACCGGAGCAACCACGCCAGTTCAGCGCAACACTGGCCCAACCCTGATCGGCCAAGGCTTTTTGCACGCCGGCCACGTAAGGCGAATTGGAAGAACCGGTCAGGCCATGCAGCACCAGCACCAAAGGCGCTTCTGCCGAATGCGGGCCATGCCAGTCGAGGTCGAGAAAGTCGCCATCCTCAAGCCACAGGCGCTCGCGCTCACGCTGGATATGCACGGTTTTGCGCCACAGCGGCCCCCACAAGGTTTGCAGGTGCGGATTGCCGAGGCCGAGGGCGGGGGAGAAACGTTCTGAAGAGGCGGACACGATGGTTCTCGATGCAGCGCGGCGACCCTGTTTGGGAGGGTGCCGCTTATTCAGACCGGTCAGTTAACCGGCGATCTCTGCCGTACGTTGCCACAGCGCGTAGTAAACCCGGCCGGATTTCTGCTCGCGGTGCAGGCGCCAGTTGCCCGGCAGGCCCAGCGTCGACGGCGCGGTTTCACTTTCAGTGTAGATCCACGAATCGGGCGCCAGCCACTGACGTTCTTCGAGCAAGGAGCACACGGCGGGCAGCAGGTTCTGGTTGAACGGCGGGTCGAGGAACACCAGGTCGAACGGTGTCGCCGTCTGGGTTTCCAGATAACGCAGGGCGTCAGCCGTTTGTACCTGGCCGTTGGTGCAGCGCAGCGTGCCGAGGTGTTCTTTGAGGCTGGACACCGCGATGTTGCTGGCGTCCAGCGCCTGACCCATGGCCGCGCCACGCGACAGTGCTTCGAGGAACAGCGCGCCGCTGCCGGCGAACGGATCGAGTACCTTGGCCCCTTCAACGTACGGCGCGAGCCAGTTGAACAGGGTTTCACGCACACGGTCCGGCGTCGGGCGCAGGCCCGGTGCGTCGGGGAAGCTCAGCTTGCGGCTGCGCCATTGGCCGCCAATGATGCGCAACTGGTTCACACCGTTGTGAACGTTGTGCGCAGGTTTTTTGGGGGATCGAGTCGCCATTAATGCTCCGGAACCCCGAGCGGTTGCTCGGCAGGTTTATCAGAAGGGGCCGGTAACGGCTTTTGCGGCACGGTCGGGCCAGCGGTGACGATGACCATTTTATCCGTGCTCAAATGTTTGTTCAGGGCGTCGCGGACTTGTTCCACGGTCAGGCTTTGCGACTGACGCATGAAGTCGTCCAGATAGCTCAGCGGCAGATTATAGAAGCCCATCGCGCCGAGTTGGCCGACGATATCGGCATTGCTCGCGGTGGACAGTGGGAAGCTGCCGGCGAGTTCACGCTTGGCATCGTCGAGTTCTTTCTGCGTCGGCCCGGTTTTCAGGTAGTCGGCGAGCACATCCTGCACCAGTTTCAGGGTGCCTTCGCTCATTTCCGCGCGGGTCTGCAGGTTGATCATGAACGGGCCACGCGCCTGCATTGGGCTGAAACCCGAATACACGCCGTAAGTCAGGCCACGTTTTTCACGCACTTCGCTCATCAGACGGGTGCCGAAACCACCGCCACCGAGGATCTGGTTGCCCATCGACAGCGCGGCGTAATCCGGGTCGTCGCGGTCGATGCCCAGTTGCGCGAGCAACAGGTTGGTTTGCTTCGACGGGAACTCGATGTGATTAACGCTGGCTTTCGGTTCCTGCGGCTGCGCGATCTTCGCCAGCGCCGGACCTTTCGGCAGGGCAGTAGAGACCTGATTGGCAATCGCCTCGGCTTCTGCGCGAGACAAGTCACCGACCAGCGCGATCACCACGTTGCCAGCCGCGTAGGCCTTTGCGTGGAATTCACGCAATTGCGCAAGGGTGATCTTCGGCACACTTTGCGGATTGCCGTCGCTCGAATGCGCGTAGGGGTGATCGCCGTACAGACGCTTCATCAGCTCAAGGCTGGCGAGTTTGCCGGGGTTCTGTTTCTGGTATTCGAAACCGGCGAGCATCTGGTTTTTGATGCGTGCAAAGGAGTCAGCCGGGAAGGTCGGTTTGCCGACCACTTCCGAGAACAGCTTCAGCGCCGGTTCACGTTGCTCAGGCGCACTCAGACTGCGCAGCGAAGCCAGCGCCATGTCCTTGAAAGCACCGTTGCCGAAATCCGCACCAAGACCTTCAAAGCCTTGGGCGATGGCGCCGACGTCTTTGCCAGCCACACCTTCGTTGAGCATCGCGTTGGTCAGCACCGCCAGACCCGAAGCGCTGCCGTCCTGGCTGCTGCCGGCGGCGAAGATCAGGCGCATGTCGAACATCGGCAACTCGTGGGCTTCGACGAACAGCACCTTGGCGCCCTCGGCGGTGTTCCAGGTCTGTACATCGAGTTTGCGGCTGGCCGGGGCTTTGCCGTCGAGCTCGGCCAGCGATTGCAACTTCTGGCTGGACTTGGCGTTGTCGAGGGCTTCGCTGGCCTTGCTGTCAGCGCTTGGCGACAGATAGAAAGCAGCAGAGCCGATCACCGCCACGGCGATCAGGCCGAGCAGCATCAAACGTGGGGTTTTGCGCTCACTCATGAGTCGTCTCCAGTGGCAGGACGTGGGCGACGCTGAGACGTTCGCGGGTGAAATACAGCTTGGCGGCGTTCTGGATGTCTTGCGGGGTCACGCTTTCCAGATCGGCGAGTTCGGTGTCCATCAGTTTCCACGACAGGCCGACGGTTTCCAGTTGGCCAATCGCAGTGGCCTGGCTGGTGATCGAATCACGTTCGAAGACCAGGCCGGCAATCACTTGGGCACGTACGCGCTCCAGTTCTTCGGCGGACGGCGCGGTGGTTTTCAGCTGCTCCAGCAGTTTCCACAGGCCGGCCTCGGCTTGCGCCATGGTCTTTTTCTTCTGCGTATTCGGCGTTGCCGAGAGGGTGAACAGGCTGTCGCCACGGGTGTAGGCGTCGTAGTTCGACGAACCGCCGGAAACCAGCTCTTCGCCGCGTTCCAGTTGTGTCGGGATGCGACCGCTGTAGCCGCCGTCGAGCAACGCCGAAATCAGACGCAGGGCGTTGACCGAACGCTTGTCTTCAGCGGTGGCGATGCTGGGCACGTTGAAGCCGAGCATCAGGCTAGGCAGTTGTGTCTGCACGTGCAGGGTGATCTGGCGTTCGCCCGGCTCGGCCAGTTCCAGCGGTGTTTTCGCCGGTGGCACGTCGCGTTTGGCGATCGGGCCGAAATAGCGCTGGGCCAAGGTTTTCACCTCGTCCGGAGTGACGTCGCCGACCACCACCAGCGTGGCGTTGTTCGGCACGTACCAGGATTGGTACCAGTGGCGCAGCTCTTCGACCTTCATGCGATCGAGGTCAGCCATCCAGCCAATGGTTGGCGTGTGATAGCCGCTGGCCGGGTAGGCCATGGCTTTATAGCGTTCGTAAGCCTTGGACATCGGCTTGTCATCAGTGCGCAAGCGGCGCTCTTCCTTGATGACTTCGATTTCCTTGGCGAACTCGTCGGCCGGCAGGCGCAGGTTGGCCATGCGATCGGCTTCCAGTTCAAAGGCTACGCCCAGACGGTCGCGGGCCAGCACCTGGTAATAAGCGGTGAAGTCGTCGCTGGTGAAGGCGTTCTCTTCGGCGCCCAGATCGCGCAGGATCAGCGACGCTTCGCCGGGGCCGACTTTCTCGCTGCCCTTGAACATCATGTGCTCAAGCGCGTGAGACAGACCGGTCTGGCCCGGGGTTTCGTAGCTGGAGCCGACCTTGTACCAGACCTGCGAGACCACCACTGGCGCGCGATGGTCTTCGCGCACGACGACCTTGAGGCCGTTGTCGAGGGTGAATTCGTGGGTCGGTTGCGGGTCGGCCGCCAGGGCCGAAAGGGGCAGGCAGACTGTGCTGAGCAGCAGGCCTGCGGCGCGGCGGGCTAGAGCATTCATTCGTTTTTTAACCTGTTGGGCTGCCCGCTTGGTCTTAGCCTAGGCGGGCGAGGAGGTGCTAGGATACTGATCCGTTTTACTGGCGGCCACGCCTATCAAGCC
The DNA here is from genome assembly GCF_051913165.1 of Pseudomonas sp. SM4. Taxonomy (NCBI): domain Bacteria; kingdom Pseudomonadati; phylum Pseudomonadota; class Gammaproteobacteria; order Pseudomonadales; family Pseudomonadaceae; genus Pseudomonas; species Pseudomonas sp. SM4. Next base: position 261,772 of record NZ_JBODOE010000008.1, on the reverse strand, counting down.
ACTGATCGGTCGATAGGTTGTATGGGTTTCCGGCAGAAGCTTTGAGTTTGTCAGCTAAACTCTGCGTTTTCGCCGACGATGCCGTTCCAGTCCTTCGTATTAATCGACCTTTGAGGTGCCTGTGGCGCCTCGACAAAATGTTGCGCGTGAACAAGCTGGATGAAACACAGTCTGTTCTGCATCGAATATTTATTTGCCGGGGCGCCCTTATGGCGCGTCGCTACCGTGAGATAGCCGTCCTCCATGTTTGGTTCCAACGACGACAAGAAGACCCCAGCTGCGGCTGGCGAGAAGAAAAGCCTGTTCGGATGGCTGCGTAAGAAACCGCAGGAACCCGTCGTCGAACAGCCGCCCGCGATTCCTGAACCCGCTCCCGCGCCGGCTCCGGTAATAGAAGAAGAGCCGGCACCGATCGTTCTGCCGATTGCCGAGCCGGTGTTGCAACCGGTTGAGCCAGAGCCTGAAGCGCCTGTCGCGGCCGAACTGCCGCTGACCCCGGCGGCCGAGCCGTGGCTGACCTTGCCGGTGGCGGAAGAGCCGGTGGCATTGGTTGAAGAGGCTGCGCCGCACGTTACGCCAGTGATTCCTGCGCCTGCTGCGTTTGTGCCTGAAGTGGCGCCGGCGCCAGTGGTTGAGCCGATCATCGAGCCTGCGCCCGTCGTGGCTGAAGCTGTTCCTGAAATTATTGCGCCTGAGCCTGTTGCTCCGGTCGTTGTTGCTCCTGTTGCTCCAGTCGTGCAACAGCCCGAGCCAGCAGCGGCACCGGCTCCCGTAGTTGCAGCTCAAGTCATGCCGGTCGAAGTGGTTGCCGAAACCCCCGTCGAAGCCCCGCGCACCGAAGAAACCAAAGCCGGTTTCTTCGCCCGTCTGAAACAGGGTCTGTCGAAAACCAGCGCCAGCATCGGCGAGGGCATGGCCAGCCTGTTCCTCGGCCGCAAAACCATCGACGACGATCTGCTTGATGACCTCGAAACCCGTCTGCTCACCGCCGACGTCGGCGTCGAAGCCACCACGCAGATCATCCAGCGCCTGACCCAGAAGGTTGCTCGTAAGGAATTGGCCGACGCCGATGCGTTGTACAAATCCCTGCAGGCCGAACTGGCCGCGATGCTCAAGCCGGTCGAACAACCGCTGAAAATCACCTCGCAGAACAAGCCTTTCGTGATTCTGGTGGTTGGCGTCAACGGCGCCGGCAAAACCACCACCATCGGCAAACTGGCGAAGAAGCTGCAACTGGAAGGCAAGAAAGTCATGCTCGCCGCCGGTGACACTTTCCGCGCTGCAGCTGTTGAGCAGTTGCAGGTCTGGGGTGAGCGCAACAAGATCCCGGTGATCGCCCAGCACACCGGCGCCGACTCGGCTTCGGTGATCTTCGACGCCGTGCAGGCCGCCAAGGCCCGTGGTATCGACGTATTGATCGCCGACACCGCCGGTCGTCTGCACACCAAAGACAACCTGATGGAAGAACTGAAAAAGGTTCGCCGGGTCATCGGCAAGCTCGACGCCGACGCGCCGCACGAAGTGCTGCTGGTACTCGACGCCGGTACTGGCCAGAACGCCATCAACCAGGCCAAGCAATTCAATCAGACCGTCGAACTGACCGGCCTGGCGCTGACCAAACTCGACGGCACCGCCAAGGGCGGGGTGATTTTCGCCCTGGCCAAGCAGTTCGGCCTGCCGATCCGCTACATCGGCGTCGGTGAAGGCATCGACGATTTGCGTACCTTTGAAGCCGAACCCTTTGTCCAGGCACTGTTTGCCGAGCGGGAGCGTTCATGATTCGTTTCGAACAGGTCGGTAAACGCTACCCGAACGGTCACGTCGGCTTGCATGAGCTGAGCTTTCGAGTCCGTCGTGGCGAATTCTTGTTTGTCACCGGTCACTCCGGTGCCGGTAAATCCACTCTGTTGCGCCTGCTGTTGGCAATGGAACGGCCAACCAGCGGCAAACTGCTGCTGGCCGGGCAAGACCTGAGCACCATCAGCAACGCGCAGATTCCGTTCCTGCGCCGGCAGATCGGCGTGGTGTTCCAGAATCACCAGTTGCTGTTCGATCGCACGGTGTTCAACAACGTCGCGTTGCCGCTGCAGATTCTCGGGCTGTCCAAGGCCGAAATCGCCAAGCGTGTCGATTCGGCGCTGGAGCGTGTGGCGCTGTCGGATAAAACCGATCTGTACCCGGGCGACCTGTCCACCGGTCAGCAACAGCGCGTCGGCATTGCCCGCGCGATCGTGCACCGCCCGGCCTTGCTGCTGGCGGACGAACCGACCGGTAACCTCGACCCGCGTCTGGCGGCGGAAATCATGGGCGTGTTCGAAGACATCAACCGTCTGGGCACCAGCGTGCTGATCGCCAGTCACGACCTGGCCCTGATCGCGCGAATGCGCCACCGCATGTTGACCCTGCAACGTGGCCGCTTGATCGGCGACGGGGAGGCTGGGGAATGAGTGCAACACGTAGCCCCAAGGTTTCCGAGCGGGTGGCCCCGAAAGCCGCCGATCCGCAGCCGCCGAAGAAGAAAAAACACGACGATGACGATGGCCCGGACTTCGCCACGCTGTTCCGCGCCTGGGTTGAAAGCCATCGCGCCAGCCTGCTCGACAGCCTGCGTCGCCTCGGCAAGCAGCCGATCGGCAGCTTCTTCACCTGCATGGTGATGGCGGTGGCGCTGAGCCTGCCGATGGGCTTGTCGCTGCTGCTCAACAACGTCGAACGTCTCGGCGGTTCGTGGCAGCGTGCGGCGCAGATTTCGCTGTATCTGCAACTCGATGCCAGCCCGCAGCAGGGTGAAGCGTTGCGCGAGCAGATCAAAGGCATGCCCGGCGTAGCAGACGCTGAATATGTCGGTCGCGATCAGGCGCTGGAAGAGTTCCAGCAACAGTCCGGGCTGGGTGAGGCCCTGCGCGAACTGCCGGAGAACCCGCTGCCGGGCGTGGTGCTGGTGACGCCGAACGAGGTCGACAAGCCAACCCTGGAAGCATTAAGACAAAAACTTTCCGAGCTGCCCAAGGTACAACAGGCGCAACTTGATCTAGTCTGGGTCGAGCGTCTGGCCGCCATCCTCAAGCTTGGCGATCGTTTTGTCTTCGGTCTGACGGTGCTGTTGGTTTCTGCATTACTTTTGGTGATAGGCAATACCATTCGTCTTCATATTGAAAACCGCCGCACCGAGATAGAAGTGATTAAACTCGTCGGCGGCACTGACAGCTATGTGCGGCGTCCCTTCCTTTATATGGGCGCGTTGTATGGCTTCGGTGCGGGGCTGTTGTCCTGGGGTGTCCTGGCGTTCGGCCTGAACTGGCTGAACGATGCGGTGGTTGGGCTGGCCGGCTTGTACGGCAGTGATTTCGCGCTGGCCGGAGTGCCAGTTGCCGACGGTCTGTCGCTCTTGCTTGGCGCGGTGCTGTTGGGTTATATCGGTGCATGGATTGCAGTCGCACGTCATCTCAGGGAGCTGGCGCCGAAGTAGAATCTTTTTTGCGCGTGATTGGCCTCGCGGTTTTTTGGGAACTTGTACTTGAATTCCCGGTCAATTTTTCGCAGTGCCGAGAGGCACGAGTATGTAAGTGGGAGGTTTTTTCGTATGACCAATTCTTTGCAACCTGCGTATGCACTGGTTCCGGGCGCGAACCTGGAAGCCTATGTGCACACCGTCAACAGCATTCCATTGCTGACGCCGGAGCAGGAGCGTGAACTGGCCGAGAGTCTCTACTATGAGCAGGATTTGGGGGCGGCTCGGCAGATGGTGCTCGCCCACCTGCGTTTTGTCGTACACATTGCCCGTAGCTATTCCGGCTACGGTCTGGCTCAGGCTGACCTGATCCAGGAAGGTAACGTCGGCCTGATGAAGGCCGTGAAGCGCTTCAACCCGGAAATGGGTGTGCGTCTGGTGTCGTTCGCTGTGCACTGGATCAAGGCGGAAATTCACGAGTTCATCCTGCGCAACTGGCGCATTGTGAAAGTCGCGACCACCAAGGCCCAGCGCAAGCTGTTCTTCAACCTGCGCAGCCAGAAGAAACGTCTGGCGTGGCTGAACAACGAGGAAGTCCACCGTGTGGCGGAAAGCCTCGGCGTGGAGCCGCGTGAAGTGCGCGAGATGGAAAGTCGCCTGACCGGTCATGACATGGCCTTCGACCCGGCTGCTGAAGCCGACGACGACAGCGCTTTCCAGTCGCCGGCCAACTATCTGGAAGACCACCGGTACGACCCGGCGCGTCAACTGGAAGATGCCGACTGGAGCGACAACTCCAACCACAACCTGCACGAAGCGCTGGAAGTGCTGGACGACCGCAGCCGTGACATCCTCTACCAGCGCTGGCTGGCAGAAGAGAAGGCCACGCTGCATGACCTGGCGCAGAAGTACAACGTGTCGGCCGAGCGTATCCGTCAGCTCGAGAAGAGCGCGATGAACAAGCTCAAGTTGTCGATTGCCGCGTAACCGGTGAACAGGCAATAAAAAACGCCCCGATCAGCAATGATCGGGGCGTTTTCGTATGTGACGTTTCGTTCAGGCTGATCAGATCAGCGCTGAACCACGCGCAATTGCTTGCTGGCCGGCTCTTTCGGCAGTACGCGTTTGGCCACCACGTAGTGCTTTTCCCAGTACGGCTTGTTCAGGGTATCGATGCTCACCGACTTGCCGCGACGCGGCGCGTGGATGAAGCGGTCGTTGCCCAGATAGATCGCCACATGGTTGACGCGACGGCTCTTGATGTTGAAGAAGATCAGGTCGCCGGGCTTGAGGTCCTTGCGCTCAACCTTCTCGCCGTGACCGCTGGCCATGGCGTTAGAGGTGCGTGGCAGGTCAAACGTGGCGTCGTTGAACGCATATTTGACCAGACCGCTGCAATCGAAGCCTTTACTTGGGCTGCTGCCGCCCCAACGATAAGGGGTACCGAGGACGTTCACCGCACGGCTCAGCACATTGCTGCTTTCCTTGCTCGCCATCGGTGGCACCAGCTTGCTGTGGCTCTTGCTGCTCAGCGTGGTGGTTTTGCTTTTGCTGCTTTTGCTCGAAGGAGCCGAAGCATGGGATTTAGGGGTGAAGCCGTTAACGTTAGGAAGACGTTGCTCACGATTGGTGGCGTGGGCGGCCAGTGGCATTAATAGGCAGATGGTTAGCCATGTCTTGAAAAATGGTCGCATTAGGCGTGGCTCTTAAGTGGTAGCGCGCAACTTTATAACAGCTTTTTTGTCTCTTCCGAGGCCGTTGGTCGATTCAACCAAGGGGTCAATTTCGCTCAACAAGCGGCAAATTGACTCAATTGTCGGACAGAACCCAAGCCCCACAAGGCTTTGCGCACGGTGTAACAGTGAAGAGCCACTTGTCGGCTCGACATAAAAAAGTCACAAAGATGCAGAAAATATTTATCTATCGAGGCAAACGAGGTCATTCATGAACCGCTATCAATCCCAGGATACGCACAGCAAGGTCATCGGTTACCTGTTGTGGATTTTAGGTTTCACCGGCGCTCACCGCTTCTACTACGGCAAGCCGGTGACCGGGACGATCTGGTTCTTCACCTTCGGTTTGTTGGGCATTGGCTGGCTGATCGACCTGTTCCTGATCCCGGCGATGGATCGAGAGGCGGATCTGCGTTTTACCGCTGGGCCGATCGAATACAACGTCGCGTGGATTCTGCTGACGTTCCTTGGCGTCTTCGGGGTGCACCGGATGTATCAGGGGAAATGGATCAGCGGGCTGGTGTATCTGCTCACGGGCGGATTGTTCTTTATTGGCGTGCTGTATGACTTCTGGACGCTGAATGATCAGGTCTCGGTGCGTAACGCGCAGAATCGCGGCGCCTTCCAGTAACCTGTGGCGAGGGGATTTATCCCCGTTGGGCTGCGAAGCGGCCCTGAATCCGAGAACGCGGTGGAGATGATCCACCGCGTGCAACGGCTTCGCGACTGCTTCGCAGCCGAGCGGGGATAAATCCCCTCGCCACAATATCCCTTGGTATCAAGCCTGGTGGCTGATCCGGCCATCCACCAAGGTGTAACGAACCACGCCTGGCAGCGTATGCCCAATGAACGGGCAGTTCTCACCCTTCGACAACCAGTTCTCACCGGCCACCGTCGAAGCCTGCGGGTCGAACAGCACGATATCCGCCGCACCGCCCACCGCCAGCTTGCCCGCCGGCAAACGCAACGCCTCGGCCGGGCCAGCGCTCAAACGCGCCAGCAACGTCGGCAGATCCAGCAAACCATCCTCCACCAGCGTCATCGCCAATGGCAGCAACAACTCAACACTGCTGATGCCCGGCTCGGTCGCGCCGAACGGTGCCAGTTTGGCGTCACGTTCGTGTGGCTGGTGATGGCTGGAAATCGCCGAGATCACCCCGGACTTCACTGCCGCACGCAAACCATCGCGATCCGCGCGCGTACGCAGCGGCGGTTGCACGTGGTACAGGCTGCTGAAGTCGATCAGCGCTTCGTCGGTCAGAATCAACTGATACAACGCCACGTCCGCCGTCACCTTCAAACCACGGGCCTGCGCCTGAGCGATCAGGGCAACGCCGCGCGCGCTGGTCAACTGGCTGAAGTGCGCGCGCACGCCAGTCTGCTCGACCAGTAGCAGGTCGCGAGCCAAGGCCACAGTCTCAGCGGTTTCCGGAATCCCCGGCAGACCGAGGAAGCTGGCCACTGCGCCTTCGTGGGCGAGACCGCCCTCGGCCAAGTCATGATCCTGCGAGTTGAAAATCACCGTTAGATCAAACGTCGCCGCATATTCCAGCGCCCGGCACAGGGTGCGCGTATTGCGGAAGCTCTCCAGACCGTTGCCGAACGCCACACAACCAGCGTCGCGCAACGCCACCAGTTCAGCCAGTTGCTCGCCATCCAGACCTTTGCTCAGCGCGCCAATAGGGAACACCTTGGTGTTGCCGGCCTCACGGGCGCGGTCGAGGATCAGCTCGGCGACAGCGGAGGTGTCGAGCACCGGTTTGGTTTTCGGCGGGCAGCACAGGCTGGTCACACCGCCAGCAGCGGCGGCGCGGGTTTCGCTGATGATCGAGCCTTTGCGGCTATAGCCCGGCTCGCGCAGGGCAACGTTCAGATCAACGAGGCCCGGAGCGGCGACAAGGCCTTGGGCGTCGATGGTTTCCACTGCCGTGAAACCCGCTGGAGCGGCGCCGAGGGCGACGATCTTGCAGGCTTCAACGTGAATGTCGGTGACTTGATCCAGGCCGCTGCTTGGATCGATGACGCGTGCGCCGAGAATGCTGAGCTTCACTGGGCGTTCTCCTGCTCGAATTGACGCTGCGCGGTTTGTCCGCTCATGGCCATGGACAGCACAGCCATACGAATTGCGATGCCGTAGGTGACCTGATTGAGGATCACCGAGTGCGGGCCGTCGGCCACTGCGGACTCGATCTCCACGCCGCGGTTGATCGGCCCCGGGTGCATGACGATGCAATCGGGTTTGGCCCCGGCCAGGCGCGCGGTGGTCAGGCCGAACAGGCGGTAGAACTCGCCTTCGCTCGGCAGCAGGCCGCCGGTCATGCGTTCACGCTGCAGGCGCAGCATGATTACCACATCGACGTCCTTCAGGCCTTCGGTCATGTCGGTGTAAACCTTCACGCCGTATTGCTCGATGCCGATCGGCAGCAGGGTTTTCGGCGCGATCACGCGGATGTCCGGGCAACCGAGGGTTTTCAGCGCGAGCATGTTCGAGCGCGCGACCCGCGAGTGCAGGATGTCGCCGACGATGGCCACCGAGAGGTTTTCGAAGCCGCCCTTGTGCCGACGGATGGTGAGCATGTCGAGCATGCCTTGCGTCGGGTGCGCGTGACGGCCGTCGCCGCCGTTGATGATCGCCACTTGCGGGCAAACGTGTTCGGCGATGAAGTGCGCGGCACCGGAATCACCGTGGCGCACGACGAACATGTCGGCGGCCATGGCTTCAAGGTTGCGCAGGGTATCGAGCAGGGTTTCGCCCTTGCTTGCCGACGAGGTCGACACGTTCAGGGTGATCACGTCCGCCGACAACCGCTGGGCCGCCAGTTCGAAGGTGGTGCGGGTGCGCGTGGAGTTTTCGAAGAACACGTTGCACACGGTCTTGCCGCGCAGCAACGGGACTTTCTTCACCGCCCGGGCACCGACTTCGAGGAACGAGTCGGCAGTGTCGAGGATTTCCGTCAACAACTCGCGGCGCAGGCCGTCGAGCGAGAGGAAGTGGCGCAGCTGGCCCTGATCATTGAGCTGCAGCGGGCGCTTGGTATCTAGAGGCGTCATCGCGAAGGGGACTCTCAATAGGGCGGATTAAAGGGACAGGTCTTGCAGTTCGAGCGTCAACGGCTCGGGGCCGGACAGCTTTACCCGTTCGTGAGCCGCCAGCGACAAGGTCGCGCCGACCACGTTGGGGCGGATCGGCAGCTCGCCGGCGTCGAGGTCCAGCAGGCAGACCAGGGTCACGCTGGCCGGGCGACCGTAGTCGAACAATTCATTCATGGCGGCGCGGATGGTGCGGCCGCTCATCAGTACGTCGTCGATCAGCACCAGATGCTGGCCTTCGATCTCGAAGGGCAGGGCGGACGGGCGCACTTGCGGGTGCAGGCCGTTCTGGCTGAAGTCGTCGCGGTAGAAGGAAACATCCAGCGTGCCCAGTGGCGCGTCGCTGCCCAATTCCTTGAGCAAGGCCTGTGCAACCCAGATGCCGCCGGTGCGAATGCCGATATAACGCGGTTCAGTGATTTCACGCTGGGCAAGGTGCGCCTTGAGGCGGGTCGCCATCTGGCTGATCAGATCGGCGGGATTTGGCAGGCTCATGGTTGCTCCTTGTTGGGGGCGAGTCGGCGTCCTTGGACGCGACTCGGTTTTTCACTCAAAAGAAAAGCGCCGAAGCGCTTGTCAGGATTCAAACAATGCAGTGTTTTCATCGAGCCAGCCCTGCAACAGCAGAGCGGCGGCGATGGCGTCCACCGGGTTGTCGCGGTAACTGCCTTTCTGGCCGCCGCGCACCAGGCGCTCGCCTTTGGCCTCGAAGGTGGTCAGGCGCTCGTCGTGGGTATAGAAAGGCACGTTGAAGCGGCCGTTGAGGCGGCGGGCGAATTTTTCCGCGCGCAGGCACATTTCGCTGGGTGTGCCGTCCATGTTCAGCGGCAGGCCGACGACGACAGCGTCGGGTTTCCATTCTTTTATAAGGGCTTCGACCTGGTTCCAGTCCGGCACGCCGTTCTGTGCCTTCAAGGTGCACAGCTCGCGAGCCTGGCCGGTAATCACCTGGCCGACCGCGACGCCGATCTGTTTGGTGCCGTAGTCAAAGCCGAGAATCAGGCGCAGGGCCATCAGGCGTGACCTGCCTGGCTGGTCAGCAGGCTGAGGTTGATCCCCAAGTGCCTGGCCGCCGCTTCAAGACGCAGCTCGCTGCTGGTGTTGAAGAGGATGTCGGCGTTGTAAGGGCAGGTCAGCCAGGCGTTGTCGGCCATTTCCGCTTCCAGTTGCCCGGCTTCCCAACCGGCGTAACCGAGGGCAATCAGGCTTTTCGCCGGGCCAACGCCGTCCGCGATGGCGAACAGCACATCCTGCGAGGTCGACAGGGCCAGATCGCCGTCCAGTTGCGCAGTGGCCTGGAAGGTCTTGCCCGCCGGATGCAGAACGAAACCGCGATCAGTCTGCACAGGGCCGCCGATAAAAATCGGTACGTGCTGGCACAGTGCTGGCGGGTCGATGTCCGGGCGCAGTTGCTCGAGAATGTCGGCCAGATTCAGCTCTTGCGGTCGATTGACCACAATCCCCATCGCGCCATTGGCCGTGTGCTCGACGATGTAGGTCAAGGTATGGGCAAAGTTCGGGTCGGCCATGTGTGGCATGGCGATCAGGAATTGATGCTTGAGGTAGCTGGGGCTGACGTTTTTCATGTGCGCTAGTGTGGCGTTCGGGGGGCAAACTGACAAGCTGGAGATGCTGACAACAACATAGATCCCTTGTTGGAACCTGGCTTTGTGGCGAGGGGATTTATCCCCGATCGGCTGCGAAGCAGTCGCAAAACCATCACGCACGATGTGTCAGGCAGGTCATGTCAATGGATTCAGGGCCGCTGCGCGCCCCATCGGGGATAAATCCCCTCGCCACAATGAATCTCGTCGTCACTGAAATATTCAGTTGCTGGAGAGTTTGTCACCGCGAGCAAATTTCCAGGTGCGGATGATTTCCAGGCGGTCGATATCCGACAAATCGCCGGTAAACGGCGCAAACGGTGCCGCCAGTCGAACAATGCGCTGCGCCGCCTGATCCAGCAGCGGCTGGCCGGACGATTCCAGCACCAGCACTTCATACAGCGAACCGTCGCGGTTGATCGACACCATCAGGCGCAAATTGCCGTAGATCTGCTTGCGCCGCGCTTCTTCGGGGTAATTGAGGTTGCCGATGCGCTCGACCTTCTTGCGCCAGTCATCTTTGTACCAGGCACCCTTGTCGCGCATGGTCGACGCCGCGCTCAAGCGGTGGATGCGCGGACGTTTGGCGTACAGCTGTTGTTCCTTGGCCAGTTCGGCTTCGAGGCTGGCGATGTCGCTGGACAGCTGCGAGCTGTCGAATTCCGGCGCATCAACCGTCGGTTTGACCTCGGTCTTGGTTTCTTCTTTCTTGGTTGGCGCCTTTTTCGGCTTTGGCGCGACGGTGGTCACCGCAGCCTTGGGCGCGGCTTCCTGCACTTCTGGTTTGGCGGCCGGTGGCGGGGTGACTTTCTTGACCTGATTGTCCTGGAACGGCGCCACCTCAGTGGTCTTGGGGATCGCCTTCTTGTCCAGCGTGCCGCTGCCTTCCTGATGCTCCTGAGCAAGAAAGTCAGCCTTCTCCGGCTTCTTTTCGCTCTTGAAGGTGGCGAGGGTGATTTCCAGGGTTTTGCTGATTTGCTTGGGCTCGACCATCGTGAAGCCGACGCCAAGCAGCAGCGCCAAATGGATCAGCGCTGCGAGAAACAGGGTAAATCCGAGGCGATCGGCCGGGCGCACGCCACGGTGGGCGAGTTCTGCGGGCAGATCGGACGGGAGGGTCATGACAAGAAAACCAACATCGCGCTTTTCAGAGGCTGCGCATGATAACGCAATGTTGGTTTCACGCCTTGGGCTTCACGCTTCAAGCGACAGACTGCATGTGACGTGCATCAAGCTTGTGGCAATTTGCCGGCGGCTTGCAGCTTCTTGGCGATGGCATCCATGAGCATGCCGCCAATGTCAGTGCCGAAGGCATTGTCGATTTCACGGATGCAGGTCGGGCTGGTGACGTTGATTTCGGTGAGGCTTTCGCCGATCACATCGAGGCCGACGAACAGCAGGCCTTTCTCACGCAGGGTCGGGCCGACCTGAGCGGCGATCCAGCGATCCTTTTCAGTCAGCGGACGCGCTTCACCACGACCACCGGCCGCGAGGTTGCCACGGGTTTCGCCCTGCGCCGGAATCCGCGCCAGGCAGTAATCCACCGGCTCGCCGTCGATCATCAGGATGCGTTTGTCGCCGTCCTTGATCGCCGGCAGGTAAGCCTGGCCCATGATCTGCTGGCCACCGAGGGCGGTCAGGGTTTCGAGAATTACCGACAGGTTCGGATCGCCCGCACGGTGACGGAAGATCGAGGTGCCGCCCATGCCGTCCAGCGGCTTGAGGATCACGTCGCCGTGTTTCGCGGCGAATTCACGCAGCACGTCGGCGCGGCGGCTGACGATGGTCGGCGGCGTGCACTGCGGGAACAGCGTGGCGAACAGCTTTTCATTGCAGTCGCGCAGGCTCTGCGGCTTGTTCACCACCAGTACGCCGGCGGTTTCAGCCTGTTCAAGCAGGTAGGTGGAGTAGACGAACTCCATGTCGAACGGCGGATCCTTGCGCATCAGGATCACGTCCAGATCGCTCAGCAGGTTGTCCTGCTCGGCGTCCAGTTCGAACCATTTTTCCGGGTTGGCGAAGACTTTCAGCGGCTTCATGCGCGCCCGTGCCTGACCTTCGCCCTGATACAGGTCGCGCTGTTCCATATAGAACAGTTCCCAGCCACGCTTCTGCGCGGCCAGCAGCATGGCCAGCGAGCTATCCTTTTTATAGGAGATGCTGGCGATAGGGTCCATGACAATCCCGACGCGAACGCTCATTGGGTTTTCCTCGAAAATTGGCTACCGGATCGGTATTGAAAAAGTGCCGCCAGAGTGGCGCCGGGCGGGTTTTCGGTCAAGGAAAAACCCGTCGATAGATTGCATCTGGAGACTGTGCTAAAAAGGCTGCCAAGCCGTGCTGGCCCTTGAGCATCAAGGGTTTCCAGCCATTACTCATCGCAAAACGGACAATTTGATTCGCAAAGGCGACGGTAGAGCCCTCTTATGGAACAGCAGTCCAGCGCCTTGAAGGTCATGGTGATCGACGACTCGAAAACGATTCGTCGCACCGCCGAAACATTGTTGAAGAATGTCGGGTGCGAAGTGATTACGGCGATCGACGGTTTCGACGCTTTGGCGAAGATCGCCGACAACCATCCCGGAATCATTTTTGTCGACATCATGATGCCGCGTCTGGATGGTTATCAGACCTGCGCTTTAATCAAGAACAACAGTGCGTTCAAGGCCACGCCGGTGATCATGCTGTCGTCGCGCGACGGGCTGTTCGACAAGGCCAAGGGGCGGATTGTCGGTTCTGATCAATTTTTGACCAAGCCTTTCAGCAAGGAAGAACTGCTCAACGCGATTCAGGCCCATGTTCCGGGCTTTGCCGCCGTTTTGCCGCAGTAAGACACGTACAGAGACGCGCGGTCAGCGGGCCGGGCGTCGACAAGAAAAATGGGGAAAACCATGGCACGTATCCTGATCGTCGATGATTCGCCGACTGAAATGTACAAACTCACCGGCATGCTGGAAAAGCACGGCCATGAAGTGTTGAAGGCCGAAAACGGCGCGGACGGCGTGGCCTTGGCCCGGCAGGAAAAACCTGACGCGGTACTGATGGACATCGTCATGCCCGGCCTCAACGGTTTCCAGGCAACCCGTCAGCTGACCAAGGATGCCGACACCACGCACATCCCGGTGATCATCATCACCACCAAGGATCAGGAAACCGACAAGGTCTGGGGCACTCGTCAGGGCGCCAAGGACTACCTGACCAAACCGGTCGACGAAGACACCCTGATCAAGACCCTGAACAACGTACTCAAAGGCTGATCGCGCAACCATGAGCGAATCGCTGACCGCGTTCGAACTGCTCTGGCAGATCGATCAGCGCTGCCGCTTGCTGGCGGCGGACTTGCCGTCGCAACCGGCGCGCCAGGATCGCTGGAGCGGCATCGGCTTTCGCCTCGGCGAACACTGGTATGTGGCGCCGATGGGCGAAGTCAGCGAAGTGCTGCACGAACCGCGCTTCACCCAGTTGCCCGGGGTCAAGCCGTGGGTCAAGGGTGTGGCTAATCTGCGCGGACGGTTGCTGCCGATCATGGATTTGTGTGGTTTCTTCGGGCATGAACTGTCGCCGCTGCGCAAACAGCGGCGGGTGTTGGTGGTGGAGCATGGGGACGTGTTTGCCGGGCTGATGGTCGATGAGGTTATTGGTCTGCAGCATTTCGAGCAGGACAGCTTCGAACCGATCTCGATCAGCAAGCGCCAGGGCTCCAAGGCCGAGTTCGTCAAAGGCTATTTTCGGCGCGAGCAGAACTGGCGGGTGTTCAGCCTGTTCGCGCTGGCGAAATCCCCGGTGTTCATGAGCGTCGCGATATAACAGATTCAACACCGTCCCTTGTAGGAGCCGAGCTTGCTCGCGAAGAGGGCGTGTCAGGCGCAATCAATGTTGGCTGACCCACCGCTTTCGCGAGCAAGCTCAGCTCCTACAGGGTAAGTGAACCGTTCCCAAGGCGAGGACCGATGATAAAAGCAAAAACAGGCAAGCCGGCGGAAGGATCGCGCAGTCGCTCGCAGATCATCGTGCTGTTCATCGCACTGATCGTGTTCATCATGCTGCTGTTCGCCAACTTCGCTTACCTCAACACCCAGGCGAACTACGACAAACAGTACATCGGCCACGCCGGTGAGCTGCGCGTGCTCTCGCAACGCATCGCCAAAAACGCCACCGAAGCCGCCGCCGGCAAGGCTGCGGCGTTCAAGTTGCTCAGCGATGCGCGCAACGATTTCGCCCTGCGCTGGGGTTACCTGAAGAAGGGCGACCCGGTCACCGGCCTGCCGCCAGCCCCCGCCACCGTGCGCCCGGAAATGCGCGCCGTGCAGCTGGACTGGGAACGTCTGCTGAAAAACACCGACGCGATTCTCTCCAGCGAACAGACCGTATTGTCGCTGCATCAAGTCGCCGCGACCCTGGCCGAAACCGTGCCGCAGTTGCAGATCGAATACGAAAAAGTCGTCGAAATCCTCCTTCAGCGTGGTGCCCCGGCTGCACAAGTAGCGATGGCCCAGCGTCAATCGCTGCTGGCCGAGCGCATCCTCGGCGCGGTCAACACCGTGCTCGCCGGTGACGAAAACTCGCAGCAAGCCGCCGATGCCTTTGGCCGCGACGCTACCCGTTTCGGCCAAGTGCTCAATGGCATGCTGCAAGGCAACCCGACGCTGAAAATCACTCAGGTCGAAGACCGCGACGCCCGCGCGCGTTTGAGTGAAATCTCCGAGCTGTTCCAATTCGTCTCCGGTTCCGTCGATGAAATCCTCGAAACCTCGCCCGAGCTGTTCAAGGTTCGCGAATCGGCGAGCAATATCTTCAGCCTCTCGCAAACTCTGCTCGACGAAGCCTCGCACCTGGCCACCGGTTTTGAAAACCTCGCGGGCGGGCGCAACACCGACACCATCGGCGGCTACGTCCTCGGTTTGCTGGCACTGGCCTCGATCATCCTGATCGGCATGGTCATGGTGCGCGAAACCAACCGGCAACTGCGCGAGACCGCCGAGAAGAATGAGCGCAACCAGAACGCGATCATGCGCCTGCTCGACGAAATCGAAGACCTTGCCGATGGCGACCTCACCGTAACCGCCTCGGTGACCGAAGACTTCACCGGCACCATCGCCGACTCGATCAACTATTCCGTCGACCAACTGCGCGATCTGGTCGCCACCATCAACCTCACCGCTGGCCAGGTCGCCGCCGCCGTGCAGGAAACCCAAGCCACCGCCATGCACCTGGCGCAAGCCTCGGAGCATCAGGCCCAGCAGATTTCCGAAGCCTCGACGGCGATCAGCGACATGGCTGAATCCATCGATCAGGTCTCGGCCAACGCCGCCGAGTCTTCGGCGGTAGCCGAGCGTTCCGTGGAGATCGCCAACAAGGGCAACGAGGTGGTGCACAACACCATCCACGGCATGGACAACATTCGCGAGCAGATCCAGGACACCGCCAAGCGCATCAAGCGTCTCGGCGAGTCGTCGCAGGAAATCGGCGATATCGTCAGCCTGATCGATGACATCGCCGACCAGACCAACATCCTCGCCCTCAACGCCGCGATTCAAGCGTCGATGGCCGGTGATGCCGGGCGCGGTTTTGCCGTGGTTGCCGACGAAGTGCAACGGTTGGCCGAGCGCTCGTCCGCCGCCACTCGGCAGATCGAAACCCTGGTGCGGGCGATTCAGACCGATACCAACGAAGCCGTTATTTCCATGGAACAAACCACCACCGAAGTGGTGCGCGGCGCGCGACTGGCGCAGGATGCCGGTGTGGCCCTGGAAGAAATCGAAGGCGTGTCGAAAACCCTCGCGGCGCTGATTCAAAGCATCTCCAACGCGGCGCAGCAGCAGACGACGTCGGCCGGGCAGATTTCCCTGACAATGAATGTGATCCAGCAGATCACCTCGCAGACCTCGTCCGGCTCCACCGCCACCGCTGAGAGCATCGGCAACCTGACGAAAATGGCCAGCCAGCTGCGGCGCTCGGTGTCCGGATTCACCTTGCCGGCGGCGAAAGACAAAGCGTGAGTGGAGTGGTTATGGGTGATCGGCACGACTATGTGGCCCTCGAATGGGTCAAAGGCGAAATTGCCGAAACGCTGAAACAGGCGCATCAGGCGATTGAAGCCGTGCTCGATGATCCGCAGGCTTTTCCGGGGCTGGACGAGTGCCTGGATTACATCCATCAGGTGCACGGCAGCCTGCAGATGGTCGAGTTCTACGGTGCAGCCTTGCTCGCCGAAGAGATGGAACATCTGGTCGAAGCCCTGCAGCAAGAGCGCGTCAGCCATCGCGACGAAGCGCTGCATTTGTTGCTGCAAGCGCTCGGACAATTGCCGATCTACCTCGACCGCGTGCAAAGCGCCCGGCGTGATTTACCGCTGGTGGTGCTGCCGCTGATCAACGATCTGCGCAGCGCCCGGGGCGAAAGCCTATTGTCAGAAACCAGCCTGTTCAGCCCGCAATTGCCCGAGCTGCCGCCGCTGAGCGCAGAGGCCTTGGCGCTGCTGGAACCGCCAGAGTTGCCCAACGTGCTGCGCAAACTCCGGCAGACACTGCAAATGGCCTTGGTCGGCTTGCTGCGTGAACAGGACGACCAGACCCACCTCGGTTATCTGGCGAAAGTCTTTACTCGCCTCGAAGCGTTAAGCGGCGACACACCGCTGAGTCCATTGTGGCAAGTCGCCTCGGCGCTGGTCGAAGGCATGCGCGAAGGCGTGATCGCCAACAGCCCGGCGCTGCGCAGCCTGTTCAAGGACGCCGACAAAGAGCTAAAGCGTCTGCTCGATCAAGGCATGGCCGGCCTCAACCAGCCGCCACCGCCGGAGCTGCTGAAAAGCCTGTTGTTCTATATTGCCAAAGCCGAACATCCCACCGGGCAGATGCTGACCATGAAAGATCGCTACTCCCTGGACGACGCGCTGCCCGACAGCGCGATGGTCGATGAAGAACGCGCACGCCTCGCTGGCCCCGACCGCGACGCGATGCGTTCGGTGCTGGCGGCATTGTGCGAAGAGCTGGTGCGAGTCAAGGAGCGCCTCGACCTGTTCGTGCGCAGCGACCGCCAGCACACTTCGGATCTGGAAAGCCTGCTCGCGCCGCTGCGACAAATCGCCGACACCCTCGCCGTGCTCGGATTCGGTCAGCCGCGCAAAGTCATCATCGATCAATTGGCGGTGGTGCTGAGCCTTGCCCAGGGCCAGCGCGAACCGAACGACGCGATCCTGATGGACGTCGCCGGCGCCTTGCTCTACGTCGAGGCGACGCTGGCCGGGATGGTCGGCACCGTCGAGCCGGAAAGCCCGGAAGACGCGCGCCTGCCGACCACCGACCTGACGCAGATCCATCAGATCGTCATCAAGGAAGCGCGCATCTGCCTGCAACAGGCCAAGGACATGATCGTCGACTACATCGACGCCGATTGGGATCGCCAACACCTGCAACCGTTGCCGGCGCTGCTGACTCAAGTGCGTGGTGCACTGGCGATGATTCCGCTGAACCGCGCGGCGAGTCTGGTTGAGGCCTGCAACGGTTTTATCCGCGAACATTTGCTGCTCGATCCGCACGAACCGGGTTGGGAACAACTGGATCATCTGGCCGATGTCATCAGCAGCCTTGAGTATTACCTTGAACGCTTGAGCGACGACCCGCAGGCACCGGGCGAACACCTGCTGGATGTCGCGCATAAATCCCTCGCCAGTCTGGGGTTCTTTCCAAATGAGCCGCATGTTCCCGTGCTCGAGGACGTGCTCTCCCCCAGCGAAGCGCTGGTGATGCAGGACATGCAAGCACTCGACGATCCGGACATCGTGCAGTCGCTGGCCGACGTGTTGGCCAGCCCGGTGTCAGCGCTCAATCCGCCGGCGCTGATCACCCCCGGCAGCCTGATGCCGCCGCCGGCCGATGAAGAACCGGTCGACGATGAGCTGCGCGAAGTGTTCCTCGAAGAGACCGATGAAGTCCTCGAAGTCCTCCACGAATACCTGCCGCGCTGGGCTGCCAATCCGCAGGATCGCGATGCGCTGACTGAACTGCGTCGCGCCTTCCACACCTTGAAGGGCAGCGGGCGCATGGTGCGCGCGTTGATCCTCGGTGAGCTGGCCTGGTCGGTGGAAAACCTGCTCAATCGCGTGCTCGAACAAAGCGTCGAACCCGGCTCGGTCGTCCAGCAACTGCTGACCGACACGGTGCTGTTGCTGCCGGAACTGATCAGCGAATTTGCCATCAACCGCCAGCGTCAGCGCAGCGATGTCGATCAACTCGCCGTCCGCGCGCACGCCTTGGCTAAGGGTGACGAGCCGATGGCCGCTGAAGACGTCGACGATGTCGCGGCGCTCGACCCACTGTTGCTGGAGATCTTCCGCAACGAAGCGGAAACCCACCTCGCCAGCCTCAACCGTTTCCTCGATCAAGCCGCCGAGCATGTACCACTGCAGGCCAGCGACGAATTGCAGCGCGCCTTGCACACGCTCAAGGGCAGCGCGTCGATGGCCGGCGTGTTGCCGATTGCCGAACTGGCGGCGCCGCTCGATCAACTGGCTCGCGAATTCAAGGCGCACCAGTTGCCGCTGGATCTGGATGAAGTGGAATTGCTCCTTGAAGCCGATGGCTTGTTTCGCGTCGGTTTGCGTCAGCTCAAACACGATCCGCTGGCGCCGATTGTCGGCGCGCAGTCGCTGATCAAGCGCACCGATGAACTGCTGGCCGAGCGGTTGGCGTCGATCCTCGATGCGCCGAACACCGGCCTGCGGATCAAGCGCGCCCCGCAACTGATCAACAACTTTCTCGCCCAAGGCATGGACATCCTCCTCGACGCCGAAAGCCTGTTGCAGCGCTGGCAGCAGCACCCCGGCGAGCGTCAGGAACTCAGCGCGCTGCTCGATGAATTGACCACGCTGGGCGAGGGCGCGCACCTCGCCGATCTGCTGCCGGTCGATGTGTTGTGCGAGGCTTTGCTCGATCTTTACGGCGCCGTCGAAGAAAGCAGTCTGGCGGTCAGCGAGCGGTTTTTTCACGAAGCACAAAATGCCCACGAAGCGCTGATCAACATGCTCGACGAACTGGCTGCCGGCCAGGAAGTCACCCCGCAGCCTGAGCGAATCCGCGCGTTGCATGATCTGCTCGATGAAAGCCTCGACCCGTCGTCGATGGGCCTGATTCGCAGCGACGGCAGCCGCACCCTGAGCATCCGTGAACTGGGCAGCGCCACCGCTGAGTTGCAGCAAAAGGCAACGGCGCTTGAACCCGATGACGAGATTGTCGAGATCTTCCTTGAAGAGGCCGTGGACATTCTCGACAGTTCCGGCCAAGCCTTGCAGCGCTGGCTGAGCGACCCGGACAACGTTGCGCCGCTGTCCTCGTTGCAGCGCGATTTGCATACGCTCAAGGGTGGCGCGCGGATGGCCGAAGTCGAGGCCATCGGCGATCTGGCACAGGAGCTGGAAAGCCTTTACGAAGGTCTGGTTGATCGTCGCTATCACTACAGCGAAAGCCTGGGGCGCTTGCTGCTCAAGAGCCATGACCGCTTGGCGCTGTTGCTTGATCAGTTGCAAAACCATCAGCCGCTGACGCCGGCACAGGAACTGATCGAAACGATCCGTCAGGTCCGCCAAGGCCAAAACGTTGCCGAAACGCCGCCAGCAATAACCGAGCACGACAGCGCCGGTCACGACCCGGAGCTGCTGGAAATCTTCCTCGAAGAAGGTTTCGACATCATCGAAAATTCCGGCGCCGCGCTGCTGCGCTGGCAGGCCGAGCCGGGCAATCGTCAGGAAGTGGAAACCCTGCTGCGCGATCTGCACACGCTCAAGGGTGGCGCGCGGATGGTCGAGATCGGCCCGATCGGCGACCTCGCGCATGAGCTGGAATACCTTTACGAAAGTCTTTCCAGCGGCGCTTTGCAGCCGTCGGCGGAACTGTTTGCGCTGGTGCAGCGTGGGCATGATCGCTTGGCGCAAATGCTCGATGGCGTGCGCGCCGGGCAACCGTGCCCGCCGGCGGATCGGTTGATCAATGCGATCCAGAATTTCAGTCATCCGGTAACGGTAGTAAAGCCGCCAGTGCCACCTGTGCAGGTCAAGACTGACGCGGCACCGCCGGCTGCCGAGGCTGGCGCGGACATGGTCAAAGTCTCCGCCGAACTGCTCGACGAGTTGGTCAATCTGGCCGGGGAAACCTCGATCTTCCGTGGCCGTATTGAACAGCAGGTCAACGACGCACAGATCGCCCTGAACGAGATGGAAACCACGATCGAGCGCATGCGCGATCAGCTGCGCCGCCTCGACACGGAAACCCAAGGGCGGATTCTCAGCCGCCAGCAAGTCGACGCCGAACGCCTCGGTTACGAAGAGTTCGACCCGCTGGAAATGGACCGCCATTCGCAATTGCAGCAATTGTCGCGGGCGCTGTTCGAATCGGCATCCGACTTGCTCGACCTCAAGGAAACCCTCGACCGCCGCAACCACGACGCCGAGAACCTGTTGCAGCAACAGGGCCGCATCAACACCGAATTGCAGGAGGGCCTGATGCGTACGCGCATGGTGCCGTTCGAGCGCATGTTGCCGCGCTTGAAACGCATCGTCCGCCAGGTCGCCGAAGAGCTGAACAAAGACGTCGCGTTTGTCGTCGGCAACGCTGAAGGCGAGATGGATCGCAACGTGCTGGAGCGTATGGCGGCGCCGCTGGAACACATGCTGCGCAACGCCGTCGACCACGGTCTGGAGTCCGCCGAAGTGCGGCTGGCGGCGGGTAAACCGGCGCAAGGGCAGATCAGCCTCGACCTGTCCCGCGAGGGCGGCGACATTGTTTTCGACATTCGCGACGACGGTGCCGGCGTGCCGTTGGAAGCGGTGCGCAAGAAGGCAATCAAGCGCGGCATGCTCGCGCCGGAAGCCGAGATCAGCGACCGCGACGTGTTGCAGTTCATCCTTCAACCGGGGTTTTCCACAGCGGAAAAGATTACGCAGATTTCCGGGCGCGGCGTCGGCATGGACGTGGTGCATGAAGAGGTGCGGCAGCTCGGCGGCAGCATGAGCATTGATTCGGTGCCGGGGCAGGGCGTGCATTTCCGCATTCGTCTGCCTTTCACCGTGTCGGTCAACCGTGCGCTGATGGTGCAGTGTGGCGAGGATCAATACGCGATTCCGCTGAACACCATCGAAGGCATTGTTCGCGTGTTGCCGAATGATCTGGAAGCGCACTTCCGTGTTGATCCGCCGCGCTACCAATACGGCGGCCAGACCTATGAGCTGTGCTACCTCGGCGAACTGCTGAAAACCGCGCCACGACCGAAACTGCTGGGGCAGAACCTGCCGTTGCCGGTGCTGCTGGTGCATTACAACGACCGGCGCATCGCCGTGCAGGTCGACACCATGGCCGGCACCCGCGAGATCGTGGTCAAGAGCCTCGGTGCGCAATTCGCGGCGGTGCAGGGCGTGTCCGGGGCGACGATTCTCGGCGATGGCCGGGTGGTGCTGATTCTTGATTTGCTCGCGCCGATTCGGGCGATGCAGGCACGGATTGCGCAGACACCAACGCTGCCGGAGATCGATAGCGAACCGCACAAGCCGCTACTGGTGATGGTAGTCGACGACTCGGTCACCGTGCGCAAGGTCACCAGCCGCTTGCTCGAACGTCACGGCATGAACGTGCTGACCGCCAAGGACGGAGTCGACGCCATGCTGCTGCTCGAAGAGCACATGCCCGACCTGATGCTGCTCGACATCGAAATGCCGCGCATGGACGGCTTCGAAGTCGCCACCCAGGTGCGCAACGACGAGCGCCTGCAACACCTGCCGATCATCATGATCACCTCACGCACCGGCCAAAAACACCGCGACCGCGCGATGGCGATTGGCGTCAACGACTACCTCGGCAAGCCGTATCAAGAGTCGGTGCTGCTTGAAAGCATTGCCCAGTGGAGCAAGAAACATGCATGAGCGCCGGCATAATCAGCGCACCAGTCAACTGACCGGGCTATTGCTGCCGCTGGCGGATCGCAATTTGATCCTGCCTAACGTCGCTGTTGCTGAATTGATCGATTACCAAGCCAGCGCTTTCGATCTGGATACGCCGCCGTGGTATCTGGGGCGAGTGAAGTGGCGTGAGCGGCAGATTCCGCTCCTGAGTTTCGAGTCGGCGTGCGGGCAGAAAATTGTCATTGGCGAGCGCGCGCGGATCGTGATTCTCAATGCGCTGGGTGGATTGCCGGAGTTGAAGTTCATTGCGCTGCTGGTGCAGGGGATTCCGCGCTCTTACAAGCTCGACAGTCAGTTGAGTTATG
Source organism: Pseudomonas sp. SM4 (assembly GCF_051913165.1). Classification (NCBI taxonomy): domain Bacteria; kingdom Pseudomonadati; phylum Pseudomonadota; class Gammaproteobacteria; order Pseudomonadales; family Pseudomonadaceae; genus Pseudomonas; species Pseudomonas sp. SM4. The sequence goes on along the minus strand of NZ_JBODOE010000008.1, from coordinate 239,642 downwards.
TCGATGTGCCGTTGTGTGCGTTGGAGCAGGCGGCGGTGCAGGTCGGGGAGCAGGTGGCGAAGGTGCCGGATTTGTTGGGGTTGGAGAAGTTGTTGGTGGATGCTGGGCTGGTCCACTGATGCAGAATTCGTGTTGCTCTGACTGGCCTGATCGCTGGCAAGCCAGCTCCCACAGGTTTTTGTGTGGTGCACAAAATTCGAATACAACTCGGACACTGTGGGAGCTGGCTTGCCAGCGATGGGGCCAGCAACATGACCAAATTCCTACAGGCAAATCCCCGATTTCTGTCATGCCTTAAACACTTTCCGGCACATCTGTTTAAAGACACCCGGTGTTACGGCTCCCTAGCCTACAAATCCTTGCGCCGCTGCCTACGCATGTACCAGAATCCGCCGGCTTGTGCGCCGTGGGCTGGCTGCGTAACGTGGATCGGGTCACTGATTCCCAGTGATCGGGTTTAGCAGCCCGGCTTTGTCCTTACCTCGGTTGTACAAGTCTCATCCAGTCAGGCATTCGCCTGCGCTTGATGGTGGCTGTGCGCATGGCACCTTCGGGTGCGCCGGGTTGGGGTTTGACCGGTCTGCTAACTTGCGCATAGCCGCCACCCTACCGTTTAGCAGCGAGATGGTGAGGCCTAATAGAGGTTCATCCCCATGTTCAAAGTAACGCCTAACCCGCCGCCCACCGACCCGGCATCCCCCTACGAGTCCCCCGACTCAAAGAAATTCCACGAAGCCGCCGAACGCGCCCTCGACCATTACCTCGGCCCGACCAACGCCGACCTCATGGCCACGCCCTACACCCCGAACACGCTGTACATGGCCAACCCCAACGCCGACACCGAATCCCTGCTGACCGACGCCAGCGAAACCCTCGGCTCGGCCACGGTGATGCTCAACAATCACGCAGCCATGGTTGAAGGCACGCACCGCAAGACCCTGCAAGGTATTGCGCAAGTGGTGATGGTGGCGGAAATGGCTGTCAATCGCGTGTTGGACAGATTGGTGCCGACTGACTGATTAATGCGTCGACCCATGCGACGCCATCGCGAGCAGGCTCACTCCTACAGTTGGAATACGTCCCCTGTAGGAGCTGCGGCACGCTGCGATCTTTTGATGTTGATGCTGAAGATCAAAAGATCGCAGCCTCGTTTCACTCGACAGCTCCTACTCGCGAAGGCGTCGGCGAACGTTACGCTCAGCGTAATGATTCACCACCGTGCTTGATTGATGCCCCCACCCCACGCGCCTACCTTAGCTCCACGACAGCGAACCCCGTGGAGTGAGCATGACAACAACAATTCCCCCCGACTCGCGCTGGACGCGGCGGCGCGATGAGAAGCAGCGCCGCCTCGACAAGGTGCGCGGGCTGGCCGACGGTGTGGTGTTGCCCACCGACAAGATCGTCGCCGCGCTCGAAGCGCTGATTCATCCCGGCGACCGTGTGGTGCTGGAGGGCAACAACCAGAAGCAGGCAGATTTCCTCTCGCGCTCGCTGGCCAAGGCTGATCCGGAAAAGCTCCACGATCTGCACATGATCATGCCCAGCGTCGGCCGCTCCGAGCACCTCGACCTGTTCGAACGCGGCATTGCCCGCAAGCTCGATTTCTCCTTCGCCGGCACCCAGAGCCTGCGCATCAGCCAGTTGCTCGAAGACGGCCTGCTGGAAGTCGGCGCGATCCACACTTACATCGAACTCTACGCGCGACTGGTGGTGGATCTGATCCCCAACGTCGTGCTCTCGGCCGGGTTCATGGCCGACCGCGCCGGCAACATTTACACCGGGCCGAGCACCGAAGACACCCCGGCACTGATCGAACCAGCCGCGTTCAGCGACGGCATCGTCATCGTCCAGGTCAACCAATTGGTCGACGACGTCAGCGAACTCCCGCGTGTGGATATCCCCGCGTCATGGGTCGATTTCGTCGTGGTGGCCGACAAGCCGTTCTACATCGAACCGCTGTTCACCCGCGACCCACGCCACATCAAGCCTGTGCACGTGTTGATGGCGATGATGGCGATTCGCGGGATTTACGAAAAACACAACGTGCAGTCGCTCAACCACGGCATCGGTTTCAACACCGCCGCCATCGAATTGATCCTGCCGACCTACGGCGAATCCCTCAGCCTTAAAGGCAAGATCTGCCGCAACTGGACGCTCAATCCGCACCCGACGCTGATCCCGGCGATTGAAAGTGGCTGGGTCGAAAGCGTGCATTGCTTCGGCACTGAACTGGGCATGGAAAACTACATCGCCGCGCGCCCCGACGTGTTCTTCACCGGCCGTGACGGCTCGCTGCGTTCCAACCGGATGTTCTGCCAACTCGCCGGGCAGTACGCGGTAGATCTGTTTATCGGCGCGACGTTGCAGGTCGATGGCGATGGCCATTCCTCAACCGTGACCCGTGGCCGCCTCGCCGGTTTCGGTGGCGCGCCGAACATGGGCCACGACCCGCGCGGTCGCCGTCACGGCACCCCGGCGTGGCTGGACATGCGCCACGACGACTCGCAGCAGCCGATGCTCGAACGCGGCAAAAAACTCGTGGTGCAAATGGTCGAGACGTTCCAGGAGGGCGGCAAACCGACCTTCGTTGAAACCCTCGACGCGGTCGAGGTGGCGAAGAAAAGCGGCATGCCGCTGGCGCCGATCATGATCTACGGCGACGACGTCACCCACCTGCTCACCGAAGAAGGCATCGCCTACCTGTACAAGGCACGCTCGCTGGAAGAGCGCCAGGCAATGATCGCCGCCGTTGCAGGCGTCACCGCCATCGGCCTGCGCCACAACCCGAAAGACACCGAACGTATGCGCCGCGAAGGCCTGATCGCCTTGCCCGAAGACCTCGGCATCCGCCGCACCGACGCCACCCGCGAATTGCTCGCGGCGAAAAGCGTGGCCGATCTGGTCGAGTGGTCTGGCGGTCTGTACAACCCGCCCGCGAAATTCAGGAGCTGGTAATGCACGCACTTAACCTGCAAGCGAAGCCGCTGTCCCTGGCTGATCGATTGGCCGATCTGGCGGTGGACGCGTTGATCGACGAAGCCGATCTGTCGCCGAAACCGGCACTGGTTGACCGTCGCGGCAACGGCGCGCACACCGATCTGCACTTGGGTCTGATGCACGCTTCGGCGCTGTCGTTGTGGCCGGCGTTCAAGGAGATGGCTGAAGCGGCGGGCGCAATCGGCGAAGTTGATTCAACGTTGCGCGAAGCGATTGGCCGCATCGGTCGTGAGGGCGAGCAAGCCATGCTCACGACCACCAATGGCGTGAACACGCATCGCGGGGCGATCTGGGCCTTGGGCCTTTTGGTGACGGCCACTGCACTGGAACCGCAATCTTCCAGCGCCAACGCTGTAACCCTGCGCGCTGCACGTCTGGCCTTGTTGGATGACCGCTACGCACCCAAACCACTGAGCCACGGCGCCCAAGTCGCCCTGCGTTACGGCGCTCGCGGTGCTCGGGAAGAAGCACAACTCGGCTTCCCCTCGGTGCTGCAACGCGGCCTGCCACAACTCAAGCGCAGCCGCGCCAATGGCCACGGCGAACAAAACGCCCGGCTCGACGCTTTGCTCGCCATCATGACCAATCTGGTCGACACCTGCGTGCTCTACCGTGCCGGTGAAGAGGGTCTGCACGCCATGCAGTCCGGCGCGCAAGCGGTGCTCGACGCCGGTGGCAGCGCCAGCCTCAGCGGTCGCCGCCGGCTGCACGAACTGGATCAACAACTCATCGCATTGAATGCCTCGCCCGGTGGCGCCGCCGACTTGCTCGCCGCCACGCTGCTGCTCGACCGTATCGAGCGCGACGGCATCTCTCAGGGAGCGTTTTGATGGAAACCCTATCGTTTGAATTCCCCGCCGGGCAGCCGCCACGCGGTCGCGCGCTGGTCGGTTGTGTCGGCTCGGGTGATCTGGAAGTGCTGATCGAACCGGGCCTGGCCGGCAAGCTGACGATCAATGTGCAGACCTCGGTCAACGGCGCGCAATTGCGTTGGCAGCATCTGTTTGCGCGGATGTTCGACGGCACCACACCGCCAGCAATGGCCATCGATATCCACGACTTCGGCGCGACGCCGGGCGTGGTGCGCTTGCGACTGGAACAAGGTTTCGAGGAGATCGGCCATGACTGACAGCGCCGCGTTGCTCAACAAACACAGCTTCGTCGAACTCGGCGCGCGGCAACGGGCCAAGGCCTTGCTCGATGCTGGCAGCTTTCGTGAGTTGCTTGATCCGTTTCAACGGGTGATGTCGCCGTGGCTTGAACGTCAGGGCGTGGTGCCGCAGGCCGATGACGGCGTGGTGATCGCCAAGGGCAGCCTCGACGGTTTGCCGGTGGTGATCGCCGCGATTGAAGGCGCGTTTCAGGGTGGCAGCCTTGGCGAAGTCGGCGGGGCGAAGATTGCCGGCGCGCTGGAACTGGCGGCTGAAGACAACCGCAAAGGTATTCCGACGCGCGCGGTGTTGCTGCTGGAAACCGGTGGCGTGCGCTTGCAGGAAGCCAATCTCGGGCTGGCGGCCATTGCCGATATTCATGCGGCGATTGTCGATTTGCAGCAGTACCAACCGGTGGTCGGTGTGGTTGCCGGTAGCGTTGGTTGTTTCGGCGGCATGTCGATTGCGGCGGCGCTGTGCAGTTATTTGCTGGTGACTCAGGAAGCGCGCCTTGGTTTGAACGGCCCGCAGGTCATCGAACAGGAAGCGGGGATCGAAGAATATGACTCTCGCGACCGGCCCTTCATCTGGAGCCTGACCGGTGGCGAGCAGCGGTTTGCCAGTGGTCTGGTGGATCGTTATGTCGCCGATGACGTGGCGAAGATTCGTCAGCAGGTCGGTGAATTACTGCAGCAGGGTTTGCCAAAGCAGCCACGTAGCCAACGTGCTGAGTGGTTTCTGCAACGACTCAGCAGTCTGAACACTGACCCGCAAATCGAGCCGTCGGTGGTTCGCGATCTGTATCAAGGAGAGCGCTCATGAGCGGTTATTCACTGCGCGGTTTGAACTGGTTCACCGCCTTGAGCGCGGGCGCTAAAAGTGTTGAAGGACTGCCGCCATCGTTGAAGGTTGCTGACGGTGAGCTGGGGCGTTTTATCGCTGTGGTCGCTGACCCGGACAATCGTTTTCCTCGCGCTCGCAACGGCGAAGTCGGCTTGCTCGAAGGCTGGGGTCTGGCCAAGGTTGTGGATGACGCGATCACGGCTGACCGCGATAAAGCGCAGAAGCGCCCGATCATCGCCATCGTCGATGTGCCGAGCCAGGCTTATGGTCGGCGCGAAGAAGCGCTCGGCATTCATCAGGCGTTGGCCGGTGCGGCGGACAGTTACGCCCGTGCGCGTCTGGCCGGGCATCCGGTGATTGCGTTGTTGGTCGGTAAAGCGATGTCCGGGGCGTTTCTGGCTCATGGCTACCAGGCCAATCGATTGATCGCGCTGCGTGATCCGGGCGTGATGGTGCATGCGATGGGCAAGGCGTCGGCGGCGCGGGTGACCTTGCGCAGTGTTGAAGAACTGGAAGCGCTGGCCGCCAGTGTGCCGCCGATGGCTTATGACATCGACAGTTATGCGAGTCTCGGATTGCTCTGGGAAACCCTGTCGGTGCAGCAGATTGAACAGCCGACGGCGGAGGATCTGGCGCGGGTGAACGAGTGCCTGAAACAAGCCATCAGCGATATCTCCAGCACTGATCTGAGCAATCGTCTCGGCGCGAAAAATCGCGCTGCTTCCAGCAAAGTGCGCGAACTGTTGAGGGCGCAGTGGTGAACACGCCTCTGGCCCACGATCTGCTCTGGGGCATGACCCCGGCTCAGTTGCCGGCGGATGCGCCGTTGTGGGCCGTCGAGTCGCTGGCCGCCGGGCAACCTGTGGTCGTGCGGCGAGCGCTGAGCGATGAAGGTTTTGTCGCGGTCGGTGTGCGCGGTGTGTTGCGCGAGCAGCGCTTGGCGGCGTTTATGGCGGTCGATTCGATTGCCTGTCGGGTCACTCCCGAAGCGCTGTGTCACGTCGACTGCGAGCGCGATCTGCCGGTCATGCAGGCGCTCAAACAACTGCGGCCAATGCTCGACGATTGCGGTTGGGTCTGGGGTGTCAGCGGCAGTGTCGGGTTTGAATTGGCCAGTGGTTTTACCGCGATGCACGCGGCCAGCGATCTCGATCTGATTCTGCGTACACCGCAACTGATCACCCGTAATCAGGCACGCAAATTCGTCGCGATTTTCGATCAAGCCGTGTGCCGGGTCGATATGCAATTGCAGACGCCGTTCGGTGCTGTGGCGTTGCGTGAGTGGGCCAGCGGTTCGGCGCGCGTGCTGCTGAAAAATGCTCATCAGGCCTGCCTGGTGGTTGATCCATGGAACCCGCAGGAGCAGGCAGCGTGAGCAGCTTGTTGGTATTCCCCGGTCAGGGTGCGCAGCAGGCAGGCATGCTCCAGCACTTGCCTCGGGAAACGCTGGTCGAGGCCAGTGATGTGCTTGGTGAAGATGTTTTGCTGCTCGATTCTGCCGAAGCATTGCGAACGACTAGAGCAGTTCAACTCTGTTTGCTGATCGCCGGAGTCGCAGCTTCACGGCAATTGTTGCAGGACGGACTCACGGCGGATTACGTCGCCGGCCTGTCCATCGGCGCTTACCCGGCAGCGGTGGTTGCGGGCGCATTGAGCTTCAGCGAGGCGTTGCATCTGGTCAGCCTGCGCGGTGAGTTGATGCAGCAGGCTTATCCACAGGGCTACGGCATGACCGCGATCATCGGTCTGCAATTATCCACAGTCGAAACACTGCTGGCGCAGGTGCACAGCGCAGATTCGCCGGTGTATCTGGCCAACATCAACGCCGACAATCAGGTGGTGATTGCCGGCAGTGACGAGGCCATGCAAGCCGTGGCCGAACTGGCGCGCAGTCGTGGCGCCGGTCTGGCAAAACGTCTGGCGGTGAGCGTGCCGTCGCACTGTCCCCTGCTGGACGCACCGGCGCAAACCCTCGCCGAAGCCTTCGCCAAGGTTGAACTGAAAACCCCGAAAATCGCTTACCTGAGCGGCAGCCTCGCACGCCCTGTGACCAAAATAGAAGCGCTGCGCGATGACCTCGCCTTCAACATGTGTCGCGTAGTGGACTGGCGCGGCACCGTGCAAAGCGCTTATGAGCGCGGCGTGCGTTTACAGATCGAACTGCCGCCCGGTGCGGTGCTGACCGGGCTGGCGCGCCGGGTGTTCGAGCAAGGCACGGTCACAGCCTTCGACAGTGCGCGCCTCGACACCCTGCAAGCGCTGTTGCGTGAGGAGGGTAGCCGCCAACTCTAAACCGCCGCGACTCAAGCTTCGAACAACAAAAACAACATTCGACGATGCACTTTGAGGACTACAACAATGATTATTTACGGTGTGGCGCTGCTCGCGATCTGTACGCTGGCAGGGGTGATCATGGGTGACATGCTCGGCGCGTTGTTGGGCGTCAAATCCAACGTCGGCGGGGTCGGCATCGCCATGATCCTGTTGATCTGCGCGCGGTTGTGGATGCAGAAACGCGGCGGCATGACCAAGGATTGCGAGATGGGCGTCGGCTTTTGGGGCGCGATGTACATTCCGGTGGTGGTGGCGATGGCCGCGCAACAGAACGTCGTCACCGCGCTGCACGGCGGCACGGTCGCAGTGCTGGCGGCGATTGGTTCGGTGGTGGTCTGCGGTTTTACGATTGCCCTGATCAGCCGCACTCACAAGGGCGAGCCACTGCCTGACGAGCCGGCGGAAGTCTCCCCGGTCGGCACGCCAGTAGGAGGCCGCTGATATGTGGGATCTCATCGAGAAAGGTCTGGAACACAACGGCTTGGTCACTGCCTTCGCTTTTGTCGGCGTGATCATGTGGGTGTCGGTGATTCTGTCCAAACGCCTGACGTTCGGACGCATTCACGGCTCGGCGATTGCCATCGTCATCGGTCTGGTTTTGGCATGGGTCGGCGGCACCATGACTGGCGGGCAGAAAGGCCTGGCGGACCTGACGTTGTTCTCCGGCATCGGCCTGATGGGCGGGGCGATGCTGCGTGACTTTGCGATTGTGGCCACAGCGTTTGAAGTGCAGGCGACCGAGGCGAAGAAGGCCGGGTTGATTGGTGTGATTGCGCTGCTGCTGGGCACGATTCTGCCGTTCATTGTTGGCGCGTGCATGGCCTGGGCGTTCGGTTATCGCGATGCGGTGAGCATGACCACTATTGGCGCGGGCGCGGTGACTTACATTGTCGGGCCGGTGACGGGTGCGGCGATTGGCGCGACGTCGGATGTGATGGCGCTGTCGATTGCCACCGGGTTGATCAAGGCGATTCTGGTGATGGTCGGCACGCCGGTCGCGGCGCGCTGGATGGGCCTGGATAACCCGCGTTCGGCGATGGTGTTTGGTGGTTTGGCCGGGACTGTCAGCGGCGTTACAGCTGGATTGGCGGCGACGGATCGGCGGTTGGTGCCTTATGGGGCGTTGACGGCGACGTTCCATACCGGGCTGGGGTGCTTGCTGGGGCCTTCGTTGTTGTTCTTCATTGTTCGCGGGATTGTTGGCTGATTTTCGGATTCTACATTGGCGGGTCTCACGCCATCGCTGGCAAGCCAGCTCCCACAGGTTTTGTGTTGGAAGAAGATCTCCGGATCAGCACAAAACCCTGTGGGAGCTGGCTTGCCAGCGATGCGGGCGACGCGGTGTCAGGCCTGGCGGTTGGCATACATCCGGCACTCCGCCAGCAACGCCAGCAAATTCGGATCGCGCTCCTTGGCTTTCAAAAACACCACACCGATGTGCTGCTGCAACCGGTACTTCTCCTGCAACGGAATCAGTTTCACCCGGTTCTCATACACCGCCGCAATCCGCCCCGGCAGCAACGCATAACCCACTCCCGAGCTGACCATGCTCAACAGCGTGAAGATGTCATTCACCTGCATCGCCACCTTCGGCTCGAACCCCGCCTGCTTGAACACCCGCACACCGTCCTGATGGGTCGCAAAACCTTGGGTCAGGGTAATGAAGGTTTCATCGCGCACCTCAGCCAGATCCACTTCACTGCGCTGGGCAAACTTTGAATCCGCCGGAGTGGCGAGGAAGATGTCGTCGGAAAACAGCGCAATCTGCTCGCAATCCGGGTCGTTGATGCTGTCGTCCAGCGACACCAGAATCGCGTCGACTTCCATGTTTTTCAGCTTGTAGAGCAGGTCAATGTTCGAGCCGAGGATCAGGTCGATGTTGAGTTCGCTGCGACGGATTTTCAGGCCCATGATCAGCTGCGGTACGGTTTTCACTGTCAGCGAGTACAGCGAGCCGAGTTTGAAGCGTTCAGCGGAGAACCCCGCGGCTTCGCGGGTCAGGCGCACGCTTTCGACCACGTCGTTGATCAGCTTCTGCGCGCGTTCTTCCAGCACGTAAGCACTTTCCAGCGGCGTCAGGTTGCGGCCTTCGTGTTTGAACAGCGGGCAGCGCAGGGCGCTTTCCAGCGAATGAATGGCGCGGTGCACGCTGACGTTGCTGGTCTGCAACTCGGCAGCAGCACGGGCGAGGTTGCCGGTGCGCATGAAAGCGAGGAACACCTCGAGTTTTTTCAGGGTCAATTCTTCGTCGATCAGCATGGCGCGGACTCTTTTTGGTATTGGCCGATTGTGCCTTGAAGATCAAAAGATCGCAGCCTTCGGCAGCTCCTACATTGGCATGCGTTGGAAGGTAGGAGCTGCCGCAGGCTGCGATCTTTTGATTGCGCTTTTACGCTCAAGGCCCGAGCCTTGCGCGCTGCGGTAATGAATATGAGGTAAGCAATACATGTATCACGGAGAACGATTGAACGCCTGGACCCATCTGGTCGGGGCAGTGGCGGCTTTTGTCGGCGGCGTCTGGATGTTGGTGATCGCCTGCCTCGACGGCAGCCCGTGGAAGATTGTCAGTGTGGCGATTTACGCGTTTACCTTGCTGGTGCTCTACAGCGCCTCCACCGTGTACCACAGCGTGCGCGGGCGCAAGAAAGCGATCATGAAGAAGGTCGATCACTTTTCGATCTACCTGTTGATTGCCGGCAGCTATACACCGTTCTGCCTGGTGACCCTGCGCGGGCCGTGGGGCTGGACGTTATTCGGGATTGTCTGGGGGCTGGCGCTGATCGGCATTTTGCAGGAGATCAAACCGCGCTCGGAGGCGCGGATTCTGTCCATCGTGATTTACGCGGTGATGGGCTGGATTGTGTTGGTGGCGGTTAAGCCGTTGATTGCGGCGCTGGGCACGACCGGGTTTGCCTGGCTGGCGTCGGGCGGGGTTTTGTACACGGTGGGGATTATCTTTTTTGCCCTTGATCACCGGTTGCGACATGCGCACGGGATTTGGCATTTGTTTGTGATCGCGGGGAGCTTGCTGCACTTTGTCGCGATTCTGTTTTATGTCCTGTAGCCCGAGGCGCGGCCAATCGCTGGCAAGCCAGCTCCCACAGGGTTTAGCGTTGTTCACGGATGTTGTGGCCAACAAGGATCCTGTGGGAGCTGGCTTGCCAGCGATGAGACCCTAGAAATCACCCCAAAGCTGTTGGGCCACAGCCAGAGCGACCACTGGCGCAGTCTCGGTGCGCAACACCCGCGGGCCGAGGCGGGCGGCGTGGAAGCCGTTGCCTTTGGCTTGCTCGACTTCGGCGTCCGTCAAACCACCTTCAGGCCCGATCAGAAACGCCAGTGTCGCCGGTTTGGCATGGCTCACCAACGGCTCGGCCACCGGATGCAGCACCAGCTTCAACTCGGCTTCGGTCTGCTTGATCCAGTCCGCCAACAACACCGGCGGATGAATCACCGGCACCCGCGAACGCCCACATTGCTCGCAAGCGCTGACCGCCACCTGACGCCAGTGCAGCAGGCGCTTGTCGGCACGTTCGTCCTTGAGGCGGACTTCGCAGCGATCACTGAAGATCGGCGTAATTTCATTCACGCCCAGTTCGGTGGCTTTCTGAATCGCCCAATCCATCCGCTCGCCACGGGACAAGCCCTGGCCGAGGTGGATGTGCAGCGGCGATTCGACCTGGCCGGCGAATTGCTCGTCGATCTGCACGGTCACGCGTTTCTTGCCGACTTCCAGCAGGGTGCCGCGAAATTCATGGCCGGAACCGTCGAACAACTGCACCGCATCGCCCTCGGCCATGCGCAGCACGCGGCTGATGTAATGCGCCTGGGCCTCCGGCAATTCGTGTTCGCCGGTGCTCAGGGGAGCGTCGATAAAGAAGCGGGACAGTCTCATTTCGGGTCTCTAAAAAATTGGCGCGTAGTCACTGTAGTGAAGAGCTTCTGTGGCGAGGGGATTTATCCCCGATCGGCTGCGCAGCAGGCGTGAAATCAGAGAATGCGATCATTCTGGTTCACCGCGATTGCTGATTTTAGGGCGGCTTCGCCGCCCATCGGGGATAAATCCCCTCGCCACAGGGTTCTTTTCAAACCTTTAGATAGCAATCAACCCGGATCGCGGAAGCCGGGGTGGAAGTCTTTTGGCACGGCGACGCTAACGCTGTCACGCGTGGCAATGTCGATGCCTTCGCTGGCGACTTCGGCGAGGAAGTCGATCTGCTCCGGGGTGATCACGTACGGCGGCAGGAAATACACCACGCTGCCCAGCGGTCGCAGCAACGCGCCGCGCTCCAGCGCATGCTGGAACACTTTCAAGCCGCGACGCTCCTGCCAAGGGTAGGCCTCTTTGGTGGCTTTATCCTTGACCATCTCGATGGCCAGGACCATGCCGGTCTGACGCACTTCCGACACGTTCGGGTGATCCACCAGATGCGCCGTCGCCGAGGCCATGCGCTGGGCCAGGGCCTTGTTGTTCTCGATGACGTTGTCGTGCTCGAAGATATCCAGCGTCGCCAGTGCCGCCGCGCACGCCAGCGGGTTGCCGGTGTAGCTGTGCGAATGGAGGAAGGCGCGCAAGGTCGGATAGTCATCGTAGAACGCGCTGTAGACCTCATCAGTGGTCAGGCACGCCGCCAACGGCAGATAGCCGCCGGTCAGGGCTTTCGACAGGCAGAGGAAGTCCGGACGAATGCCGGCCTGCTCGCAGGCAAACATCGTCCCGGTGCGACCGAAGCCGACGGCGATTTCATCGAGGATCAGGTGCACGCCATAACGGTCGCAGGCCTCGCGCAGCAGCTTCAGATAAACCGGGTGATACATGCGCATGCCACCGGCGCCCTGAATCAACGGCTCGACGATCACTGCCGCAACGCTGTCATGGTTCTCTGCCAAGGTCTGTTCCATGGCGGCGAACATGTTGCGCGAATGCTCTTCCCAGCTCATGCCTTCGGGGCGCCCGTAGCAATCCGGGCTCGGCACTTTGATGGTGTCCATCAGCAGCGCTTTGTAGGTTTCGGTGAACAGCGGCACGTCGCCGACCGCCATCGCTGCCATGGTTTCGCCGTGGTAGCTGTTGGTCAGGGTGACGAAGCGCTTTTTGTTCGGTTGGCCGCGATTGAGCCAATAGTGAAAGCTCATTTTCAGCGCGACTTCGATGCAGGACGAACCGTTATCGGCGTAGAACACCCGGTTCAGGCCTTCCGGCGTCATCTTCACCAGACGCTCGGACAGCTCGATCACCGGTTGATGGCTGAAACCGGCCAGAATCACGTGCTCCAGCTGATCGACCTGATCCTTGATGCGCTGGTTGATCCGCGGGTTGGCGTGGCCGAACACGTTGACCCACCACGAGCTGACCGCGTCGAGGTAGCGCTTGCCTTCGAAGTCTTCGAGCCAGACGCCTTCGCCGCGCTTGATCGGGATCAGCGGCAGCTGTTCGTGGTCTTTCATCTGGGTGCAGGGATGCCACAACACCGCGAGGTCGCGTTGCATCCACTGGTTATTCAGGCCCATTTACAGTCTCCTCGAGGCGGCTCGCGTCAGGCGCGGGCAAACAATCGCGCAAGCCTATGCAATGCGTCGCGCGGGAACAACCCATTGTGTCGATTGAGCTACTTTGTATGAGCCGATAGACGTCGCTGGCGGCGTTTTGATGGCTAACGTATTCTTCGCGGTTCTTTGGGTCGTCTGACCCGCACAACTGCTTTTTTCTGTGGTATTTCCGGAGTTCGCTGAATGTCTGTCGGTTGGCTGCGCGCCTGTGCGCTGGTGATGTTGGGGCTGTTCAGCGTTACGGCGCTGGCCAAGGATAAAACCGCAATCGTGATCGGTGGTGGCCTGTCGGGCCTGACTGCTGCCTACGAACTGCAAAACAAGGGCTGGCAGGTCACGCTGCTGGAAGCCAAACCGAGCCTGGGCGGGCGCTCGGGCATGGCCACCAGCGAGTGGATCGGCAACGACAAGACCCAGCCGGTGCTGAACAAGTACGTGTCGACCTTCAAGCTCGGCACCACGCCGGCACCTGAGTTCGTGCGGACCCCGGGCTACCTGATCGACGGCGAGTATTTCTCCGCCGCTGATCTGGCGACCAAGCAACCGGCTACCGCCGACGCCTTGAAGCGCTACCAGAAAACCCTCGACGATCTGGCGCGCTCGATCGACGACCCGCAGAACCCGGCGGCGACCAACACCCTGCACGCACTGGATCAGATCACCGTATCGAGCTGGCTCGACAAGCAGAACCTGCCGGCCACCGCGCGTCAGCTGATCAACCAGGACATCCGCACTCACTACGACGAGCCTTCGCGTCTGTCGCTGCTGTATTTCGCTCAGCAGAACCGCGTGTATCGCGGCATCTCCGACCGTGACCTGCGCGCTTCGCGTCTGGTCGGCGGCAGCCAGGTGCTGGCGCAAGCGTTCGTCAAACAGATCAAGACCATCAAGACCAACTCGCCGGTGTCGGCGATCAATCAGGACAAGGACGGCGTGACCGTCAAGGTCGGCAGCGTTGGCTATCAGGCTGACTACGTGGTGCTGGCCGTGCCGCTGCGTGCACTGAACAAGATTGCGTTGACGCCAGCGCTGGATGCCCAGCACATGGCTGCGATCAAAGGCACCAACTACGGCTGGCGCGACCAGATCATGCTGAAGTTCAAGACGCCAGTGTGGGAAAGCAAGGCGCGCATGTCCGGCGAGATCTACAGCAACACCGGTCTCGGCATGCTCTGGATCGAGCCTGCGCTGAAGGGCGGCGCCAACGTGGTGATCAACCTGTCCGGCGACAACGCTCGTGTCATGCAGGCGTTCGGCGACAAGCAGATGGTCGATCAGGTACTGATCCGTTTGCACGCGTTTTATCCACAGGCCCGTGGCTCGTTCACCGGTTATGAAATCCGTCGCTACAGCACCGACCCGTCGATGGGCGGCGCTTACCTGGCTTACGGCCCGGGCCAGATCAGCAAGTTCTGGCGCCTGTGGGAACGTCCGCTGCAGCGCGTGACGTTCGCTGGCGAACACACCGATACCTTGTACCCGGGCACCCTGGAAGGCGCACTGCGCACCGGCCAGCGTGCGGCCAGTCAGGTTGAAGATCTGGCGGCAGGCAAATCCTTTGAGCCAGTGAAAGTGGTGCCGGCTGCAGCAGCGGCGGCGGGTGCCGTGGCGGCGAAGAAGGGTAACTTCTTCAGCAACCTGTTTGGTGGTTCGGATGACGAGAAGAAGCCTGAGCCAGTGAAGGCGCCAGAGCCGGCTCCTGCTCCGGTAGCACCAGCACCTGCGCCGACTCCGGCAGTTGCGCCAGCTCCGGTGGAAGCACCGAAGCCTGCGGCACCGGTGAAGGCTGAGCCAGCGAAGAAAGCGGCGGCCAAGCCTGCGGCGAAGAAACCTGCTGCGAAAACCGAGGCGAAAAAGCCTGCGGCGAAACCGGCAGCGAAGAAGGCTGAACCGGCGAAGAAGCCAGCGGCCAAGCCTGCGGCAACGACCGAGACCAAGGCGCAGTAAGCCTTGCGGTGAATGAAGAAGCGCGGCCTTTATGCCGCGCTTTTTTTTGCCTGTAAGACCGCTATCGCGAGCAGGCTCACTCCCTACAAGGGATCGCATTTCTGCAGTTGGAATACGGCCAACTGTAGGAGTGAGCCTGCTCGCGATAGAGCCAGCTCTGCCAACAAAAATCCATTGCTCAGAAACAACATCCCGCCACACTTTTCCCTTTAATCTTTCCTTAACACGCCACTTACAGACTCTTGATCGTATTTCTCGATATTTCAAAGCGAAATTTTCCGCTTTAATTCGATAGATAACTCGCTAGTCTTGGTTCGCAGTTCTCACAGGATTTGGGCAATGCAGCTACGTAACTCTTCTTCGCGCTATGGTTGGGTCAGCATCTTCATGCACTGGGGCGTGGCGCTGGTGGTCTTCGGGCTGTTCGCGCTGGGCTTGTGGATGGTCGGGCTGGATTACTACAGCAGCTGGCGCAAAGAGGCGCCGGATCTGCATAAGAGTATTGGCCTGGTGTTGCTGGCCGTGATGGTGTTGCGGGTGCTGTGGCGCTTTATCAGCCCACCACCGCCGACGCTGCAGAGCTACAGCCGGATGACCCGCATCGGCGCCAAGTTCGGCCACGGGTTTCTGTATCTGGCGCTGTTCGCTGTGATGCTTGCCGGTTACCTGATTTCCACCGCAGACGGTGTCGGGATCCCGGTGTTTGGCCTGTTTGAAGTTCCTGCACTGGTTTCCGGACTACCGGATCAGGCAGATACCGCCGGGGTGATTCATCTCTGGCTGGCGTGGGCGCTGGTAATTTTTTCCGGTCTCCATGCGTTGGCAGCATTGAAGCACCACTTTATCGATCGTGATGCGACCCTGACACGAATGCTCGGTCGCAAAGCCTGAAATTCAACCTCGACTCAAAGGAAAAGAAAGCATGTTGAAAAAGACTCTGGCCGCTCTGGCAATCGGTTCTGCACTGCTCTCGGCCCAGGCCATGGCAGCGGACTACAAAATCGACAAGGAAGGTCAGCACGCCTTCGTTGACTGGAAAATCAGCCACCTGGGTTACAGCTTCATCCACGGTACTTTCAAAGATTTCGACGGTACCTTCTCGTGGGATTCGGCCAAGCCTGAAGCCAGCAAGATCGCTGTAGACGTGAAAACCGCCAGCCTGTGGTCGAACCACGCTGAGCGTGACAAGCACATCGCCAGCAAAGACTTCCTCGACGTGGGCAAGTTTGCTGACGCCAAGTTCGTTTCCACCGCCGTTAAATCGACCGGCGAAAAGACTGCTGACGTGACTGGCGACCTGACCCTGCACGGCGTGACCAAGCCAGTAACCTTCAAGGCTACGTTCAACGGCGAAGGCAAGGATCCATGGGGCGGCGAGCGTGCTGGCTTCAACGCCAAGACCACCCTGAACCTGAACGATTTCGGGATCAAGGGCCCAGGTCCTACCTCGCAAACTGCGGATCTGGACATCTCGCTGGAAGGCGTGAAAGTTAAATAACTTTCCCCCTGCCACATAAAAACGCCCCCGGTTGAAAGGCCGGGGGCGTTTTTTATTGCCCGCCACAACACAATTCCCTGTGGGGTCGGGCTTTTTGTGGTGAGGGGATTTATCCCCGATGGGTCGCGCAGCGGCCCCAAAATCTAACAACGCGGTGCATCTGACGGACCGCGTTCGCTTGATCTGCGACTGCTTCGCAGCCGATCGGGGATAAATCCCCTCGCCACAGGGGTGGTGTACACAGGGGGATTGTGTGAATCAGGATAGTGGCGGAGGGATAAAAAATGCCCCGGCTCTTGCGAGGCGGGGCATTTTTCATTGCAGCGTTAACTCAGCGATTGCGGGTCAGCAGTGCTGGTTTTTCGCCACGTGGGCGGCTTGGCAGTTGATCGAGCTGCTCAGGCGTCGGGAAGCGGTCGGCTTTCGATTCCTTGTGCATGATCTTCGGGCCAGTGCTGCGCGGGTTTTGTACGGCCGGTTCGCTGCGTGGCTGATCGTCACGGGCTGGACGACGGTTGCGCGAGGACGAAGCGTCATCGCGACGCGCCGGCTGACCATCACGCGGTGCGCCGTTGCGCGGGCCGCTGCGTTTGGCTGGCGGGGTGCCGGTGCTCGAACCGTTGCTGTTGCGCGGACCGTTCTGGCGACCTTGCGACTGACCGCCGCGTGGTGCGCCCGAACCTGCGCCTGCGCCCTGGGCCGGTGCGCCCGGACGACGGCCGCGACCGCCAGCAGGAGCAGGCTTTGGCACGTAGTCAACGCGGTTACCGAAGTTATCCACATCGTCGTCGAGGAACTCGTCCGGTGCACGATCAGCCGCCGCACGTGGCGGCTGGCTTGGGCGCTGTTCACGGGCCGGAGTGCCTTCGCGCGGTTTCTGCTGACGGGCAGGACGCTCGCCACGTTCACCGGCCGGCTTCTCTTTGCCCTTGTCTTTGCCTTTGTCTTTACGACCGCCGCCACCGCCGCCGCCGCCATTCGGCCCGTCGCCGCGTGGGCCACGTGGATTGCGCGGGTTACGCACGTCCGGACGCTCACGCACTTCCGGCTTCTCGGCTTCAATGGTGCTCGAATCGAAGCCCATCAGGTCGCCGTCGGCGATTTTCTGCTTGGTCATGCGTTCGATGCTTTTCAGCAGTTTTTCTTCGTCCGGCGCGACCAGCGAAATCGCCTCGCCCGAACGACCGGCACGACCAGTACGGCCGATACGGTGAACGTAATCTTCATCGACGTTCGGCAGTTCGAAGTTGACCACGTGTGGTAACTGATCGATGTCCAGACCGCGTGCGGCGATGTCGGTGGCAACCAGAATGCGTACCTGGTTGGCCTTGAAGTCGGCCAGCGCTTTGGTGCGCGCGTTCTGGCTCTTGTTACCGTGGATCGCCACAGCCGGCAGGCCGTGTTTGTCCAGGTACTCGGCCAGACGGTTGGCGCCGTGCTTGGTGCGAGTGAACACCAGCACCTGTTCCCACGCGCCGGCGGTGATCAGGTGCGCCAGCAGCGCACGCTTGTGGCTGGCCGGCAGACGGAAGACGCGTTGTTCGATGCGCTCGACCGTGGTGTTCGGCGGCGTCACTTCGATGCGTTCCGGGTTGTGCAGCAGCTTGCCGGCGAGATCGGTGATGTCCTTGGAGAACGTCGCCGAGAACAGCAGGTTCTGACGCTTGGACGGCAGGCGCGCGAGAACTTTCTTCACGTCGTGCACGAAGCCCATGTCGAGCATGCGGTCGGCTTCGTCGAGGACGAGGATTTCCACGTGGGACAGGTCAACGCTGCCTTGGCCACACAGGTCAAGCAAACGACCCGGGCAGGCAACGAGCACGTCAACACCGCGGGACATGGCCTGAACCTGTGGGTTCATGCCGACGCCGCCGAAGATGCAGGCGCTGACGAATTTCAGGTCACGGGCGTAGATCTTGAAGCTCTCGTGTACCTGGGCCGCGAGTTCGCGGGTCGGGGTCAGGACCAGTACGCGCGGTTGGCGCGGGCCATGACGCTGGGATTTGTCCGGGTGACCGTTGGGGAACAACCGCTCCAGGATCGGAAGGGCGAAACCGCCGGTTTTACCGGTACCTGTCTGAGCCGCCACCATCAGGTCGCGACCTTGCAACACGGCGGGAATGGCCCGCTGTTGCACCGGAGTAGGCTCGGTATAGCCCGCATCTTCGATGGCGCGGACTAAAGCCTCGGAGAGACCGAGGGAAGCAAAGGACATGAGTAATCCTGTTTTAGTTAGGGCTTGGCCCAATGGGAGTCTTGCCTGGCGCGAATCACGTTTAAGAGGACGCAATCCCGTCCGGTCCTGCTGCGGTTCCGAAGGCACGTCTGGAGCGCTCGCGCGGGCTGGGAGGCTGCGCTGTAGCGGGTCGAGAGGCCTGTTACGGTTCCGGGCGTCCGGGCGTGAGCCTGGCGGGAACGCCGGAGTATAACAGAGCAATCACTGCGCGCTGCTTTCCTGCTGCTCAACGGTTTTACTGCTAGCCGAGGCATTGCCCAGCGGCGTGACCTCGGACGGGGCGGCGCCGTAGCGTGTGCTCAGCTCCGCATACGCCGGTTCACGCTTGAAACGTTTGAGTTCGGCACCGAAACGTTGCACCAGCAAATCCATGCCGGCATTGCGCCGAACTGCCAAAAACTGGCTCTGACGACTAATAACGGTCGGATTTTCACTGATCTGATCGCGAATATTCAATTCATCGAGCAAGTGCTGACCAACGCGGCGATCGGTGATCAACAGGTCGATGCGACCGCGCACCAGTTTGCCGAAGTTGGCTTCGTGGGTCGGCGCCGGCTCCCGAGTAAACAGCGTCGAATTGCTGAAGTCGGGGCTGTACAGATAACCCGGTGAGGTGCCGATGGTCAGGCCCTTGAGTTGTTCGAGTTTGCTGAACGGATGCGGCCGGGCGTTGGCGTAGAACATCACGAACTCGACGTCCGACAGCGGTTCGCTCGGGTAGAGCAGGGTGGCATCGCGCTCGTCGCTGTGAAAGATATCCAGCGCGCCATCAGCCTGACCGGTCTCCAGCATTGACAGGCAGCGCTTCCACGGGAGGAATTGCCATTCCACTTCGATACCCAGACGTTTAAAGACGATGGCCGTGGTTTCGTAGTCGAGACCGAGGTTCTTGCCGTTCTCTTCATAGACGTAAGGCGCCCACGGCTCGGTGACAATACGCAACTTCTCGCCCCGAGCGGCGAAGCTCAGGCAAGCAAAAACCAGCACGGCGAATAACTGCGTGATCAAAGGCATGGCTTGAGATTACGACGAGAAACGCGAAAGAGCCAGAAAGTGCCGGCACAAGCTCTGCTTCGGGCATTTAAAAGCAAAAGATCGCAGCCTTCGGCAGCTCCTACACGGGATACGAAATCTCAATGTAGGAGCTGCCGAAGGCTGCGATCTTTTGATCTTGCTTGTCGCTTTCAGCTTGAAGCTTGCAGCTGCTTCAGCGCGGCAACTTCAGGTTATTCCAGATCGCCAGGCTAGGCTCAGCCTGGTTCATGGAATAGAAGTGCAGCCCCGGCGCGCCGCCCTGCAACAGGCGCTCGCACATCTCGCTGACGACTTGCTCACCAAAGCGCTGAATGCTTTGCGTGTCATCGCCGTAGGCTTCCAGTTGCTTGCGAATCCAGCGCGGGATTTCCGCACCGCAGGCATCGGAGAAGCGCGCGAGTTTGCTGTAGTTGGTGATCGGCATGATCCCCGGCACGATCGGCAGATCGACACCCTGCGCCTGCAAACGCTCGACGAAGTAGAAGTAGCTGTCGGCGTTGAAGAAGTACTGGGTGATCGCGCTGTCGGCACCGGCCTTGGCCTTGCGGATGAAGTTGGCCAGATCGTCTTCGTAGTTGCGCGCTTGCGGATGCATCTCCGGGTAAGCAGCCACTTCGATGTGGAAATGATCGCCGGTTTCTTCACGAATGAATTCCACCAGTTCATTGGCGTGACGCAGCTCACCGCTGGTCATGCCCATGCCGGACGGCAGGTCACCGCGCAGGGCAACGATGCGCTTGATGCCGGCAGCCTTGTACTCGTTCAGCAGGCCGCGCAGGTCGTCCTTGCTGTCGCCGACGCACGACAGGTGCGGTGCGGCCGGTACTTTGACTTCGCTTTCCAGTTGCAGAACGGTGTTGAGGGTGCGATCACGGGTCGAACCACCAGCGCCATAGGTGCAGGAAAAGAAATCGGGGTTGTAAGTGGCCAGCTGACGGGCAGTGGCGAGCAGTTTTTCATGCCCAGCATCGGTCTTGGTCGGGAAGAACTCGAAGCTGTAGCGACGGTCTTGGGACATGGTCATACCCTTGGAAACACGTAAGCCGGACGCTGCACCCCGTAGGAGCTGCCGCAGGCTGCGATCTTTGCAGATCAACAGATCGCAGCCTGCGGCAGCTCCTACACAGAGCGGTCAGCAGCGCCAGTCAGGCAACGCGGTGCGCCAGGCACACCGCGTCGACGCTCAGCCAATCAGTAGCGGTAAGCGTGCGGCTTGAACGGGCCTTCGACGGTGACGCCGATGTAGTCAGCCTGTTGCTTGGTCAGTTGAGTGACCACGCCGCCGAAGCCGCGAACCATTTCCAGGGCCACTTCTTCGTCGAGTTTCTTCGGCAGTACTTCAACGGTCAGACGCTCGGCTTTCTGGGCTGGCGACAGGTCGGCGTATTTCTGGCCGAACAGGAAGATCTGCGCCAGAACCTGGTTGGCGAACGAACCGTCCATGATGCGGCTTGGGTGACCAGTGGCGTTACCCAGGTTAACCAGACGGCCTTCGGCCAGCAGGATCAGGTAGTCGTCGTTCTGTGCGTCGAAAGCGCCAGCGCCGGTACGGTGGATCTTGTGTACTTGCGGCTTCACTTCTTCCCATGCCCAGTTCTTGCGCATGAAAGCAGTGTCGATTTCGTTGTCGAAGTGACCGATGTTGCAGACCACAGCGCGCTTCTTCAGGGCTTTGAGCATGTTCGCGTCGCAAACATTGACGTTACCGGTGGTGGTCACGATCAGGTCGATCTTGCCCAGCAGCGCTTTGTCGATGCTTGCTTCGGTGCCGTTGTTGATACCGTCGATGAACGGCGAAACCAGTTCGAAACCGTCCATGCACGCTTGCATGGCGCAGATCGGGTCAACTTCGGAAACCTTGACGATCATGCCTTCCTGACGCAGGGACTGAGCGGAGCCCTTGCCCACGTCACCGTAACCGATGACCAGCGCTTGCTTGCCGGACAGCAGGTGGTCGGTACCACGCTTGATCGCATCGTTCAGGCTGTGACGGCAGCCGTACTTGTTGTCGTTCTTGGACTTGGTTACCGAGTCGTTGACGTTGATGGCCGGGATGCGCAGTTCGCCTTTGGCCAGCATGTCCAGCAGACGGTGTACGCCGGTGGTGGTTTCTTCGGTCACGCCGTGAACGCGATCCAGTACTTGTGGGTACTTGTCGTGCAGCAGTTGAGTCAGGTCGCCGCCGTCGTCGAGGATCATGTTGGCGTCCCATGGCTGGCCATCCTTCAGGATGGTCTGTTCCAGGCACCACTCGTACTCTTCTTCAGTCTCGCCTTTCCAGGCGAAAACCGGGATGCCGGCAGCAGCGATAGCGGCAGCAGCCTGATCCTGAGTCGAGAAAATGTTGCACGACGACCAGCGTACTTCGGCACCCAGGGCAACCAGGGTTTCGATCAGCACGGCAGTCTGAATGGTCATGTGGATGCAGCCGAGGATCTTGGCGCCTTTCAACGGCTGTTCGCCGGAGTACTTGCGACGCAGACCCATCAGAGCCGGCATTTCCGATTCGGCGATGATGGTTTCGCGACGGCCCCAGGCAGCCAGGGACATGTCGGCAACTTTGTAATCGTTAAAATCTGCAGGCGTGATAACAGCGCTCATGAAGAGCCTCCATTCGTAATGTATGCGAATGGGCGCCGTTGTGCGTTTAGTGTCCAGCCTAAGGCCGGTCAACGCCCCATCCGAGCCTGACAGGTTGAACCTGCTGCAGCGCCCCTCGGACAGGTGGCGGGAAAACGGTATCAAGTGAAGATGACCGTTTTGAAACGGGGGCGATTATAGCCGTCTAGACTGATCTTCCAAAGGGTTTCTGTCGGCCAGATGAAGATCGTTAATGACGACCATAGTCGAAGCCGCATGGAGCCTGACCGCTCAGTCTGCCAAGATACCGTCCATCGTTCGGCAAGACACTCAGGAGTGAAGATGAATTTCCACACCCGCAAATGGGTAAAACCCGAAGACCTCAACCCCAACGGCACCTTGTTCGGTGGCAGCCTGCTGCGCTGGATCGACGAAGAAGCGGCGATTTACGCCATCGTGCAACTGGGCAATCAGCGCGTGGTGACCAAGTACATTTCCGAAATCAACTTCGTCAGCGCCTCGCGCCAGGGCGACATCATCGAACTGGGCATCACCGCCACCGAGTTCGGCCGCACCTCGATTACCCTGACCTGCGAAGTGCGCAACAAGATCACCCGCAAGAGCATTCTGACGGTTGAGAAGATGGTGTTTGTGAACCTCGGCGAAGACGGTTTGCCGGCACCGCACGGCCGCACCGAAATCAAATACGTCAAAGACCAGTTCCAGGAAGATGAATTAGTCACCAAATAACGCGACCCCTGTAGGAGCTGCCGCAGGCTGCGATCTTTTGATCTTGTTTCTAAAAAATCAAAATCAACAGATCGCAGCCTTCGGCAGCTCCTACAGGTCCGGCGGAGGATTTGCTTGGCGCTCACAGAACGTATTACAAGCCGCAAGGGTCGTAGCTAAACACCACCCCCCACGGTTCCCTCGCCATGACCACGCCCACCGACGGCAAGACCCCCGACCTCTCGGCCAAAGAGCAGCACGAAGTCGAGAAAAACCAGCCGCCCCGTGCGGCCGTCCTGCATGAAATCATCCGCACCCAAGGCGATCAGGAGCTGGAGCGCAGCATTGCCGCACTCTGGTGGTCGGCGCTCGCCGCCGGGCTGACCATGGGCCTGTCACTGATGGGCATGGGCTTGCTCAATTCACGCCTGCCCGAGGGCGACGAATTCAAGGTGATCGCCAGTTTCGGCTACTGCGCAGGCTTCCTCGCGGTGATCCTCGCCCGCCAGCAACTGTTCACCGAAAACACCCTGACCGCCGTGCTGCCGGTGATGACCAAACCGACGATCCGCAACTTCGGCCGGCTGATCCGCCTGTGGACAGTGGTGTTGGTCGGCAACCTGTGTGGCACGATTCTGGTGGCATACGTGATGCTCGAACTGCCGATCTTCGACACCAAGACTGACCACGCCTTCCTCGAAATCGGCCGCAAGGTCATGGAAAACCACGCCAGCCAGATGTTCGCCAAAGGCATCGTTTCCGGCTGGATGATCGCCACCATGGTCTGGATGATCCCGTCCATGGAGAGCGCGAAGATGTGGATCATCATCCTCATCACCTACCTCATGGCGCTCGGCGATTTCACCCACATCGTCGTCGGTTCGGCCGAAGTGTCGTACCTGGTGTTTGCCGGCGAGTTGCCGTGGAGTGATTTCTGGATGGTCTTCGCCGGCCCTACGCTGGCGGGCAATATCATCGGCGGCAGTTTTATCTTCGCCCTGATCAGCCACGCGCAGATCCGCAGCGAGAGCGGCTCGGCGAAAGTCGAGGGCCCTGAAGACGATCAAGGCGAGTCGAAGAAAGATTGATTGCGCTCAGGGGCGGCGGTTGAAAGCGCCTTGCACAAGGCGCTGATCATGTTCGGCCGATCGGTCTGGGCGGGGCTGATCAGCGCTATCTCGCGGTCGTAGCGGTCAGTGCCAAGCGGGCTTACCGCACATTGCTGAGCCCATTGCTCAAAACCGGACCAATAGGGCACGAGGCTCACGCCCATGCCGCCCGTCACCAGCATGGCAATGGTTTCCAGCGCGTCGAGATCGACCAGCGGCGTCGGCGTCAGTCCATGCTCCGCCAGATAGTGCTCGGCGTGCCGTCCGCCCCATGCGTCAGGGTCGTAACGGATGTAGGGCTGGTTCATCAGTTGTGCGGGGATGCTCTGCGCCGACACTTCCTTCGACAGAAACACCAGCGGCTCCTTGCGCAGGGACACCGCTTGCAGCGCTTTGGGCAACTCGAACGGCGGCACCACTAGGATCGCCGCATCCACTTCTCGCGAAAGAAGTGCTTGATACAACGACCGCGATGTTCCCGGCACGATCACCGGCGTCAGCCCCGGCGCCAACTCGGTCAGTGCGCGCAGTGCTCCCGGCAACAGCCCGGTCAGAACCGTGGAAATCGCGCCGATGCGCAACGGTCCCGTCAGCCCTGCGAGGTCCGCATCTCCCGCCAGTAACGCCACTTCGCGCACGATGCGTCTGGCCCTGGGCAGTAAATCGAGGCAGGCCTGACTCGGCTTGGCGGCATGGCCGACGCGGGATAACAGCTCAAAGCCGAGTTGCCGTTCGAGGGCGAGAATGCGCTGGCTGATCGCTGCGGCCGTCAAGCCTTCGACGCGCGCGGCATGGGCGATCGAGCCACATTCGACGACGGTGATCAGGCTTCTTAAATAGCGCGAGTCCATAAGAAAGGCTTTCGATGAGGGAAAGAATTACAGGCTAGCTCTTTTGATGCAAACCGCACAGTCTTCAACCGTTGAGCAGTTTCTATCGTCCGGCGATCGTCAGGAGTTCTCTATGCAATCGATTTTTCATCTCGCGATGCACGTCCGCGATTTGCAGGTTACCCGCCAGTTCTACGGGGATTTATTGGGATGCGAAGAAGGGCGCAGCACCGACACCTGGGTCGATTTCAATTTTTTCGGACATCAATTGTCGTTGCATCTGGGCGAGCCCTTTGCGGTGAGTAACACCGGCAAAGTCGGTGAGCACAACGTGCCGATGCCGCACCTGGGCGTGATCCTCGAAATGTCGGACTGGCACGTCATGAAAGACCGCTTGATCGAAGCCCAAGTGGAATTTGTCCTGCCACCCAGCCTTCGTTTTGCCGGCGAGCCCGGTGAGCAGGCGACCATGTTTTTTCTGGACCCTGCCGGAAACCCGATCGAGATAAAGGGCTTCACTGATCTGCAGGGTATCTATGCACAATTTTAATCAGGCTGACGCCACTGCCATTTCGCACATGGTGCGTTCGGACATGGTGAGCGCAGAATCGGTCGCCGAGCATTTTCTCGATTGTGTCGAAGCCCAGGAGCACAGCGTACAAGCCTTTGTTGCGGTCGACCCGGATCAGGTACGCCGCCAGGCTCGCCAGATTAAAAACCGCAATACCAATGGCCTCCTTGCCGGTGTGCCGGTGGGGATCAAGGACATCTTCGACACCGCCGATCATCCCACGGGTTTTTACTCGCCGATCTATGCAGGCAACTGTCCTTCGCGTGATGCGCATGTCGTCGCGCTGTTGCGTCAGGCCGGCGCGGTGATCATGGGCAAGACCCACACCACCGAATTCGCGTACATGCACACCGGGCCGACGCGTAATCCGCATGATTTCGAGCGGACGCCGGGAAGCTCCAGTGCCGGCTCGGCAGCGGGGATGGCGGCCGGTTTTTTTCCGATCGCCTTGGGCACGCAGACCGCTGGATCGTTGATCAAACCGGCCTCGTATTGCGGACTGTATGCGTTCAAACCGACCTATGGCCTGGTTTCTCTGGAGGGGGTAAAACCCCTGGCGCCGAGCTTCGACACGGTGGGTTGGTATGGCCGCTCGGTGCGTGATCTGCACTTGATGGCTCAGGTCTTGATCCCTGGGTTGCCGGCGAGTGCTCATGAGCGGCAGTTGTGCACGTTCGGCTTCTGTCGCACCGCGCGCTGGGATCAGGTCGACGAGGACATCGCCAGATCGCTGGACGCTGCCGTTGAAGATCTGCGCCGGGCGGGCCATCAGGTGCGCGAGGTGGAGTTGCCGGAGGATTTTGCGACGATATTCGATGACCATTTTTTGATCAACGATTGCGAGGGCGCCCGGTCACTGGCCAAAGAACTGCAAGCGCAGCCGGAGCTACTCAGCGATGAAGTGTTGGCGATGATCGAACGCGCCCGCCTGACGACGTGGGAACAGGAATCTGCGGCAAAGAAACGTTTGGCAGCATTGGCCGCTGTGCTGGAACCGATATTCAAACCGTTTGACGCCATGCTGGGGGCGAGCTGCGGCATCGTCGCCCCGTTGGGCCTTGGCGCGACCGGGCCTTCGGATTTCAGCAAATTCTGGATGGCGTTCGGTTTGCCTCAGATCAACATTCCGCTCGTGCGCAATGCCGGGGCGTTGCCTGCAGGTCTGCAAATGATTGGCGGTTTTCGAGACGACAGCATTCTTTTGCACGCGGCCGAGCAGGTGGATGCGGTGCTGAGAGCGTCCGGCTAACGGAAGAGGTCGCATCGGGCGGGGAGGGTGTTGCATGCACTCCGTCGCAGCGCAGATGCGCTGCGACGGAGTCCGGTCAAGTGTCAGTGCGCAGCATCGGCTGCGCTGGCGCCCTGTGGGGCTGTCACCCCACGGACAACCCGGCCAATGGTCAGGCCCTGCACCAGAATCGACGACAGCACGACGATGTAGGTGATGCTCAGCAACAAGTCACGTTCGGTGCCCAGCGGCAGCGACAGTGCCAGCGCCACCGAGACGCCACCGCGCAAACCACCCCACGTCAACACGCGGATGGTGCCGCGCGGCACCGTGCGCCAACGGCGCAGCAGGACAATCGCCGGGGCCACGGTGAGCAGGCGCGACAACAGAATCGCCACCGCCAACAAACCTGCCGCCGCCAAGTGCAACCAGTTGAACGGCAGCAGCAACAGCTCCAGGCCGATCAGCGCAAACAGCAGCGCGTTGAGCATGTCATCGAGCAACTCCCAAAAACCGTCGAGGTATTTGCGGGTCATGTCGTTCATCGCCAGGTTGCGCCCCAGGTTACCGATGATCAGACCGGCTACCACCATCGCGATCGGTGCCGAAACGTGCAGTTCGCTGGCCATTGCCGAACCGCCGATCACCAGCGCAAGGGTCAGCATCACTTCGATCTGGTGCTGCTCGATGCTCTTGATCATCAGGTAGACCAGATAACCGATCAGCCCGCCGAACACGACGCCGCCAATAGCTTCGTGCGCGAACAGCAGGGCGGTGGCACCAACGGTCGGGGTTTCGCCAAGTTGGGCGATGCCCAGCAACACGGTGAACACCACCACCGCGGTACCGTCGTTGAACAGCGATTCGCCAACGATGGTGGTTTTCAGCGGTTTCGAGGCGTTGGCGGTTCGCAGTACGCCGAGCACCGCGATCGGGTCAGTCGGCGAAATCAGTGCGCCGAACAACAGGCAGTAAAGGAAGCTCACGTGCCAGCCGAACAGGGCAAAGATGTAGTAGGCGAGGCTGCCGATCACCGCCGTGGCGATCAGGACACCGAAGGTCGCCAGCAGGCCGATGGGCCAGCGGTAGCTGCGCAAGTCGTTGAGGTTCACGTGCAAGGCGCCGGCGAACAGCAGGAACGACAGCATCCAGTTCATCAGCAGATCGCCGAAGTCGATCTGGCCGATCAGTTGCTGCACGCGTTCTTCGAGGCCGGGGTAGCCGAGCACGCTGAGGCCTTGCAGCAGCAGGGAAAACATCAACGCGGTAACCATCACGCCGATGGTCGGCGGCAGGCCGATGAAGCGGAAGTTGACGAAGGTGAGGAGGGTGGTCAAACAGATGAAAGCGGCGACGAGTTCAAGCATCCGGGGTCCTTTGGATGAGGGGTGGAAAGACAGCGCACCGATTCTTCGGTGCAAGGGTTGGATGGGTTCGCACAGGTCGAGGACACATGATGTCTCCTGTGGCGAGGGGATTTATCCCCGCTGGGCTGCGAAGCAGCCCCAAAACAGTCACCACCGACCGGATCGCCGGGATTACGACGACTGCGTCGCCGAATGGAGCGGTGCGATGTTTCGCTAAATCCCCTCGCCAGCGATAGGCTGCGTCCGGTGATCTCGAGTTCTTCAGCCGGACACATTGACCGCAGTCGCGCTGCGCCGTTGCAGGTAGATGAAGAACAACGCCGTCAGTACCGTCAACACACCGACCACGGCACCCGTCCAAGGCAAGTCGGCCAGATCTGCGCCGCTGGCAACCACCAACCCGCCGATCCATGCACCCGCCGCGTTGCCGAGGTTGAACGCACTCTGGTTCAGCGTCGAGCCCAGATTCGGTGCTTCATGCGCCTGATCGATGATCAGCAGTTGCAGGATCGGGCACAGCGCAAAGGCAAAAATCCCCCACAGCACCAGGGTGATCGCTGCTGGCACCACCGAGCGGCTGGTCTGGCTGAACGCCGCCAGAATCACCACCACTGCCAGGGCCACACCGACCAGCGAAGGCAACAAACGGCTATCGGCCAAACGTCCGCCGAGCATGCTGCCGCCGGTCAAACCGACACCGAACAGCAGCAACATCACGGTCACACCGTGAGGGCTGACGCCAGTGATGTCCTGCAGGATCGGCGCGATATAAGTGAACACACTAAACAGACTGGTCGAGGCCAGCACACTCATGCCCAACGCCAGCAGCACATTGACCTTGCCCAGCACTTTGAATTCGCTGGCGAGGTTGGCCTTGTCCATGGGGATGTGTTTCGGCAGCCACAACCATTGTGCGAGGGCAGCGATGACACCTATAACCGACACCGCCCAGAAGGTCGAACGCCAGCCGGCGTACTGGCCGAGCGCTGTGCCCAATGGCACGCCGAGCACGTTGGCCAGGGTCAGCCCGGTGAACATCATCGCAATCGCCTGAGCGCGTTTGTTCGGCGCCACCAGCCCGGCGGCAACCACCGAACCGATACCGAAAAATGCGCCATGGCACAGCGCCGTGACCACCCGCGCGGCCATCAGCGTTGCGTAGTTGGGGGCGAGGGCACAGAGGATGTTGCCGAGGATGAACATCAGCGTCATGCCCAGCAATGTCGCTTTGCGTGGCATGTTGGCCGTGCCGATCGCCAGGATCGGCGCGCCGAATACAACGCCCAGCGCGTAACCGGTGATCAGCAGACCGGCATGCGGAATGCTCACGGCGAGGTCGCGGGCAACGTCGGGCAGCAGGCCCATGATGACGAATTCAGTGGTGCCGATGCCGAACGCGGCAACAGCGAGTGCAAGCAAGGCGAGTGGCATGCGCAAGGTCTCTGTCGTTAGTCTTGACGCGTTGATCAGGCATACGCAGGCCGACGACCGATCTCGAAGAGAGGCGGTGCAGGCAGGAATTATTGGAATTTTTCTGTGCGCAACTGAGTGCGGCGTGGTCGCTTGCAGTATAAACAGCTGCTGACACATCGCGAATCAATAATCTGACTATTCGAATTATCGATTTTCACTGTAGGAGCTGCCGAAGGCTGCGATCTTTTGATCTTGTTGTTGAAAATCAGAATCAAAAGATCGCAGCCTCCGGCAGCTCCTACACGGGGACTCATAAAAATAAGGGGTGAAGGGTGCTGGCGACGGGTTTGGTATTGATGGCGGCGCTGTTGCATGCGACGTGGAATACGTTGATCAAGTTCAGCGCCGAACGGCTTTTGGTGGTGGCGTGCATGGACACCGTGGCGCTGCTGGTTGTCGCCATCGCGTTTCCGTTTGTGAGCCTGCCGCCGACGGAAATCTGGCCATGGATTCTGGCTTCAGCGGCGTTTGAATTGCTCTACCGCTATCTGCTGATCCAGGCCTATCGGGTCGGCGATCTGGGGCTGGTTTATCCACTGATGCGTGGGCTGTCGCCGCTGGTGGTGCTGGCGCTGACCTTGATCTTCGCCGGTGAAGTGCTCACCACGCAGCAGATCTTCGGGATCATGCTGATCCCCTTCGGCATGGCGTGCCTGCTGTGGCAGGGCGGCGGTGGCAAACACTTGCCGTGGTCGATGCTGCCGGTGGTGGCACTGATCGGCCTGTGCATCGGCTGCTACACCTACATCGATGGCCAGGCGCTGCGGCGCTGGTCGCATCCGCTGGATTATCTGGTCTGGGTCACGTTGCTCAGTGCCTGGCCGTTTCCGCTGCTGGCATGGGTCGCCAAGCGTCCGGCGTTCATGCAGTTCTGGCGTGAGCAATGGAAGCTGGGCTTGGCGGTGGGCTTCTGCGTATTGGCCAGCTACGCTCTGGTGCTATGGGCGATGCAGTTGGGCTCGATTGCGGAGGCGGCAGCGTTGCGCGAGATCAGCGTGATCCTGGTGGTGCTGTTCGGCATGCGCTACCTCAAAGAACCTTTTGGCCGGCCACGGCTCTTAGCCTGTGGGTTGGTGCTGATCGGCATGCTGGTGATGAAGTTCTGACCGCTCGCGAATTCTAAAACTCGAAAGAAGGACGGCGTTATGACGGTGGCTCTGTGGTGTGTGTTGATCGCGATTTTCCTGCCGTATATCTGCACAGGGGTGGCCAAGGCCGTGGGCGGCTACCGCCTGAGTGACAACCATGATCCGCGCGACTTTCTCGAAAGCCTCAACGGTGTCGCAAGACGCGCGCATGCGGCGCAGATGAACAGCTTTGAAGTGACGCCGGCGTTTGCTGCGGCGGTAATAGTCGCGCACCTGGTGGGCACGGCGGAGCTGGTGACGGTGAATGTGCTGGCGGTGCTGTTTATCACCAGTCGCCTGCTGTACATCATTTGCTACCTGGCGGACTGGGCGATCCTGCGTTCGCTGGTGTGGTTTGTGGGGATGGGGTTGATTGCTTCGTTCTTCTTTGTGTCTGTTTGATTATCAGTGTTGCTGATGGCCTCATCGCGGGCAAGCCCGCTCCCACAGGTTTTTTTGGTGTACACAAAATGTGTGGTCACCATCAATTACTGTGGGAGCGGGCTTGCCCGCGATGGCGATTGATCAGGCAACAAACATCTCAGGATTTGTCCTTGGGTGTATCAGCCACCTGCGGCACTTGCGGCAGCGCCGCGCCTTTTGGCCAGAGCATCCAGATCTGTCCTTGCTGTTTCATGTCCCCGGCCAGTTGTCCGGCCGCGTCACCCGTGCCCCAGAACAGATCCGCACGCACTTCGCCGGCAATCGCGCCGCCGGTATCCTGCGCCGCCACCGGGCGCACCAGTGCCGTGCCATCCGGGCGCGTGGTCGACAGCCACAACAGACTGCCCAACGGAATCACCTTGCGATCCACCGCTGCGCTGTAGCCGGCAGTCAGCGGCACGTTCAGCGAACCGCGCGGGCCTTCGTTGCTGTCCGGGTTGCGGGTGAAGAACACATAACTGGGGTTGCTGCCGAGCAACTCCGGGATGCGCGCCGGGTTGGCCTTGGCCCAGTTGCTGATCGCGCTCATGGTCACGTCTTCTTTCTTCAACTCGCCTTGCTCGACCAGCCAGCGGCCGATCGGCCGGTACGGATGGCCGTTCTGATCGGCGTAGGCGATGCGCAGCTGTTTGCCGTCCTCGGTCTGAATCCGCCCGGAACCCTGGATCTGCAGAAATTGCAGGTTCATCGGATCGGTCAGATAGGCAACCACGGGGGCTTTGATGCCTTTCGATTCAATGGTCGCGGCATCGTCGTAAGGCTTGAGCACGCGGCCTTCAAGACGTCCGCGCAGGCGCTTGCCTTTCAGTTCCGGATAAATGCTGTCGAGCGAGACAATGATCATGTCTTCGGGCACGCCATACACCGGCACATTGGCCACCGCGGTGGGGGTCAGGCTGCCGGGGTAGACCGGCTCGTAATAGCCGGTGATCAAGCCGTTGGGGTTGTCGTTTTCGGCGCGCAGGCCGTAAACGTCGAGATTCTGTTTGAGGAACGCACGAATCTCCGTGGCGCTCTGCGGCACATTGGCGGCGGCTGCGCAGGTGGTGCCCCATACCGCATCAGCCTTGAGTCGGGTGCAGGCGCTGCGCCACGAACCGAAACCGGCGACCAGATCGCTGTCGGACACCGCCGGCAGTGCTTCCCAGCTAGCGCTGGAGTAAGTGGCCAGGGCGTGGGTTTTCGGCTTGGCGTTGTCGCCACCGGTGCAGCCGGCAAGCATTGCCAGCAGCGCAAGGGTCGGGATCAGCGGGTGACGCCAGGCCGGGGAACGGCTGTTCATGGAGTGATTCCTGTGCCGGTCGCCCGAATGCTCCATGCGTTCAGACAACCCTCAATTTTAATAGGGCTATTGGTGTTTGTCGGTGACGCGAGGATACTGGCCGCCGATTCCGTGACCTGAAGCCACCATGACTCTTAAAAGAATTGCTGTTGTATTGCTGGCCTGTCTGACCTTGTCCGCCTGTGGCGGTGTCGATCCGAATTCTCCGCTGGGCCAGCGCAAGGCCATTTTCAAACAGATGCTCAAGACCGCTGAAGACCTCGGCGGCATGTTGCGTGGTCGCATTCCGTTCGACGGGCCGAAGTTCGCCGAAGGTGCGGTGAAACTCGACGCGTTGTCTCATGAGCCGTGGAAACACTTCCCCCAGGTTCGCGAAGAAGATCACACCAGCGCCAAGGACGATGTCTGGCAGAAACAGGCACAGTTTCAGGACATGGCCCGCCAACTGGAAACAGCCACCGGTGAATTGGTGATCGCGAGCCAGGTTCAGCCGTACAAGGCCAGCAACCTCGGGCCTGCGGTGCAGAAAGTTGAAGATGCCTGCAGCGCTTGCCATAAACAGTTTCGCGATCATTGATCTTCAAGACTGCTGAGTAACCCAGTGGCGAGGGGATTTATCCCCGATCGGCGGCGTAGCCGTCGCAAATCCATTCAACCAGGTATGCCTGTTACAGCTGAGTTGAATGGACTTGGGGCCGCTTCGCAGCCCATCGGGGATAAATCCCCTCGCCACAAGGGCATCAATTACTTGTCGATTTCGTCCAGCGCGTCCTGCAGTTCTTTACGCGACTCGGCGAGTTTGTCTTTGCGTTTGTTGATCTTTTCCGGATCGCCTTTCTTCATCGCCTTGTCCAGATCCGCCTGGCGCTGGCTCACTTCGTGTTTGGCCTCGAGCACTTTGTTTTCGCGCTCTTTCTTCAGGCCGGCGTCAGTGCAGTGTTCGGTCACTTCGCTCAGGGCTTTTTCCAGGCCAGCCTGCTGATCGGCATTGCCGCGCGATTTGGCCTGTTCGATCTGGTTGATGATGCCCTGCTTCTTGGCGGCGCAGCCGGTCAGGCCCGGGCCGTCTTCTTCGGCCATGACAGGGGCGGCAAGCATGCCGCAGAAGGTCAGCATGGCCAGCGGTGCGAGAAATTTCATAAAAGCTCCATGTGCAAAGGCGTTCGGGTCGGGTAGGCACTGCGCTGTTGGAGCGCCTCGGCGACCGTTGGGTTCCCGGCGGGCCGGGATTACGTGTTCAGAAACCGTCGATTCCGGCGGCCTGTAAGGTTTCGCTCAAGGCTAGCACCTGCGGGTCGCGAAAGAATGCGCTCAATTGCGCCGCGCGACCGGGGCCGATACCGGCTTCTGCTTGCCATTGTTCGGTGTCACGTTGTGCCAGCGCCTGCCATGACCCCGCCAGTTGTGCCTGACCGGTCGGCGGCAAGCCCAATGCTTTTAGCCATCGTGCAAACGGCTGTTGTCGGGCGCTGTGGAAACTGTGCATCAGGCGCTCGCTGCTGCGTTCGCCGAAGCCGGCAATGTTAGCAAGCTCTTGGGCATCGAGGGTCAGCCAATCCAGCAGGTTGTTCAGGCGGCCTGTTTCCAAAAGTTTCTCCCAGGTGCCACGACCGACATGTTGCATGGCCAGCCCTTGCTTGCCACTGAGCCAGGTCAAACGGGCGAGAAACTGGCTTTCGCAGCCGGGCGTGGGTTGCCAGCAACTCAGGGCGTGAAAGTCGTCGGTGCGGGGAATGATGAGGTCTGTGCGTGCGGTGGCGCGCAGCACCACGCTGTCGAGCCGTGGAATGGTCAGGCCGGCGAGGCTGATTGCCACTTGATCACCGGGGCGAATATCCAGCTCTTGCCAGCGCTTGAAGGAACCGGCGCTGACCCGTTTGATCTCACGGTCATCGAGCATGACGGATTTGAGTTCGAGTACTGGCGTGATGCGCCCGGTTCGACCGACTTTGAAGTTGACCCTGCGGACTTCAGCCAGCGCCTGGGCAAACGGATATTTCCAGGCAATTGCCCAATAAGGCGCACGCGCTTGCCAGCGCTCGGCAGGTGGACGCTGACTCTGACGCAACACCACTCCGTCAGTGGCGAAGGGCAGGGGCGAGCGATACCAGTGATCGCGCCATTTCTGTGCGGCATCAAAGTCGATGACGGGATGGCTGTAGGGTTCAATTGTGGCGAAACCCAGTTTTGTCAGCGCGGCGATTCGCTCGGGCAATTGCGCTGGGCCCTGAGGCCAGTCCCAGACAAACAGTCCAATTCCGGCGGCTTGTTCGGCCTCCAGGTTTTTGCGTGCCATCAGGCCGGCGACGGTGGCGCGAGCCTTAACACTCCCGGATCGGGCTTGCACGTGCTCGTTCAGCTGCCAGTAGAGTTCGCCCTGCACGAGCAGATCCAACGGTTGTGTGAGGCGTTGCGGGATGGCTTTGATGTTGCGCGCCGACGACGTCCAGTCCTGACCACTAACCCCATCCCCGCGACTGATTGCCTGCTGCAAAACGCCCTCGCGATAAATCAACGTCACCGCGACGCCATCGACTTTGGGTTGTATCCAGACATCCTTGCGCTCGCGTAGCCAGGTTTCTACGGCCTCGGCTTTGTGAATTTTATCCAGACCGGTGTGGGCGATGGGGTGCGCGATTGAGCCTGAAGCTGTACGCAAAGGATCGGTTGGCGAGGACAGTTTGAAACACGCTCGCCATTCGTTCAGTTGCGCAAGGGACTGGTCGTAGAGTTCATCGGCAATCAGTGAGCGGCCTTCGCGGTGGTAGGCGTCGTCCCATTGGTTGATCTGGTTTTGCAGGACGGTGATTTCGCGCTGGGCTTGGGTGGGTGTCCAGTCCGGGCATTGAGACGCGTAGCCAGTCAGGCATAGGAGGTGCAGCAAAACAAACAAAAACCAATGCATCGTGAGCGTCCTTG
Source organism: Pseudomonas sp. SM4 (assembly GCF_051913165.1). NCBI lineage: Bacteria > Pseudomonadati > Pseudomonadota > Gammaproteobacteria > Pseudomonadales > Pseudomonadaceae > Pseudomonas > Pseudomonas sp. SM4. Next base: position 204,389 of record NZ_JBODOE010000008.1, on the reverse strand, counting down.
CTCATGGAGGTTTTTGAAGGTTAGTCAGGATTCTGAGCGAGGTCGGACGGGTGTTTATCGGGTTGTTTCAACGTCGGAAGATCAAAAGATCGCAGCCTTCGGCAGCTCCTACCCTGATCAATGTAGGAGCTGCCGAAGGCTGCGATCTTTTGATCTTGCAGCCATAAAAAAGCCCCGCACGGCGCGAACCGTGCGGGGCTTTTGGGTACCGCCGGGGAAGTCTTACAGACCAGCAGCAGCGCGCAGGGCGTCGGCGCGGTCGGTTTTTTCCCAGGTGAACGTGGTGAAGGTGTCTTCGCCAACAGTCTTGGTCTCTGGCGTGCGACCGAAGTGGCCGTACGCTGCAGTTTCCTGGTACATCGGGTGCAGCAGGTCGAGCATGGTGGTGATTGCGTATGGACGCAGGTCGAACACTTCACGCACCAGTTTGACGATCTTGTCGTCGCTGATCTTGCCGGTGCCGAAGGTGTTCAGCGAGATCGAAGTAGGCTGAGCCACGCCGATCGCGTAAGAAACCTGAATCTCGCAACGCTCGGCCAGGCCGGCAGCGACGATGTTCTTGGCAACGTAACGGCCAGCGTAGGCAGCCGAACGGTCAACCTTCGATGGATCTTTACCGGAGAACGCGCCGCCGCCGTGACGGGCCATGCCGCCGTAGCTGTCGACGATGATCTTGCGACCGGTCAGACCGCAGTCACCTACCGGGCCGCCAATGATGAACTGGCCAGTCGGGTTGATGTGGAACTGGGTGTCTTTGCTCAGCAGTTCGGCAGGCAGTACGTGCTTGACGATCAGCTCCATCACGCCTTCGCGCAGGTCTTTGTACGACACTTCAGGGTTGTGCTGGGTCGACAGAACAACCGCGTCGATACCGACAACCTTGCCGCCTTCGTAACGGCAAGTCACTTGCGACTTGGCGTCTGGACGCAGCCAAGGCAGCAGGCCCGATTTACGGGCTTCGGCCTGACGCTGTACCAACTGGTGCGAGAAGGTGATCGGCGCTGGCATCAAAACGTCGGTTTCGTTGCTGGCGTAGCCGAACATCAGGCCTTGGTCGCCGGCGCCCTGATCTTCAGGCTTGGCACGGTCAACACCCTGGTTGATGTCTGGGGACTGCTTGCCGATGATGTTCATCACGCCGCAGGTCGCGCCGTCGAAGCCGACGTCGGAGCTGTTGTAGCCGATGTCGAGAATCACGTTACGCACGATCTCTTCCAGATCGACCCAGGCGCTGGTGGTCACTTCACCGGCAACGATGGCCACGCCAGTCTTGACCAGAGTTTCCACGGCAACGCGTGCGTGTTTGTCCTGGGTAATGATGGCGTCCAGCACCGCATCGGAAATCTGGTCGGCGATTTTGTCCGGATGCCCTTCGGACACGGACTCGGAGGTGAAGAGGGAGTATTCGCTCATCTCGATGTTTTCCTGAATTTACCGATGGTGAGTGTCGCCAGCCGGTCGCTGAAAGTGGCGAACCTGGATCTGGAAACCATTACGTAAGCCCACATAGAGGCTTTCCCCGGGAACGAGTCCCGCAGCGGTGGCCCAACGGGCCAAATCGTCCTGTTCAAACCCCAACCACAGATCACCGCAGGCCTCCCTGGCCCAACTCTGGTTGTGGCTACATAACTCTGTCACGAGCAGACTACCGCCCGGTTGCAGCAGGTCGGCCATGTGCTTGAGCGCATCGGCCGGCGCGGCGAAATGGTGCAACACCATGTTCAACACCACGCAATCGGCCTGAAGGCTTGTGCCGTTCAATGCATCGGCCAATTGCAGGCTGACGTTAGCCAACTGTTCACGTTCACATACCTGACGCGCCAGTTCGAGCATCGCCGGGCTGTTGTCCAGCGCGGTTACGGTGCCGAAACGACGCGCCAGTTCCGGCAGAAAAGCACCATCGCCGGGGCCGACTTCAATGGCCGTGGCCGCACCATTGAAGTTCAGTTTGTCGAGCAGGGCCAGCACGCTGTCGCGGTACTGCGGCAGGCCTGCGATCAAATCCTGCTGGGCGCGAAATTTCTCCGCGACCCGGGCGAAAAAGTCCTGGCTGGCGGCGGCGCGTTGGCCGTGAACCTGCTCGATGCGCGCTTGCACGTCGTCAGGTAGATCCAGATTGTCGACTTCTTCTAACAATGCCGCGTGCAACTTGCCGCCCAACAGATCGGTGTGGGGCAGGGCACGGCGATAAAAGATCGCGTTGCCTTCGCGGCGTGTCGCCACCAGATCGGCCTGCGCCAACACTTTAAGGTGATGACTCATGCCGGATTGACCGATGCCGAAAATCTGCGCCAGCTCCAGTACACCAAACGAATCGTTGGCCAGCGCGCGCAATACATTCAGCCGCAACGGATCGCCGCCGGCCTTGCACAGGGCCGCCAGCTCGTCGCAATCGTCATGGCGAATGGAAGGCACGCGTAAATTCATAGGGCCGCAGTCTAGTGACGGGGGGAATTCATCGCAAGAGCAATATCAAAAAGTTTTGATATTGCTGGATCAATGGCGCTTTTTATTGCACTTCTCACTCACCGGTTAACTCTACAAACGAGTAGCGGAAAGGTTTCACCAACAGAAAGCGCCGCTATCCATTGGAAAAACGCCCCCCGATGACTATCTGTCATTGCCCCGAGGCGCTCCGGTGAGGGAAAATGCCCTCCTTTTTTCCGTTTCGACTTACCAGAACCCAGGAGATCAGCGATGCCTAGCCGTCGTGAGCGTGCCAACGCCATTCGTGCCCTCAGCATGGATGCCGTGCAAAAAGCCAACAGCGGCCATCCCGGTGCCCCTATGGGTATGGCAGATATCGCCGAAGTGCTTTGGCGCGACTACCTCAAGCACAACCCGAGCAATCCATCGTTCGCCGACCGTGACCGCTTTGTGCTGTCCAACGGCCACGGCTCGATGTTGATCTACTCGCTGCTGCACCTGACCGGTTACGACCTGTCGATCGACGACCTCAAGCAGTTCCGTCAACTGCACAGCCGCACCCCGGGCCACCCGGAGTTCGGTTACACCCCGGGCGTTGAAACCACCACCGGCCCGCTGGGTCAGGGTCTGGCCAACGCCGTCGGTTTCGCCCTGGCAGAGAAAGTACTGGGCGCGCAGTTCAACCGCCCTGGCCACGACATCGTCGACCACCACACCTATGTGTTCCTGGGTGATGGCTGCATGATGGAAGGCATTTCCCACGAAGTCGCTTCCCTGGCCGGTACGCTGGGTCTGGGCAAGCTGATCGCGTTCTACGATGACAACGGTATCTCCATCGACGGCGAAGTCGAAGGCTGGTTCACCGATGACACCCCGAAGCGTTTCGAAGCCTACAACTGGCAAGTGATCCGCAACGTTGACGGTCACGACCCGGAAGAGATCAAGACCGCCATCGAAACCGCGCGCAAGAGCCCGCTGCCGACCCTGATCTGCTGCAAGACCACCATCGGTTTCGGCTCGCCGAACAAGCAGGGCAAAGAAGACTGCCACGGCGCCCCACTGGGTGACGCGGAAATCGCCCTGACCCGCAAGGCGCTGAACTGGAATTACGGTCCGTTCGAAATCCCGGCCGACATCTATGCCGAGTGGGATGCCAAGGAAAAAGGTCGCGCGGCCGAAGCCGAGTGGGATCAGCGTTTCGCTGCTTACTCCGCTGCATTCCCGACCGAAGCCAACGAGCTGATCCGTCGTCTGAGCGGTGAGCTGCCGGCTGACTTCTCCGAAAAAGCTTCGGCTTACATCGCTGAAGTCGCGGCCAAAGGCGAAACCATTGCCAGCCGTAAAGCCAGCCAGAACACCCTGAACGCCTTCGGCCCGCTGTTGCCGGAACTGCTCGGCGGTTCGGCTGACCTCGCCGGTTCCAACCTGACCCTGTGGAAAGGTTGCAAAGGCGTCAGCGCTGAAGACGCCAGCGGCAACTACATGTACTACGGCGTGCGCGAATTCGGCATGACCGCAATCATGAACGGCGTGACCCTGCACGGCGGCCTGGTGCCTTACGGCGCGACCTTCCTGATGTTCATGGAATACGCCCGCAACGCCGTGCGCATGTCCGCGCTGATGAAGAAGCAAGTCATCCACGTCTATACCCACGACTCCATCGGTCTGGGCGAAGACGGCCCGACGCACCAGCCGATCGAGCAACTGACCAGCCTGCGCACCACGCCAAACCTCGACACCTGGCGTCCAGCCGATGCCGTTGAATCGGCCGTGGCCTGGAAAAACGCTCTGGAGCGTAAGGACGGCCCTTCGGCGCTGATCTTCTCGCGTCAGAACCTGCAACACCAGGAACGCGATGCCGGCCAGATCGCCGACATCAGCCGTGGCGGTTATGTACTGAAGGACTGCGCAGGCGAGCCTGAGCTGATCCTGATTTCGACCGGTTCGGAAGTCGGTCTGGCGGTTCAGGCTTATGACAAGCTGACCGAGCAGGGCCGCAAAGTGCGCGTTGTTTCGATGCCGTGCACCAGCGTGTTCGACGCTCAGGACGCGGGCTACAAGCAGGACGTGCTGCCGTTGCAGGTTGGCGCGCGTATCGCCATCGAAGCGGCTCACGCCGACTTCTGGTTCAAGTACGTGGGTCTGGAAGGTCGTGTGATCGGCATGACCACTTACGGCGAATCGGCTCCGGCTTCGGCACTGTTCGAAGAGTTCGGCTTCACCCTGGAAAACATCTTGGGTCAGGCTGAAGAACTGCTGGAAGACTAAGCAGTACGAATGCGGTGGCCCCAGCCACCGCATTCCCCTGTAGGAGCTGCCGGAGGCTGCGATCTTTTGATCTTGATCTTGAAAAAACAGGATCAAAAGATCGCAGCCTCCGGCAGCTCCTACATGGGGGTTGTGTTGTAGCGAATACTATCGAGAACCCCATGCCTCAACCGCGTCCTTACAAAGTTGCACTCAACGGCTACGGCCGGATTGGTCGTTGCGTCTTGCGTGCGTTGTTTGAGCGAGGCGAGAAAGCCGGGTTTGAAATTGTCGCGATCAACGATCTGGCGGACATGGCCAGCATCGAATACCTGACACGCTTCGACTCCACCCACGGCCGTTTTCCCGGCGAAGTGCGAGTAGAAGGCGATTGTCTGCATATTAATGGCGACTGCGTGAAGGTTCTGCGCAGTGCTACCCCTGAAGGCATCGATTGGGCGTCGCTGGGCGTCGATCTGGTGCTGGAATGCTCCGGTGCCTACAACACCCGTGAAGACGGCCAGCGCTTTCTCGACGCTGGTGCGCCGCGCGTGCTGTTCTCGCAGCCGATGGCCAGCGAGGCGGATGTCGACGCCACCATCGTTTACGGCGTCAATCAGGATTGCCTGACCGGCGACGAACTCTTGGTATCCAACGCCTCCTGCACCACCAACTGCGGTGTGCCGCTGTTGCGTCTGCTCGACAAGGCCATCGGCCTCGATTACGTGTCGATCACCACGATTCACTCGGCGATGAACGATCAGCCGGTGATCGACGCCTATCACCACGAAGACCTGCGCCGTACCCGTTCGGCATTCCAGTCGGTGATCCCGGTGTCCACCGGTCTGGCGCGTGGCATCGAGCGTCTGCTGCCGGAACTTGCCGGGCGAATTCAAGCCAAAGCCGTACGCGTGCCGACGGTCAACGTGTCCTGCCTCGACATCACGATGCAGACCGCTACCGCGACCGACGCCAATGAGGTCAACCGGATCCTGCGCGAGGCCGCCACCAGTGGCCCGCTCAAAGGCCTGCTCGCCTATACCGAGCTGCCGCATGCCAGTTGTGATTTCAACCATGACCCACATTCGGCCATCGTCGATGCCAGTCAGACCCGTGTTTCCGGCCCCAAGCTGGTGAACATCCTGGCCTGGTTCGACAACGAATGGGGTTTTGCCAACCGAATGCTGGACGTTGCAGAACACTATCTGCAAACAGCAACTTCAAAAAAACCGTAGGAAGTGCGACCCATGACCGTGTTGAAGATGTCCGACCTCGATCTGCAAGGTAAGCGCGTATTGATCCGCGAAGACCTCAACGTCCCAGTCAAGGACGGTGTTGTCACCAGCGATGCGCGTATCCTGGCTTCGCTGCCGACCATCAAGCTGGCCCTGGAAAAAGGCGCGGCCGTGATGGTCTGCTCGCACCTTGGCCGTCCGACCGAAGGCGAGTTCTCCGCCGAGAACAGCCTCAAGCCTGTCGCTGACTACCTGAGCAAAGCGCTGGGCCGTGAAGTGCCGCTGGTGGCTGATTACCTCGGTGGCGTTGACGTCAAGGCCGGCGACATCGTGCTGTTCGAAAACGTGCGCTTCAACAAAGGCGAGAAAAAGAACGCTGACGAACTGGCCCAGCAATACGCCGCCCTGTGCGACGTGTTCGTGATGGACGCGTTCGGCACCGCTCACCGCGCCGAAGGTTCGACCCACGGCGTGGCCAAGTTCGCCAAAGTTGCGGCCGCTGGTCCACTGCTGGCCGCTGAACTGGATGCACTGGGCAAAGCCCTCGGCGCACCGGCTCAGCCGATGGCGGCCATCGTTGCCGGCTCCAAGGTCTCGACCAAACTCGACGTGCTGAACAGCCTGAGCCAGATCTGCAATCAACTGATCGTCGGCGGCGGCATCGCCAACACCTTCCTCGCGGCGGCCGGTCACCCGGTTGGCAAATCGCTGTACGAACCGGATCTGCTCGACACCGCACGCGCCATCGCTGCAAAAGTCAGCGTGCCATTGCCGGTTGACGTTGTGGTTGCCAAAGAATTCGCTGAAACCGCCGAAGCCACCGTCAAGTTGATCGCTGACGTTGCTGCCGACGACATGATTCTGGACATCGGCCCGCAAACCGCAGCCAACTTCGCTGAATTGCTGAAATCGTCGAAAACCATTCTGTGGAACGGCCCGGTCGGCGTGTTCGAATTCGACCAGTTCGGCAACGGCACCAAAGTGCTGGCCCAGGCTATCGCTGAAAGCTCGGCGTTCTCTATCGCTGGCGGTGGCGACACTCTGGCCGCGATCGATAAATATGGCGTGGCTGAGCAAATCTCCTACATTTCCACCGGTGGTGGCGCGTTCCTCGAATTCGTCGAGGGCAAAGTGCTGCCAGCCGTTGAAGTCCTGGAAAGCCGGGCCAAGGCCTGAGGCCGCCCGTTTGGCCAGGCAAAGGAGTGTTTACATGGTCAAGTCGTTAGCGCTGTTGTTGCTGACCGGTACGCTGGCGGCCTGCGGGAGTAATCCGAAGGCCGAAGCGACGCCGGCACCGAGCGAGTCGCAGAAGGGCTGCTATCAGGCCGACTGGCAGGCTGAAACCAACCCGGTGCTGAACAAGCGCTCGGGTCCGGACGGCCTGGACAAATACGAGACGCAAACCCCGGCCAAGGAACATGGTTGTCCTTGACGGGTCTGACTCTTTAACTCAGGGCTGGCGGCGTGCGCCGTCAGTCGAGGAACACGGATGAAAGGCTTGATCGCCATTGCGGCGTTGGCATTGTTGGGCGGTTGCGCGCAGTTGAACCTGTTCCAGTCGTCTGCCCCGGCGGATAACTGGACGACCTGGATCTGCGATAGCCAGGCCAAAGTGCTCTGGCGTTACGCCGATGCCGGCCAGAAGGAAGTCGACGTTCGACTGGGTGGCGGCGATCAGGTCTATCGCCTGAAAGAAGAGCCGGGCGCTTCGGGCACGCTGTACAGCGACGGCATGCTGGCGTTTCACGTCAAGGGTGAGGAAGGCCTGGTGTACTGGGTCGCCACCAATGACCTGATCGGCCGCGGCTGCAAAGCCGAGTAATTGCAACACCGCAGGCCCAATGTAGGCCTTCGCCTGCTCGCGATAGCGGTATGACAGTCGCTGCAATATTGACTGCAAGATGGCTATCGCGAGCAGGCTCACTCCTACAAGGGTTCTGCGCAGTTCTGAAGAATTGGCTTTATCGAATCACCAGACCGGGCCTCAACCCCCGATCTGCAATCACTTGAATAGCCGCCGCCGCTCCGGCAGGCTGGCACGATTAACGACCCTCAACCGGGAGAGACACACACAATGGCACTTATCAGCATGCGCCAGATGTTGGACCACGCAGCCGAATTCGGCTACGGCGTTCCAGCTTTCAACGTCAACAACCTTGAGCAGATGCGCGCCATCATGGAAGCCGCTGACAAGACTGACTCCCCGGTGATCGTTCAGGCTTCGGCCGGCGCTCGCAAATACGCCGGCGCGCCATTCCTGCGTCACCTGATCCTGGCCGCGATCGAAGAATTCCCGCACATCCCGGTGTGCATGCACCAGGACCACGGCACCAGCCCTGACGTCTGCCAGCGCTCGATCCAACTGGGCTTCAGCTCGGTGATGATGGACGGCTCGCTGGGCGAAGACGGCAAGACCCCGACCGACTACGACTACAACGTCCGCGTTACCCAACAAACCGTGGCCATGGCTCACGCCTGCGGCGTTTCGGTAGAAGGCGAGCTGGGCTGCCTGGGTTCGCTGGAAACCGGCATGGCCGGTGAAGAAGACGGCATCGGCGCTGAAGGCGTTCTGGATCACAGCCAAATGCTGACCGACCCGGAAGAAGCCGCTGACTTCGTTAAACGCACCCAAGTCGACGCCTTGGCCATCGCCATCGGCACCAGCCACGGCGCCTACAAGTTCACCAAGCCACCTACCGGTGACGTGTTGGCAATCGACCGCATCAAGGAAATCCACAAGCGCATCCCGAACACCCACCTGGTGATGCACGGTTCGTCCTCGGTGCCACAAGAGTGGCTGGCCATCATCAACCAGTACGGCGGCGACATCAAAGAAACCTACGGCGTACCGGTTGAAGAAATCGTCGAAGGCATCAAGTACGGCGTACGTAAGGTCAACATTGACACCGACCTGCGTCTGGCATCCACCGGTGCGATGCGTCGCCTGATGGCCACCAACCCGAGCGAATTCGACCCACGTAAATTCTTCGGCGCGACCGTGACTGCGATGCGTGATGTGTGTATCGCTCGTTATGAAGCGTTTGGTACTGCGGGTAATGCTTCGAAGATCAAGCCGATCTCGCTGGAAGCGATGTATCAGCGTTATCTGAAGGGTGAGTTGAACGCTAAGGTTAACTAAGCCTGAGTGTTGGACCGCTGATTCAAGAAACCCGCCGAGAGGCGGGTTTTTTGTGGGCGGGTTGTAGGCAAAGTGCTTGTCCTACAGATATTGGCGTTCGGAGTGATTATTCCGACAGCTCGCGTCGGTTGTCCGTCGGAAGTGGGATAGATAGGCTCTGGGGATCGCTGAATTCAGCGATCGGACGTCGCAGTCCGTTCAGCTCACTTGGTGCATAATCGCCACCCCAAACCACAACGCCTCGGTGTTTGTGTTTGGTCGATGGTGGCTGTGCGCGGAATACCCTCGGGTATGCCGGATTTCCAAGTGATCCGGTCTGCGACCCCGCGTACAGCTGCCTCCCTCCCTCCGTCGCGTCGCAGCGATCAGTGGCAGCTCAATGCATCACTTGGAGTTTCACGATGATCAAACCAACACCCAATCCGCCTGAAGGCGATTGCACATCCCCGTACGAATCCCTCGATTCAAGAAAGCTCCACGACGCTGCCGAGCGTGCGCTAGATCATTACCTCAAACCGAACGTCACCGCCCTGAGATTCCACAAGCCCAGCACCATGTTTCAGGTTGCTCCTGACATGGATAACGAAAGCCTGTTGGCCCACGCCTGCGAATCACTGGCTTCGGCGAGCATCATGACCAGCGATATTGCGGCGTATGTCGATATCCCGCAGCGGCATACGATTCTGGCGATTCAGCAGATCATCATGCTGGCTGAGCTGGCGGTAAATCGGGTGCTGGATAATGTGGAAGTGACGCGGTCTGTAACACCCAGCTGACCCCCTGTAGGAGTGAGCCTGCTCGCGATTGCGGTGGATCAGCAGCACTGATGCTGGATGTTGGTCCGTCATCGCGAGCAGGCTCACTCCTACAGTTGGATCGGATGTGAACCGTAGGAAATCGGGTGGCTTTGAGGCCGTCATCGTTGGCAAGCCAACTCCCACAGGGTTTGGGGGGCCTCGGCGAAGTTATTTATCGTGATCGATGTCGAGTTTGGAGAAGGTGACCTGGCCGCCTTCACTGGTGTATCCGGTGTTGTCCTGCACATAAACCCCGGCTTTGAAGTACAGCGGCTTCACCCGCCAAGTCGCGCTGATCTGTGAATCCCACTGATAACCCGCCGCGCTGATGCCGAGTGCGCCGCCGGGGCTCAAGTGAATGAGGTAGTTGAATTCGCGATCCAGCTTGATCCCGGTCGCCAAGGTGATAACGCGGCTTTCATCCTCGTCCGGGTGCATGCGGACTTTGATCACCAGGTTGCCGGTCTCGGTTTTGGTCTTGTATTGGTACTCGAGTTTGACCATCGGCTTCTGGCTTTCGTAGGCGTGAATCTGGCCGATGACGATTTTTCCGGAGCTCGGCACTTTGTTGACCGTAACCGTCGCGCGCAGAAGATTGTCGGCATCCGGGTAATACCAGTTGCGCAGCGTGCCGTTGCTGTAGGTCTCGCGCAGTTCAGTGCGCGGATAAATGGCGTTTTCGGTTTTTGACCCGGTAACCGGTGACCAGAAGAACAAGGTGCCGGTGTCGGAATGGAAGTACTGATCCTTGAAGCCTTTTACCAGCTTCGAGGTTTCAACGGTGTATGGCGGGCTGCCGACGGGAACGCTGAGGTTCCAGGTTGCGAGATCGATCATGTCGGTTGTTCCACTCAGTTCATCCTGAACGCGGGTGCCAGAAGCTCTAGTCCGCGCCTTTTGGGGGCGGTCTTTATAAGCGTAGTGATGTTTTTTGTTAACGCCCGTTTGGCAGATGATTGACGTCAACATCCTGTCGAAATGCCATCTTTGCCGGATTCCGGGGGCTGTAGCGGTGACCGTTAGTCGGTAAATGGCACGTTTGGTTAAATGATGGCCTGATGACAGCTATTGCTTTTACAGATCCCGGACTAGAGTGAACGCTCAGTATGTGTACGGTTTTTACCGGAACCGGCCTGTAGTCCCGACAAGAGAAGCAGCATGGAATGCGCGCAACCCCAGCCAGGTGAAGGCAGCTCTGTCCTTTTAATCGTTGATGATTACCCTGAAAACCTGATCAGCATGCGCGCGTTGCTGCAACGTCAGGACTGGCAGGTCATCACCGCTGCCTCCGGTTTCGAGGCGCTCAGTCTGTTGCTCGAACACGACGTCGATCTGGTGCTGCTGGATGTGCAGATGCCGGGCATGGACGGCTTCGAGGTCGCGCGGCTGATGCGCGGCAGCCAGCGCACAAGGCTTACACCGATTATTTTTCTCACCGCCAACGAGCAATCCCAGGATGCCGTGATCAAGGGCTATGCCAGTGGCGCGGTGGATTACCTGTTCAAACCGTTCGACCCGCAGATTCTCAAGCCCAAAGTGCAGGCATTGCTGGAGCACCAGCGTAACCGCCGTGCTTTGCAGCGTTTGAGCCATGATCTGGAAGTGGCGCGAGCCTTCAATGCCTCGGTGCTGGATAACGCCGCCGAGGGGATTCTGGTGGTGGGTGAGGACGGTTTGATCCGCTTCGCCAATCCGGCGATCTCGCGGCTGCTCAATGCGCCCGTGAAGGAGCTGGAGGGTCAGGAGTTTCTCGATTACCTGCAGAAACCGCATATTCCGCTGTGGGCCGATTCCGATTTCTACGCCTGTTACAAACGCGGGGAAACGTTAAGACTGCACGACGCGTTATTGCGCACTGCGCCCGGCCAGCAGGTGCCGGTGGCCTTGTCCTGCGCGGCGCTGCCCAGCGAACAACATGCGATGGTGGTGACGGTGCTCGACATGTCGGTGGTGCGCCACTTGCACCAACAACTCGAGTTTCAGGCCGTGACCGATCCACTGACGGGCCTGCTCAATCGCCGAGGCTTTTACCAGACGGTGGAAAACCTGCTGTTGCGCGGCGAACGCAGCGACAGCAGTTGGGTGCTGTTGTACCTGGATCTCGACGGTTTCAAACGGGTCAACGACTCGTTGGGGCATGATGCCGGCGACCGCGTGTTGCGCTGGGTCTCCGAGCAATTGAAGGCGTGCCTGCGCCCGTTCGACATTCTTGCGCGCATGGGCGGCGATGAATTCACCGCGTTGCTGGATCTGGAGTTTCCCGAGCAAGCGGCGAAAATTGCAGAAAAACTCATCGAGCGTGTGTCGATCTGTCAGCAAATCGAAGGACTCGACATCGCGCTCGGCGCCAGTATCGGCATCGCTACGTTCCCGGATTGCGGTTCCAACCTCGACGGATTGCTGCGTGCCTCCGACATCGCCATGTATGAAGCCAAGCGCGCCGGGCGTCAGCAGTATCGCTTCTATGATCACGAAATGAACGGTCGCGCGCGCTCGCGCTTGATGCTTGAAGAGAGCGTGCGCACCGCCATCGAGAACCGCGATTTCAACCTGGTCTATCAGCCGCAGGTGGCCATTGATACCGGGCAGATTCGCGGTTTTGAAGCCTTGTTGCGCTGGCAGCACCCCAGCGTCGGCGATGTCCCGCCGGGGCTGTTCCTGCCGTTGCTGGAAGAAGCGCGGTTGATCAGTCGGCTCGGTAGTTGGATTTATCATCGTGGCGCCGGCCAGCGCAAAGCCTGGGAAACCCTGTTCGCTGAGGATCTGGTGCTTGGCGTGAGCTTGAGCAACACCCAATTCAGCTTGCCGAATCTGGTCACCGAGTTGCGTCAGGTGATGGAGCGCCACGCGTTGCAGCCTCGGCAATTGGAAGTCGAAGTGACCGAAGAGGCGCTGATGCAAAACCCCGATGAGACCCGCAAGCAACTGCGCTTGCTGCGTAATCTCGGGGTTCGGGTCGCGCTCGATGACTTCGGTTCCGGGCCTTGCTCGCTGGCGCACCTTCGTGATCTGGAACTGGACACGCTCAAACTTGATCGCCATCTCATCGCCCGATTGCCGGACTCTGCTCGCGACGCCTCACTGGTCAGTACGGTGATCAATCTGTGCAAACAATACGGTTTGCTGGTGATTGCCGAAGGGGTCGAAACCGTCGAGCAATACCATTGGCTGCAAGCCCACGGTTGCGAGTACGTGCAAGGTTTCCTCGTCGCGCGGCCGTTGATCGCCGAAGACGCCGCCAGCTTCGCCGAGCCTTTCGACTGGAGCGCGCTGCCCGGTTGAATTCGCTACACTGGCGCACCTTTTTTCGAACCGTGTCGCCCGTCCATGACTGTGTTGAAGTACCTCCAGGCCTATCCCGCGCAATTGCAGGATCAGGTGCGCCAATTGATCGCCGAAGGGCGCCTGGGCGATTACCTCAGCCAGCGTTATCCGGGGCGGCACGATGTGCAGAGCGACAAGGCGTTGTACAGCTACGCACTGGACCTGAAACAGGAATACCTGCGCAACGCCCCGGCCATCGACAAGGTGCTGTTCGACAACCGTCTCGACCTGACCCACCGCGCGTTGGGCCTGCACACCACGGTGTCGCGGGTGCAGGGCGGCAAGCTCAAGGCCAAGAAAGAAATTCGTATCGCCTCGTTGTTCAAGGAGGCCGCGCCGGACTTTCTGAAAATGATCGTCGTGCATGAACTGGCGCATTTCAAAGAGTCGGATCACAACAAGGCGTTTTATAAATTGTGCGAGCACATGCTGCCGGGGTATCACCAGATCGAGTTCGATCTGCGCGTGTACCTGACCTGGCGCGACATGCAATAAAGATCAAAAAATCACAGCCCCTGTAGGCGCTGCCGAAGGCTGCGATCTTTTGACTTTCTAATCAACGGGGTCCATGCATGGACGTAAGCAAGACCAAAAGCAGTTTCTACCGCCGTTTGTATGTGGCGTACCTGATCGACAGCGGCCTGGCCCCCAGCGTCCCAACGCTGACCGACGTCACCGGCATGCCCCGGCGCACCGCGCAGGACACCATCGCGGCGTTGGCTGATCTGGATATTGTTTGTGAGTTCGAGCAGGAAGAGGGCGCACGCAACCATGCCGGGCGCTACCGGATTCGTGAGTGGGGGGCGATTGATCGCGGGTGGATCGAGCGCAATCTGCGGCAGATCAAGGCTGTGCTTGAGTATCTTTAATTCTTGCAGTGATCGAGCTGACGCCATCGCTGGCAAGCCAGCTCCCACAGGCTTATCAGTCGGACACAAAATTTGTGTTCACCGTTGAACCTGTGGGAGCTGGCTTGCCAGCGATGAGGCCCTTAAGAACGACGCATGCCGATATGCGGAATGTCATCCTCGAGATATTCCTCACCCGCCACAACAAACCCGTACTTACCGTAATACCCCCGCAAATGCGCCTGCGCCGACAGATAGATCGGCACTTGCGGCCAATGCTTCTCGGCCTGTTTCAGCGCCTGTTCCATCATCTCGTGCCCCAACCCTTTGCCACGCCCTTGCGGCGCAGTAATCACGCGGCCGATCACCACGTCACCGCCCTGAGACTCCGGGTCGAGCAGACGCAGATAAGCCATCAACTGGTCGTCATCCCAACCCATCAAATGGTAGGTATCACCTTCCAGATCCTGGCCGTCGAGGTCCGGATAGGCGCATTTCTGTTCGACCACGAACACGTCCGACCGCAGCTTCAATAGCGCGTACAACTGTTCCTTGCCCAGATCACTGTGATGTTTGCAGACCCACTCGATTGTCATGTGCCGATTCCTTGAACGTGTCGCCCGATACTAAGCGCCCGCGCCAAAGATGTCTGTATGGCGTAAGAGTCTGTGACAAAGGTCAAAATGCCATCATTCCTTTCTCGCACGGATGACTTCTTTGTGTAATCTGCTGGTGAGCGCAGTGCATTGGCTCCATTGAGCTAATGTTAGTGCCTGGGTTTCGCCGGTAAGGGGCCTTGGGGTTTTGACTGAAAACACGCTGGGCAGCCCGCCCGCTAAGGATTTTCAAGCATGCCGCGATTGCATCGAGCCTTTGCTTTGATCGGATTGCTGTTGCTGAGTCAAAGCGCTGCAGCGGAGAAGCTGCGGCTGGTGTTTGATATCTGGCCGCCCTTTACCGACGACACGCTGGTCAATGGTGGCCTGGCCACCGACATTGTCAGCACCGCGCTGGCCCGGGCCGGTTATGCCAGCGGTTATGAGCAGGTACCTTGGGCGCGGGCGCTGCTGGGGGTTGGTGAGGGCCGTTACGATGTGCTGGTCAACGCCTGGTACAACGACGAGCGGACCAGACTCGGGGAGTTTTCCGGGGAATACCTGCTCAACCGCATCCGCTTTCTCAAGCGCAAAGACACGCCACTCGACTATGCCAATCTGCAACAACTGCACACTTATCCGATTGCGGTGGTGCGCGGTTATGCCTATTCCGCGCCGTTCGATGCCGACACCGCACTGCAGAAAGTGCCTGTGCATAACTTTGCCATGGCCGTGCGCATGCTCGCGGCGGATCGGGTCAAGTTGACGCTGGAGGATGAGTACGTGGCCAAGTATTACCTGGCGCGTGAATCCGCCAAGGTGCGCAACGCGGTGGAGTTTTTGCCCAAGCCGTTGAGTGAGAACAGCCTGCATATTTTGGTCAGCCTGAAGAATCCGCAGCATGAGCAGATTGTCGCGGGGTTTGATAAGGCGATTGCGGCGATGAAGGCGGATGGCAGTTATGACAAGTTGCTTCGCCAGCATGGGATGTGAGGGTCGATCCAGAATCTTCTGTGTGGCAGATGTCGCTATCGCGAGCAGGCTCACTCCTACAATTTGGAATGCGTTCCCCTGTAGGAGTGAGCCTGCTCGCGATGGCGTCCTGTCAACCGCCACTGATTTCTGAGGTATCCTTGATCAGGTGCGCCGCCAAAGTGCGCAACGGCCCCAACTGCCGGCAGATCAACGCCAACTGCGTCTGCACCAACCGTTGTCCCTCATCAATCTCATCAGCCATCTGCTCCAGCTCATTGGCCAGCGCTTCTTCCTCGTCGCTCTGAATCGCCACCGGCTGCTTGCTCGCCAGCCCTTGGGCGATTTCATCGATACTCGCCGCCAGCTTCACCCCGGCGCCATCAATCAGATGCTCGCGCACCTCCGCCGGCAATTGAGTCTCGCGATGCGCACCCAGCCCTGACAGATAACTCAGCAACGTGTGCGACAGCACCAGGAAACGGAAACCGACATCCGCTTCCTTACGGAAATGCCCCGGCTCCATGAGCATGTTCGCCAGCGTCGTCGACAGCGCCGCATCGGCGTTGTGCGCATTGCGCCGGGCTAGACGGTAGGCGAGGTCGTCGCTCTTGCCGGCGGCGTATTGCTGCATGATCTGCCGTAAATAGATGCTGTTGCAGGTCAGGGTGTTGGCCAGCACTTTGTTCAGGCGTCGACCCTGCCAGTCCGGCAGGAACAGGAATACCGTCAGCCCGGCAATCAAACTGCCGAGCAGGGTATCGAACAGTCGTGGCAGGAACAGCCCGTAACCGTCGCCCACCTGGTTGAAGCAGAACAGCACCATGATGGTGATCGCTGCAGTCGCCAGGGTGTAGCGGGTGGTGCGGTTGGTAAAGAACACCACGCCGGCGGCGATGGCGAAACACGACTGCACCAACGGGCTCGGGAACAGATCGAACAGCGCCCAGGCCACGGTCAGGCCGATGGCTGTGCCGAAAATCCGCTGACCGAGTTTGCGTCGAGTGGCGCCGTAGTTCGGCTGGCAGACGAACAGTGTGGTGAGGATGATCCAGTAACCTTGCGACGGGTGAATCAGATGCACCATGCCATAGCCGATGATCAACGCCAGCGGCAGGCGCAAAGCGTGACGGAACAACAGCGACGTCGGCGTCAGTTGCGTGCGCAGGCGAATCCAGACGTCCTTGAAGTTGCGCGGCGAGCGGTCGAGCAGGCTGCTGTCGGTCGCATCGGCCAGGGCGTCGGGGTTGCTCGCGTCGCTGAGCAAACGGTCGAGGGTGCCGAGGTTGGCCGCCAGTGCGCGCAGGGAGCGCAGCAATCCGCGCCAGGCCGGGTTGCTCTGGATGCGCAGGTGTTCGAGGGAAGCGTCGAGGTCGCTCAGCGCTTCGGCGAAGCTCGCGTCGTAAATGAACGGCTGGCGCATCTGGATCGATTCGGCCAGCGCGCGGCAGGCTTTGCCTTGTTGGCGCAGCAGGCGCTGACAGCGGAACAGTACGTCACTGTGGAAAAACGCATCAGCGAGGGCGTTGTACGGATAGTGCGAAGAGCTGGCGCGTTCGTGAATGTCTTGCGCGAGGAAGTACAGCTTCAGGTAGCGGCTGACTTTCGAACCGGGGCGACCATTTCCGACGCGGTGCAGAATGATTTCCTTGGCGCTGTTGAGTGCAGCGACCACGCGGCCGTTTTGTTGCGCCAGCTCCAGGCGCCGGGCTTCGACGTCCAACTGGCGGATCGGCTCGAACAACGAGGCTTTCAGCTTCAGGTAAAAACCCAATTCGCGAAACAATCGCGCCAGACTTTGCTGCACCGGCTGGTTGGAAAACAGCGCCTGCCACACCACCGAGAGCAAGCCGTACCACGCGGCACCCGCGACCAGCAGCATCGGTTCGTGCCAGAAATCGGTGACCGCGCCACCGCGTTGATCGACGCCGATCATCGTGTACACGGACAGAATCAGCGTCGCCGAAGCAATCGCCCCATAACGCTCGCCGAGCGCACCGAGCATGGTCAGGCCGAAACTCGCCAGCGCCAGGGCAATGGCAAACACGATGGGGTAGGGGAAGAGCAATTCCACCGACAGCGCGGCGATGCTGAAACACACCAGCGTCACGGCAAGGGCGTTGAGGCGGCCCTGCCAACTGTCGTCGGTTTCGGCCAGGGCGCTGGCGATAATCCCCAGGAACAACGGGATCAGCAGGCCCATTTCATCCTGATACCAACACAGCGCCATGCTGCCGGTCAGGGCGATGAACACCCGCACGCTGTAGCTGAATTTATCCAGCGCCCACAGGCGCCGCAAAGACTGACGAAACGAGGTCGAGGACATGAAGTGCGAAGGCCTTCCGAGGCGATGCCGCTAAATTGAGCCAGTAATGACGCCGGCGCAATGGCGCCGATCACATCTGACAGCAAAAAGTGTTCCTTGATCGCCCCGCGACCCCTTGTAGGAGCTGCCGAAGGCTGCGATCTTTTGATCTTGATCTTAAAAAACAGGATCAAAAGATCGCAGCCTTCGGCAGCTCCTACAGGGGGAGTGTTGTTTCGCTCAGACGTATTGCGCGGCGGCGTAGCCGGAGGCCCAGGCCCACTGGAAGTTGAAGCCGCCCAGGTGGCCAGTGACGTCGAGGACTTCGCCAATGAAATACAGGCCCGGGCTTTTCAGCGATTCCATGGTCTTGGACGACACTTCGCGGGTATCAACGCCACCGAGTGTTACCTCTGCAGTGCGATAGCCTTCCGTGCCCGCCGGCACGACTTTCCAGCTGCCGAGCTTCTCGGCGATTTCCGCCAGTTCCGCGTGGGTGTACTGCTTCATCGGCTTGGAGACAAACCAGTTGTCCGCCAGCAGGTTGGCCATCTTTTTGGTGAAGATTTCACCCAGCAACGTTTTCAACTCGCTGTTGGGACGCTCGGCCACTTGCTCTTGTAGCCAGCTCGCCGCGTCGTGATCCGGCAGCAGATTGATCTCCACCGTGTCACCCGATTCCCAGAATGACGAAATCTGCAAAATCGCCGGGCCGCTGAGGCCGCGGTGAGTAAACAGGATGTTCTCGCGAAAGCTCTGATCGTTGCAGATGACCAGACAATCCACCGACGTCCCGGACAGCTCGGTGCACAATTCCTTGAGCTGATCGGTGATGGTGAACGGCACCAGGCCGGCGCGGGTCGGCAACAGTTCATGGCCGAACTGCTTGGCCACCTGATAACCAAAACCGGTGGCGCCCAGCGTCGGGATCGACAGGCCGCCGGTAGCGATCACCAGCGACTGGCACTGGACCTGACCGAGGGTGGTGTCGAGCAGGTAACCGCTCTCTACTTTCTCGATGGTCTGGATCGACGTGTCCAGATGCAACTCGACGCCGGCCTGATCGCACTCGGTGAGGAGCATTTCGAGGATGTCGCTGGATTTGTTATCGCAGAACAACTGGCCGAGTTTTTTCTCGTGGTAGGGCACGGCGTGCTTGGCGACCATGCCGATGAAATCCCACTGGGTGTAACGCGCCAGTGCGGATTTACAGAAATGCGAGTTCTGCGAGAGGAAATTGCTTGGCTCGGTGTACATGTTGGTGAAATTGCAGCGGCCACCGCCCGACATCAGGATTTTCTTGCCGGCCTTGTTCGCATGGTCGAGCAGCAACACCTGACGCCCACGCCCGGCGGCGGTCAGTGCACACATCAACCCAGCGGCGCCAGCGCCAATGATCACGACTTCGGTAGAGCGCAAAACGGTGTCCTCACACAATGATCGTTCCCACGCTCTGCGTGGGAATGCTGCCATGGACGCTCTGCGTCCGTTGTTATGTGACGCGGAGCGTCACGGGATGCATTCCCACGCAGAGCGTGGGAACGATCAGGTCAGAGGATGCGGACGCGCAGCGAGCGGCCCTTGATCTTGCCGTCGTTCAGGCGCTGCAAGGCTTGCATGGCCACGGTGCGGTCAACAGCGACGTAAGCCTGGAAGTCAAAGATCGCGATCTTGCCAACCTGAGCACCCGGAATACCGGCATCACCCGTCAGTGCGCCAAGAATGTCGCCCGGACGAACCTTGTCTTTACGGCCAGCACCGATGCACAGCGTGGTCATCGGCGGCTGCAGCGGCGCGAGGCCCTGGGACTTGAGGTTATCGACCTGATCCCAATTCAACGGCGATTTTTGCAGTTGCTCGATGGCTTGCGCGCGATGCGCTTCGCCCGGTGCAACCAGGCTGATCGCGATGCCTTTCTCGCCAGCACGACCGGTACGGCCGACGCGGTGAATGTGGATTTCCGAATCGCGCGCCAGTTCGACGTTGATCACCATGTCCAGCGCATCGATGTCCAGACCACGGGCGGCAACGTCGGTGGCGACCAGTACCGACGTACTGCGGTTGGCGAACATCGCCAGCACCTGATCGCGATCACGCTGTTCGAGATCGCCGTGCAGGCCGACGGCGGAAATGCCTTTGGCGGTCAGGTGATCGACGGTTTCCTGCACTTGCTGCTTGGTGAAGCAGAACGCCACGCACGAAGCAGGGCGGAAGTGGTGGAGGACTTTGGTCACCACGCTCATGCGATCTTCCGGGGAAATCTCGTAGAAGCGCTGCTCGATCTGCGTGTCATCGTGGAACGCTTCGGCTTTCACCGTTTGCGGATCACGCATGAACTTCGACGCCAGTTGCTTGATGCCCACCGGGTACGTCGCGGAGAACAGCAGGGTCTGACGACGCTCCGGAGTCTTGACGATGATGTCTTCGATGGCGTCGTAGAAGCCCATGTCGAGCATGCGATCGGCTTCGTCGAGGATCAGCGTGTTCAGGCCATCGAGGACCAGCGAACCCTTGCGCAGGTGCTGCTGAATGCGCCCCGGGGTGCCGACGATGATATGCGCGCCGTGCTCCAGCGAAGCGATCTGCGGGCCAAACGACACGCCGCCGCACAGGGTCAGGACTTTGATGTTGTCTTCGGCACGGGCCAGACGACGGATTTCCTTGGCGACCTGGTCGGCCAGCTCACGCGTCGGGCAGATCACCAGCGCCTGGCAACCGAAATAACGCGGGTTGATCGGGTTGAGCAGACCGATGCCGAACGCGGCGGTCTTGCCGCTGCCGGTCTTGGCCTGGGCGATGAGGTCCATCCCCTTGAGGATCACCGGCAAGCTCTGCGCCTGGATCGGCGTCATCTGGGCATAACCGAGGGATTCGAGGTTAGCCAGCATGGCGGCGGACAGCGGCAGAGTATTAAAAGCGGTGGCGATGGTGGTCACGGGACTGGCCTGCAAAACAAAATGTCGCGCAGTGTAGCAGCCCCGTGCCACTTTCCTCGAAAGTTCTGGACGAACAGCGAGTGAATTTGAGCCTAGGCTTTCCTGACTACAAATAAACCTGTGGCGAGGGGATTTATCTGTGGCGAGGGGATTTATCCCCGTTGGGGTGCGCAGCACCCCCTATACCCGCCACCTCGGTACATCAGACCCATCGCATTCAACCTTTTGGGGCTGCTACGCAACCCATCGGGGATAAATCCCCTCACCACAAAAGCCCCTCACCACAATTCCCTTCTCACAGAAGCCCTTCAGCATGAATCAGTGTTCAATGTGTTCTTCCGGCCGTTTCGCGCGGCGGCCGTCTTCTTTCGACAGCTGCGAGAAGATCGTCGCGGCCAACATCGCCATGATCCCGACAGTGACGAAGGTCAGTTGGAAGGCACCGAGCACAGTCTCCACACCATCATTACCGACCTCCGCCGTAAACCCGCCAAGCAAAGCACCCGCGCACGCCACGCCCAGACTCAACGACAACTGCGCGACCACCGACAGCAAGCTGTTGCCGCTGCTGGCGCTCGCATCATCCAGATCAATCAACGTCACCGTGTTCATCGCCGTAAATTGCAGCGAGTTGATCGCGCCAAGCACCGCCAGCAAACACAGTAGCAACCAGTACGGTGTCTGTTCGCTGACCAGTCCCATACTCGCCAACATGATCCCCAGCGCAAGCGTGTTGCCGGTGAGGACGATGCGATAACCAAGCCGCTCAATCAGCGGTCGCGCCACCCACTTGGCGATCATCGCCGCAGCCGCCAGCGGCAACATGCTCATCCCCGCTTGCGACGGTGAATAACCCAGCGCCACTTGCAGCAGCAACGGCACCAGAAACGGCAACGCGCCGCTGCCCAGACGCGCAAACAGGTTGCCGAGAATGCCGACGGCAAAGGTGCGGGTCTTGAACAGCGACGGCGCAAACAGCGGGTTTTCGATGTGCCCGGCGCGCAACCAGTACGCCGCCAGACAGGCCATGCCGCCGAACAGCAGCAACATCACCCGCAGGTGCGGCAAGTGCAGTTCGCCGAGGCCTTCCATGGCGATGGTGATGAGGATCATCGCCGCGCCGAACAGCAGGAAACCCAAACTATCGAAGCGAGTACGCTCGGTGCCGCGCAGGTCGGGGATGAACTTCCACACCGCATAGCAACCGATGACGCCGACCGGCAGGTTGATCAGGAAGATCCAGTGCCACGTCAGGTATTCGACCATCCAGCCGCCCATGGTCGGGCCGATCAACGGGCCGAGCAGACCGGGAATGGTGATGAAGCCCATGATCCGCACCAGTTCGGATCGCGGATAAGCACGCAACACCACCAGGCGCCCGACCGGCAACATCAGCGCACCGCCCAGGCCCTGAATCACTCGGGCGCCGATCAGCATGCTCAGGCTGCTCGACAGCGCGCAAAGCAAAGAGCCGAAGCTGAACAGCAGGATCGCGCCGAAGAAGATTTTCTTGGTGCCGAAGCGGTCGGCGATCCAGCCAGAGGCCGGGATCAGCAATGCCACGGTGAGCATGTAAGAGATGACCACACCCTGCATGCGCAACGGATCCTCGGCGAGATCGCGGGCCATGGCGGGCAGGGCGGTGTTGAGAATGGTGCCGTCGAGGGACTGCATGAAAAACGCAATGGCCACGACCCACGGCAACCAGCGGGCGGTGATGGCGTCGAGAGGCGGGCGGTTGGGCATGGAACCTCTGATGGGTAGTTAATCCAGATTCTTGTTCAAACATGAAACCCTGTGGCGAGGGGATTTATCCCCGATGGGTCGCGCAGCGGCCCCAAAAAAGCGGGACTGCTGCGCAGTCCATCGGGGATAAATCCCCTCGCCACAGTTTCTATTCCAACAGTTGATCCCCTGTGTGCCGGGGATCTTTGTTTTACAGGGTCAAGGTCAAACGGCTGACCAACGCGCCCGGCAGCAATGCCGACGAGGTATTGCGCTGGCTGTACGTACTCGCCGACAAAAGCAACTCGCGCTCTGCCGTCAGCGCCTCCAGTTGCGAACCCAGCAGACTGTAAGCGCTGTCGTCAAAACGCATGGTGCTCACCGGCGCCTGAATTTCGCCGTTCTCGACCCAGAAGGTCGCAAAACGAGTCATACCGGTCATGCGCGCCGCCGGTTGATCCGAGAAGTTCAGGTACCACAGGTTGCTGATGTACAACCCGGTGCCCAACTGCTTGAGGATCTCTGCCTGAGACAGATCACCGGCAGCCATGTTCAGCGCACTCGGCGATTCACCGCCGCTGGCACCGTTGGCCGTCAAGCCGTATTCGGCGGCACTGCGCGAGCCGACCAGTTGATCGCCAGCCTTGCCCTCGACGATCAAACGCAGATCACTGCGCGGATAACCTTCGCCGGAAAACGCCGGGCTCAGTGAGTCGCTGACCTTTTCGTCCAGCGACACCAGTGGGCTGAACGCCTGATCGCCGACATACAACTTCTGCAACGGGCTGCTTTTGCTGGCAATCGACTGCGCCGAGAAACCGCCCCAGCTCAACATGCCCATGATTTCTTCCAGCGCCGCTGGCGCCAGATACGCGCGGTACTGCCCCGGTGCCAAGGTGCGCAACGGCCGACCGAGAAATTCCAGTTGCTCGCGCGCCTGAGCAAAGCGCTTGGCGAACCCCTCGCTGCTCCAGTCATGCCCGGCGTAGCTGGCTTTCACCGCTTCGCCATTGTCGTGGAACAGGCTGAAATCGAAGTTGAAACTGTTGGCCTGATGCCAGCCGAACGCCCCCGAAGAACTGGCGAAACCACGGCTGATCGGGCCGGCGGCATAGAATCCCACCAAGTCGAGACCTTCAGCCGCCGCGCAGATTTCATCGACCACCTGTTCCGTGTCCGGCAACGGATGTTCCTGCACGTTCTGGCTCTGCCAGCCGTTGTGGTTGAGCAGCAGATACGGATCCTGCGGCAGCAGCGGCAGGGTTTCGCGCAGTTGTTGCAGACCTTCGGCGAGGCGTTGCAGATCGCCTTCCTGATCACCGGACAGGGTGACTTGCAGGTCGGCATGACGCCCGTCGTTGATCAGCTTCAGAACGATGTTGGCCTGCTGCACTTGCCCGGCCTGGCGCACCTTGGCGTGGTTGAAACGCACGAACGCCGAAGACTCGGCGGCATAGCTGAGGGTGAACTGTTCCGGCTCGCGTACGCTGTCGCGCAGCCAATTGACCATGACCTTGAAGGCGTCGGACTGACTCTTCGAAATGCTCATCAGGCGTCTCCCCCAAACACATCAACGTTGCTGAATACACAGGCCGGCGAAGCGTGGCCGACGCGGATCACCTGGTTCGGTTCGCCCTTGCCGCAGTTCGGCGTGCCGAGCACCTTGACGGTGTTGGCGTCGCCGACGGCGCGCAGGCTTTTCCAGAAGTGCGCGGAAATCGCCCGGTAGTTCGGGTTTTTTACCACGCCTTTGAGTTCACCGTTCTCGATCAACTGGCCCCATTCGCAGCCGAACTGGAATTTGTTGC
Source organism: Pseudomonas sp. SM4 (assembly GCF_051913165.1). Taxonomy (NCBI): domain Bacteria; kingdom Pseudomonadati; phylum Pseudomonadota; class Gammaproteobacteria; order Pseudomonadales; family Pseudomonadaceae; genus Pseudomonas; species Pseudomonas sp. SM4. Next base: position 180,030 of record NZ_JBODOE010000008.1, on the reverse strand, counting down.
GCGCATCGTCGATCGACCACGAACGGTTGGTGCTCATCAAAATGCCGTGCTCGATGCCTTCGATCAGTTTGTTCAACGGCTGATCACCCGGTTCGATATTGAGGTTGGCCATGCGGTCGATCGGCGCGCGGTTCCAGCCGCAGGCGCGGCTGTTGGCGACGCCATCCATGCCGGCACGGAACTGCGACAGCGCACCGCCCAGCGGCCGCAGCAGCAGGCCTTCGCGAATCAGAAATTGTTTGCTGGCCTGGGTGCCGTCGTCGTCATGGCCATAGCTGGCGAGCTCTTCGGGAATGCCCGGATCGAAGGTCACGTTGAGCAGTTTCGAGCCGTATTGCAGGCTGCCGAAGTCGCTGGCTTTGACGAAACTGGTGCCGGCGTAATTGCGCTCGTCGCCGAGGATGCGGTCGAGTTCCAGCGGGTGGCCGATGGATTCGTGGATCTGCAGCATCATCTGATCGGGCATTAACAGCAGGTCGCGCGGGCCTTGCGGCGTGTTCGGCGCGAGCAGCAGTTGCAGCGCCTGATCGGCGACTTGCGGGCCAGCACCGATCAGTCCGCAACGGCTGATCACGTCCGCGCCGCCCTGTTGGCCGAAGTTTTCGCGGCCGAGGCTGCGGGTCTGGCTGTCGTTGCCGTCGTAGGCGGTGACGTCGAGGCCTGGGTAGACGAAGCGCTGGGCCTGGCGCAATTCAGCCCCGGCGCTGCTCAGGTAGATCTGTTCGACGTGGGTGATGCCGATGCTCACTTCCCAGTTCACCAGGCGCTCATCCTTTGGCACCGAGGCGGATTCCGCACCGAGCAGCTCGAAGCATTCGCTCAGGGACGGAAAGGGTTGTTCGAGATTGGGTGAAAAGTAATCAGCGCGGTCGCTGGACACCGGCTGATCACGCAGGTCGAGCAAGGCGTGCGGCTTGAGCCGGCGGGCTTGCAGTTCGGCGCGTTCAAGCGCGGCTTGCAGGCCTTGTTGCGACAAGTCATTGGTGGCCGCGTAGGCCTCAACGCCATTGACGCGAACGGTGAGCATCGCACCTTCGTCACGGCTCAGGCTCGGTGGTTCGGCGACGTTCTTGCGTACCGACAGGTACTGGCCGGACTCGCGTACATACCGCAGGGAAAAAAACTCAGCGCCCGTGCGCAAGGCAGCGAAGCGCTGCTTGAGCTGGGGGTGGAAATCGAACATTCGGGAACCTCCTTGTCAGGGGGAAGCGGTAGAGCTACGGCGAGGAAGGGGGTGAAACGGTTGCGCGAGGTCTAGAGTAGGCCTGCGGGGGGGTAGGATCAAGTGAAGAGGGGGTGTAGGGGGTTTTACTGTGCAGCGAGGGAATTTGTGCTGAATCTCAGGGCCCCATCGCTGGCAAGCCAGGCTCCCACAGGTTTTTTGCTGAACACGATATGTGTGAACGACACAAAACCCTGTGGGAGCTGGCTTGCCAGCGATCAGCCTTGATGCGCTATCAAGTCTTACTGAGCAGCCGGGGTGATATCACGCATCGGCTTGCCTTTGACCGGTGCATCGCCCGCTACGTAGTACGGCGCGGTGCTGCGTGGCAGCGGCTGGCGGCCACGGATCTTGTCGGCGATTTTCTCGGCGATCATGATCGTCGGCGCGTTCAGGTTACCGGTGGTAATGATCGGCATGATCGAGGCATCGACCACACGCAGGCTCTGCATGCCGTGCACGCGACCTTCGCCATCCACTACAGCCATCTCGTCGGTGCCCATCTTGCACGAGCAGGATGGGTGGAACGCGGTTTCGGCGTGCTCGCGGATGAACTTGTCCAGCTGCTCATCGGTTTGCACTTCGATGCCCGGGCTGATTTCGCGGCCACGGAAAGCGTCCAGCGCAGGTTGCTGCATGATTTCACGGGTCAGGCGGATGCCGTCGCGGAATTCCTGCCAGTCTTGCTCGGTGGCCATGTAGTTGAACAGGATGCTCGGGTGCTGGCGCGGGTCTTTCGACTTGGCCTGGATGCGACCACGGCTCGGCGAACGCATGGAACCCATGTGCGCCTGGAAACCGTGCTCTTTCACACCGTTGCTGCCGTTGTAGTTAATCGCCACCGGCAGGAAGTGGTACTGAATGTTCGGCCATTCGAATTCCGGACGCGAACGGATGAAACCGCCGGCTTCGAACTGGTTGCTGGCGCCGATGCCGGTGCCGTTGAACAGCCATTCGGCACCGATGGCCGGCTGGTTGTACCAGAGCAGCGACGGGTACAGCGAAACCGGTTGGGTGCAAGCGTATTGCAGGTACAGCTCAAGGTGATCCTGCAGGTTTTCACCGACGCCCGGCAGATCGTGAACGACCGGGATGTCGAGGGATTTCAGCAGCTCGGCCGGGCCGACACCGGAACGCTGCAGAATCTGCGGCGAAGCGATGGCGCCGGAGCACAGCAGCACTTCTTTACGCGCTTTGGCTTCAACGCGCTCTTCCGCCGAACCGACCAGGTAACGCACGCCAACCGCACGCTTGCCTTCGAACAGAATCTTGTCGGTCAGGGCGTGGGTGACGATGGTCAGGGTCGAACGCTTTTTCGCGGTGTCGAGGTAGCCACGGGCGGTGGAAGCACGACGGCCGTTCGGCGTCACGGTGCGGTCCATCGGGCCGAAGCCTTCCTGCTGGTAACCGTTCAAGTCTTCGGTGCGCGGGTAACCGGCTTGTACGCCAGCTTCAACCATGGCGTGGAACAGCGGGTTGTTGCCAGCCTTCGGCGTGGTCACGCTGACCGGGCCTTCGCCACCGTGGTAATCGTTCGGGCCGATGTCGCGGGTTTCGGCTTTGCGGAAGTACGGCAGGCAGTCGAGGTACGACCAGTTTTCAAGGCCCGGCAGTTTCGCCCAGCCGTCGTAGTCCATCGCGTTGCCACGGATGTAGCACATGCCGTTGATCAGCGAAGAACCGCCGAGGCCTTTGCCGCGACCGCATTCCATCCGGCGACCGTCCATGTGTGGCTCGGCGTCGGTTTCGTACGCCCAGTTGTAGCGACGACCTTGCAGCGGGAACGCCAGAGCAGCCGGCATTTGCGTGCGGAAGTCGAGGCGATAGTCAGGGCCGCCTGCTTCGAGCAGCAGAACGGTGACGCCGGCGTCTTCAGTCAGACGGGTCGCCAGGGTGTTACCGGCCGAGCCGGCACCGATGATGATGTAATCGAATTCTTGGGACATTGGATGCACCCTCTTTAGATATGGTCAGGTCTGACCTCGGCGAGTGCTGCGCACTCGAATCGCTGGCAAGCCAGCTCCCACAAAGATTGGGGGCTGCCACAGATTTGATGGACGACCCCAAACCTGTGGGAGCTGGCTTGCCAGCGAAGAGGCCTTCGCGGGCAATGCAAATCTCGGGTTAGAACACCGAAACGTAATCGCCCAGCTCGACCTGTACCGATTTGATGCGGGTGAAGTTGTTCAGCGAGCTGATGCCGTTTTCACGGCCAACACCCGACTGCTTGTAGCCGCCGACCGGCATTTTTGCGTCGGACTCGCCCCAGGCGTTGATCCAGCAGATACCGGCTTCCAGTTGATGAATCACGCGGTGCGCGCGGTTCAGGTCTTTGGTGACGATGCCGGCGGCCAGGCCGAAGTCGGTGTCGTTGGCGCGGCGGATCACTTCTTCTTCGGTTTCGTAGGAGAGGATCGCCATCACCGGACCAAAGATTTCTTCACGAACGATGGTCATGTCGTCGGTGCAATCGGTGAACACGGTTGGAGCGACGAATGCGCCTTTGGCGAATTCGCCGTCGGTCAGACGCTCGCCGCCGCACAGGACGCGGGCGCCTTGCTCTTTACCCTTGGCGATGTAGCCGAGCACGCTTTCCATGTGCGCGAAGCTGACCAGCGGGCCGAAGTTGGTGTTTTCGTCTTCCGGGTTGCCGATGCGGATGCGTGCAACGCGCTCAACAATCTTGGCTTCGAAAGCGGCTTTCAGGTGCGCCGGAACGAACACGCGAGTGCCGTTGGTGCAGACCTGACCGGAGCTGTAGAAGTTGGCCATCATCGCGGTGTCGGCAGCGCGATCGAGATCGGCGTCGTCGCAGATGATCAGCGGGGACTTGCCGCCCAGTTCCATGGTCACGTCTTTCAGCGACGATGCCGAAGCGCTGGCCATCACCTTCTTGCCGGTGTCGGTGCCGCCGGTGAAGGAGATTTTTTCGATGCGCGGGTGCTCGGTCAGCCAGGTGCCGACTTCACGGCCGCTGCCGGTCAGCACGTTGAACACACCGTTTGGAACGCCGGCTTCGGTGTAGATCTCGGCCAGTTTCAGGGTGGTCAGCGAGGTGACTTCGCTTGGCTTGAAGATCATCGCGTTACCGGCCGCCAGGGCTGGCGCGGATTTCCACAGCGCGATCTGGATCGGGTAGTTCCACGCGCCGATGCCGGCAACCACGCCCAGTGGCTCGCGACGGGTGTAGACGAAAGAAGTGTCACGCAGCGGGATCTGCTCGCCTTCGATGGCGGGCACCAGGCCTGCATAGTATTCCAGCACGTCAGCACCGGTAACGATGTCGACGTACTTGGTTTCGGAGAAGGATTTACCGGTGTCCAGGGTTTCCAGCGCGGCCAGTTCATCGTTGCGCTCGCGCAGGATGTCGACGGCGCGACGCAGGATGCGCGAACGCTCCATGGCGGTCATCGCGGCCCAGATTTTCTGGCCCTTTTCAGCGCTGACCACGGCGCGCTCGACGTCTTCCTTGGTCGCACGTTGCACCAGTGCGAGGACTTCACCGTTAGCCGGGTTGATGGCTTCGAAGGTGGCATCGCTGCCGGCGTCAGAGTACGCGCCATCGATGTAAAGTTTTTGCAGTTCGAAACGGGCCATAGTGTCCTCGCAAGTGCATTGGTGGTTGGCGTTGACCACCGCGGTGAGGCTGCGGTGGCGTTCAGGGGCCGAGCGTTTTCTGTGTGCTCTAGCTCACCTTCTTGGCCAATTGGAAATCCATGTATTCGTAAGCGATCTGTTGCGCCTGCGCCGTGTCGAAAGCGTCTCCCGACAAAGCGCCGCGCAACCACAAACCGTCAATCAACGCTGCCAGGCCACGCGCTGCGCTGCGCGCATCTTCGAGCGGCAACACACGGCGGAACTGGCAGCACAGGTTGGAATACAGACGGTGATCGTTGATCCGCTGCAACCTGTGCAATGACGGCTGGTGCATGCTGGTGGCCCAAAAGGCCAGCCAGGTTTTCATTGCCGGGCCATTGACCTGGCTGGCGTCGAAGTTGCCTTCGATGATCACCTGCAGATGCGCCCGTGGGCTGTCATCTGCCAGCGCCTGACGGCGCGCGGTGACGCTCTCGCTGAGGGCAGTCATCAGATACCGCATCGTGGCGGCAATCAGGCCGTTCTTGTCCTGAAAGTAATGACTGATGATGCCATTCGAGACACCGGCCAAACGGGCGATCAGCGCAATGCTGGCGTCCCCCATTCCGACCTGATCGACCGCCTGCAAAGTGGCTTCGATCAGTTGTTGGCGGCGGATGGGTTGCATACCGACCTTGGGCATCTTGCACATCTCCTTAGGCCTTCCGAGCGGCGAATGACGCCTATCGGATTGACGGCCAGTCTATTTTGTTTTGATTGAACGTTCAATCAACAAAGAATAAGATCTGCGACAAATCGTCGCTGCCTACAGATTTTTCCTACGTGTAAGTGGCGATAAAACCGACATCCGAAAATGCTCGAAACCTGTATGGGGCATGGCGCGGTTCGCGATTCGATGGACGTGTTGAAAGGGCAAGACGCTCAGGGCCAGGTTTCGGATGAACGTCCGTCCACCTTCGGCCACGAAAGCGATTCGCAGCGCCATTTCGGCAGGTTCGGGCTTTTTTCGGGGTGTCTTTATATCACCCGCCGGTCGGCTGCCAACTAACCGATTGGTCGGGTTCCGTGTTGCCTTGTGTTCTTCTCTCGCACTGCCTGGAGCATTTGTGCCATGAGTTCTGCCTCGCTTATAAAGACCCCGCCCGAGAAGGTGACGGTCAACGGTTGGGTGTTTTACACCTCTACCGCGCTGATTCTGTTGTTGACCGCCATTCTGATTATCGCCCCGCAAGAGGCCGGCAGACTGTTGGGTATCGCTCAGGCCTGGTTGTCGCGCAGCTTCGGCTGGTACTACATGGTGGTCATCGCCGCCTACCTGGTGTTTGTGGTGGGCCTGGCGTTTTCCTCGTACGGCAAACTCAAACTGGGCAGCAAGGACGACACCCCGGATTTCAGTTACGGCGCCTGGGCGGGGATGCTGTTCTCGTCGGGTATCGGTATTTCGCTGCTGTACTTCGGCGCGTCCGAGCCACTGGATCACTACTTCAATCCGCCGGAAGGCGCCTCGGCCAGCAACCTGGCCGCACGTCAGGCGGTGCAACTGACTTTCCTGCACTGGGGCCTGCACGGCTGGGCGATCTATGCGCTGGTCGGTCTGGCCGTGGCGTACTTTGCGTACCGTCATAACCAGCCGCTGGCGTTGCGTTCGGCGCTGTATCCGCTGGTCGGCGAGCGTTGGGTCAAAGGCGCGGCCGGTCATGCGGTGGACGGTTTCGGCATGTTCGTGACCCTGCTGGGTCTGGTGACGAACCTGGGGATCGGTTCGCTGCAAGTGTCGTCGGGCCTGGAAAACCTGTTCGGCATGGAACACAGCAACACTAACCTGTTGATCGTGATCATCGTGATGAGCACCGTTGCGACCATCGCTGCCGTGTCCGGCGTGGAAAACGGCATCCGTCGTCTGTCCAACCTGAACATCGTGCTGTTCAGCGGTCTGCTGATTTTCGTGCTGTTGTTCGGCCCGACCTTGCACCTGCTCAACGGCTTCGTGCAGAACATCGGCGATTACCTCAATGGCATCGTGCTGAAAACCTTTGACCTTTATGTGTACGAAGGCGACAACGCCAAGTCCGAGCGCTGGATGGGCCTGTGGACCCTGTTCTATTGGGCATGGTGGATTTCCTGGGCGCCATTCGTCGGCATGTTCATCGCGCGTATTTCCCGTGGTCGTACCGTGCGTGAACTGGTCGCCGGCGTGCTGCTGATTCCGCTGGGCTTCACCTTGGCCTGGCTGTCGATCTTCGGTAACTCGGCGCTGGACCTGGTGATGAACCATGGTGCGGTGGAACTCGGCAAGACGGCGCTGGAACAGCCGTCGATGGCGATCTATCAATTGCTTGAACATTACCCGGCGTCGAAAGTCGTCATCGGTGTGTCGATCTTCGTTGGCTTCGTGCTGTTCCTGACCCCGGCCGATTCTGGCGCGGTGATGATGGCGAATCTGTCCTGCAAGGGCGGCAACGTCGACGAAGATGCGCCGCACTGGCTGCGGATCTTCTGGTCGGTGGTGATCACCTTGGTGACCATCGGTCTGCTGTTTGCCGGTAACTTCGAAGCCATGCAAACCATGGTGGTGCTGGCCGGTCTGCCGTTCTCGGTGGTGTTGGTGTTCTTCATGTTCGGCCTGCACAAGGCGATGCGCCAGGACGTGCAGATCGAACAGGAGCAAGCGCAATTGGCAGAGCGCGGTCGTCGCGGTTTCAGCGAGCGTCTGACGCAACTGGATCTGCAGCCGAGCCAATCGGTGGTGCAGCGTTTCATGGACAAGCAAGTCAGCCCGGCGCTGGAAGACGCCACCGCGCAGATGCGTGCGCAGGGTCTGGAAGTGCAGACGCTGTTGGGTAAATCCAAGCGCTGCATGGGCGTGCGCGTCGAGATGGAAGAGGGCAACCCTTTCGTTTACGAAGTCAGCCTGGACGGTTATCTGGCGACGCCGACTGAATCGGCGCAGTCCGATGAAGCACGCCAGCGTTACTACCGCGCTGAAGTGTATTTGCACAACGGCAGCCAGGATTACGACCTGATGGGCTTCACGCAGGATCAGATCACGCGGGATGTGCTCGATCAGTTTGAAAGCCATCGGCAGCTCCTTGGCCGGGTGTATAGCTAAGACTTGAAGTTCTGCAGTGCAATCAGCCGCACCGCAGAACCATTGTGGCGAGGGGATTTATCCCCGATGGGCTGCGAAGCAGTCCTGCAACCGTCAAACGCGGTTTTCCTGGATTACCGCGTTTGACGACTTGGGGCCGCTTCGCGGCCCATCGGGGATAAATCCCCTCGCCACAGATCCTGTATTCACAGCTGAATATCTGCACTAACAAAAACGCCGCGATCCTCTCGCGGCGTTTTTGTGTCCGGGGTTGTTACCCCAGGTTCTTGCCCAGCAACGCGTGATACAGCTCGCTGTCGCCCAGGATCCCCACCACATGATTGTTATCGTGCAACACCAGCTTGTTGCCGGTCTGATAACGAATCTGCAAGGCGTCACGCATGCCGATGTTCGAGTCCACCAGCGTCGGCTTGCGCTCCAGCCCTTCTACCGCTTGCCCCGGCGCCCAGTTCTGCAGGTCCAGCACCGAACCGTTCTGCCGCGCGCCCTTGATGGTGTTGCCTTCCGCCAGGTCCAGCCACGAATCACCGCCCGGATCCAGACACACCGAACCGTTGATGCGTTTGCACTTGTCCAGCGTGCGCATCAGGCTGCGCCCGCAGAGCACGTTGAGCGGATTGGTGTGCGCGACAAAGGTCCGCACATAGTCGTCCGCCGGGTTCAGCACGATCTCTTCCGGCACGCTGTACTGGATGATCCGGCCGTCCTTCATGATCGCGATGCGGCTACCGAGCTTCAGTGCTTCATCAAGGTCGTGACTCACGAACACAATGGTCTTGCTCAGCTTGCGTTGCAGTTCCAGCAGTTCATCCTGCAGGCCCTGACGGATCAGCGGGTCGAGTGCCGAGAACGGTTCGTCCATCAGCAAAATATCGGCGTCCATCGCCAGCGCCCGCGCCAGACCGACACGCTGCTGCATGCCGCCAGAGAGTTCGTCGGGCTTCTTGTTGCGCCATTGCGTCAGGCCGACCAGTTCGAGTTTGTCGTCGACCAGTTTGCGCCGTTCTTTCTCCGGACGACCCTGCATTTCCAGACCGAAACTGATGTTCTCGCGCACCGTCAGCCATGGCATCAGGGCGAACTTCTGGAAGACCATGGCGATGCGTTTGGTGCGCATCATTTTCAGCTCGGCGGGGGTGCAGGAGGCGATGTCGATCTGCTTGCCCTCATGCTCGACGAACAGCTTGCCACGGCTCACGGTGTTGAGGCCGTTGATGCAGCGCAAGAGGCTCGACTTGCCCGAACCGGACAGGCCCATCAGTACACAGATTTCGCCTTTGTTGATGTCCAGCGTGGCTTTTTCCACGCCGACGATCTGCCCGGTTTTCTTCAGGATCTCGTTGCGGGTCATGCCCTGATCGAGCAGCTTGAGCGCCTCGCGTGGATCCTTGGAGAAGATTACGTCTACGTCTTCGAAGCGAATTATGCTCATGCGTCACCCCCTACTTTGGCGTCGGGTTGTTTGCAGATACGGTCGAGCATGATCGCCAGCAGTACGATCGCCAGGCCTGCTTCGAAGCCCAGGGCGATATCAGCAGTGTTCAGTGCGTTGACCACCGGTTTGCCGAGTCCGTCGGCGCCTACCAGTGCCGCGATCACCACCATCGACAGCGACAGCATGATGCACTGGGTGATGCCGGCAGCGATGCTCGGCATGGCGTGTGGCAGTTCGATCCGTGAGAGCAATTGACGACGCGAGCAGCCGAAGGCTTTGCCGGCGTCCATCAGTTCTTGCGGGACATCGCGGATGCCCAGGTAGGTCAGGCGGATCGGCGCAGCGATGGCGAACACCACCGTGGAGATCAGGCCCGGCACCACACCCAGCCCGAAGAGGGTCAGGGTAGGAATGAGGTATACGAAGGTCGGTACGGTCTGCATCAGATCGAGTACCGGACGCATTAATGTGTAGAACATCGGTTTGTGCGCGGCGACGATGCCCAACGGCACGCCGATGACCACGCAGACCAGGGTCGCGAACAGCACCTGGGCGAGGGTTTCCATGGTTTCCTGCCAGTACCCCAGATTGAGGATCAGCAGAAAGGAAGCGATGACGAAAACGGTCAATCCCCATTTGCGCTGGATGAAGTGCGCGAGCAGGGCGATGAGGCCGATCAAGACAAAAGGGTTGAACCAGGTGAGCGCAAACGTCACGCCGTGGATCATCGTTTCCAGTGTCACGGCGATTGCGTCGAAGGTGTTGGCGCCGTGTTGCGTCAACCATTCAACGAAGCCCGCGATGTACTGGCCTAAAGGTATTTTCTGATCAATCAGCATGGTAGTGAACGTCCGCATGCAAGGAAATAAACAGCCCGAGGGAGCAAGCTCCCTCGGCATAAGCGATTACTGAGCTATCTTGGCTTTCACGGCCTCCAGGCCAGGTTTACCGTCAATGGTGGTCACGCCAGCGAGCCAGGTATCGAGCACCTGTGGATTCTTTTTCAGCCAGGCCTTGGCGGCCGCGTCAGGCTTCATCTTGTCGTCGAGGATGTTGCCCATCAGTTCGCTTTCCATGTCGACGTTGAACTCCAGGTTCTTCAGCAACTGCCCGACGTTGCTGCATTCCTCGGCGTAACCCTTGCGGGTGTTGGTCGCCACGGTCGCCGCACCGAAATCAGGGCCGAAGAAATCATCGCCACCGGTCAGGTATTGAATCTTGAAGCGCTTGTTCATCGGGTGTGGCGCCCAGCCGAGGAAGACCACGGCGGTGTCGCGTTTTTGCGCGCGATCAACCTGCGAGAGCATGCCCGCTTCGGAGGATTCGACGACTTTGAAACCGGCGGTTTTCAGGCCGAAGGCATCCTTGTCGATCATGCTCTGGATCAGGCGGTTGCCGTCGTTGCCCGGCTCGATCCCGTAGATCTTGCCGTCGAGTTCTTTTTTGAATTTGGCGATGTCGGCGAAGTCATGCAGACCTTTGTCATACAGGGCTTGCGGCACGGCGAGGGTGTACTTGGCGCCCTTGAGGTTGGTGCGCACGGTTTCCACCGTGCCGGCGTCGCGGTAGGCCTTGATGTCGTTTTCCATGGTCGGCATCCAGTTACCGAGGAACACGTCCATGTTCTTGCCGTCGGCCAGCGACTTGTAGGTCACGGGTACGGAAATCATGGTGGTCTTGGTCTTGTAGCCGAGGGCGTTGAGGACAACGGAGGTGGTGGCGGTGGTCGCGGTGATGTCAGTCCAGCCGACATCGGAGAAATTCACGGTACTGCACTGCGCCGGTTCTGCAGCTTGCGCCAGTAACGGCAGACTCAGCATGGCGGCCAATAACAACGACGGGGAACCTTTCATGGATGGACTCCTTGGTGTTTTTTTTGGCAGTGTTCCGACTGTGGACCACCGCACTTATAGGTTGCGGTTGGATGGCGTTCTGGAGACAGCTCTACCACGGCGCCTTGCAATCGAGTCATAACGATCATGTACCAGTGAAAATCTGACGCCTACAGGGGGGGTCGTATCCAGTACAGGGATGGTCGTATCTAGTGTCGGTGACGTCGTTTACAGCTTTTTTCTGCCCCGATCAGCCCTCTGAACCGCACAAAAACGGTGAAAACCGGGGCGAAAACGGCGCGGCGCTGGTGGACATGAGTGCGTCGGTGCCAGACGCCGTGCGTTCCGACAAAAGCCTGATGATGCGGGCATTCCGGCGGATCGCAGCTTGAGCGTAGCAGCTCCGCCAGCGGGCGCTTTCGCGTCCCGGACCGGCATCCTCAGGAGCTCTGCAGCAATGGCTATCAGCGTTTTCGACCTGTTCAAAATCGGCATCGGCCCTTCCAGTTCCCACACCGTCGGGCCGATGCGCGCGGCGGCGTTGTTTGTCGAGTCGTTGCGGGGCCAGCATCACCTGGAACAGGTGCGGCGGATCGAAGTGCAGCTGTTCGGTTCGCTGTCAGCCACCGGCATCGGTCACGGCAGCGACAACGCGGTGATCATGGGCCTGATGGGCGAATGGCCGGACGCAATCGACCCGGCGCAGATTGGCCCGCGCATTCAGGCACTGCGTGAAACTCACACGCTTTTATTGGATGGTCGTTTATCGGTGCCGTTTGTCTGGGCGCGGGACATGCGCCTGATCGATGAAAACCTGCCGTTCCATCCCAATGCCATGACGATTGTTGCTGAAGGCGATCACGGTGAATTGCATCGCGACACCTACTATTCGGTTGGCGGCGGTTTTGTCGTGGATGAAGCGCAGGCGTCCAGCGGTGTCGTCGATCTGGATCGCACTGAATTGCCGTATGACTTTTCCAGCGCGGTTGAACTGCTGGATCTGTGCAAGAAGAACAACTTGCGCGTCGCTGAATTGATGATGGCTAACGAGAAGGTCTGGCGCAGCGAGGAAGAAATCCGCGCTGGGCTAATGAAACTGTGGCGGGCGATGCAGGATTGCGTCGAGCAGGGGCTCAAGCACGAAGGCATCCTGCCCGGCGGTTTGAATGTGCGGCGGCGTGCGGCGAAGTTGCATCGCAGTCTTCAGGAATTGGGCAAGCCCAATGTGATTGGCTCGACGCTGAGTGCGATGGAGTGGGTCAACCTGTTTGCGTTGGCGGTGAATGAAGAGAACGCAGCGGGCGGGCGCATGGTCACGGCGCCGACCAATGGTGCGGCGGGGATCATTCCGGCGGTGTTGCACTATTTTATGAAGTTCAGCGAAGCGGTGACGGACGCCAACGTGGTCGACTACTTCCTGAGTGCGGCGGCGGTGGGGATTCTGTGCAAGAAGAATGCTTCGATCTCGGGCGCCGAGGTGGGCTGTCAGGGTGAAGTCGGTTCGGCGTGCGCAATGGCGGCGGCGGGGCTGGCGGAAATTCTCGGTGCTACGCCGGAGCAGTTGTGCAACGCGGCGGAGATTGGCCTGGAACACAACCTTGGGCTGACCTGCGATCCGGTCGGCGGTCTGGTGCAAGTGCCGTGTATTGAGCGCAATGCGATTGCCGCGGTAAAAGCGATCAACGCGGCGCAGATGGCGCTGCGCGGGGATGGTCAGCACTTTATCTCGCTGGATCGGGTGATTCGCACCATGCGTGATACCGGTGCCGACATGCATGACAAATATAAAGAGACCTCGCGCGGTGGGTTGGCGGTCAGTGCCGTCGAGTGCTGAGACCGAGTTGCCCCTATCGCTGGCAAGCCAGCTCCCACAGGTTCTGTGGTGATACAGATATCTTGATCATACTGAAAATCCATGTGGGAGCTGGCTTGCCAGCGATAGCGTCAGACCAGTCAAAACTGCGCGCTAAGTGAACACGGTCAATAAACCACGCCACCTTTTAGCGCGTCGCAATCAGATAAGAGTCTTTCCCAGCTGTTACACGCGCCCAGCCCTCCTACCGTCTGTCACCCGTGCTTGCGGTGACACTCCCCGCAAACCGCGCGCAGGCCAGTTCCCACAAGTGCTACCGATTTGCTCACAGCCACCTGAACCGCGCTTTCCCCGTCGCTGATGGCACTTCGAAATACCTTTCGTCGGACGGCTCGTATAGACGCGTCGCGACGTCGTTTTCAGGAGTTATTGAACGGCCATCCAATTTTAGGCATGGCAATTGCTCTGTCATAACAAAGCCCGTCTCCCACGCGAGAACGCTGGCAATAACAAGAGCCTCCGCCTGAGGCCATCACCCGCTTTGTGTGAGGAGATACCGCGATGACGTCGTTCAACTCCGGGGCCCAACCCCAGAACCGTGCGCCTCAATCCATCGGCTTTCTGCTGCTGGACAATTTCACGCTGATTTCTCTGGCCTCCGCAGTAGAACCCCTGCGCATGGCCAACCAATTGTCCGGTCGCGAGCTGTATCGCTGGAGCACCCTCACCGTCGATGGCGGCCAGGTGTGGGCCAGTGACGGTCTGCAAATCACTCCTGACGCCTCCATGCACAAAGCCCCGCCACTGGACACCGTGATCGTCTGCGGCGGCATCGGCATTCAACGCACCGTTACCCGTGAGCACGTCTCGTGGCTGCAAAGCCAGGCGCGTCAGTCCAAGCGTCTCGGCGCCGTGTGCACCGGCAGTTGGGCACTGGCCTGCGCCGGGTTGCTCGACGGTTTCGATTGCAGCGTGCACTGGGAATGTCTCGCGGCGATGCAGGAAGCTTTCCCGCGCGTGGCCATGAGCACGCGTCTGTTCACTCTCGACCGTAACCGTTTCACCAGCTCCGGCGGCACCGCGCCGCTGGACATGATGCTGCACCTGATCAGCCGCGATCACGGCCGTGAACTGTCCGCCGCGATCTCGGAAATGTTTGTCTACGAACGCATCCGCAACGAACAGGATCACCAGCGCGTGCCGCTCAAGCACATGCTCGGCACCAATCAGCCGAAACTGCAGGAAATCGTTGCGCTGATGGAAGCCAATCTGGAAGAGCCGATCGACCTGGATGAATTGGCGGTGTACGTCGCCGTGTCGCGTCGACAGCTGGAGCGGTTGTTCCAGAAATACCTGCACTGCTCGCCGTCGCGTTACTACTTGAAGCTGCGCCTGATCCGCGCCCGGCAATTGCTCAAGCAGACGCCGATGTCGATCATCGAAGTGGCTTCGGTGTGTGGGTTTGTATCGACGCCGCACTTCTCCAAGTGCTACCGCGAATACTTCGGCATTCCGCCGCGTGACGAGCGCGTAGGTTCCAATACCACCCAGCAAGTGGCGATGCTGCCGCTGCCGCAAGCGATCGTGATGTCGCCGCTGTCGGGGCCGATGTCGGCGTTGAGTCAGGCGCGCAATGAGTCGACGTTTGCCAGCGTAAGGCTCTGATAAGGATCGTTCCCACGCTCTGCGTGGGAACGCAGCCCGGGACGCTCTGCGTCCCAAAAAACCGAACGCGGAGCGTCCGTTGAGGCATTCCCACGCAGAGCGTGGGAACGATCATGCGTTCCAATGTAGGAGCTGCCGAAGGCGGCGATCTTTTGATCTGCTGTCAGGCGCTGTGGCTTTGCTGGAAATTGGCGAGTGCCGGCAACAACTGTTTGTCGATCGCCTGCCGCACTGCCGGCTGGATACTGGCGCCGCTGGTGTACATGTCCTTGACCATCTTGCGCAGTTCAAACGCGCGAACATTATCCAGACCGCGCACCGCGCACTCGCAAGCCTGCTCGGCGGTCGTACCACTGGGTACTTGAATACCCAACGCCTTGAGCTGGCCCAACAGATCTTCCTGGTCAATCAAATCGGCGTACATCATCACGCAAATCCTTCTGTGGCAACGGAGGTCTTGATTCGATTCTGTAAGGCTGGGGCGGGCACGGCAAGGGCGTTTTGTCAGCGTGGCCGCGACGACTATGAACAGGTCGTTTTCGGCTAACTCGTCAACAAGGGGAGTGGGCACACTGGCGCAAGCTCGCTTCACGAAGGTTTGGTCACCCTCGCAAGGCAGCTCCTCAACAGTAGCTTGCGCCCCGATCCTGTCACGGCTGGTATCGGGGCTTTTTTTGGCCTGCTGCAAAGCGAAAGATCGCAGCCTTCGGCAGCTCCTACATTGGAATGCGTTTCTCTGTAGGAGCTGCCGAAGGCTGCGATCTTTTAACGGTCTATCTTTGCAACACGAGGATCCGCGACAACAACTCATCCCGGTCGATATAGCAGCCCTGAAAATGCCGCGCCCCCGTGCCCGGGTCAAACGCATTGCGCGCATGCAACGTGCGGCGGTTATCAAAGCACCACAGCTCGCCGGGATTGAGCCGCTGCATCAGCCGAAACCGCGGCTCGCGGGTCATCGCAATAAACCGCCGATACGCCCGATACAACAACGGCATCTGTTCCACCGACGTCTCAAACGCCCCGCGCAAGAAGTCCGCCATGCGAATCTCGGCGACCCTGCCCAGAGCATCCAAAGCAATGATCGGCGCCAGGCAGCGATAGTCGCTATGCCGATCCTTATTGCGAAACTCCACGGGGATTTCACACAACGCCTGAAACGCCGCCGGATCTTCGCTGCGCAACGCATCGGCAATCGCGAAACCGTCGACAAAAATACTCTCGCCGCCCTCGGCGTCATTCACCAGGCAATGCAGAAATTGCAGCCCCGGTTGCAGCTCGCGAGTGGGCAGGTCGGTGTGCAACGGCAGGTTGAAAGCGGTGTAGGCATTGCTGTCGGCATCGGCCTTCGATTGCACATTGAACAGCACGCCGAAGTTGCTCTCGCGGATGAACGAAATACGTTGGGCAATGAGCTTCAGCGAACCGGGCTCGGTGGGCACGCCACGCACTTGCGTCAGGCCGATGTCGCGGATGGCGATCATCCATTGCAGCAGGGCGGCGTTGTCATTCATCAGCGCCGCGTACTCGAACACCGGCAACTGCAAATCGCTGCGCCACAGATAGGGTTTCGGTTTGCCGGCCAATCGTTCGGCACGGGAATCGTCGTCGTAGGCGTGTGCGCGCAACCAGCCCGGATCGAAACGGCTGAGATGGCCGTCCTGCCAGTCGATGCGCAGGCAGCCGTCGGTATCGATGTGTGCGGCTGCGGGTTTCAGATCTTCAGCGGCGTCGACAATCTCGAAAACCTGCTCACGGGTGACGTTGTAGACGCAACGTTCACACGGGCAATTGTCCCGCAGCCAAACGTGGTGAAACGGGCTGATGCGACCGTCAGCCCATTCAATGGCCTCGCGATCCGCCAGGCTCTGCACGCCGCTTAGCGCGCTGATCAACGGATAAGTACGGAAGTCGGCAACAGCGGCAGCGGTGTTCATGGCGGCTCCTTGCGATCGATGGAATTACCGGGCGGGTGGCAGCGCAATAACGCGGCCGATGTAAGCGGGAGCGGGCAGGTCTTTCTGCTCGGTGACGATGGCTTGCAGACGGCTCAAGGTGTCGGCGCTGAACGGTGCCGAGCGCGGACCGACGAGATCGACGTGGAGGAGCATTTGTTCGTTGCCGGCCAGTTCCTGATCCTCCCCAACCTTGTGCAGGCTGTGATAGAGGTGCAGGCGCTTGCTGTCGTGGCCGATGATTTGCGTGTGTACTTCGACTTCGCTGTCGAGCTTCACTTCGTGCAGATAGTTGAGGTGCAGTTCGAGGGTGAACAGCGAGTGGCCGCTGGCTTCGCGGTTGTTGCTGTCCATGCCGAGGCGATCCATCAGGGCGTCGGTGGCGTAGCTGAAAATCAGCAGGTAGAAGGCATCGCGCAGGTGGCCGTTGTAGTCGACCCAGTCGGGGATGATTTTGGTTTGGTAGGTGGTGAGGGTGGGCATGTTTTCTCCTGGCGCGATCGTTCCCACGCTCTGCGTGGGAACGCCTCCTGTGACTCTCTGCGTCACGCTTCTGGGACGCGGAGCGTCCCGGGCTGCATTCCCACGCAGAGCGTAGGAACGATCATTAAACGGCCTATTCGCTGAAACTCATCCCATGCTTCTCCTTGGTGGTCTTCACCGCCTCCAGCACCGCCAGCAAGCAATCATCACGATAGCGTTCCAGCGCCGAAATGCTGTGACGGCCGAGCTGATCACTGGTGCCATCGACCACATCATCGATCAACTTGTCAGTCAGTTCCGGCGCCGGCAGATAGGTCCACGGCAACTGCAACGCCGGGCCGAATTGCGACATGAAGTGGCGCATCCCGGCATCGCCACCGGCCAGCGTATAAGTCAGGAACGTGCCCATGAACGACCAGCGCAATCCAGCGCCAAAACGGATCGCATCGTCGATCTCGCCCGTGGTCGCGACACCGTCGTTGACCAAATGCAGCGCCTCACGCCACAGCGCTTCGAGCAAGCGATCGGCGATGAATCCCGGCACTTCCTTGCGCACATGCAGCGGGCGCATGCCGAGGGATTCGTAGACTTTCATCGCCGCCTGAACGGCTTCCGGCGCGGTGTTTTTGCCTCCGACCACTTCCACCAGTGGCAGCAGATAAACCGGGTTGAACGGGTGGCCGACCACGCAACGTTCCGGATGCGTCGAGCTCTCGTAGAACTCGCTCGGCAACAGCCCCGAAGTGCTCGAACCAATCAACGCATTCGGCTTGGCTGCTGCGCTGATTTTGCTGTGCAGATCGAGTTTCAGCTCCAGACGTTCCGGGGCGCTTTCCTGAATGAAATCGGCATCGCGCACGCATTCTTCGATGGTCGCGACAAAGCGCAGACGATCCTGCGATGCGCCTGGCGCCAGACCGTTTTTCTCCAGCGCACCCCAGGCATTGGCCACGCGTTTGCGCAGCGCCGCTTCAGCGCCGGGCGCCGGGTCCCAGGCCACGACATCCAGCCCATGGGCCAGCGCACGGGCTACCCAGCCACTGCCGATGACACCGCTGCCCAGCGCGGCGAAGGTTTTGATTTCAGTGATAAAGCTCATAGGAATTTTCTCGTGGAAAGTAATCCCTGTAGGAGCTGCCGAAGGCTGCGATCTTTTGATCTTGATCTTGAAAAACAAAATCAAAAGATCGCAGCCTTCGGCAGCTCCTACAGGTGAAATTTGGGGGGCAGTCAGAGCCCCATTTTTTGAGCAGAGGGTCAGCCGCGCTGGGTCAGGCCCATTTTCTTGCGGCCTTCGGCAGGGGTGAGCACGCGGGCACCGAGTCGGCTGAGGATTTCGCTGGCGCGTTCAACCAATTGGCCATTGGTCGCCAGCACGCCTTTGTCCAGCCACAGGTTGTCTTCCAGCCCGACCCGCACGTTGCCGCCGAGTAACACCGCTTGCGCCGCCATCGGCATCTGCATCCGGCCAATCCCGAACCCGGCCCACACCGCATCGGCGGGCAGGTTGTCGACCATGGCTTTCATCGTGGTGGTATCCGCCGGCGCGCCCCAAGGAATGCCCAGGCACAGCTGGAACAGCGGGTTATCGAGCAGACCTTCCTTGATCAACTGCTTGGCAAACCACAGGTGACCGGTGTCGAAAATCTCCAGCTCGGCTTTCACGCCCAGCTCAGTAATGCGCTTGGCGCCGGCACGTAGTTGCGCTGGTGTGGAGACATAGATGGTGTCGCCATCGCCGAAATTCAGCGTGCCGCAATCAAGGGTACAGATTTCCGGCAGCAGTGCTTCAACATGAGCCAGACGGGTCAACGGGCCGACCAGGTCGGTGTTCGGGCCGAACTCCATCGGGTTCTCGCCAGCGCCGATTTCGAGGTCGCCGCCCATGCCGGCGGTAAGGTTGACGATGATGTCGACGTCGGCTTCGCGGATGCGCTCCATCACTTCCCGGTACAGCGCCACGTCACGGCTGAACTTGCCAGTCTGCGGATCGCGCACATGGCAGTGCACGACGGTGGCGCCGGCCTTGGCCGCTTCAACGGCCGCCGCTGCAATTTGTTTCGGGGTGACCGGCACGTGCGGGCTCTTGGCGGTCGTGTCGCCAGCACCGGTGAGTGCGCAGGTGATGATGACGTCGTGGTTCATGGTGCGGTTTCCTTCAGGCGTGATGGGTCTGTCCGCAGCCCTTTTCGGGGCTGCGGAGCGTTGATTCGGGGTGAGTTATTTGCTGGTCAGCTGGAGGTTTTCAGCGGCCGGTTTGCCATCGAAAGTAGTCACACCTTCGAGCCAGCGCTGCTTGTCTTCGGGGTGATCCTTGAGCCATTGCTTGGCCGATTCGAAAGCGTCCTTGTGGTCGAGCAGCGGCTGCATCATCCGGCTCTCGTCCTCGGCAGTGAACGTCAGGTTGGTCAGCAGACGGCCAACGTTCGGGCACTGCTCGGCGTATTTCGGTGCGGTGACGGTCCACACGGTGGCCATGCCTTCGTTCGGGCCGAGGGCGTCATCGCTGCCGGTCAGATAGGTCATTTTGACGTTGACGTTCATCGGGTGCGGCGCCCAGCCGAAGAACACCACGGCTTCTTTGCGGCGCACGGCGCGATCGACAGCGGCGAGCATGCCGGCCTCACTGGACTCGACCAACTGGAACTTGCCGAGGCCAAACTGGTTCTTGGCGATCATTGCCTTGATCTGCGTGTTGGCGCCCGAGCCAGGCTCGATGCCGTAGATCTTGCCGCCCAGCTCTTTTTCGAACTTGGCGATGTCAGCGAAGGTTTTCAGGCCTTTGTCGGCCAGATAAGTCGGTACCGCGAGGGTCGCGCGAGCGTCTTTCAGGCTTGGTGCTTCAAGCACTTTGACCTGATTGGCATCGACGAACGGGGTGATGGTCTGCGTCATCAGCGGGTTCCAGTAACCGAGGAACAGGTCGAGGCGCTGATCGCGAATCCCGGCGAAGATGATTTGCTGGGACGCGCTGGTTTGTTTGGTGTTGTAGCCGAGGCCGTCGAGCAGGACCTGGGTCATGGCACTGGTGGCGATCACGTCGGTCCAGTTGACCACGCCCATGCGTACGTTCTGGCACGAGGCGGGTTCAGCCGCCATGACGCTGGCGCTCAAGAAAGCGGTACCGCTGAGTGCAAGAACACAGCTGCTGATCAGTCGTTTCATGTCGGGTTCCTCGGCAGGTCGTTATTGTGAGTTCCGGCATCTGTCGTGCCGGTGATGCAAAGTTACGCAGCTATACGCCCATGAAAGCGCACTGCGGCGACTGGCATTTGCACTGTAGCGACCTGTGCGCTTGAACGCCGACGACAATCGGCGTATCAACGAGCCACGCTACCCTCCCTCTCGTTACCCGCGAATCGAGTGCGCACATGTCCCAGGATTTCTACTTTCTGCTGATGCCGGGGTTCTCCGCCATCGGCTTTATTTCTGCGATCGAACCGCTGCGCGTGGCCAACCGCTTTCGTGGCGAGTTGTACCGCTGGCATGTGTTGAGCGCCGATGGCGGGGCGGTGCTGGCGAGTAACGGCATGTCGGTTAACGCCGATGCGGCGCTGGAGCCGTTGAAGAAAGGCGCGACGCTGTTGGTGGTGGCCGGGTTTGAACCGCTGAAATTTGCCACACCAACCCTTGAACACTGGTTGCGGCGTCTGGATAACGAAGGCGTGACCCTTGGTGCCATCGACACCGGTAGCTTCGTCCTTGCCGAGGCGGGCCTGCTCGATGGCCATCGCCTGACCCTGCACTGGGAAGCCATCGACGCATTCAAGGAATCTTATCCACAGCTCAGCGTGACCCAGGAGCTGTTCGAGATCGACCGCCGGCGAATCACCTCGGCCGGCGGTACGGCTTCTATCGATCTAATGCTCGATCTGATCGCTCAGGCCCATGGCCCGCAACTGGCGATTCAGGTCAGCGAGCAGTTTGTGCTGGGGCGCATCCGTCCGCGCAAAGACCACCAGCGCATGGAAGTCGCCACGCGTTACGGGATCAACAACAAGAAACTGGTGCAGGTGATCGGCGAGATGGAGCAGCACAGCGAGCCGCCGCTGACCACGCTGCAATTGGCAGAATCGATCAAGGTGACGCGGCGGCAACTGGAACGGTTGTTTCGGCTGCATCTGAACGATACGCCGAGCAATTTCTATCTGCGCCTACGCCTGGAAAAGGCCCGGCAGCTGCTGCGCCAGACCGACATGAGCGTGCTCGAAGTCAGCATCGCCTGCGGCTTCGAATCCCCGTCGTACTTCACCCGCAGCTACCGCGCCCGCTTCGCCCGCTGCCCGCGCGAAGACCGGCGTACCGCCCAGGCCTGAGTGGTTTCAGCAACACCCTAGAACCCTGTGGGAGCGGGCTTGCCCGCGATGAGGCCAGCACATCCAACATTGTTATTGCCTGACACACCGCCATCGCGGGCAAGCCCGCTCCCACAGGTTCCAAGGTGATTTCGGGAATCGGGTTACTTCTTCACCAGCGCCGAACACGCCGCCTTATAAGCCTCATGCTGATACTTGTTCAACGTCCCCGGCAGTTCAAAATTGTGCTTCTTCGCCTGCGCATTGATCGTCTGCGGCGACAACAACGTCACCTCACAGCCGTCAAGCAACTGCAAAATCCCCTCAATCTTGAACGTCGTCGGCCCACCAGCAAACTCACCCTTCTTGCTGCGCTTCTTGATCGCAATCCGATCAATCGAGTTCTCCCGCACAAACGACGCCACCTGCGCCGCGAACAACTTCACGTTGGCCGCTTCGTCATCCTCTTCGAGGGCGATCTTCTTGGTGGCAAGGGGAACGTGGCTCAAGGCCGAACCGTCGAGAGCGGCCACGGCGATGATCGCTTCGCTGCCTTTGATTTCAATGCCGCAGATGTTCATGGGGAATTCCTTGAAGTGAAGGGCGCAGCTTACAGCTCAAGCTGATTGGCGGTGATGCCGAACGCCGCTGCAATTTTCTCGCGTGTCGCTTTACGAGGCTTGGACACCGCTTCCTGTTGAGCAAACGCCGGTTGCGAAATGCCCATGCGGTTGGCGACTTCTTCTTGCGTCAGGTTTAGATATTCGCGCCAGGCCCGAATCGGTGTCGCCCCGTCGACCATGCGGCTAACCACCTCATGGGGGATCAGATCAGGTTTTACTTTCTGTGCAACGTATTGCGCATAGGGAATGACCACGAAGGCCGGTTTGCCCTCGGCGTCGTTGATTATTTGGATGTCAGTAGGTGCGTTCATCGCGTTTTTTGACCTCTTGAATACTGACCACTTTGATTGCGCCGTCCCAGTCGAACATGACCCGATAATTGCCGACTCGCAGTCGGTAAGCGTATTCATGTCCAACCAATGATTTGACGTTGCCGACATCAGGCATGTCAGCGAGCGCCGTGATGGCATCACGAACCTGTCCTTGATGAACGCAGTGCAATTTCAGTAGTTGCTTAACGGCCTTTCGAGTCCAGTGGATGCTGTTCATGGAAGAATATAAGTCTTTTATAAGATTGGCGAATCTTTACTTATATTTTTCGGTTGGCCAACTGGAAACAGATGTCAGCGTATTGCGTGAGAACCCCTCAGATAAAGGCATTCACGCAATACGTGTAGGCAGGCACGGTATCTATTGTAGGAAGAGGAGATTGACGCGATGAAAGCAGAGAGCGAGTCCCGCTTTCATCGGAGTACTTAAGACTATTCCTGCCCAATCGACTCCAAAAACTCCGACCGCTCATCACTCATCCGCGCCACGCAGTCATTCTGCGCGATCGTGAACGCCTTGCTCCCCGCCGTAGCCGGGAATGCCTCAACCGCGCAATCCGCATCCCGCGTCTTCAGCCACTGCTGCTGTGCGGTTTTGAGTTTGGCGGTGATATCCGCCAGTTGCGTGGCGTTTTTGCCGTAGGCGGTCTGCATGCGTTCGGTCAGGCTGGCGTAGTTGTCCTTGAGCAGGTCTTCGGCGGTCGTGCGGCTGTAGGTCGAGCATTCCAGGGTCTGGACGTCGTTTTCGACGGCGTCGCAGGGGTTGTTGTCGGATTCTTCGGCGGCGTGTACGCCGGTCGCAATCAAAGCCAAAGCCAGGAAGATCGATTTCATTGTTGTCGCCGCTCTAATCCAGTGGTGTTTCCAAGATGCCGGAGATTCTGGCTCAAGCTTGCGGGCTTGAACAGGTAGCTGATCGGAGCGTCTGGCGACCCTTTGTCGCGGATTGACGCTTTCGGCAATTCCCCTGTCGTTTTTGCACCCGGTCGCCCCGGCACCGAGGCATATGCTGGCCCCAAAGCGCCGGCAGACGATTCGGCGCATGAATCGCCAATAAGGGGACGCCTGATGAGCCCAGCCGAATTACACGCCGACAGCATCGTTATCGACGGTCTGATCATTGCCAAATGGAACCGCGAGCTGTTTGAAGACATGCGCAAGGGCGGTCTGACGGCGGCCAACTGCACTGTGTCGGTGTGGGAAGGCTTTCAGGCGACCGTGAACAACATCGCTGCCAGCCAGAAGCTGATCCGCGACAACAGCGACCTGGTGATGCCGGTGCGCACCACCGCCGACATCCGCAAAGCCAAGGAGCAGGGCAAGACCGGCATCCTTTTCGGCTTCCAGAATGCCCACGCCTTTGAAGACCAGATCGGCTATGTCGAGGTGTTCAAGCAGCTCGGCGTCGGCATCGTGCAGATGTGCTACAACACCCAGAATCTGGTCGGCACCGGTTGCTACGAGCGTGACGGTGGCCTGTCGGGTTTCGGCCGCGAAATCGTCGCCGAGATGAACCGCGTCGGCGTCATGTGCGACCTGTCTCACGTTGGTTCCAAGACTTCTGAAGAAGTCATCCTCGAATCGAAAAAACCGGTGTGCTATTCCCACTGCCTGCCGTCGGGCCTGAAAGAGCACCCGCGCAACAAGTCCGATGAAGAATTGAAGTTCATTGCCGACCACGGCGGTTTTGTCGGCGTGACCATGTTCGCGCCGTTCCTCGCCAAGGGCATCGATTCGACCATCGACGACTACGCCGAAGCGATCGAATATGTGATGAACATCGTCGGCGAAGACGCCATCGGTATCGGCACCGACTTCACCCAGGGTCACGGGCAGGACTTCTTCGAATACCTGACCCACGACAAGGGCTACGCCCGTCGTCTGACCAGCTTCGGCAAGATCATCAACCCGCTGGGCATTCGCACCGTCGGCGAGTTCCCCAACCTGACCGAAACCCTGCTCAAGCGCGGCCATCCCGAGCGCGTGGTGCGCAAGATCATGGGCGAAAACTGGGTCAACGTCCTCAAGGATGTCTGGGGCGAATAAGCCACCGCACTTCTGAATCCTTTCCCCCGGCCGTCCGCGCCGGGGGCAACACACAAAATTTTCTGGAGTTAAGTTTCCATGGCCAAGATCGCCCCGCAATTGCCAATCGAAGTCGACAGCGAGACCGGTGTCTGGACCTCCGACGCCCTGCCGATGCTCTACGTGCCGCGTCACTTCTTCGTCAACAACCACATGGGCATCGAAGAGGTTTTGGGCGCTGAGGCCTACGCAGAAATCCTCTACAAGGCCGGCTACAAATCTGCTTGGCACTGGTGCGAAAAAGAAGCCGAATGCCACGGCCTGGAAGGCGTCGCGGTGTTCGAGCACTACATGAAACGCCTGTCGCAACGCGGCTGGGGCCTGTTCAAGATCCAGGACATCGACCTCGACAAAGGCACCGCCAGCGTCAAGCTCGAACACTCGGCGTTCGTCTACGTCTACGGCAAGGTCGGGCGCAAGGTCGATTACATGTTCACCGGTTGGTTTGCCGGGGCCATGGATCAGATTCTTGAAGCCCGTGGCAGCAAGATTCGCACTGTCGCCGAACAAGTCTACGGAGGCTCCGAAGAGGGCCACGATGACGGCTTGTTCACCGTCAAGCCGTTGTAAGCCGAGGACCGTGCCATGGCTTTCGAAGCAATGTTCCAGCCGATCCAGATCGGCAAACTGACCATCCGCAACCGCGTGCTCAGCACCGCGCACGCCGAGGTCTACGCGACTGACGGTGGCATGACCACCGACCGCTACGTCAAGTATTACGAAGAGAAAGCCAAGGGCGGCATCGGCCTGGCGATCTGTGGCGGCTCCTCCGTGGTCGCCATCGACAGCCCGCAGGAGTGGTGGAGCTCGGTCAACCTGTCGACCGACCGAATCATCCCGCACTTCCAGAATCTGGCCGACGCCATGCACAAGCATGGCGCCAAGATCATGATTCAGATTACCCACATGGGCCGGCGCTCGCGCTGGGACGGCTTCAACTGGCCGACCCTGATGTCGCCGTCGGGGATCCGTGAGCCGGTACACCGCGCCACCTGCAAAACCATCGAGCCGGAAGAAATCTGGCGGGTCATCGGCAACTACGCCCAGGCCGCGCGCCGGGCCAAGGCCGGTGGTCTTGACGGCGTTGAACTGTCGGCGGTGCACCAGCACATGATCGACCAGTTCTGGAGCCCGCGCGTCAACAAGCGTACCGACGAATGGGGCGGCACCTTCGAAGGCCGGATGAAGTTCGGTCTGGAAGTGCTGAAAGCCGTGCGCGCCGAGGTCGGTGACGATTTTTGCGTGGGCATGCGTCTGTGCGGTGACGAGTTCCACCCGGACGGTTTGTCCCACGAGGACATGAAGCAGATCGCCAAGTATTACGACGACACCGGCATGCTCGACTTCATCGGCGTCGTCGGCTCGGGTTGTGACACCCACAACACCCTGGCCAACGTGATTCCGAACATGAGTTATCCACCGGAGCCGTTCCTGCATCTGGCCGCCGGGATCAAGGACGTGGTCAAGGTGCCGGTGCTGCACGCACAGAACATCAAGGACCCGAACCAGGCTACGCGGATTCTTGAAGGCGGTTACGTCGACATGGTCGGCATGACCCGCGCGCACATCGCTGACCCGCACCTGATCGCCAAGATCAAGATGGGCCAGATCGACCAGATCAAACAGTGCGTCGGCGCCAACTATTGCATCGACCGCCAGTACCAAGGTCTGGACGTGCTGTGCATCCAGAACGCCGCGACCTCCCGTGAATACATGGGCGTGCCGCACATCATCGAGAAATCCACCGGGCCGAAACGCAAAGTGGTCATCGTCGGTGCCGGCCCGGCCGGCATGGAAGCGGCACGCGTTGCCGCCGAGCGTGGCCACGACGTGACCCTGTTCGAGAAGAAAGAATTTATCGGCGGGCAAATCACCACCGCCTCGAAAGCGCCGCAGCGCGACCAGATCGCCGGCATCACCCGCTGGTTCCAGCTGGAGCTGGCGCGGCTGAAA
Source organism: Pseudomonas sp. SM4 (assembly GCF_051913165.1). Lineage (NCBI taxonomy): Bacteria > Pseudomonadati > Pseudomonadota > Gammaproteobacteria > Pseudomonadales > Pseudomonadaceae > Pseudomonas > Pseudomonas sp. SM4. The sequence goes on along the minus strand of NZ_JBODOE010000008.1, from coordinate 153,634 downwards.
GTCGATCTGCGCCTGGGCACGGCGGCTGATGCCGACACCATCATGGACTTGCGTCCGGACGTAGTGGTGCTGGCGGTCGGCGGGCATCCGTATCTGGAACAGAACGAACACTGGGGCGCCGCCGAAGGGCTGGTGGTCAGCAGCTGGGACGTGCTCGACGGCAAGGTCGCGCCGGGCAAGAACGTGCTGGTCTACGACACCATCTGCGAGTTCACCGGGATGTCGGTCGCCGACTTCCTCGCCGACAAGGGCAGCCAGGTCGAGATCGTCACCGACGACATCAAACCGGGCGTGGCCATCGGCGGTACGTCGTTCCCGACCTACTACCGCAGCATGTACCCGAAAGAAGTGATCATGACCGGCGACATGATGCTGGAAAAGGTCTACCGCGAAGGCGACAAACTGGTCGCGGTACTGGAAAACGAATACACCGGCGCCAAAGAGGAACGGGTGGTCGACCAGGTGGTGGTGGAGAACGGCGTGCGTCCGGATGAGGAAATCTACTACGCGCTCAAAGAGGGTTCGCGCAACAAGGGCCAGATCGACGTCGAAGCGTTGTTCGCGATCCAGCCGCAACCTTCGCTGAGCGAGACGGGCGACGGCTACTTGCTGTTCCGCATCGGCGACTGCGTGGCGCAGCGCAATACCCACGCCGCGATCTATGACGCCCTGCGGCTCTGCAAGGATTTCTAAGGGCTAGTGAACCGATCGTTCCCACGCTCTGCGTGGGAATGCCGCAATGGACGCTCTGCGTCCGCTTGGGACGCGGAGCGTCCCGGGATGCATTCCCACGCAGAGCGTGGGAACGATCATTGAACGCCGTGTTTCTCCAGGTTGTACTGGTGGGAGCTTCACCATGTTGAACACCCTTCTTCCAATCCTGTTGTTCGCAGCTATCGGCCTTGGTGTCCTCGGCGCGTTGCGGCGGGTGGCCATGTGGCGCCGGGGCCGGGCCTCGAAGGTCGATCTGATCGGCGGCCTGTTCGCCATGCCCAAACGTTACATGGTCGATTTGCACCATGTCGTCGCGCGGGACAAATACATCGCCAACACGCACGTGGCCACGGCCGGCGGTGCGGTGGCGTCGATTGTACTGGCGCTGCTGGTGCACGGTTTCGGCTTGCACAACCGCATTCTCGGCTACGCGCTGCTGCTGATGACGGCAGTGATGTTCGTTGGCGCGATCTTCGTTTATCTGCGTCGGCGCAACCCGCCAGCGCGGCTCTCGAAAGGCCCGTGGATGCGCCTGCCGAAAAGCTTGTTGGCATTCTCGGCGTCGTTCTTTTTGCTGACTTTGCCCGTTGCCGGAATCCTGCCAGAGAACTTCGGTGGCTGGGTGCTCGCGGCCATCTTGGGGATCGGTGTGTTGTGGGGCGTGTCGGAACTGTTCTTCGGCATGACCTGGGGCGGGCCGATGAAACACGCCTTTGCCGGTGCTTTGCACCTGGCTTGGCACCGTCGCGCTGAACGCTTTGGCGGCGGTCGTTCCACGGGCCTGAAGCCTTTGGATCTCGATGATCCGTCAGCGCCGTTGGGTGTTGAGAAACCCGTAGATTTCACCTGGAACCAGTTGCTCGGTTTTGACGCCTGCGTGCAGTGCGGCAAGTGCGAAGCTGCATGCCCGGCCTTCGCCGCCGGCCAGCCACTGAACCCGAAAAAGCTGATTCAGGACATGGTCGTCGGCCTCGCGGGCGGCACCGATGCAAGATTCGCCGGCAGCCCGTATCCCGGCAAACCCATTGGCGAACACAGCGGCAATCCGCATCAACCGATCGTCAACGGTCTGGTCGACGCCGAAACCCTGTGGTCGTGCACCACCTGCCGCGCCTGCGTCGAGGAATGCCCGATGATGATCGAGCACGTCGATGCCATCGTCGACATGCGCCGTCACCTGACCCTGGAGAGAGGCGTGACCCCGAACAAGGGCGCCGAAGTCCTCGAAAATCTCATCGCTACTGACAACCCCGGTGGTTTCGCTCCGGGCGGGCGGATGAACTGGGCGGCGGACTTGAACCTCAATCTGCTCAGCGAAAAGAAATCCACCGACGTGCTGTTCTGGGTTGGCGACGGCGCGTTCGACATGCGCAACCAACGCACTCTGCGCGCCTTCGTCAAAGTGCTGAAAGCGGCGAAAATCGACTTCGCCGTGCTTGGTCTTGAAGAGCGTGACAGCGGCGACGTAGCGCGCCGTTTGGGCGACGAAGCAACCTTCCAGTTGCTCGCCAAACGCAACATCCAGACCCTGGGCAAATACAGCTTCAACCGCATCGTCACCTGCGATCCGCACAGCTTTCACGTGCTGAAAAACGAGTACGGCGCGTTCGACGGCAACTACCTGGTGCAGCACCACAGCACCTACATGGCGGAAATCATTCAGGCCGGCGCGCTGAATCTTGGCCAGCACAAAGGCAACAGCGTGACCTATCACGATCCGTGCTACCTCGGTCGCTACAACGGCGAGTACGAAGCGCCGCGTGAAGTGCTGCGTGCGCTCGGCATCGAAGTCAAAGAGATGCAACGTTCCGGCTTCCGTTCGCGCTGCTGCGGCGGCGGCGGCGGGGCGCCGATCACTGACATTCCGGGCAAGCAGCGGATTCCCGACATGCGCATGGAAGACATCCGCGAGACCGGCGCCGAACTGGTAGCCGTGGGTTGTCCACAGTGCACGGCGATGCTCGAAGGCGTGGTCGAACCGCGTCCGCTGATCAAGGACATTGCCGAACTGGTCGCCGACGCGCTGCTTGAAGACGCCGCGCCGAGCAAGCCTGCGACCCCGGCCAAACGTGAACCTGCGGAGGCCCACTGATGAGCGACATTATCCGCCGCGACCCGCGCGCTGAATGGATTGCGCGTAACCGCCTGCACCCGCTGCACGCGGCGATGCAACCGGCGCAACACAGCTGGATGGGGCCGAATGGCGTCATCCGCAAGAATCTGCACGGCATCGGTTTTATCGGCCCCAATGGCATCAAACGTATCGATCGCAGTGGCGCGCAACAGGGCGGTGCGGTCAAACGTTCGGCGACTGTTGAAGTGCAATTGCCGCTGCATCAAGTGCCGGCCCCGGCGTTCTATATCAACGTGGTGCCGGACATGGTCGGTGGCCGCTTGAGCAGCCACGACCGTGACTTGCTCGGCCTTGCCCATCAACTCGCTGGCCAGGACGGCGCCGTATTGGCGGTGGTCTTTGGCGAGCACAAGGAAAATGCTTTCGCCACTGCCGGGGTGGATCGCTTGCTGGTGCTTGAAGGTGAAGAATTCAGCGGTTATGCACCGGAGCAACGGGTACAGGGTCTGCGCGCTGTGGATAACCAGTTCAATCCGCGCCACTGGCTATTGCCAGACAGTCGCAGCGGTGGCGGCGAACTCGGTCGACGCTTTGCGGCGGCACTCGGCGAGCGCCCGGCCACACGGGTCTGGCAGGTCAAGGATCAAGAGTGCATCGGCCGCGCTGGCGCTGGGCTGCAAGACCTTGCCCGGCCGGTTGCGCGGTTGATTCTGGCTGCCGCCGAATGCGCCGAGCCGGTCAGCGAAACCCGTCATGAAGCCTTGCCGGTGGAGTTATCCACAAGCGTCGCGCGCAGCCTGTCGCGAATCGAAGATCTCGGTGCCGTAGCAGTAGATCCGGCGGCGATTCCGATGGCCGAAGCCGAATTCATTTTCTCCGGCGGCAACGGCGTCAAGGACTGGCAGCTGTTCCACGCAACGGCGGCGGCGCTCGGTGCTACCGAAGGCGCCTCGCGGGTCGCGGTGGACGATGGCTTCATGGCGCGTGATCGTCAGGTCGGCGCGTCGGGCACCTGGGTCACCGCGCGGGTCTATGTGGCTGTGGGTATCTCCGGGGCGATCCAGCATCTGCAAGGTATTGGCGCCTGCGACAAGGTGGTGGCGATCAATCTCGATCCGGGTTGCGACATGATCAAGCGTGCCGACCTCTCGGTGATCGGCGAGAGCGCGGCGATTCTGCAAGCGTTGATCGAAGCCGTTTCGGCTTACCGCAATGAATCCAAGCGCGATGCGGCCTAAGGAAACGCGATGAACACGAAAGTTATCAGTCTGGTTTCAATCGGCGCCCACCCGACTTCCGGTCGCCCGCGTCGCGCCGACCAGGACGCGCGCGCCGTGGAGTTGGGCCTGCAACTGGCTGGGGATAACCTGCAAGTGCTGCACGCCGGCGACGTGGCGGAACCGGCACTGCGCGCCTATCTGGGCATGGGCCTGGAGCAGATGCATGTGCTGGAGCAGCCCGCTGGCGCCGATGCCTTGCCAGCGTTGACCGCGTATCTGCGTGATGCCGGTGCGCAAGTGGTGCTGACCGGCAGCCAGGCGGAAACCGGTGAAGGTTCGGGGATGTTGCCGTTCCTGTTGGCCGAGGGGCTGGGCTGGCCGCTGGTGGTTGGGCTGGCGCAGGTCGAGTCGATTAGCGACGGCTCGGCGCTGGTGCTGCAAGCCTTGCCGCGTGGTCAGCGGCGACGGTTGAAGGTGAAGCTGCCGTTCCTCGCGACTGTGGATAACGCTGCGCCGAAACCTCGGCAGAGCGCCTACGGCCCGGCGCGGCGTGGCGTATTGGAGGCTGACGACGTCGAGGTTGTTGACGATGAACTCCTGTCTGTAGCCACCCTGCAACCGGCCAAACCAAGGCCTAAACGCCTGAAAGTGATCAAAGCCAAAAGCGGCGCCGACCGCATGAAAGCCGCGACCGCCAAAGCCAGTGGCGGCGGTGGGCAAGTGCTCAAAGGCGTCACCCCACAGGCCGGCGCCGAAGCCATCCTCAAACTCCTTATCGAAGAAGGCGTGGTCCGCTGACACCCGACACCCCCCAAATCTCTGTAGGAGCTGACGAGTGCAACGAGGCTGCGATCTTTTGATCTTGTTTTCAAATACCAAGATCAAAAGATCGCAGCCTCGTTGCACTCGTCAGCTCCTACAGGTTGGTGGGTTTGCCATAGGAATAATGTGAATGACCGTTGAGTTTCGACCTGCCCGGCGCACGGATGCGCGCGACATTGCGCGTTTGTTTCAGATTTCCTCGGAGGGCGCCTCGGATTACATCTGGAGCCAGTTGGCCGAGCCTGGGGAGGCGCTGCTGGATGTCGGCGAGCGACGTTATGCCCGCGACGACGTGGATTTCTCTTGGCAGAACTGCCTGATCGCCGAGGCTGCAGGTCAGGTTGTTGGCATGATGCACAGCTACGCCATGCGCGAAGATCCCGAGCCAACGCCGCCCACCGATCCGGTGCTGGCACCGTATGCCGATATGGAAGTGCCGGATTCGTTGTACATCTCCAGCCTGGCGCTGCATGAGGGCTGGCGCAATCTGGGCTTGGGCGTGCAGTTCCTCCAACATGCCCAGGCGCGTGCTGAGCAACTGGCGCTTAAAGGCCTGAGCCTGATCGACTACGCCGCCAACACCGGCGCCCGCCGCTTCTATGAGCGGCATGGCTTCGGCATCGTCAAAACCTGCCAAGTGGTTCCGCATCCGATGATCCGGGTGACGGGCGAGGCCTATCTGATGCACCGAGCATGAACTCGGTTATCCACTGACGAGGGTTTACACACAATCCCTGTTGGTCAGTCTGTGGATAACGTGTTCGCCCTTCGCTGCAAGTCATGTCCGCCGTGGCTTGCAGGCCGCAGATCAAAAAACAACCAACCTAAGTTACGGTTTTTATGGGGTTTTTCTGCGGGATAACTGCGTAAGTTACCCCCGATCTCTGTTGGCGCTTCTGTGGATAAGATGTTCGCTAACCCATGAGAGCTATATAAAACGTGGCTTTCAGAGAGTTGATCAATAACTGATCAATTTGCGTTTTCTATCCGATGAATTGCCCGTAGAGCCTGATATTTCGCAGTCTTCAGGGCTTTTCCACAGCAGGCGTAAAGTTACCCCCGATCTCTGTTGGCGCTTCTGTGGATAAGGTGTTTGCCATCCGCTAAACGCCACGAATGGCGTGGCTTGCAGGCTGTTGATCAAAAAGCGATCAATGTGTTTTCAAAACAGTACTTCTGGATAAGTCACGGTTTTTCTTTGCAAATCAGTGGGATATTTTTCGAATCATCAACAGTTGTCCCCATTTGCTGTGGGTTGGTGTGTGGATAACTTGTTTGCTGAAGGCTGGGGGGCTTGGTGGGTATGGGGTGCGGGGTGGTTGATCAGAAATTGTGCAATCAAGGTTTAGGGATGTGGTGAATGTGAGATAGCTATCGCGAGCAGGCTCACTCCTACAGGGGAACGCATTCCACCTGTAGGAGCTGCCGAAGGCTGCGATCTTTTGATCTTGCTCAGCCCTGAACCGGGACACCTTTGAGGTAAGGCGCAGGCTCGGCCCCAAGGTTGTTCAGCAAGCGCTCGCTGTACCAATCCACGAAGTTGACCACACCAAACTCATAGGTCTTGGAATAAGGCCCAGGCTGATACGCCGTCGAGTTGATCCCGCGCTGGTTCTCCTCAGCGAGGCGCCGATCCTGATCATTGGTCGCATCCCACACCTGACGCATGCGCTCGACGTCGTAATCCACGCCCTCGACCGCGTCCTTGTGCACGATCCACTTGGTGGTGACCATGGTTTCCTGCGCGCTGATCGGCCACACCGTGAAGACGATGATGTGGTCGCCCATGCAGTGGTTCCACGAGTGCGGCAGGTGCAGGATGCGCATCGAACCGAGGTCCGGGTTCTTGATCCGGCCCATCAGTTTCGCGCAACCCTGTTTGCCGTCGAGGGTCATCGACACGGTGCCCTTGAGCAACGGCATGCGCACGATGCGGTTGCGCAGGCCGAAACTGGCGTGGGCATAAGGAATCTTCTCGGCCTCCCAGGCCGCGGCAGAGGCGGCGACGTGATCCTTGAACGCCTGATCGGCGCGCGGATCGGTGACGTCGTCCCATTCCAGCAGGGTTTTCAGCAGTTCCGGGTGCGACGCGTTGCAGTGGTAGCACTCGCGGTTGTTTTCCAGCACCAGTTTCCAGTTGGCCTTTTCCATCAAGGTGGTGGTGATCGCCACCTTGGTGTTCTCCATGTCGTACGGTTCCATGTAATGGTTCAGCGTCGACAGGAAGTCATCAATGGCCGGTGGATTCTCCGCCAGGCTGATAAAGATGTAGCCGCCGGCGGTCTTCACGTTCACTGGTTTGAGGCCGTACTGCTTCATGTCGAAGTCGGCGCCCATTTCGGTGCCGGCGAACAGCAGGCGACCGTCCAGCTCGTACGTCCACTGGTGGTAATGGCAGACCAGTTTGGCGACCTTGCCTTTTTCACTGGTGCACAGGCGCGAGCCACGGTGGCGGCAGACGTTGTGGAAGGCATGGACCACGCCTTCAGCGCCACGAATGACGATGATCGGGTTCTTGCCGATCTGCAGTGTCAGGTAGTTGCCTTTCGCCGGGATCTCGCAGGTCATGCCGGCGATCAACCACTCTTTCTGGAAGATCTCCTGCATGTCGATATCGAAGAGTCGTTCATCGCTGTAAAACGGTTGTGGCAGCGAAAACGTCCGCTCGCGCTCCTGGAGCATTTGTGCGGTGGCCTTGCGTGCGGGTTCCAGCGGATCGCCCAGGCTGATTTTTGCGGTGACGTCCATCGATGTGATCCTCATGGCCATCTGCGTGGCCGGCGAAAAGTGGCTGATCAGGTGTGCTGCTAACGGTTGCTACGCAAGGTGTAAAGAAGCTGTCTTGGTGTTGGGGCGAGTGTGGGGCCGGCGCGGGGCGGAACCTTATCCATGGGCGACATGGTGCAATCTGTTCCCGACGCGCAACCCCCGGTGGTTGGGGGCTGGTCGCGATAAGTATGCCGATGTCGCGGATAGGTAAACGGGCGGTTCGCGCTATACGCAGAATCGCCGACATGAGGCCGACAGTCGGCCGTGGAGAACAGCATGTCCAACAGCTTCCTGAATCCGGTCACCACCCAGACCTGGGCCAATGGCCGACACATCGTCCGTTGCGTCAAAGTCATCCAGGAAACCTGGGACGTGCGCACCTTCTGCTTTATGGCCGACCAGCCGATCCTGTTCTTCTTCAAGCCCGGGCAGTTCGTGACCCTGGAACTGGAAATCGAAGGCCAGCCGATCATGCGCTCGTACACCATTTCCAGTTCGCCGTCGGTGCCGTACAGCTTTTCGGTGACGATCAAACGGGTGCCGGGGGGCAAGGTTTCGAACTGGTTGCACGACACGCTGCATGAAGGGCAGGAATTGGCGGTGCACGGGCCGGTCGGGCTGTTCAATGCCATCGACTTCCCGAGCCCGAAAGTCCTCTATCTGAGCGGCGGCGTCGGTATCACGCCGTGCATGTCGATGGCGCGCTGGTTTTACGACACCAACGCCAACGTCGACATGACCTTTATCCACAGCGCGCGCTCGCCGAAAGACATCATTTACCACCGCGAGCTGGAACACATGGCGTCGCGGATCGACAACTTCAGCCTGCACCTGATCTGCGAGAAGCATGGCTTGGGTGAGCCGTGGGCCGGTTATCGCGGTTACCTGAACCACAAGATGCTTGAGCTGATGGTGCCGGACTTCCTTGAGCGCGAAGTGTTCTGCTGCGGCCCGACGCCGTATATGAACGCGGTCAAGCGCCTGCTGGAAGTGGCCGGGTATGACATGTCGCGTTATCACGAAGAATCCTTCGGTGCGACGCCACCAGAAGCGCGTGCCGATGCGGTGGAGCAAGCCGAACAGGCAGCGGATGCGCCGGAGATCGATGCGGCGGATCTGCATCAGGTCGAGTTCACCTCGTCCGGCAAGAGCATTCGTGTGGCCCCGGGTGAGACTGTGCATGCGGCGGCGGCCAAGCTTGGCCTGATGATCCCGAAAGCCTGCGGCATGGGGATTTGCGGGACGTGCAAGGTGCTCAAGCTGGGGGGCGAAGTGGAGATGGAGCACAACGGCGGGATTACCGAGGACGACGAGGCCGAGGGGTTCATTCTGTCGTGCTGCAGCGTGCCTAAAGGCGACGTCCGTATCGATTTCTAACGGGATCCCTATGTAGGAGCTGCCGAAGGCTGCGATCTTTTGATCTTGTTTTTGAAGATCAAAAGATCGCAGCCTTCGGCAGCTCCTACATGGGTTGTGTTCAGTCGATGAACAGGTCGGGCATCAGGGGTGCGGTGCTGTCCGGTTCAAAGCGGTAGTGATTGAACTCGGTCATGCCGCTCTCGCGCAAAATCTCCTCATCAATCAACAACCGCCCGGTAATCTGCCGTCCGCTGCTATCCAAAATCACATGAGCCGCTTCCGCCATGATCGCTGGCGTTCGCGCCTGCTTGAACGACTCCCGGTTCCCCAACTGAAACTCAATCGCCGCCGTGGCAATCATCGTCTGCGGCCACAGCGAATTGACGCTGATGCCGTAACCGGCGAACTCCTCACTCATCCCCAGCGTCAGCATGCTCATGCCGTACTTGGTCACGGTGTAAGGGCTGAACTGTGCAAACCACTTGCTCGCCAGATTCAGCGGTGGCGACAGGTTGAGAATGTGCCCGGCGGATTTTTTCAGATAGGGCAGGGCGGCCTGGCTGCACAGCAGCACCGCGCGGGTGTTGATCTGGTGCATCAGGTCGAAACGTTTGAGTTCGACGTGCTGCACACCGGTCAACTTGATCGCCCCGGCGTTGTTCACCAGCGCATCGATCGCGCCGAAATGTTCGTTGGCCTGGGCGAGAGCCCGGCGTACGCCGTCCTCATCACGTACATCCACCTGCAACGCCAACGCCTTGCCACCCGCCGCTTCGACTTCGGCGGCGACGCTGTGGATGGTGCCGGGCAATTTGGCGTGGGGTTCGGCGCTCTTCGCCGCAATCACGATATTGGCCCCGTCCCTCGCGGCACGCAGCGCAATCTCACGGCCAATGCCACGGCTGGCGCCGGTGATGAACAGGGTTTTGCCTTGTAACGACATGCCGATGCTCCTGCTTATTGTTATGTGAGCGGAGGGCTCGACAGACAATGTAGACCAAGAGGCAACGCAATTTTGATCGTTCCCACGCTCCGCGTGGGAACGATCAAGGTCAGGCGGACTCAATTTGCTCGTTCCTACGCTCTGCGTGGGAATGCAGCCCGGGACGCTCTGCGTCCCATTCAATACCAGTACTGAACCTCAATTAGCCCCGGCATTCCCGCGTAGTCCCTGGCACTCGAATAACGCCAATGCTCCGGCAAGTCCACATACCCGCGTTTCACTGGATTGTTGTGGATGTATTCAAGCTTCTGGCGCATCACCGATTCGCTATAAACCATCTCTGCGTGGGAGCCTTCCTGCCACAACTGGTAAACCCGATCCTGCTTATGCGCGCGTTTGCTAAAGCGCAGGCGTTGCAGAGCTTTGTCGGCACCTTTGCTTTGCAGATCATCGATAGATTTGACGCGCGGTGAAAGATTTGAATTGGCTGAGGCATTTACTCAGGTCGGGCGCCTGAGCGACGAAGTGAAGATGGTTTTCCAGAATCACGTAGCCGTACAGCTTCAAGTCATGGTGGGTCTGTTGATAACGCCAGCAGTTGAGCAGGTGGTCGACGATGTAGGGGCGGATGAACAGCGGTAACCATTCCATGATCGTGCAAGTCAGGAAATGCGGTTTGTCGGTTTCAGTAATGGTGTAGCGGCTGCGGCCCATGGGATTCTTCCTTGAATCTTGCGGTGCGACGGGAATGGAACGCGGAGCGTCCCGGGAGGCGTTACCACGCAGAGCGTGGGAACGATCAGGGTGAGGCGGACGAAGTGATCGCGCTAGCAGAGAAGTCTGAAGTGCCGTTGGGAAAAGTCATTCCCGACCGAAGATCGTTCCCACGCTCCGCGTGGGAATGCAGCCACTGACGCTCCGCGTCATAGCGGTGTTTAGCATGTGGGGCTGGAACGCGGAGCGTCCCGGGAGGCATTCCCACGCGGAGCGTGGGAACGATCAGTGCGCAGGAGTCAGGTCAGGCGGACATGACTTCGCGGATGTCGCGCGCCAGTTCGCGGACGCGTTCTTCTTCGGTGTCCCACGAGCACATGAAGCGTGCGCCGCCCTTGCCGATGAAGGTGTAGAAGCGCCAGTTCTTCGCGGTCAGGGCGGCGATGGCCGGTTCCGACAGTTGCAGGAACACGCCGTTAGCCTGCACCGGGAACATCAGTTCGACGCCGGGAATGTCGCTAACCAGTTCCGCGAGTAATTGCGCGCAGTGGTTGGCGTGGCGCGCGTATTTCAGCCAGGCGTCGGTTTCGAGAATGCCGACCCACGGTGCCGAGAGGAAGCGCATTTTCGACGCCAGTTGCCCGGCCTGTTTGCAGCGGTAGTCGAAATCTTCCGCCAGCTTGTGGTTGAAGAACAGAATCGCTTCACCCACGGCCATGCCGTTTTTCGTGCCGCCGAAGCACAGCACATCGACACCGGCCTTCCAGGTCAGATCCGCTGGCGAGCAGCCGAGGAAGGCGCAAGCGTTGGAGAAGCGCGCGCCGTCCATGTGCAGGTGCAGGCCCAACTCCTTGCAAGTGGCGCTGATGGCGCGGACTTCTTCCGGGGTGTAGACGCTGCCGACTTCAGTGGCTTGGGTCAGGGTGACCACGCGCGGTTTCGGGTAGTGGATGTCTTGGCGCTTGAGCGCGACTTCGCGGATCGACTGCGGGGTGATCTTGCCGTTTTCAGTGCCGGCGATCAGCAGTTTCGAGCCGTTGGAGAAGAATTCCGGGGCGCCGCATTCGTCGGTTTCGACGTGAGCGGTTTCCGAGCAGATCACGCTGTGGTAACTCTGGCACAGCGACGACAGGGCCAGCGAGTTGGCGGCGGTGCCGTTGAAGGCGAAGAATACTTCGCAGTCGGTTTCGAACAGTTTGCGGAAATGGTCGGACGCGCGTGCAGTCCATTCATCGTCGCCATAAGCGCGCTGGTGGCCGTGGTTGGCCTGCTCCATCGCAGCCCAGGCTTCAGGGCAGATACCGGAGTAGTTGTCGCTGGCGAATTGTTGGCTCTTGTCGGTCATGGCCGGCTTCCGTGGTCGAGACTCTTGTGAAGGCTCGTGGTCAATGATGGTGCGCACTTTACCGAAGATCTTCCGGGGAGCACACGGGATGTCGCTGTCAGAACATTACATGGACGCAGGCCGATTATGCACCTGACTAAACGCGACAGCGCGCTGGATCTGCTCAAGTGGCTGGCGCTGCTGAGCATGTTGCTCGATCACCTGCGATATGTCGGGTTCTCCGCCGATTGGCTGTACGTGCCGGGGCGGTTGGCGTTTCCGTGGTTTTGCCTGGCGATGGCGGCGAATCTTTCGCGCGATGGTTCGCGGAGGATGGAATGGCGGTATCTGGGTTGGTTGTTGCTGTTCAGCCTGGTGAGCGAGATTCCGTACCGGCTGTTCATTCCCGATCCCAATACACTGAATGTGCTGCCGACGCTGGCGCTGGGATTGCTCGTGGCGCGTGCGTGGCAGGACCCCTCGATCATGGCGCGATTGTTGGGCGTCGCCGCACTGGCGCTGGCCGCTGTGTTTCCGGAGCGACTGATGTTCGGCTTCTTCGGGGTATTGCTGCCGTTGGCGATGCTGCTGGTGTTTCGCCGTCCGTGGTATTTCAGCGTGCTGTCGGGATTGATTTGTCTCGCCGCCAATCAATGGCAAGTGCTGTACGACTCGGCGAGGTTCGGCAGTAGTGTTGCGATCCTTGGGATTGTCATTTGTCTGTTTGCGCCAATGCTCGGAATGTTCCTGTTGCGACATGGGCGACACCTGCAGCCGCCACCGATGCGCCGTTGGGCTTACGCCCTCTACCCCACACATTTCTTCCTGCTACTACTTATCCGCCAGGTCGCCGCATAACCCTGTGGGAGCTGGCTTGCCAGCGATAGCGGTGGGTCAGCCACCATCAATGCCGGATGTGCCGCCGCCATCGCTGGCAAGCCAGCTCCCACAGGGTTCTCCAGTGTTTTCGAGATCGAGTCTGGCAATGGCATTTCCGGCCATGTCGTAAACGCACCTTTGCGTGGCGCGCGCAGGCATTTGAGCTGTCTGCGCCGGTCATACCATCGGCATCAAAGGGCACTGCCGTGATTGCCAGTGCCTTACCGAGACGAATGGCGCACAGATGCCGCTGGGAGAGACGCGATGTTCAGCAAGCAAGACCAGATCCAGGGTTACGACGATGCACTGCTGGCGGCGATGAATGCCGAGGAGCAACGTCAGGAAGATCACATCGAGCTGATCGCGTCGGAGAACTACACCAGCAAACGCGTGATGGAAGCGCAAGGCAGCGGCCTGACCAACAAATACGCCGAAGGCTATCCGGGCAAGCGCTACTACGGTGGCTGCGAGCACGTCGATAAAGTCGAAGCACTGGCCATCGAACGCGCCAAACAACTGTTCGGCGCCGATTACGCTAACGTCCAGCCACACTCCGGTTCCTCGGCCAACAGCGCTGTTTACCTGGCGCTGATCCAGCCGGGCGACACCATTCTCGGCATGAGCCTGGCCCACGGCGGTCACCTGACCCACGGCGCCAAAGTGTCGTCCTCGGGCAAGCTCTACAACGCTGTTCAGTACGGCATCAACACCGACACCGGGCTGATCGATTACGACGAAGTCGAGCGTCTCGCCGTCGAATCCAAGCCGAAAATGATCGTCGCCGGTTTCTCCGCTTACTCGAAGACCCTGGACTTCCCGCGCTTCCGTCAGATCGCTGACAAGGTCGGCGCGCTGCTCTTCGTCGACATGGCCCACGTTGCCGGTCTGGTTGCCGCCGGTCTGTACCCGAACCCGCTGCCGTACGCCGACGTGGTCACCACCACCACGCACAAAACCCTGCGCGGTCCACGTGGCGGCTTGATCCTGGCCAAGTCCAACGAAGAGATCGAGAAGAAGCTCAACGCTGCCGTGTTCCCCGGCGCTCAGGGCGGCCCGCTGATGCACGTCATCGCCGGTAAAGCCGTGTGCTTCAAGGAAGCGCTGGAGCCAGGCTTCAAGGCTTATCAGCAACAAGTGATCGACAACGCTCAGGCGATGGCCAGCGTATTTATCAAACGTGGCTACGATGTAGTGTCCGGCGGCACCGATAACCATTTGTTCCTGGTCAGCCTGATCCGTCAGGGCCTGACCGGCAAAGACGCTGACGCCGCCCTTGGCCGTGCACACATCACCGTCAACAAGAACGCCGTGCCGAACGACCCGCAATCGCCGTTCGTGACCTCGGGCCTGCGCATCGGCACCCCGGCCGTCACTACGCGCGGTTTCAAGGTGACCCAGTGCGAAGTGTTGGCCGGCTGGATCTGCGACATCCTCGACAACCTCGGTGATGCCGATGTCGAGGCCAATGTTGCCCAGCAAGTGTCGGCCCTGTGCGCGGACTTCCCGGTTTATCGCTGAGTGTTCTGGAGTAACTGACTATGCAACGCTATTCGGGCTTCGGCCTCTTCAAACACTCTCTCAGCCACCACGAAAACTGGCAGCGCATGTGGCGCACGCCGACGCCGAAAAAGGTCTACGACGTGGTCATCGTCGGCGGCGGCGGGCACGGTCTGGCGACTGCCTACTATCTGGCGAAAGAACACGGCATCACCAACGTCGCCGTGGTCGAGAAGGGCTGGCTGGGCGGCGGTAACACTGCGCGCAACACCACCATCGTGCGCTCCAACTACCTGTGGGACGAGTCGGCGCATCTTTACGAACACGCGATGAAATTGTGGGAAGGCCTGTCGCAGGACCTCAACTACAACGTGATGTTCTCCCAGCGCGGCGTCTATAACCTGTGCCACACCCTGCAGGACATTCGTGATTCCGAGCGTCGGGTCAGCGCCAACCGCCTCAACGGCGTCGACGGTGAGCTGCTCAACGCCAAGCAAGTGGCTGACGAGATTCCGTACCTCGACTGCTCGAAAAACACCCGCTACCCAGTGATGGGCGCCACCGTTCAACGTCGCGGCGGCGTCGCCCGTCACGATGCCGTGGCCTGGGGCTTTGCCCGTGCCGCCGACGCCTTGGGCGTGGACTTGATTCAGCAGACCGAAGTGATCGGTTTCCGCAAGGAAAACGGCGTGTGCATCGGCGTTGAAACCAACAAGGGTTTTATCGGCGCCAAGCGCGTCGGCGTGGTCACGGCCGGTAACTCCGGACACATGGCCAAGCTCGCCGGTTTCCGTCTGCCGATCGAATCCCACCCCCTGCAAGCGCTGGTGTCCGAGCCGATCAAGCCGATTATCGACAGCGTGATCATGTCCAACGCCGTGCACGGTTACATCAGCCAGTCCGACAAGGGCGACCTGGTGATCGGCGCCGGTATCGACGGCTACAACGGCTACGGCCAGCGCGGTTCGTACCCGGTGATCGAGCACACCATTCAGGCTATCGTCGAGATGTTCCCGGTGTTGTCGCGCGTACGCATGAACCGTCAGTGGGGTGGCATCGTCGACACCACGCCGGACGCGTGCCCGATCATTTCGAAAGCCCCGGTACCGAACATGTTCTTCAACTGCGGTTGGGGCACCGGTGGCTTCAAGGCAACTCCTGGCTCGGGCAACGTGTTTGCCGCGAGTCTGGCCAAGGGTGAAATGCACCCGTTGGCCGCACCTTTCTCCATCGACCGTTTCCACAACGGTGCGTTGATCGATGAACACGGCGCTGCTGCGGTTGCCCACTAACAGGAGAAATCCCATGTTGCATATCTTCTGTCCTCACTGCGGCGAACTGCGCTCCGAAGAGGAATTCCACGCATCCGGTCAGGCGCACATTCCGCGCCCGCTCGACCCTGGCGCCTGCACCGACGAGGAGTGGGGCGACTACATGTTCTTCCGCGATAACCCGCGCGGTCTGCACCACGAGTTGTGGGATCACGTCGCCGGTTGCCGCCAGTACTTCAACGTCACCCGCGACACCGTGACCTACGAGATTCTCGAAACCTACAAGATCGGCACCAAGCCGCAATTCACCGACAAGGCTGATACGGCGAAAACAGCCACGACGGCGCTGGGAGAGAAGGTATGAGCCAGACCAATCGCCTGTCCAACGGTGGACGGATCGACCGCAACAAAGTGCTGAGCTTCACCTTCAACGGTCAGAGCTACAAAGGCTTCGAGGGTGACTCGCTGGCCGCCGCGCTGATCGCCAACGGCGTCGACATCATTGGCCGCAGCTTCAAGTATTCGCGTCCGCGCGGCATCTTCGCCGCCGGTGCCGAAGAGCCGAACGCGGTGCTGCAGATCGGCGCTACCGAAGCTACACAAATCCCCAACGTGCGCGCCACGCAGCAGGCGCTGTATCAAGGTCTGGTCGCGACCAGCACCAACGGCTGGCCGAGCGTCAACAACGACATGATGGGCATTCTCGGCAAAGTCGGCGGCAAGCTGATGCCGCCGGGTTTCTACTACAAAACCTTCATGTATCCGCAGTCGTTCTGGATGACCTACGAGAAGTACATTCGCAAGGCTGCCGGTCTGGGCCGTTCGCCGACCGAAGTCGATCCGGACACTTACGACTACATGAACCAGCACTGCGACGTGCTGATCGTCGGCGCTGGCCCGGCCGGTCTCGCCGCTGCACTGGCGGCGGCGCGCAGCGGTGCCCGAGTGATTCTGGCGGACGAGCAGGAAGAGTTCGGCGGCAGCCTGCTCGACTCGCGCGAAAGTCTCGACGGCAAACCGGCGATGGACTGGGTCGCCAGTGTCATCACCGAATTGAAGAACACCCCGGACGTGCTGCTGTTGCCGCGCGCCACGGTCAACGGTTACCACGACCACAACTTCCTGACCATTCACGAACGTCTCACCGATCACCTCGGTGACCGTGCGCCGATTGGTCAGGTGCGTCAGCGCATTCACCGTGTCCGCGCCAAGCGAGTGGTGCTGGCGACCGGTGCTTGCGAGCGTCCGCTGGTCTACGGCAACAACGATGTGCCGGGCAACATGCTGGCCGGTGCGGTGTCGACTTACGTGCGCCGTTATGGCGTGGCACCGGGCAAGAAGCTTGTTCTCAGCACCAACAACGATCACGCCTATCGCGTCGCGCTGGATTGGCTCGACGCCAGTCTGCAAGTGGTGGCCATCGCCGATGCGCGCAGCAATCCGCGTGGTGCATTGGTAGAAGAAGCCCGTGCCAAAGGTATTCGGATTCTCACTGGCAGCGCCGTGATCGAGGCCCGTGGCAGCAAACGCGTCACCGCTGCCCGCGTTGCCGCGATCGATGTCAAAGCGCACGCCGTGACCAGTCCTGGCGAGTGGCTCGACTGCGATGTGGTTGCCAGTTCCGGCGGTTACAGCCCGGTTGTTCACCTGGCTTCGCACCTCGGTGGCAAGCCGACCTGGCGCGAAGACATCCTCGGTTTCGTACCGGGCGAAGCACCGCAGAAACGCGTGTGCGTCGGTGGCATCAACGGTGTTTACGGTCTCGGCGATTCGCTGGCTGACGGTTTTGAAGGTGGCGTGCGCGCTGCCGCTGAAGCCGGTTTCCAGACTGTCGAAGGCGTGCTGCCGAAAGCCCTGAGCCGTCACGAAGAACCGACGCTGGCGCTGTTCCAGGTGCCGCATGAAAAGAACACCGCACGGGCGCCGAAGCAATTCGTCGACCTGCAAAACGACGTGACCGCTGCTGCCATTGAGCTGGCAACTCGTGAAGGTTTCGAGTCGGTCGAACACGTCAAACGCTATACCGCGCTGGGCTTCGGCACCGATCAGGGCAAGCTCGGCAACGTCAACGGTCTGGCCATCGCCGCCCGCTCGCTGAACGTGACCATCCCGCAGATGGGCACCACGATGTTCCGTCCGAACTACACGCCGGTGACTTTTGGCGCCGTGGCCGGTCGTCACTGTGGGCACATCTTCGAACCGGTGCGTCACACCGCCCTGCATGCCTGGCACGTGAAGAACGGCGCCGAGTTTGAAGACGTCGGTCAGTGGAAACGTCCATGGTACTTCCCGAAAAACGGTGAAGACCTGCATGCAGCGGTGAAGCGCGAATGCAAAGCCGTGCGCGACAGCGTCGGCCTGCTCGACGCCTCGACCCTCGGCAAGATCGACATCCAGGGTCCGGATGCCCGCGAGTTCCTCAACCGCGTGTACACCAACGCCTGGACCAAGCTCGACGTGGGCAAGGCTCGCTACGGTTTGATGTGCAAAGAAGACGGCATGGTCTTCGACGACGGTGTCACGGCGTGTCTGGCCGACAACCATTTCGTCATGACCACCACCACTGGCGGCGCGGCGCGCGTGCTGCAATGGCTGGAGCTGTACCACCAGACCGAATGGCCGGACATGAAGGTCTACTTCACGTCCGTCACCGACCACTGGGCGACCATGACCCTGTCGGGGCCGAACAGCCGCAAGCTGCTCAGCGCCGTGACCGACATTGATCTGAGCAACGAAGCGTTCCCGTTCATGACCTGGAAAGAAGGTCTGGTCGGCGACGTGCCGGCGCGGGTGTTCCGTATCTCGTTCACCGGTGAGCTGTCGTACGAAGTCAACGTGCAGGCCGACTATGCGATGGGCGTGCTGGAGAAAATCGTCGAGGCCGGCAAGCAGTACAACCTGACCCCGTACGGCACTGAAACCATGCACGTCCTGCGCGCCGAGAAGGGTTTCATCATCGTTGGTCAGGACACTGACGGCTCGATGACCCCGGACGACTTGAACATGGGCTGGTGCGTCGGTCGCACCAAACCGTTTTCGTGGATCGGCCAGCGTGGCATGAACCGTGAAGACTGCGTGAAGGATCAGCGTAAGCAACTGGTCGGTCTGAAGCCGATCGACCCGAACGTGTGGCTGCCGGAAGGTGCGCAACTGGTGTTCAACACCAAACAGGCGATTCCGATGACCATGGTCGGCCACGTGACTTCCAGTTACGCGCACAACTCCCTCGGCTATTCGTTTGCCATGGGTGTGGTCAAGGGCGGTCTGAAGCGCCTCGGTGAGCGGGTGTTTGCACCGCTGGCCGATGGCAGCGTGATCGAGGCGGAAATCGTGTCTTCGGTGTTCTTCGATCCGAAGGGTGATCGCCAGAATATTTGATGGTTCGGCGCCTGGGGAGTGCAGTTGCGCTGCGGTGACTTCATCGCGAGCAGGCTCACTCCTTACAGGTGATCGCGTACCCCTTGTAGGAGTGAGCCTGCTCGCGATAGCGGTAGATCTGCCTACACAGGGCTCAAGTCAGAATTCAGCAAAGGTGCTTTATGACCACAGCCAATGTTTACCAACAACGCCCGACCACCGGGGCCAAGGCCGAGTCGTCGCTGCACCATGCCGACCTCGCCAGCCTGGTCGGCAAGGGCCGCAAGAACGCCGGCGTGATCGTGCGTGAAAAGAAACTCCTCGGTCACCTGACCATCCGTGGCGATGGCCACGATGCCGCGTTCGCCGCCGGTGTGCACAAGGCCTTGGGCATCGAACTGCCCGGCGCGCTGAGCGTTATCGTCAAAGGCGAAACCAGCCTGCAATGGATGGGCCCGGACGAGTGGCTGCTGATCGTGCCTAGCGGTGAAGAGTTCGCCGCCGAACAGAAACTGCGTGAAGCACTGGGCGATCTGCACGTTGCGATCGTCAACGTCAGCGGCGGCCAGCAAGTGCTCGAACTGAGCGGGCCGAACGTGCGTCAGGTGCTGATGAAATCGACCAGCTACGACGTGCACCCGAATAATTTTCCGGTGGGTAAAGCGGTCGGCACGGTGTTTGCCAAGTCGCAGCTGATGATTCGTCATACCGCTGAAGACACTTGGGAGCTGCTGATCCGTCGCAGCTTCTCGGATTACTGGTGGTTGTGGTTGCAGGATGCATCGGCCGAGTACGGCCTCAGCGTCCAGGCCTGACACTGAATGGCTATCGTGCCTGCTTCTGTGGCGAGGGGATTTATCCCCGTTCGGCTGCGAAGCAGTTGCAAAACCTGTGAATACGATCTACCTGATAAACCGCGGTGATTGATTTTGGGGCGGCTTCGCCACTCATCGGGGATAAATCCCCTCGCCACAAAAGCAGTTCAGCACAGGTCAGCCCAGTTCAGAGTTCACTCTGCTCACCGTTGTTGTAACAGGAGTCACCGCACCATGAGCCGCGCCCCAGACACATGGATTCTGACCGCCGACTGCCCCAGCGTCCTCGGCACCGTGGACGCGGTCACGCGTTTTCTGTTCGAGCAGGGTTGCTACGTCACCGAGCACCATTCGTTCGATGACCGCCTCTCCGGGCGCTTCTTCATTCGCGTGGAATTCCGTCAGCCTGACGGCTTCGACGAGCAATCCTTCCGCGCCGGTCTCGCTGAACGTGGCCAGGCCTTTGGCATGATCTTCGAGCTGACCGCGCCGAACTACCGGCCAAAAGTGGTGATCATGGTTTCCAAGGCCGATCACTGCCTCAACGACTTGCTTTATCGCCAGCGCATCGGCCAGTTGTCGATGGACGTTGCGGCGGTGGTGTCCAATCACCCGGATCTCAAGCCGCTGGCCGACTGGCACCAGATTCCCTACTACCATTTCCCCCTCGACCCCAACGACAAGCCGTCGCAGGAGCGTCAGGTGTGGCAGGTGATCGAAGAGTCCGGCGCTGAACTGGTGATCCTCGCCCGCTACATGCAGGTGCTGTCGCCGGAACTGTGCCGCAAGCTCGATGGCAAGGCGATCAACATTCATCACTCGCTGTTGCCGGGTTTCAAGGGGGCCAAGCCGTATCACCAGGCCTATAACAAGGGCGTGAAACTGGTCGGCGCGACGGCGCATTACATCAATAACGATCTGGATGAAGGGCCGATCATTGCCCAGGGCGTCGAGGCGGTGGATCACAGTCATTACCCTGAGGATCTGATTGCCAAGGGGCGCGATATTGAAGGCCTGACGTTGGCGCGGGCGGTTGGATATCACATCGAAAGAAGGGTGTTTTTGAACGCCAATCGTACGGTCGTTCTCTAGATCGCTAAAAGATCGCAGCCTTCGGCAGCTCCTACAGGAGGGTGCGATTCATGTAGGAGCTGCCGAAGGCTGCGATCTTTTGATTTACCGAGCATTTAACGCGCTGCCTGCCTGGGCAACGCGGTTCCATAAAAACAACAGCGAGGTGAAAGCATGTCTGGCAATCGTGGTGTGGTGTATCTCGGCGCGGGCAAGGTCGAAGTGCAGAAAATCGACTATCCGAAAATGCAGGACCCGCGCGGTCGCAAGATCGAGCACGGGGTCATTCTCAAAGTGGTTTCCACCAACATCTGCGGCTCCGACCAACACATGGTGCGCGGCCGTACCACGGCGCAGACCGGTCTGGTGCTGGGCCACGAGATCACCGGCGAGGTGATCGAAAAAGGCTCCGACGTCGAAAACCTGAAAATCGGTGATCTGGTCTCGGTACCGTTCAACGTCGCTTGCGGGCGCTGCCGTTCCTGCAAGGAGCAACACACCGGCGTCTGCCTGACCGTCAACCCGGCCCGTGCCGGCGGCGCTTACGGTTATGTCGACATGGGCGACTGGACCGGTGGCCAGGCCGAGTACGTGCTGGTGCCGTACGCCGACTTCAACCTGCTGAAACTGCCGGATCGCGATAAGGCCATGGAGAAAATCCGCGACCTGACCTGCCTCTCCGACATCCTCCCGACCGGTTACCACGGCGCGGTCACTGCCGGCGTTGGCCCGGGCAGCACCGTGTACATTGCCGGCGCTGGCCCGGTCGGTCTGGCCGCTGCCGCGTCTGCACGTCTGCTCGGTGCTGCGGTGGTGATCATCGGCGACGTCAACACCATCCGTTTGGCCCACGCCAAGGCGCAAGGTTTTGAAATCGTCGACCTGTCGAAAGATGCACCGCTGCACGAACAGATCGCCGCGCTGCTCGGCGAGCCGGAAGTCGACTGCGCGGTGGACTGCGTCGGCTTCGAAGCACGCGGTCATGGCCACGACGGCGCGAAATCGGAAGCCCCGGCCACCGTGCTCAACTCGCTGATGGGCGTGGTGCGCGTAGCGGGCAAAATCGGTATTCCTGGCCTGTACGTGACCGAAGATCCGGGTGCTGTGGATGCCGCCGCAAAAATGGGCAGCCTGAGCATTCGCTTCGGTCTGGGCTGGGCGAAATCCCACAGCTTCCACACCGGCCAGACCCCAGTGATGAAGTACAACCGCCAGTTGATGCAGGCGATCATGTGGGATCGCATCAATATCGCCGAAGTGGTGGGTGTGCAGGTGATCAGTCTGGATCAGGCGCCGGAAGGCTATGGCGAGTTCGATGCGGGCGTGCCGAAGAAGTTTGTGATTGATCCGCATAAGTTGTTTAGTGCGGCGTAAGTAAGAGAGGGCGACTTTCGGGTCGCCTTTTTTTAAGATCAAAAGATCGCAGCCTTCGGCAGCTCCTACACGGATCGATGTAGGAGCTGCCGAAGGCTGCGATCTTTTGACTTTATGCACTCAGAGAGCCGCCAGCGCCCCTTGATACAGAACCGGCCCAGTCGGCTGCCCAGTCGGCGAACCACCCTTAGGCTCAAGACTCACCGCCAGCGCAATCGGCTGACCAATCAACACCCTCTGCGCCTCGCTCAACTCGACTTTACCCTTGCCCCCCACCGGGATCACACCCAGCGAGATCGGTTTGCCGTCGGCGGGAATCACCCACAGTTCCAGGCTGCGATCAGGCGCGACGGCAGCCAGTGTCAGCGGCTCGACCTGCAGGTAATCCGCATGCGCCTCGACCTTCAGCGCCGGTTGCGCGTCGGCGGTCAGCAGCGTGGCGTGAAAGCGGGCATCATCGCGGTTGTACAGCGAACCGAGGAACACCAGCACGACGATCGAACATGCTGCCGCCGCAAGCCGCAGCCAATTCCAGAATGGCCGCTTCTCGGGAACATGCAGCACTTGCGGTTCGATGCGCGCGGTGATGCCGTGCCAGACGCGGTCGGGCAACGGATGTTCCGGCAGCGATTCGGTGAGGCTCACCAGCGTTTCCTGCCATTGCGCCACTTCCGTTCGCAACGCTGCGTCATCCAGCAACAACTGTTCAAACCGTCGCCGCGCAGGCGCCGACATCAGGCCGATGGCGTAATCGGCGGCGAGGGCGCGGCGCAGGGCGGGGGTCTGGTAGTTCATGATTCAAGGCACCGACGCAGGCGTTCCATGCCACGGCGGATCCACGATTTCACCGTCCCCAGCGGTGTGGCCAGGTGTTCGGCCAGTTCCGAGCAGGACAATCCCTGAAAGTAGGCCACAGTGATCGACTGACGCTGCATGCCGTCGAGGGTTTCCAGGCAGCGGTTCAGGGCGCGGGCCTCACGGGCGCTGCTCAACTGATCATGGGCCGAGGGACTTTCGTCCGGCAGGGCGTCCTGTTCCAGATCGGTCAACGGGCGGTCGCGGTGTTTGCGCAACTGGTCGATCGCTTGATTACGGGTGATGTTGATCATCCAGGTCAGCGGTGCCGACAGGTGCGCGTCGTAGCGCGAGGCGTTGTTCCAGATGCGCACGAAGGCTTCCTGCAGCACTTCTTCGGCCAGATCCGCACGACCCATGAAGCGCAGGGCTACGCCATGCAGGCGTGGGCCGACGCTGCGGTACAAGGTTTCGAAGGCGCGACGATCACCCAGTGAACACTGGGCCAACAGCTGTCGCAACTGATCGGTGTCGGCGATGGAAATGACGACTCTCCAGGCAAGGCTGAACGCACGAGGGCGCGACTCGGACTGTTCACAGGCTAGTTCAGCGACAGCGGTTGTGCCATTCATCGCGAGGGTGTCCGGGATTTCACGGTTTATATACGCAGGCCGGATGAAAATGGATGCGCCGCGCCGGAACATGCCGGCGGATACCCGGTCAAACCGGCAGTTTCGCTGCCCATTCAACGGGTGGTTTTCACAGCGCAAGAGGATGTCTGAATGAAGATTTCACGTGGTATTGCAATGGCTTCGCTGATGACCCTTGCGGCCAGCCCGGTGTTTGCCGGTTTCAGCCTCGACGATGTGACCAAGGCTGCTGCAGGCATGCAGGGCGGCAACGCTGCCACGGCCGCCGCGCCGACTTCGGAAACCGCCGGTCTGCTGCAAGCCGTCACCGGTCTGGGCGTTACCCCGCAACAAGCCGTCGGCGGCACCAGCGCCATGCTTGGCTTGGCCAAGAATCAATTGAGCAGCACCGATTATTCGCAGTTGGCCAAGGAAGTACCGGGCATCGACAAGCTGTCGGGCGGTAGCGGTAACCTGGCGGCGTTGAGCGGGTTGCTCGGTCAGTCCGGCAAGTCCGCCGGTCTGGAAAACGCGCTGGGCAACGTCAAGGACACCAATGACCTGAACAATGCTTTCGGTGCCTTGGGCATGGACAGCGGCATGGTCGGCCAGTTTGCCCCGGTGCTGCTCAAATACTTGGGTGACCAAGGCGTCGGCGGCCCGCTGTTGCAAAGCCTGGGCAGCATCTGGGGCGCCGGCACCGGTAGCTGATTCAGCGGCGCTCGCTGCGCAGTTCGGCGATGCGCTGATCCTTCTCGCTCCAGAGCTGGTTGACCCAGCTCTGGACCGTCTGGCGAAACGCCGGATCGTTTTCGTAATCGCCCTGCCACAGCGCCGGGTCGAGTTCGCGGGTCTGGATGTCGATGATGACTCTCGGCACGTTGCCGCTGATCAAGTCCCAGAACCCCGGAATCTGTGCCTGTGGATAAACCACGGTGACGTCGAGAATCGCGTCCAGTTGTTCACCCATCGCCGCCAACACAAATGCCACGCCGCCGGCCTTGGGCTTGAGCAGGTGGCTGAACGGTGATTGCTGTTCGGCGCTTTTCGCCGCCGTGTAGCGCGTGCCTTCCAGATAATTCACCACGGTCACCGGCTGACGCTTGAACAGCTCGCAGGCCTGTCTGGTGATTTCCAGATCCTTGCCCGCCAGCTCGGGGTTCTTCGCCAGGAATGCCTTGGTGTAGCGCTTCATGAACGGGTAATCCAGCGCCCACCACGCCAGCCCCAGAAACGGTACCCAGATCAGTTCCTTCTTGAGGAAGAATTTGAAGAACGGCGTGCGCCGATTCAGTGTCTGGATCAGCGCCGGAATGTCGACCCACGATTGGTGGTTGCTGATCACCAGATAAGACGTGTCGCCGCGCAGGCCTTCGCCGCCGCGAATGTCCCATTGGGTGGGAATGCACAGGCGGAAAATCAGCTTGTCGATCTCGGCCCAGGTCTCGGCGATCCACATCACCGCCGCCGACGCATAGTCGCGCCAGCGGCCCGGCGCGACCAGTTTGAGCAAGGCAAACACCAGCAGCGGCCCGATCAGGATCAGGGTGTTGAGCAACAGCAGCAGGGTGACGAAACAGCCGGTGAGCAGGCGGCGCATAAGCAACTCTATGACGTGGGTTGGGCGCGTCATGATAAGCAGCTTCGCGCGACAGGCCAAATCGGCGCTGACGAATGTTTCACCTTTTAACCCTTAAGATCAAAAGATCGCAGCCTTCGGCAGCTCCTACCCGATCCCTGTAGGAGCTGCCGAAGGCTGCGATCTTTTGATCCTGATAGAGCCGAACGTTTTCAAAGGCAACGGTCTAAAATCCCGTTGCCCAACTCCCCAAGGAAGCCCCTTACGTGAAATCCCTCCTTGCACTGTTTGCCCTCGTCGCCCTGCCGGTCATGGCCGCCGAGCCGACCCTGTACGGGCGCTACGAATACATCGCGCTGCCGGAAATCGGCGGTGAAGTGCTCAAGGCCAAGATGGACACCGGCGCGCTGACCGCCTCGCTGTCGGCCAAGGACATCGAAACCTTCACCCGTGATGGCGACGACTGGGTGCGTTTCCGCCTCGGCACCAAAGACGCCGGCAACAAAGTCTACGAACACAAGGTCGCGCGGATCAGCAAGATCAAGAGCCGCTCGGATGAAGAGGACGAGGGCGAAAGCACCGAAGTCGCCAAGCGTCCGGTGGTCGATCTGGAGCTGTGTCTGGGCAACGTCAAGCGTACCGTTGAGGTCAACCTGACCGACCGCAGCAACTTCAACTACCCGCTGCTGATCGGTGCCAAAGCCTTGCGCGAGTTCGGCGCAGCCGTGAATCCGGCGCGGCGCTTCACCGCCGACAAGCCGGACTGCTAAGTGGTCTCATTGACGTAACGTCAGGCTTGGGGCACCGTTCGCGCACTTAACCCTCGGGCTCGGACGCCATGCCTCATATCCTGATTGTCGAAGACGAAGCGGCGATTGCCGACACGCTGATTTTCGCCCTGCAAGGCGAGGGGTTCGGCACCACGTGGCTGAGCCTTGGCGCGGCGGCGCTGGAACATCAGCGGCAGACCCCGGCCGACCTGATCATCCTCGACATCGGCCTGCCGGATATCAGCGGTTTCGAAACCTGTAAACAGCTGCGGCGTTTCAGCGAAGTGCCGGTGCTGTTCCTCAGCGCTCGTGATGCAGAGATTGATCGTGTGGTCGGGCTGGAGATCGGCGCCGACGACTATGTGGTCAAGCCGTTCAGTCCTCGCGAGGTGGCGGCGCGGGTCAAGGCCATCCTCAAACGCATGGCGCCGCGAGCCCCGGTGGACGTCGCTTCGGCGCTGTTTCGCGTCGACCCTGAACGCGTACAGATCAGCTATCGCGGCCAGCCCTTGAGCCTGACTCGCCACGAATTCCGCCTGTTGCAATGCCTGCTCGAACAACCCGAACGGGTGTTCAGCCGCGAGCAATTGCTCGACGCGCTGGGCGTGGCGGCCGACGCCGGCTACGAGCGCAGCATCGACAGCCACATCAAAAGCGTGCGCGCCAAACTACGCCTGGTGCGTGCCGAGGCCGAACCGATCCAGACCCACCGTGGCCTCGGATACAGTTACAGCCCGGGGCACAGCTGATGTCACTGGGGCTGCGGATATTTCTGGTGTATGTGCTGTTTATCGGCCTGACCGGTTATTTCGTGCTCAACACCGTGATGGAAGAAATCCGCCCCGGCGTGCGCCAGTCCACCGAAGAAACCCTGGTGGACACCGCGAACCTGATGGCGGAAATACTACGTGACGATTTCAAGGCCGGAACCCTCAGCGAAAATCGCTGGCCCGAACTGCTGCGTGCCTATGGCGAGCGCCAGCCGAAAGCGACGATCTGGGGCTTGCCGAAAAATCAGGTCAACCACCGTATCTACGTGACCGACGCCAAAGGCATTGTCGTGCTCGATTCCAGCGGCGTCGCGGTCGGCCAGGATTACTCGCGCTGGAACGACGTCTACCTGACGTTGCGCGGCGAATACGGCGCACGCTCGACCCGCAGCGATCCGCATGATGCCAGTTCATCGGTGATGCACGTCGGCGCGCCGATCCGCGACAACGGCCAGATTATCGGCGTGGTCACCGTGGCCAAACCCAACAGCTCATTGCAGCCCTATGTCGATCGCACCGAACGGCGCCTGCTGTTTTATGGCGCCGGCCTGATCGGCCTCGGCCTGTTGTTTGGCGCGTTGCTGTCGTGGTGGCTGAGCCGCGCACTGCATCGCCTGACCGGTTATGCCCAGGCCGTGAGCGAAGGCCGGCGCGTGGAAGTGCCGCACTATCGCGGCGGCGAGCTGGAGCAACTGGCCACGGCGGTCGAACAGATGCGCACGCAACTGGAGGGCAAGGCCTACGTCGAACGCTACGTGCACACGCTGACCCATGAATTGAAGAGCCCGTTGGCGGCGATTCGTGGCGCAGCCGAGTTGCTGCAAGGTGAAATGCCGCCCGTGCAGCGCCTGCGTTTCGTCGGCAACATCGATAGCGAAAGTGCGCGGATGCAGCAGTTGATCGAGCGCCTGCTGAACCTGGCGCAAGTTGAACAGCGTCAGGGTCTTGAAGAACGAGTGGCGGTGCCGTTGGCAGTGTTGGTCGACGCACTGTTGCAGGGCCAGGCCGCGCGAATCGAGGCCAAGCAATTGCGCGTCGAGCAGACGATTGCTGCGGAGCTGTTGCTGATCGGCGAGCCGTTTCTGCTGCGTCAGGCGCTGGGCAATCTGCTGGAGAATGCACTGGATTTCACCCCGAAGCAGGGTGTGTTGCGTTTCAGTGCCGAGCGCGTTGGCGAACAGATCGAGTTTCGATTGTTCAATGAAACGGCAGCGATTCCCGATTACGCCTTGCCGCGCCTGACCGAACGCTTTTACTCACTGCCCCGTCCCGACAGCGGCCGCAAAAGCACCGGGCTGGGGCTTAACTTCGTTGAAGAAGTGGCCAAGTTGCATGGTGGTCGGCTGGCTGTGCGCAATGTGCCCGGAGGCGTCGAAGTGACGCTCAGCCTGCCGTAACGTCAGGGCTGTGTGGCGGCCAGTGCGCGCTTTCGTCGATGGACAAACTGCAGCGCCGGCTGCTCGACCAGGCGCCACGAAATCGTGGCCAGCACAATCACGATCAAGGCCGACACGAGCATCGACGGAACAAACGTCAGTGAGGTCTTGTTGATGATCAGTTGCTGCACCGGGAAGGCGTACAGATACATCCCGTAGGAAATATCGAATCGTCCGCGCAGGCTTTTGTCGACGTACAGCAAGCCCAGGCTCAGGGTCGCGAGGCACAAACCCAAGGTCGTCAGCACGCTGGCCAGCGGCGTGCCGACGCTGAAAAATATCAGGCCTGCCCCAGTCACCAGCGCGATTGCCAGCACGCGGCGATCGC
Source organism: Pseudomonas sp. SM4 (assembly GCF_051913165.1). Classification (NCBI taxonomy): domain Bacteria; kingdom Pseudomonadati; phylum Pseudomonadota; class Gammaproteobacteria; order Pseudomonadales; family Pseudomonadaceae; genus Pseudomonas; species Pseudomonas sp. SM4. Next base: position 125,124 of record NZ_JBODOE010000008.1, on the reverse strand, counting down.
TCAAGTATTGGTGGTTGAAGGCAATCACTGCGCCGGCAAAGAACGCGATGCCGGCCGCGCTGTAAACCGCCAGCTTTTGCGCCAGCGCGCCAGGCACGTGATTGCCCAGAACGTAAGTCGCCACGCCAAACGCAGCCAGCAACACCCACGGCATCAGTGCTCGTCTGTACATGCCCAATGCCAGCGCCAGCAACAGGTAAAAGCCGAACTCGATCTTCAGCGTCCAGAGGCTGCCGTTGAAGGATTCGCTGACAATAAATCCCTGGGTGATCGGTTCAATGGTGGCCCGCCCGAACACCGATATGCGCAGAAAGTCGAGCAGGGCGCCGAAGCCCGTGACATAGCCGTCGGCAAACACCGCCCCGGCGAGGTACGTCATCACAAAAGCGCAAAGGATCAACGCCGGGAAAATGCGCGCCACACGCTTGCCCAGATAATCGGCAAAGCTGCGCGCGTTGAGAAAGCTTTGGCTGATCAGCAGGCCGGAAATCGAAAAGAACGCCGTCACGGCGATACCGCCCAGCGAGTTGTAACCGGCAATGCCCGGTTCTTCCAGGCCCGACAGGGCAAAGTGATGGCTGACCAGCACCATCAACGCCGCCAGGTGCCTGATCAAATCGAATGAGTTGTTGCGCAACGTGATCGTCCTTTATCTGAGCACTGCCCTGTAAATGGGAAAAACCTTTTACAGGTATTTCCACGCAAATCCCACACAACCTCCATCTCAAAACCATATAGCGCTCGCAGACTCGCCCCATTCCAACAAGGGAGCGACCTGATGAACCGAAGTCTGGCACTGAAACTGGGGGCGATTGCCCTGCTGATCCTGCTGTTGCTGATTCCCCTGCTGATGATCGATGGCGTCATCGACGAGCGTCAGCAACTGCGTGACGGCGTACTTGAAGACATCGCCCGCAGCTCCAGTTACAGCCAGCAGGTGAGCGGGCCGGTGATGGTGGTGCCGTATCGCAAAGTGATTCACAACTGGAAGATCAACGACAAGACCAATCAGCGCTACGACGATCCACGCGAAGAGCGCGGGCGTCTGTATTTCCTGCCGGAACGTTTCGAACTCGATGGCCAGGTGCAGACCGAACTGCGCGCCCGGGGTATTTACGAGGCGCGGCTGTTCCATGCCGACAATCGCATCGACGGGCATTTCTCGTTGCCGGCGCAATTGGGCATCAAGGAAGATTTCACTGACTATCGGTTCGATGCGCCGTTTCTCGCTGTCGGTATCAGCGACATTCGCGGAATCGAAAATGCCCTGAAACTGGAGTTCGAAGGGCAGCGCCTGGACTTTGTGCCGGGCACGCAGGTTGGCTGGCTCGGCGAAGGCGTGCGCGTGACGTTGCCGCTGCTCGACACCAGCAAAAACACCGAACTGGCCTTCGCGTTCGACCTGCGCCTGCAAGGCACCGGTTCATTGCAAGTGCTCCCTGTGGGCAAAACCAGCAGTGTCAGCCTCAGTGCCAACTGGCCGCATCCAAGCTTCATCGGCAACTTCCTGCCGGCGAAGCGTGAGATCAATGATCAGGGCTTCACCGCTGACTGGCAGACCACGTTCTTCTCCACCAACTTGCAGGACGCGATGAGCCGTTGCGTGGCCAGCAATGACTGCGCGGCGTTCAACGGTCGCAGTTTCGGCGTGAGTTTTATCGATCCGGTGGATCAGTACTTGAAGAGTGACCGGGCGATCAAATATGCGCTGCTGTTCATCGTTCTGACGTTCGCCGGTTTCTTTCTCTTCGAAGTGCTCAAAAGCCTGGCGGTGCACCCGGTGCAGTACGCATTGGTGGGTGTCGCGCTGGCGTTCTTTTATCTGTTGTTGCTGTCGTTGTCGGAGCACATCGGCTTTGCCCTGGCGTATCTGCTGTCGGCCAGTGGTTGCGTGTTGTTGATCGGGTTTTACGTTTGCCATGTGCTGCGCAGCGTGCGCCATGGCTTGAGTTTTTCGGCGGGGCTGGCGGCGTTGTATGGGCTGCTTTATGGATTGCTCAGCGCCGAGGATTACGCCTTGCTGATGGGCTCGCTGTTGCTGTTCGGTCTGCTCGGCGTGTTCATGGTGCTGACGCGCAAACTGGATTGGTACGGAATAGGGCAGAAACCCGCCAAACCATTGGAGTTTGATGTGGGGGCAATGCAATGAGCCGGTCGCTGGGGTTGCGTGAGGATCATCGCTGGAAGGATGAATTGATGACGCGGATTATCGGCTATTTGCCTGTGGAACCGAGTTGCCGCCATCGCGAGCAGGATCACTCCCACAGGGAAGTGCGGTCAACTGTAGGAGTGAGCCTGCTCGCGATGAGGCCGGAGCAGGCGCCAAAAAACTAAGGCTTGGGCATGGTCGCGATCATGGACGGTCGCTGACTCACTTCAAAAAACCAGTTAGCCAGTTGCGGGTTGGCCTCACGCCAGCCCAGATCCGGGAAACGCAGATCCAGGTAGCCCAACGCGCAGGCCACGCTGATCGCCGCCACGTCAAAGTGGCTGGTCAGCTCGGCAATCGCGTCGTTCTCCAACAGATTCAGGGCGCGGCGGATCTTCTCGCGTTGGGCCTCCAGCCATTCGTCCCAGTGCTTTTCCGGGGCACGCAGCACTTGTTCATAACGCACCATCACCGAGGCGTCCATGATCCCGTCAGCCATTGAAGCGAGGGTCAGACGGCGCCAGCGGGCCGCGCCTTCGCGCGGGATCAGCGGATTGCCGACATGTTGATGGTCGAGGTATTCGAGGATCACACGGCTGTCATGGATGACGTTGCCATCGGCCAGGCGCAGGGCCGGAATCTTGCCCAGCGGGTTGTCGGCGTTGAGTTCAGCGCTGGGGCTGACCGGGCTGAGCACACAGTCTTGCAACGCGACACGATCCTGCTGGCCGGTCTCGTGCAGCAGCACCATCACTTTGCGTACGAACGGGGAAAGCGTGTTGTGGTACAGGGTCATGCTGGGGGCGGACATTGGCAGGGTCTCGATCAGAACGATGAGGGAGCAGCATAGCGTGTCAGCCCACGACCTCAAGCCTCATGCCGGACCCAATGTTGGAGTGAGCCTGCTCGCGATAGCGTAATCACATTCAACATCAATGTTGGATGACCCACCGCTATCGCGAGCAGGCTCACTCCTACAAAGGTTTTTCAGCTTCGCAGCAGTAGACCTTTTATGGCCAGAACCGCCGGCACACCCAGCCCGACCCAGCTCAACGCATCCCAGATGCCGTCACCCAGCAGCGCCGCAAACAACCCTGCCGCACTGAGCAGCGCTATCACGATCGGCGTGCTGAAGACTTTCCAGAAATTCGACTGACGCGGCTTCATGCAGAGGCCTCCGCCGTTTCCGGCACGGGCTTGGCCGCTTTGCGGCGCACCACCCACAGGTACACGCCACTGCCGAGGACGATGATGGTCAGTACATCAAGCGTGGCCCAGAGGATTTTCATCGGCATGCCGCCGTAGTCACCAAAGTGCAACGGTTGCGACATACCCATGGCGTCCATGTACCACGGGCGTTCGGCGACGGCGGTGACCTGCAAAGTCGTCGCGTCGATCAGCACCGGCGTCAGCAGATGCGAGGTCAGGTGCGTGCCGCCCTTCATGAACACCGAGTAATGGTGCTCGCTGGAAAACCGCGTGCCGGGGAAGGCAATGAAATCCGGCTTCATGCCTGGCGCGACTTCAGCGGCGATGTCGAGCAAACGCGTGGCCGGCGCCAGGTGCGTCAGCGGCGGGGCATCGCGGTAAGGCTCGACCAGCGCGGTCAGTGCATCATTGCGCCAGGCGGCAATCAGCAGGTCGGCGCAGGCGCTGATCACGCCGGTGACGCCGACGACCAACGCCCACGTCAGCGTGACCACGCCGATCAGGTTATGCAGGTCGAGCCAGCGCAACCTCGTCGATTTGTCCTGGCGCACGGTGCCGAATTTCAACCGACGCATGAACGGCAAATACAGCACCGTCCCGGACACGATGGCCACGACAAACAGCAAGCCCATGAACGCCAGCAGCAACTTGCCCGGCAGCCCGGCGAACATGTCGACGTGCAGGCGCAGGATAAACAGCATCAAACCGCCGTTGGCCGAGGGGGTTTCCAGCGCTTCACCGGTGCGTGCATCAAGCATGAAGGTGTGCGAGGAGTTCGGTTCGGTGCCGGCGGTTTTCGCCATGATCGCGAACGCCGCGTTCGGGTCTTCATCGTCGTAACCGAAATACTGCATGACTTCACCCGGTCGATGTTTCTGCGCGGCATCCACCAGTTGCTGCAGATTGAGCTGCGGCGTGTCGGCCGGCATCTCCCGCAGTTCCGGGGCGTTACCGAGGAGGTGGTCGATTTCATGGCTGAAGATCAACGGCAGACCGGTCAATGCCAGCATCAGCAAAAACACGGTGCAGATCAGGCTGGTCCAGGTGTGGATAAACGACCAGCGACGAATTGTTTTACTTTTCATTTCATGACCTTCAAAAACACCAAAGCCGTCCCCGAGGGACGGCCTGGTAACAGGGCCTGGTTCAGCTCAGTCGCTTACCACTTGTAAGTGGCACTGGCGACGACGCTGCGCTGGTCGCCGTAGTAGCAATAGAAACCGTCGCAGGTGGAAATGTAGTCCTTGTCGAACAGGTTGGTCGCGTTGACTGCCAGCGACGCGCCTTTGAGGCTGTTGTCCAGACGGCCGAGGTCGTAATGCACGCTCGCGTCGAACACGGTATAGGCATCCGCCTTGCCCAGCCAGGTGTTGCCTTTGTCGCCGTAGGTGTTGCCGGTGTAACGCACGCCGGCGCCAACGCCGAAGCCGTCGAGTACGCCGGTGTGCCAGGTGTAGTCGGTCCACAGCGAGGCTTGCTGGTTCGGCATCAGTTGCAGGCGGTTGCCCTTGTCGACGCCTTTCTGCACTTCGGACTTGGCCAGGGTGTAGGCGGCGATGACTTTCAGGTTATCGGTCACATCGGAGACCGCTTCCAGCTCCAGGCCTTTGACTTTCACTTCGCCGGTCTGGCTGGTGATGGTCACGTTGTTGACGATGGAATTGACCGAAACGTTTTTCTGGGTCAGGTCATACACCGCAGCGCTGAGCAGGGTTTTGCTGCCCGGCGGCTGGTACTTGATACCCAGTTCCCACTGCTTGCCTTCGGTCGGCTTGAACGAGTCGGTCGAGGTGGCGTCGGCGCCGCTGGTGGGCTGGAACGATTCGGCGTAGGACAGGTACGGCACAAAACCCGAGTCGAACACGTAGCTGATCGCTGCGTTGCCGCTGAACGCCTTGTCACGCTGGGTGTTGGTGGCGTCGCCCTTGTTGATGAACTGCGTGCTGGTGTGTACCCAGTCTTCACGCCCGCCGAGGGTCAGGCGCCACTGGTCGAGGGCCATCTGGTCCTGCACGTAGAGACCGGTCTGGGTGGTCTTCTGGTCGTAATCGTAAAACGCGCTGGAGCGCGGTGGACGCACGATGGTCTGGCCGTAGATCGGGTTGTTGACGTTGATGCTCGGTGCGGAGCCGAAGATCGACGTGTAGTTGGTGTTGCTGCGCTGATGATCGAGACCCAGCAGCAGCGTGTGGCGGATGTCGCCAGTGGCGAAATCGGCCTGGAAGTTGTTGTCCACGGCGAATTGGCTGATGTCTTCATCGACGTTGGTGGTGCCGCGGCCGACATTGCCCTGATCGTCCACGGTGAAACCGGCGAACGACGGGTTGTAGCTGTTGACGGTGACGGTCTGGAACGCCAGGTCCGACTTGGTGTAACGCAGGTTCTGCTTGAACTGCCAGACATCGTTCAGGCGATGTTCGAAGGCATAGCCGAGCGCGTAGTAAGTGCGGTCGTAGTAGTCGTAGTCCGGATCACCGAGGTTCTTGTGGTGGGAGATCTTGCCGAACGGCATGTCGATCTTGGTGCCTTGAATCGGATAGAACTGGCTGGTGACGCCGGTATCGTCGCGGGTGAACTGCGTGAGCAAAGTCAGCCTGGTGTCGTCGTCGATGTTCCAGGTCAGGCTCGGCGCGATGTTGTAGCGCTTGTTTTCGATGTGGTCGATCTGCGTGTCGCTGTCGCGCACCACGCCGCTGATGCCATACAGGAACTGGCCGGCGTCATCGATCTTGCCGGTGCTGGCGAAGTTGATCTGACGGTGGTTGTCGCTGCCGTACTGCAACTGGATTTCGCTGCTGGCTTCGGCGCTCGGCCGGCGGCTGACCATGTCGAGCAAACCGCCTGGCGGGGTCTGGCCGTACACCGACGACGCCGGGCCACGGAGCAGGGCGAGGCGGTCGAGGTTCCAGGTTTCTGGTTTCGGGTTGGCGTACACACCGCGTGGCAGCGGCAGGCCGTCGAGGAATTGGGTCGGCTCGAAACCGCGCACGCGCAGCCAGTCGATGCGCGTATCGCTGCCATAACTGCTGGCGGTGATGCCCGGCATGTAGCGCACGGCGTCATCGAGGCTGTGTACGCTGCGGTCGTCCATTTGCTGGCGGGTCGCAACCGAGATCGAGCGCGGTGCTTCGACCAGCGCGGTGTCGGTCTTGGTGCCGGTGGCGGTGCGGGTGGCGGTGTAGCCCTCAACCGGGCCCCAGGCGCTTTCGGTGTTTTCGACGCCGATGATCGCGGTTTCCGGCAGGGCCATTGCGCCGTCAGGCACGGCGACCAGGCTGTAGGTGCCCGCGCTGCTTTGCTCCAGTTGCAGACCGGTGCCGCGCAGGGCCGCACGCAGGGCGCCGGCCGCGTCGTACTGGCCGCTGACCGGTGCCGAGGTCTTGCCCGCCGCCAGCGCCGGATTCAGCGACAGCGCGAGGCCGCCCTGGCTGGCGATCTGGTTCAGGGTGGTCGACAGCGGTGCGGCCGGCAGGTTGTAGGCGCGCACGCTGGACGCTTGTTCAGCGGCGAGCAACGGGCTGCTGATCAGCGGGGTGCTGAAAGCAATGGCGACGGCCAGCAGACTGGGGCGCAACAAGGTGTCTAGCGAACGGGACATACGGCGGCTCCTGAATGGAAATATTTCTCAATTGCCTGTGTGCCGGATGAAACTCGAAAAGTGATAGGGCTGGATGAAAATAATTTTGATTTGCGGAAAACAGCGGTGTGGCGGATGACGCCATCGCGAGCAGGCTCACTCCTACAGGGGAACGCATTTCAACTGTAGGAGTGAGCCTGCTCGCGATAGCAACCGCTCAGCCACCTGATCATTCAGGCTTGGAATCAGCCTTCGCGACCGTCACCCAATATTGTGTGTGCTGCTCGATCTGCACCGGAAGAGTGGGCAGCAGGGCGTTTAGGGCTTTATCGGTGTCATGCAGCGGGAAGCTGCCGGTAATCCGCAAGTCCGCCACTTCCGGCGCCACACCCAGATGCCCACGCCGATAACGCCCGAGCTCATGCAACAGATCGCCCAGCCGCGCGTTGTCGACCACCAGCATGCCGCGCGTCCACGCATCGGCGCCGGGGTTGAGGGCGACAATCGAGCCCAGGCCATCGCTGCGCAGCAGCACTTGTTGGCCTTCGCGCAGGATCTGTTCTTCAGGATTGAATTGCGCGTGGGCCGCCACCGCCGACTGCAACACGCTCAGGCGTGTGCCTTCGTCCTCGCGCTTGACCAGGAAGCGCGTGCCCAGGGCGCGCATGCTACCCTCGCGGGTTTCGACAATAAATGGCCGCGCATCGCCGTGGCCGGTTTCGACCAGAATCTCGCCTTCCTGCAACACGATCAGTCGGCGCTTCTCATCGAAACGCACATCCACTGCGCTGTGGGTGTTGAGGTTGAGTACGGTGCCATCGGCCAGGCGCACGGTGCGTTGTTCGCCCGTGGCCGTACGCTGATCGGCGAGCCAGTAGTCCAGCGGCAGCCACCGTTCACTGGCGAACAGCCCGAGACCGACGATCACCACAACGCTGGCCAGCCCGCTGCCGAGCTTGCGCACTCGCCGGCGAATGCCTTCGCGTGATTGCAGCAGTGCATTGCGCGCCGGGCCTTTGGCCACACTGAAACGTTGATCAAGCATGCCCAACTGGCGCCAGGCGCGGGCGTGTTCTTCATGCGCCGCGTGCCATTTGGCGAACTCTTCGCGTTCCAGCGGGCTGCTCGAATCGAGGGTCAGTTGCCAGGCAATCGCCGCGTCCAGCACATGCGCAGGCACCGGTCTGGAGCTGGCGGGACTCATGTCGGTTCACCGTACAGGGCGATGTAGCACTGGCGAATGCCTTGCGCCAGATATTGGCGCACGCGCGGTACCGACACGCCGAGCCTGGCGGCGATCTCGGCGTGGCCGAGGCCGTCGAGACGGTTATACAGGAACGCGGCGCGGGCCTTGGTCGACAGTTTGCCGAGCAGGCGGTCGATGGCCTTGAGGTCTTCGAGGATCAGTTGCTGTTCTTCTATAGAAGGCTGTTCACCTTCAGGGACCAGCATCAATTCGGCGAGATAGGCCTGTTCCAGCGCGGCGCGACGGAAGTAGTCGAACAGCAGGCCTTTGGCGATCGCCACCAGAAACGCTCGTGGTTCGCGGGGTGTCAGCAGCTCGTCGCGGCCGAGCAGGCGCACGAAGGTGTCCTGACTGAGGTCTTCGGCACGTTGCGGGCAGGCCACGTTGCGCCGCAGCCACGCCAGCAGCCAACCGCGATGGTCGCGATACATCGCACCAACAAGTTCACTGTGAGGGCTTGGGACTGACGACACCGGACATCACCGATTGGGAAATATTAACTAACGCGAATTGTTCGCGATTCTGGCAGAGGTGGGAATGGTTAGCAATTGGCCACTGGTCAGGTGACACGTTTGGATAAACCTGTAGGAGCTGCCGCAGGCTGCGATCTTTTGATCTTGTTTTTGCAGATCAAGGTCAAAAGATCGCAGCCTGCGGCAGCTCCTACAGGGGGCTTTTAGAAGGACGGGGCTTGCTGGCGGCGTTTCCATTGGCTCAGGCGCTGCTGCAAATTCAGCGGGCTATGAATCTGCTGCGCGCGCGCGCGGCTGAACAGGATCAACGCCAGTTCCGCCGTGGCCAGCGCATCGGCACTTGCGTTATGCCGCTCGAACACTTCGAGCTTGAACCAGTCGATCCACTCATCCAGCCCCGCCTCGCGAATCTGCGCTTGCGGGCACACCAGCGGTGCAATGTCGGCGACATCCACAAACACCTGCTGCAACTTGTGCCCCAGATGCTCCTTCACCGCACGCCCGAGCATGTGCTGATCAAACGGCGCATGAAACGCCAGCACCGGGCTGTCGCGAATAAACTCCAGCAATTCCAGCAACGCCTCGGCCGGCTCACTACCAGCGGCAATCGCATTCGGCCCCAGTCCATGAATCAACACACTGGGGCTGAGCTTCAACTCCCGGCATTGCAAGGTGCGCTCAAATTGCTGACTGAAGTCGATCGCGCCGTCCTCGATCACCACCGCGCCGATCGACAGCACGCGATCCTTGTTCAGGTTGAGCCCGGTGGTTTCCAGATCCAGCACCACCCAGCGTTGCTCACGCAGGCTGCAGTCGCTCAGCTCGGTGATCACCGGCAGCTTGGCCAGACGCTGCTGCAAGTCCGCCGGCACCACCGGACTCGCCGGGCGCAGCCACGAAAACAGGCTCATAGCTGATACCGCAAGGTCAGGCTGCTTTGCAGGCGTTGCGCCTGACGCAAGGATTCGCGGAGGATGCGTCGGTCGAGATGATTGAGGCTGTCGGGATCGACACGGTTGGAGTACGGCAAATTCTCCCGCGTCTGCAGTTGATGTTGCTGCATGCGCGTCTGCTGAATGAAGTGATACGCCTCTTCATACGCCGCGCCGTCCAGCCGTTCGATGACTTCTTTATCGACCAACTGACGGAAGCGTTCGAGGGTATTGTTGGCGTCGATACCGTTGGCCAACGCCAGCAAGCGTGCGCCGTCCACAAACGGCGTCAGGCCCTGAACCTTCAGATCCAGCGTGGCTTTTTCGCCATTCTTGCGCGCCAATACGAACTCACGGAAACGCCCCACCGGCGGACGGTTGCGCAAGGCGTTCTCGGCCATCATGCGTTGGAACAAACGGTTGTCGCCGACCTGATCAAGAATGCCCCGGCGCAATTGCTCGCAGCTTTGTTCATCGCCCCAGACCACGCGCAGATCGAAATAAATGCTCGACCCGAGCAGGTTCTCCGGCGTCGCCTCACGAATAAACGCCGCAAAACGTCGCGCCCATTCCGCCCGCGACAAACACAGCTCGGGGTTGCCGGCCATGATGTTGCCTTTGCACAGGGTAAAGCCGCACTGCGCCAGGCTCTGGTTGATCTGCTGGGCGATGGGCAGCAGCTTGCCGCGAATCTCTGCGGCATGTGCAGCGTCGCGGGCATCGAACAGAATGCCATTGTCCTGATCGGTGTGCAGCGTCTGCTCGCGGCGGCCCTCGCTGCCGAAACACAGCCAACTGAACGGCACGCCAGGGTCGCCTTTTTCGGCGAGGGTCAGCTCGATCACCCGGCACACGGTGTGGTCGTTGAGCAAGGTGATGATGTGGGTGATCTGCGTCGAGGACGCGCCATGGGCGAGCATGCGTTCGACCAGTTGGCCGATCTCGCCGCGCAGGGTCACCAATTGTTCGACGCGTTGCGCACTGCGGATGGTCCGCGCCAGATGCACCAGATCGACCCGTTGCAGAGAAAACAGGTCGCGCTCGGAGACCACGCCGCACAAGCGTTGATCCTTGACCAGGCAGACGTGAGCGATGTGCCGTTCGGTCATGGCAATCGCCGCATCGAACGCGCTGTGATCCGGCGACAGATAGAAGGGCGCGCGGGTCATGTGGCGTTCGATGGCTTCGCTGAAATCACCGATACCTTCGGCCACCACATGGCGCAAATCGCGCAGGGTGAAAATCCCCAGCGGTGCTTTGTTTTCGTCTACGGCGACGATGCTGCCGACCTGTTGCTCGTGCATCAGCTTCACCGCTTCGCGCAGTGGCGTGTCCGGGCTGCACGTCACGGGATGACGCATGGCCAACTCGCCGAGGCGGGTGTTCAGCGAGTACTGGGTGCCGAGGGTTTCCACGGCTTTCTGCTGCACTTGCTGATTGACCTGATCAAGCAGGCTGCTGACCCCGCGCAAGGCAAAATCACGGAAGGCATTGGAGAGGGCGAACAGCTTGATGAACGCCAGTTTGTTCAGTTGCAGGCAGAAGGTGTCTTCGCCGGCCAGATGCTCGGTGCGCGTCGCGCGTTCGCCGAGCAGTGCGGCCAGCGGAAAACATTCGCCGGTGGTGATTTCAAACGTGGTCTCGGTGCCGGGTTTGGTGATGTGCTGGCGTTCGCCGACCACCCGGCCCTGCTTGACGATATAGAAGTGCTCGACCGGGCCGTCGACGGGTTTGATGATGCTCTCGCCCTGAGCGTAAAACCGCAGTTGGCATTGCTCCACCAGATATGCGAGGTGGGCATGTTCCATCTGATTGAAGGGCGGGAAGCGCTGGAGGAATTGCAGGGTGCCCTGAATGTTCTGCAATACCGCGGTTTTCCCTGCCTGGGTGAAGGCGTCCGCTTTACTCATAACCATTACCGCAGTCTTTTTCGAATTGTTGTTGTCGGATCGTTACGGCCATGGTCGGCCCCTACGGACAGGGTGCCCATTGGACGTAAGTCTAGGTTTTGCCACCATTGGCGAAGTTTCGGAGATGCCCTACGCAAACAGTCGGAAATTCCCTTGGTTACCCCCTTGGAAAAAAATCCGACGAAGTGCACATTGAAGCTCTGCCCAGCGATGTCTGACCACTTGCCAAGGGACTGTTTTGAACACTTAGAGAACGCCATGTCCGACCACGATATTTTGAGCGATGCCGAGCGAGAGGCGCTCAGCGCAGTAATGCTCGAACCCGATCTGCCGCCGCAGCGTGTACTGATCGTCGATGACGACAAGGACGCCCGGGAGCTGTTGTCGGAGATTCTCGCGTTGGACGGTATTCGTTGCATGACGGCGGCCAGTGGCGAGACAGCCCTGAAGATGCTCGCCGAGAAACCTTCGATTGGCCTGGTGATCACCGATCTGCGCATGGGCAATGTCGATGGCCTGGATTTGATTCGGCAGGTACGCGAATCGGTGCGGGCGGCGATGCCGATCATCATTGTCTCGGGCGATGCCGATGTGAAGGACGCGATTGCGGCGATGCATTTGAGCGTGGTGGATTTTCTGCTCAAGCCGATTGATACGGTGAAGTTATTGGCGTTGGTGAAACATGAATTAGGTATCGATTCCTGAGGTTTGAAGATCAAAAGATCGCAGCCTTCGGCAGCTCCTACAGGTGATCTCATGTAGGAGCTGCCGAAGGCTGCGATCTTTTTGATTCTGCGTCCAATAAAAAAGCCCTGATCCAAAGATCAGGGCTTTTTCACATCAGCGCAAATTTACAGGCCGTTAGCGGCCTTGAACTCGCGACGACGACGGTGCAGAACCGGCTCGGTGTAACCGTTCGGCTGCTTGGTGCCTTCAACCACCAGTTCGACCGCCGCCTGGAAGGCGATGTTGCTGTCGAAGTTCGGGGCCAGTGGACGGTACAGCGGGTCGTTGGCGTTTTGACGGTCAACCACTGGCGCCATGCGCTTGAGGCTTTCCATCACTTGCGCTTCGGTCACCACGCCGTGGCGCAGCCAGTTGGCGATGTGCTGGCTGGAGATACGCAGCGTGGCACGGTCTTCCATCAGGCCGACGTCATTGATGTCCGGCACTTTCGAGCAACCCACACCCTGGTCGATCCAGCGCACCACGTAACCAAGAATGCCCTGGGCGTTGTTGTCCAGTTCGTTCTTGATCTGCTCTGGCGTCCAGTTAGGATTGACCGCCAGCGGGATGGTCAGGATGTCGTCGACCGACGCGCGAGCACGTTTGGCCAGTTCGGCCTGACGGGCAAACACGTCGACCTTGTGGTAATGCAGCGCGTGCAGTGCAGCGGCAGTCGGCGATGGAACCCAAGCGGTGTTGGCGCCAGCCAGTGGGTGCGCGATTTTCTGCTCAAGCATCGCCGCCATCAGGTCGGGCATCGCCCACATGCCTTTACCGATTTGCGCGCGACCTTGCAGGCCGGTGCTCAGACCGATATCGACGTTCCAGTTCTCGTAGGCGCCGATCCACTTCTCAGCCTTCATGTCGGCCTTGCGCACAACCGGGCCGGCTTCCATGGAGGTGTGGATTTCGTCGCCGGTGCGGTCGAGGAAACCGGTGTTGATGAACACCACGCGCTCGCTGGCTGCCTTGATGCAGGCCTTGAGGTTGACCGTGGTGCGGCGCTCCTCGTCCATGATCCCGACTTTCAGCGTGTTGCGTTTCAGACCGAGCACGTCTTCGATGCGCCCGAACAACTCGTTGGTGAACGCCGCTTCTTCCGGGCCGTGCATCTTCGGTTTAACGATGTAGACCGAGCCGGTGCGAGTGTTGCGGCGCGAGGTGTTGCCATTGAGGTTGTGCATCGCCGCGAGGCAAGTGACCAGACCATCGAGGATGCCTTCCGGCACTTCGTTACCGTCTTTGTCGAGGATCGCGTCGATAGTCATCAGGTGACCAACGTTACGCACGAACAACAGCGAACGACCGTGCAGCGTCACTTCACCGCCATTCGGCGCGGTGTAGGTACGATCCGGGTTCATGGTGCGGGTGAAGGTCTGGCCGCCCTTGGACACGGATTCCGACAGGTCGCCCTTCATCAGGCCGAGCCAGTTGCGGTAGATCACCACTTTGTCGTCGGCATCGACGGCGGCCACGGAGTCTTCGCAGTCCATGATGGTGGTCAGGGCCGCTTCCATCAGGATGTCTTTGACGCCGGCGGGGTCGGTCTGGCCAACCGGGGTGGTGGCGTCGACCTGGATTTCGAAATGCAGACCGTTGTGTTTCAGCAGGATGGCGATTGGCGCGTTGGCGTCGCCCTGGAAACCGATCAGTTGCGCATTGTCGCGCAGGCCAGCGTTGCTGCCATCCTTGAGGGTGACCAGCAGTTTGCCGTCAGCGATCTTGTAGCCGGTCGAATCAACGTGAGAACCCGCAGCCAATGGCGCGGCTTCGTCGAGGAACGCACGGGCGAAGGCGATGACTTTGTCGCCACGCACCTTGTTGTAGCCTTTGCCTTTTTCCGCGCCACCGTCTTCGCTGATCGCGTCGGTGCCGTAGAGGGCGTCGTACAGCGAACCCCAGCGGGCGTTCGAGGCATTGAGAGCGAAGCGGGCGTTCATCACCGGCACAACGAGTTGCGGGCCGGCGGTACGGGCGATTTCATCATCGACATTTTGTGTCGTTGCCTGGAAATCAGCCGCTTCTGGCAGCAGATAACCGATTTCTTGCAGGAAGGCTTTATAGGCCACGGCGTCGTGCGCCTGACCGCTGCGTTCCTGATGCCAGGCGTCAATGCGTGCCTGGAAGTCATCGCGTTTGGCGAGTAGGGCTTTGTTCTTCGGCGCCAGGTCATGAATGACCTTGTCGGCACCTTCCCAGAATTTTTCGGCGGTGAGGCCGGTACCGGGAATGGCTTCGTTGTTCACGAAGTCGAACAGGACTTTGGCGACCTGCAGGCCACCGACTTGAACGTGTTCAGTCATTGCTTGCCTCACTCTGCTCAGCTATTTCGCTTTTCAGCTCTTCAATTTGACAATGAAGCCTCTGGCCATTTAAACCACAAACCTGCCGACCAGTACATGCCATTGCTGGCGGCTGGGCTGGGACCAATCAAAGGCTTGGGGCCTTGCTGACGGGGCTTTCAGGGTTGCGAACATGCCTTGGGCAGACATTGATACAGCGTTATGTAGTGCGCGCTGCGGCATACTACATGATGAGTTGCGCTTGTGAAAATCAGACTAATTACGTCGTTCTGCGACCTCATGTCGCATTGCGGTCACATCGCGGAACGGGATGTTCTCAAAAAACCATTGGATTGTTCCAGCTAAATATCAAAAGTTGTACACATAAATACTATTTGGCTGCTATGGCACAGTTTTGGTGCCCTCACCTGCGCGAGTGGATTTGTGGTGAGGTTATTTGTGGTGAGGGGATTTATCCCCGTTGGGTGGCGAAGCCGCCCCCAGCGTTCTGGCAGATAAACCGAATTGGCAGGATTTACGACTGCTGCGCAGCCGAACGGGGATAAATCCCCTCGCCACAGGTTCATGCCCAAACCCAAACCCAAACCCAAACCCAAACCCAAACCCAAACCCAAACCCAAACCCAAACCCAAACCCAAACCCAAACCCAAACCCAGGCACAGTTTCCCAGCAAGGCAGGTCGGGTCAGGCTGAATCAACGCCCTTGCCTATACTTCCCCTTCTATAACAACAGTCATGACAAGAGGGCGGCGCCATGGACCATCTCGTACTCACCGTTTTCGCCCCGGACAAGCCCGGGCAGGTCGAGCGTATTGCCCAATGCATTGCCGAGCACGGCGGTAACTGGCTGGAAAGTCGCATGTCGCGGATGGCCGGGCAGTTTGCCGGGATTCTGCGGGTGGGCGTGCCGGCAGAGGCTTACGACGAATTAGTCGATTCCCTACAAGCGCTGTCGACTCATGGCATTCGCGTACTGATTGCTGAAAGCGGAATCGAACAATCCTGCACCTGGAAACCGATTGCCATGGAATTGGTCGGCAACGACCGCCCGGGGATCGTCCGTGACATCACCCGCTTGCTCAGCGAGCAGGGCGTGAACCTTGAAAGGCTGGTGACCGAAGTGCGCCCCGCACCGATGAGCAGTGAACCGCTGTTCCATGCCGAAGCGATTCTCGCCGTGCCGCTGACTTTATCGCTCGACGTGTTGCAGTCGCGCCTGGAAACCCTGGCCGATGATCTGATGGTCGAATTGGTGTTACGCACAGACGTTTAACGCTGAGCAGGTTATCCAGTTTTAACGTGCACCTGCCTGTGGATAACCTGTAGAGACTGCGAGCAACGCCACGCCCGCCGTGGCTTTGCTGGAGTTGATCAAAAAACCGCCAGTATTCAGTGAGTTGCGCACAAACGGCGGGGATCACGCTGTGGATAACCTTGGGAAGGAACGTTGCAGGCCACGAGAACCGTGGCCTGCGGAGGTTTGTATATTTTTTGATCAGCTGCGCCGGCGCAAACCTATCCACGCGTCGACGCTGTACACCGCCAAGCCAGCCCAGATAAAGATGAACGCGACCAGCGTGCTGGACGACAAGTGCTCACCGAACAGCAGCACCGCTTGCAGCAGTACCAGCGTCGGCGCCAGGTATTGCAGGAAGCCCAGCGTGGTGTAGGGCAGATGCCGCGCCGCCGCGTTGAAACACACCAGCGGCACCAGCGTCACCGGGCCAGCGGCGACCAGCCACCAGGCTTGCGACGTGGTCCAGAACTCGGGTTGCGCGCTGGTCGCGGTCTGATTGAACAGCAGCCAGGCGATGGCAATCGGCACCAGCATCCAGGTTTCCACCACCAGGCCCGGCAACGCCTTGACCGGAGCCTGTTTGCGGATCAGCCCATAAAAACCGAAGGTCAGCGCCAGCACCAGCGACACCCACGGCAGACTGCCGACCTGCCAGACCTGCTGCGCCACACCCACCGCCGCCAGCCCAACCGCAAGCCACTGCATCCGCCGCAGACGTTCGCCAAGAATCAGCATCCCCAGCAATACGTTGACCAGCGGATTGATGTAATAACCGAGGCTCGCCTCCAGCATGCGTCCGTTGTTCACCGACCACACGTACGTCAGCCAGTTGGCCGCGATCAGCGTGCCGCTCAGGGCCAGAATCGCCAGACGCTTGGGGTTGTCGAGCAACTCGCGCAGCCAGCCCGGGTGTTTCCACACCATCAGCAGCAACGCGCCGAACAGCGCCGACCACAGCACCCGATGGATGATGATCTCGACCGCCGGGACTTCGGCAATGGCTTTGAAGTAGATCGGGAACAGGCCCCAGATGATGTAGGCGGTAAGGCCCAGGATGTACCCGCGACGCGGGTTGGCGGCTTGCATGCAGAATCCTTGCTTAGGCAGCTAACAAAGGAGGGGATTGTAAGGAGGTTTGTCAGCCAGTGCCGCAGTTGATTGGTCAGGAATGTGTGAACGAAGGAATGAGCCTCCCCAGAGAAGGCTCATCAACAGTGATCAGAAATTATCCGGCGTCCGCGCTTTCTCCCGGGCATGCTCGCGGCTGATCAAGCCCTTGGTCACCAGGTCTTTCAGGCACATGTCGAGGGTCTGCATGCCCAGCGATCCTCCGGTCTGAATCGCTGAATACATCTGCGCCACCTTGTCCTCGCGGATCAGATTACGGATCGCCGACGTGCCGAGCATGATCTCGTGCGCCGCAATCCGGCCGCCGCCAATCTTCTTGATCAGCGTCTGCGAGACTACCGCCAGCAGCGATTCCGAGAGCATCGAGCGCACCATCGATTTCTCGTCGCCGGGAAACACGTCGACCACCCGGTCGATGGTTTTCGCCGCCGACGTGGTGTGCAGGGTGCCGAACACCAGATGCCCGGTTTCTGCGGCGGTCAGCGCCAGGCGAATGGTTTCCAGATCGCGCATCTCACCGACGAGAATCACGTCCGGGTCTTCGCGCAGTGCCGAGCGCAGTGCGGTGGCAAAACTGCGGGTATCGCGGTGAACTTCACGCTGATTGATCAGGCATTTGCGCGATTCGTGAACGAATTCGATCGGGTCTTCGATGGTCAGGATGTGGTGATGACGATGGTTGTTGAGGTAATCGATCATCGCCGCCAGCGTGGTCGATTTGCCCGAACCGGTCGGCCCGGTGACCAGCACCAGCCCGCGCGGGGCATCGGTAATCTTGCGGAAAACATCGCCCATGGCGAGGTCGTCCATGCTCAGCACTTTCGACGGGATGGTACGGAACACCGCGCCGGCGCCACGGTTGTGGTTGAAGGCGTTGACCCGAAAACGCGCGACGCCGGGGACTTCGAAGGAAAAGTCGGTTTCCAGATGTTTCTCGAAGTCGACCCGCTGGGTGTCGTTCATGATGTCGTAGATCAGCTCGTGCACTTGCTTGTGATCCAGCGGCGGCAGATTGATCCGCCGTACATCGCCGTCGACGCGGATCATCGGCGGCAGACCGGCCGACAGGTGCAGGTCGGAAGCGCCTTGTTTGGCGCTGAAGGCCAGCAGTTCAGTGATATCCATAGCGATCCTCGTTTCCAGTAGAATGCCGCGAACCTTCAGACCGCCGGCGCCTCTTGATGTCCACGATAGCAGACAACATTTCCCACGTTGGTTCGCGCATCCAGACCGCGACCCAAGCCGCACACCGTCCTGAAAACAGCGTCCAGTTGCTCGCCGTGAGCAAAACCAAACCCGCCGAGGCCCTGCGCGAAGCGTATGCCGCCGGCCTGCGCGACTTTGGTGAGAACTACCTGCAGGAAGCCTTGGGCAAACAGCTCGAACTGGCCGACCTGCCCTTGATCTGGCACTTCATCGGCCCCATTCAATCGAACAAGACTCGCGCGATTGCCGAGCATTTCGACTGGGTGCACTCCGTGGATCGCCTGAAAATCGCTCAACGTCTGTCCGAACAGCGCCCGGCCGAGCTGCCGTCGCTGAACATCTGCATTCAGGTCAACGTCAGCGGTGAGGTCAGTAAATCCGGCTGCACGCCTGACGATCTGCCGGCGCTGGCCGCTGCGATCAGCACTTTGCCGCGTTTGAAACTGCGCGGCTTGATGGCAATCCCCGAGCCGACCGACGACCGCGCCGAGCAAGACGCGGCCTTCGCCGCCGTGCAGAAATTGCAGGCCAGCCTCGATTTGCCGCTCGACACACTGTCCATGGGCATGAGCCACGATCTTGAGTCGGCGATTGCCCAAGGCGCCACTTGGGTGCGTATCGGTACGGCCCTGTTTGGCGCGCGTGACTATTCCCAATCTTGAACGTTTCCAGATAAGGACCACACATGAGCAACACACGTATTGCCTTTATCGGTGCCGGCAACATGGCTGCCAGTTTGATCGGCGGCCTGCGCGCCAAAGGTCTGGAAGCTGCCCACATCCGTGCCAGCGATCCGGGCGAAGAAACCCGTGCCAGGGTCAGCGCTGAACACGGCATCGAAACCTTTGCCGACAATGCTCAGGCCATCGACGGCGTCGACGTGATCGTGCTGGCGGTCAAGCCACAAGCCATGAAAACCGTGTGCGAAGCGCTTCGCCCGAGTCTGAAACCGAATCAGCTGGTGGTGTCGATTGCCGCCGGCATCACTTGCGCGAGCATGACCGCGTGGCTCGGCGAGCAGCCGATCGTGCGCTGCATGCCGAACACCCCGGCGCTGCTGCGTCAGGGCGTCAGCGGTTTGTACGCGACCAGCGAAGTGACTGCCGAGCAGCGTCAGCAAGCCGAAGAGCTGCTGTCCGCCGTCGGCATCGCGCTGTGGCTGAACGAAGAACAGCAACTGGATGCGGTGACCGCCGTGTCCGGTTCCGGCCCGGCGTACTTCTTCCTGCTGATCGAAGCCATGACCGCCGCTGGCGTCAAACTCGGTCTGCCCAAGGAAATCGCCGAACAACTGACCTTGCAAACGGCGTTGGGCGCGGCACACATGGCCGTCTCCAGTGATGTCGATGCTGCCGAACTGCGTCGCCGCGTGACCTCGCCAAATGGCACCACTGAAGCGGCGATCAAATCATTCCAGGCCAATGGCTTCGAAGCCCTGGTCGAAACTGCACTCGGCGCCGCCGCGCACCGCTCGGCCGAAATGGCCGAACAACTGGGCAAATAAGGAGCCTTACATGATTGGATTGAACACTGCAGCGGTTTACGTGCTGCAAACCCTCGGCAGTCTGTACCTACTGATCGTGTTGCTGCGTTTCGTGCTGCAACTGGTGCGGGCGAACTTCTACAACCCGCTGTGCCAGTTCATTGTCAAAGCGACCCAGCCCCTGCTCAAGCCACTGCGCCGAATCATTCCGAGCCTGTTCGGCCTGGACATGTCGTCGCTGGTGCTGGCGATTCTGGTGCAACTGGCACTGATGGCGCTGACCCTGCTGCTGACTTACGGCACCACCGGTAATCCGCTGCAACTGTTTATCTGGTCGATCATCGGCGTGACCGCGCTGTTCCTGAAGATCTTCTTCTTCGCCCTGATCATCAGCGTGATTCTCTCGTGGGTCGCACCGGGCAGCCACAATCCGGGTGCTGAGCTGGTTAATCAGATCTGCGAGCCGGCGCTGGCGCCGTTCCGCAAGTTCCTGCCGAATCTCGGCGGTCTGGATCTGTCGCCGATCTTTGCCTTCCTTGCGCTGAAGCTGATCGACATGCTGGTGATCAACAATCTGGCCGCGATGACGATGATGCCGGAAATCCTCCGTCTGCTGATGTGAGCTGGTTTCGATGGGACGGTGACGACTTGATCCTCGAGTGTCACCTGCAACCGGCAGCCCGCAGCGATGACTTCGCCGGGCTGCACGGCGATCGCCTGAAGATCCGCCTGACCGCACCGCCGGTCGAGGGCAAGGCCAATGCGTATCTGATGGGCTTTCTGGCCAAGGCGTTTGGAGTGTCCAAGAGTCAGGTCAGTTTGCTCAGCGGTGAGTTGAACCGGCAGAAGCGGGTGAAAATCTGCTCGCCAAAGAAGTTGCCGGATTTGCCCGGACTAGTGCGCCTCTGATCTCCTGTGGCGAGGGGATTTATCCCCGCTCGGCTGCGCAGCAGTCGTAAAACCTGCCAACCCGGTTTGGCTGGTAGAACGCAGGGGGCGGCTTCGCCACCCAACGGGGATAAATCCCCTCACCACAGGGGGCGCGTTCAATGAATGAGGCCCGATCGTTGCTTGCCGCTAACCCCCCCGGTCTTTAGACTTACGCCTCATTTCAACGAGAGCAGGGTCGATGCCAACTGCCTTTCCCCCCGATTCTGTTGGTCTGGTGACGCCGCAAACCGCGCACTTCAGCGAACCGCTGGCCTTGGCCTGTGGCCGGTCGCTGGCCGCCTATGACCTGATCTACGAAACCTACGGCACGCTGAACGCGCAAGCGAGCAACGCCGTGCTGATTTGCCACGCCTTGTCCGGCCATCATCACGCCGCTGGCTACCATAGCGTCGACGACCGCAAGCCCGGTTGGTGGGACAGCTGCATCGGCCCGGGCAAACCGATCGACACCAACAAGTTCTTCGTGGTCAGCCTGAATAATCTGGGCGGCTGCAACGGCTCCACCGGCCCGAGCAGCATCAACCCCGAGACCGGCAAACCGTTCGGTGCCGACTTCCCGGTGCTCACCGTGGAAGACTGGGTACACAGCCAGGCACACCTCGCTGACCTGCTCGGCATCGGCCAGTGGGCGGCGGTGATCGGCGGCAGCCTCGGCGGCATGCAGGCGCTGCAATGGACCATCACTTACCCGGATCGCGTACGTCACTGCCTGGCCATCGCTTCGGCACCGAAGTTGTCGGCGCAGAACATCGCCTTCAACGAAGTCGCGCGTCAGGCGATCCTGACCGATCCGGAATTCCACGGCGGTTCGTTCCAGGAAGCGGGCGTGATCCCCAAGCGCGGTTTGATGCTGGCGCGGATGGTCGGGCACATAACCTACCTGTCCGACGATTCGATGGGCGAGAAATTCGGCCGTGGCCTGAAGAGCGAGAAGCTCAACTACGACTTCCACAGTGTCGAGTTCCAGGTCGAAAGCTACCTGCGTTATCAGGGCGAAGAGTTCTCCGGACGCTTCGACGCCAACACTTATCTGTTGATGACCAAGGCGCTGGACTACTTTGACCCGGCGGCGAACTTCGACGATGACCTGGCGAAAACCTTCGCCAACGCCACGGCCAAGTTCTGCGTGATGTCGTTCACCACCGACTGGCGTTTCTCCCCGGCGCGTTCGCGTGAACTGGTGGATGCGCTGATGGCGGCGCGCAAGGACGTCAGTTATCTGGAAATCGACGCACCGCAGGGCCACGACGCCTTCCTGATTCCGATCCCGCGCTACTTGCAGGCGTTCGGCAATTACATGAACCGCATCACGTTGTGAGAAAGCCATGAGAGCTGATCTGGAAATCATCCAGGAATGGATCCCCGCCGGCAGCCGCGTCCTCGACCTCGGTTGCGGTGACGGCGAGCTGCTGACCTGGCTGCGCGACAACAAGAACGTCACCGGTTATGGCCTGGAAAACGACGCCGACAACATCGCCCAATGCGTGGCCAAAGGCGTCAACGTCATCGAGCAGGATCTGGACAAGGGCCTGGGCAACTTCGCCAGCAACAGTTTTGACATCGTCGTCATGACCCAGGCCCTGCAAGCCGTGCACTACCCGGACAAGATCCTCGACGAAATGCTGCGGGTCGGTCGCCAATGCATCATTACCTTCCCGAACTTCGGTCACTGGCGCTGCCGCTGGTACCTGGCGAGCAAGGGGCGCATGCCGGTTTCCGAGTTTCTGCCGTACACCTGGTACAACACGCCGAACATTCACTTCTGCACCTTCGAAGACTTTGAAGAACTGTGTCGCGAACGTGATGCGAAGGTCATTGATCGGCTTGCCGTGGATCAACAGCACCGCCACGGGTGGGCCAGTAAGCTATGGCCTAATCTGTTAGGTGAGATCGGTATCTACCGCGTCAGCAGCCCGCAGCTTGCAGACCACAAAGTCGCGGTCTGAATCCCGTCATTTCGAGGAGACGATCATGGGTCGTTTAGCGTTGTTGTTATTGACCGCCTGCCTGAGTGCCAGCGCACTGGCAGCGGATGTCATCAAAGGTGAGCGCAAGGAAACCTTTGGCGACGTGACGGTGCACTACAACACTTTCAACTCGACGTTCCTGCAACCGGACATCGCCAAGGCAGCGGAGCTGATCCGCAGCAAGAATCAGGGCGTGATCAATGTCTCGGTGATCAAGGACGGCAAACCACTGGTCGCCAACGTCACCGGCACGGTCAAAGACCTGACCAGCCAGAGCGTGCCGCTGAACTTCCGCCAGGTCACCGAACAGGGCGCGATCTACTACATCGCCCAGTACCCGGTGGAACAGCAGGAAACCCGCACCTTTGAAATCAAGGTGCAGAACGGCGACAAGATCAACACCATCAATTTCAACCAAGAACTCTTTCCCGGCGAATGATGAACATCAAGCAGCTCGTACTGGCCAGCCATAACGCCGGCAAACTCAAAGAACTTCAGGCCATGCTCGGCGAATCGGTGCAACTGCGCTCGATTGGCGAGTGGAGCAAGGTCGAGCCGGAAGAAACCGGTCTGTCGTTCGTCGAGAACGCGATCCTCAAGGCGCGCAACGCCGCACGCATTTCCGGGCTGCCGGCGCTGGCCGACGATTCCGGTCTGGCGGTGGATTTCCTTGGCGGTGCGCCGGGCATCTATTCGGCGCGTTATGCCGATGGCAAGGGCGACGCGGCGAACAACGCCAAACTGCTCGACGCCTTGAAGGACGTGCCGCAAGCCGAGCGCGGTGCACAGTTTGTGTGCGTGCTGGCGCTAGTGCGTCACGCTGACGATCCGTTGCCGATCCTCTGCGAAGGCCTGTGGCACGGACGGATTCTGACCGCTGCCAGTGGCGAGCACGGTTTCGGTTATGACCCGCTGTTCTGGGTGCCGGAACGCGACGTGTCCAGTGCCGAACTGAGCCCGGCCGACAAGAACCAGATCAGCCACCGCGCCCGTGCAATGGATCTGCTGCGCCAGCGTCTGGGCCTGAAATGACCCGTGATTCCTCCGCGTCGTCGCTAATCGTCGGCGGCGCCGCTTCTTCGCCTCGGGCGCCGCTGCCCACGCTGCCGCCCTTGTCGCTGTACATCCACATCCCATGGTGTGTGCGCAAATGCCCGTATTGCGATTTCAACTCGCACACCGCCAGCCCGGTGTTGCCGGAGCAGGAATACGTCGACGCCTTGCTGGCCGATCTCGATCAGGATCTGCACGCGGTTTATGGCCGTGAGCTGACGTCGATCTTCTTCGGTGGTGGTACGCCGAGCCTGTTCAGCGCCGAAGCGCTTGGGCGTTTGCTTGAAGGCGTCGAGCAGCGCATTCCGTTTGCCGACGACATCGAAATCACCCTGGAAGCCAATCCGGGCACGTTCGAGCAAGAGAAGTTTGTCGCCTACCGCAAGCTGGGGATCAATCGTCTGTCGATCGGTATCCAGAGCTTCCAGCAGGAAAAGCTCAAGGCACTGGGCCGCATCCACAACGGTGACGAAGCGGTGCGCGCGGCCGGGATGGCGCGGCAGGCCGGGTTCGATAACTTCAACCTCGACTTGATGCACGGTTTGCCCGATCAGTCGCTGGACGATGCCTTGAGCGATCTGCGCCAGGCTATCGAGCTGAATCCGACGCACATCTCCTGGTATCAACTGACGCTGGAGCCGAACACGGTGTTCTGGAATCAGCCGCCGGTGCTGCCGGAAGACGACACGCTGTGGGACATTCAAGAAGCCGGGCAGGCGCTGCTGGCCGAGCATGGTTACGCGCAGTACGAAGTCTCGGCTTATGCACAGGCCGGACGTCCGGCGCGGCATAACCTCAATTACTGGAGTTTTGGCGACTTCATCGGTATTGGCGCGGGTGCGCATGGCAAGTTGAGCCATCCGGACGGGCGCATCGTGCGGACGTGGAAGACACGGCTGCCGAAGGACTATCTGAATCCGGCGAAAAATTTTCAGGCTGGCGAGAAATCGCTGACCAATGATGAGCTGCCGTTCGACTTTTTGATGAACGCGTTGCGCCTGACTGCGGGTGTGGAATCGCGCCTGTACCCGGAGCGTACCGGGCTGTCGCTGGAAAGCCTCGCCGAAGGCCGGGCAGCGGCAGAACAAAGCGGTCTGTTGCAGGTCGAACCGTCACGTCTGGCGGCCACCGAGCGCGGACAGCTGTTCCTCAACGATTTGCTGCAACAATTTCTGAACTGAGCTCAACCCTCAACTTCTGTCCCAAGGGAAAACGCATGGATTTGATACTCGACCTGCTCGCCACCGTCTCCCGCTGGAGCCGCAGCAACCTCTCGGAAATCGCCCTGGCGCTGGTCGGCTGCTTGCTGGTGCTGTTCGGCGCCGATTTCAAAGGCTGGGTCGAGCAACGCCTGGGCAGCATCGCCGGCGCCTTGCGCGTGCCATTGATGGCGCTGTTGTGTCTGATCGGCAGCGGCGCGGCACTGATCTACGCCACGCCGTGGGTGATCAAAGGCCTGAGCCAGTTCAACAATTACAGCCTGGCGCCAGTGCTGCTGGTAGTCCTCGTCCTCATCGGCGTAGTCGCCGACCGCCGCTAACACCAGAAAACAACTGTAGGCGCTGCGGCACGCTGCGATCTTTTGATCTTGAAAATCAGGATCAAAAGATCGCAGCGTGCCGCAGCTCCTACAAGCGTGGGTTTTATTTTTTTGCCGGGAATCAGGGACGGTCATGAGTAAAAAGTTGCTGGACGAGACAAGCAAATTTCTCAGCTTCGTGTTGCGTCACGAACCTCAGGCAATCGGCTTGGCGCTTAATGCTGAGGGCTGGGCGAGTATCGACGCTCTGATCAGCGGGGCTGCGGGTGACGGCAGGCAGTTGAGTCGCGAGCTGATTGAAAACGTCGTGGCCAGCAGTGACAAGAAGCGTTTTGCGATTTCTGCAGACGGCCACTCTATCCGCGCGGTTCAGGGGCACTCGACGAAAAGCGTTGATCTGCAATTCGTGCAGAAACAGCCACCTCGAACGCTGTATCACGGCACTGCGACGCGTTTTCTCGACTCGATCCACGAACAGGGTTTGATTCCCGGGAAACGCCATCACGTGCACTTGTCCGAGGAGATCGCCACCGCCTCGGCCGTGGGTCAACGCTATGGAACGTTAGTCGTTCTGCAGGTTGCGGCGCAGCAGATGGAGGAGCAGGGCTACAAGTTCTATCAGGCCGAAAATGGCGTCTGGCTGACTGAGCAGGTGCCCGCTCGATTTCTTTCGCCCGTGTGATTTTTCGGGCACTCAAAACAACTGTAGGAACTGCGCCACGCTGCGATCTTTTGATCTTGAAAATCAGGATCAAAAGATCGCAGCGTGCCGCAGTTCCTACCTGTTTCGCTTGGGTGCAGCCCCGAAAACAACTGTAGGAGCAAAGCTTGCTCGCGATGGCGGCGTGTCAGTCAACGTTGATGTTGAATGAGCGGGCGCCTTCGCGAGCAAGCTCGGCTCCTACAGGTGGTATTGCATTGGCTCAGGACTGTTTTTCGAACTTCAGGTCCCAGACGCCGTGGCCAAGACGTTCGCCGCGGCGTTCGAACTTGGTGATCGGGCGTTCGGCAGGGCGCGGCACGCACTTGCCGTCTTCGGCGAGGTTGCGGTAGCCCGGCGCGACGTTCATCACTTCCAGCATGTATTCGGCATACGGTTCCCAGTCGGTGGCCATGTGCAGAATGCCGCCGACCTTCAACTTGCTGCGCACCAGTTCAGCGAACGAGGCCTGAACGATACGACGCTTGTGGTGACGGCTCTTGTGCCACGGGTCCGGGAAAAACAGCATCAGGCGATCGAGGCTGTTGTCGGCGATGCAACGGTTGAGCACTTCGATCGCGTCGCAATCGTAGACCCGCAGGTTGGTCAGGCCCTGCGTCAGCACGCCATTGAGCAGCGCGCCAACACCCGGACGGTGAACCTCAACGCCAATGAAATCCTGATCCGGCGCCGCCGCGGCCATTTCCAGCAGCGAGTGGCCCATGCCGAAACCGATCTCCAGCGAGCGCGGTGCCGAACGGCCGAACACTTGATCGTAATCCACCGGCGCGTCGGCCAGCGGCAGGACGAACAGCGGCGTGCCTTGATCCAGACCTTTTTGCTGGCCTTCGGTCATGCGCCCGGCACGCATCACGAAACTCTTGATGCGGCGGTGTTGGCGCTCGTCGCCTTCTTCCGGCTGGATAGGCGTGTCGTTCGATTCAGTCATCAATGGCTCTTACTTGATCAGACCATCCAGCGGCGAAGAGGCGCTGGCATAGAGTTTTTTCGGCATACGGCCAGCGAGGTAGGCCAGACGGCCTGCAACGATGGCGTGTTTCATGGCTTCAGCCATCATCACCGGCTGCTGGGCGTGGGCGATGGCCGAGTTCATCAGCACCGCATCGCAACCCAGTTCCATGGCGATGGTTGCGTCGGACGCAGTGCCGACACCGGCATCGACCAACACAGGGATCTTGGCTTCTTCGAGGATGATCTGCAGGTTGTACGGGTTGCAGATCCCCAGACCGGAACCGATCAGACCGGCCAGCGGCATCACCGCGATGCAGCCGATTTCCGCCAGTTGACGGGCGATGATCGGGTCATCGCTGGTGTACACCATCACGTCGAAACCTTCCTTGACCAGCGTTTCGGCAGCCTTGAGGGTTTCGATGACGTTAGGGAACAGGGTCTTCTGGTCAGCCAGTACTTCCAGCTTCACCAGGTTATGACCGTCGAGCAACTCACGGGCCAGGCGGCAGGTGCGCACGGCTTCGATGGCGTCGTAGCAACCGGCAGTGTTCGGCAGGAAGGTGTAGCGCTCTGGCGACAATACGTCGAGCAGGTTCGGCTCGCCTTCGATCTGACCGAGGTTGGTGCGGCGCACGGCGAAGGTGACGATCTCGGCACCCGAGGCTTCGATGGCCTGACGGGTTTCTTCCATGTCACGGTACTTGCCGGTACCAACCAGCAAACGCGACTGGTAAGTACGACCGGCCAGCACAAAAGGCTTGTCGCTACGAACGATGCTCATGGGGAATCCTCTTTAGGAGTGAGGGTCTTGCAGAATTCTGTGCCCTCGCGGGCCTGGCAATCAGCCGCCGCCGATGGCGTGCACCACTTCAACGTTGTCGCCGTCATTGAGCGTGGTGTCGGCATGCAGGCTGCGCGGGACGATATCCAGATTGAGTTCAACTGCTACCCGGCGTCCGGTCAGTTCCAGACGGGTGATCAGGGCCGCAACGGTTTCACCGTCGGGCAGTTCAAGGGATTCGCCGTTCAACTGAATGCGCATGCGCAACGCCGCCATCATTTTTAGGGGCTGGCATTCTAGCCCGATCAGACAGGGTGACCCAAGCCATTCGTCTTTAAACCCGCTGCCCCGCTGAAATGCCCAGGCCCGTGTAGGAGCTGCCGCAGGCTGCGATCTTTTGATGTTGTTTTTCAAGATCAAAAGATCGCAGCCTGCGGCAGCTCCTACAGGGAGCGGTTTCATGGTGGGTCAGGTCAGGTCAGGTCAGGCGCCACGCGGCGAGGCCCAGGCACAGCCAGCCAATCAGGAAGGCCAGGCCGCCGAACGGGGTGATGATGCCGAGCTTGCTGATGCCGGTGGTGGTCAGCACGTACAGGCTGCCGGAGAACAGTAGAATGCCGACGGTGAAGGACACGCCGGCCCAGGTGACCAGTCGGCCCTGAACATGCGTAGCCAGCAGCGCGACGCCGAACAGCGCCACGGTGTGCACCAATTGGTAGGTGACGCCGGTGTGGAAAATTGCCAGATATTCCGGCGTCAGACGGTTTTTCAGGCCGTGGGCGGCAAAAGCGCCGAGTGCGACACCAGTAAAACCAAAGAAAGCGGCCAGCAGCAGAAAGCCACGCAACATGAAGAACTCCAGTCAGACTCGATCGGCAGGGTCTGTATAATGGCCCGCTCCACGGGTTCGGCCAAGCCATCTCTATGCTGCGTACTATTTTCCGTCGTCTTACGAAGGCTCTGCTCTGGTTCGCGGGCGGCAGCATCGTGCTGGTGCTGATCTTTCGTTTCGTGCCGCCGCCGGGTACGGCGCTGATGGTCGAGCGCAAGGTCGAGTCGTGGGTCGACGGCGAGCCGATTGATCTGCAACGCACGTGGAAGCCGTGGGACGAGATCTCCGACGATCTCAAAGTCGCGGTCATGGCCGGTGAAGATCAGAAATTCCCCGAGCACTGGGGTTTTGATTTCAGCGCAATTCAGGCCGCACTCGCGCACAACGAACTCGGCGGTTCGATTCGCGGCGCCAGCACCTTGAGCCAGCAAGTGTCGAAAAACCTGTTTCTGTGGGCCGGGCGCAGTTATCTGCGCAAAGGCCTCGAAGCCTGGTTCACCGCGCTGATCGAGGTGTTCTGGCCCAAGCAGCGGATTCTTGAGGTGTACCTGAACAGCGTCGAGTGGGATGACGGTGTGTTCGGCGCCGAAGCTGCCGCCCGTCATCATTTCGGTGTGAGCGCCAAGTCGCTGTCCCGCCAGCAGGCGAGTTATCTGGCGGCGGTGTTGCCGAATCCGCGCGTGTGGAGCGCCAGCCATCCGACCGCTTACGTGTCGCGCCGCGCCGGCTGGATTCGCCAGCAGATGAGCCAGTTGGGTGGCGACAGCTATCTGCTGGGTCTCAACGATTCGCGCCGGGCACCGTGGGCGCGCTGATCCTCTCCTGCATCAGAACAACTTCAGCGGCTCTTCATTGAGCGCTGACAGTTGTTCGCGCAACGCCAACACCTGATCGCCCCAATAACGCTCGGTGCCGAACCACGGGAAACTGTGCGGGAACGCCGGGTCATCCCAGCGTCGTGCCAGCCACGCGCTGTAGTGCATCAGACGCAAGGCGCGCAGCGGTTCGATCAGCGCCAGTTCGCGCGGGTCGAAATCGTGAAATTCGTTGTAGCCATCCATCAATTCCGATAACTGCCCGAGGCATTCCTGACGGTCGCCGGCGAGCATCATCCAGATGTCCTGCACCGCCGGGCCCATGCGGCAGTCGTCGAGGTCGACGATGTGGAACATCTCGTCGCGGCACATCATGTTGCCGGGGTGACAGTCGCCATGCATGCGGATGTTCTGGTGGGGCGTGTTGGCGTAGGCATCTTCCACACGTTTGAGCAGGTCGCGGGCGACGGACTCGTAGGCCGGCAGCAGGCTTTTCGGAATGAAGTTGCCTTCGAGCAAAGTGTTCAGCGAGGCGTGGCCGAAGTTCTGCACGGCGAGGGCTTCACGGTGTTCGAACGGCTTCGTCGCGCCGACCGCGTGAATCCGCCCGAGCAACTGGCCGAGGCGATACAGCTGGTCAAGATTGCCCGGCTCCGGCGCCCGGCCGCCACGACGCGGAAACAGGGTGAAGCGGAAACCGGCGTGTTCGTGCAGGGTTTCGCCGTTGTGGATCATGGGTGCAACCACCGGGATGTCGACGTCGGCCAGTTCGAAGGTGAATTTGTGTTCTTCGAGGATTGCTTCGTTGGTCCAGCGTTGCGGACGGTAGAACTTGGCTATCAGCGGTTCGGAGTCCTCGATGCCGACCTGATAGACGCGGTTCTCGTAGCTGTTGAGCGCCAGAATGCGCGCATCACTGAGGAAACCGATGCTTTCAACGGCATCGAGGACGAGGTCGGGGGTGAGGGTTTCAAACGGGTGGGCCATGCTGACTCCTGCGCGCAGCAGGCTGCCGCGTCCGGCCCAGCATGGTAGCGCAGATGGCAGCGGGGGAGGTGGTTGGTGTCTTCGCTGACGCCATCGCTGGCAAGCCAGCTCCCACATTAGAAATGCGTTCCCTGTGGGAGCTGGCTTGCCAGCGATGAGGGCCTGTCAGGCGCCGACGATCCCGCCATCTTCGCGGGTAATCGCCATCACCGACGAGCGTGGCTTGCCATTCGGCAGATGCTCAGGAAACGTCGAACCACCGTTCTCCCACATTAGAAATGCGTTTCCCTGTGGGAGCTGGCTTGCCAGCGATGAGGGCTTATCAGGCGCCGACGATCCCGCCATCCTCACGGGTAATCGCCATCACCGACGAGCGCGGCTTGCCATTCGGCAAATGCTCCGGGAACGTCGAACCACCGTTCTCCCCCGGATGCTGAATCCCGACAAACAGCGTCTTCTGATCCGGCGAGAAGCTGATCCCCGTCACCTCACAACCAATCGGCCCGACCATGAACCGGCGAATCTCACCGGTCTTGGGATCGGCGCAGAGCATCTGGTTATTGCCCATTCCGGCAAAGTCGCCAGCGTTGCTCGAATCGCCGTCGGTGAGAATCCACAAGCGGCCAGCCTTGTCGAAACCCAGACCATCCGGGCTGTTGAACATGTTTTGCGGGGTGATGTTCTTCGAACCGCCCTTCGGCGTCCCGGCATGCACACCCGGATTACCGGCAACCACAAACAGATCCCAGGCAAACGTCTTCGAAGCGTGATCGTCGCGGTCGGTGCGCCAGCGCAGGATCTGCCCGTAGACGTTCTTCTCGCGCGGGTTCGGCCCGCCGACGGGTTGGCCGTCTTCGCCGCGTTTGGCGTTGTTGGTCAGGGTGCAATAAACCTGGCCGTCCTTGGGGCTGACGACGATCCATTCGGGGCGGTCCATACGCGTGGCGCCAACCACGCTGGCGGCAAGGCGCGCATGGATCAGCACTTCGGCCTGATCGGCAAAACCACTGCTGGCGTCGATGCCGTTTTTGCCGTGGGTCAGTTCGATCCACTGGCCCTGGCCTTTCGGGTGGTCGGGGTTGCTGTCGCCGTTGTCGAATTTGGCCACGTACAAGGTGCCGTGATCGAGGATGTCGCGGTTGGCCTTGGCGTTGCGATGGTTGATGCGGTCACGGCTGACGAATTTGTAGATGAACTCGCCACGCTCGTCGTCGCCCATGTACACCACGGCGCGACCGTCATCGGTCTCGGCCAGTGCGGCGTTTTCATGTTTGAAGCGGCCCAGCGCGGTGCGTTTGACCGGGGTCGATTTCGGATCGAACGGATCGATCTCGACCACCCAGCCGTGACGGTTGAGTTCATTGGGGTTTTTCGCCATGTCGAAGCGCGGGTCGTACGGGTGCCAGTTGATTTCGCGGCTGGCGACCGACACGCCGTAGCGCTTTTGCGCCGGGTCGAACTGCTGCTGGGCGTTGCTGCTGCCGAAGCAGTCGGTAAAGTTTTCTTCACAGGTCAGGTAAGTGCCCCACGGGGTTTTACCGTTGGCGCAGTTCTGGAAGGTGCCGAGGACTTTCTTGCCGTGCTTGTCGGCAGCGGTCTTCATCAGATCGTGGCCGGCTGCCGGACCGCTGATGCGCAGCGGCGAGTTGCCGTGGATGCGGCGGTTGTAACGCGAGCCTTGAACGAACTGCCACTGACCGTTCTTGCGCTGTACCTCGATCACCGACACGCCTTCGCAGGCCAGTGCCTTGCGCACGTCTTCGGCCGACTGCGGCATGCCGCCGTGCGGGTAGAGGTAGCGGTAGTTGGTGTATTCGTTGTTGATCGCCATCAACGCGCGGTTGCGATCGTCAGGGAAGGCGAACAGGCTCATGCCGTCGTTGTTGTCGCCGAACTGCACTTCTTGTGCGGCGGCGGTGCCGTTGCCGCTCGGGTCGAAGGCCGGGCCGTTTTTCTGCAATGGCTGGCCCCAACTGATCAGCACCGAAGACTTGTAGCCTTTGGGCAGGCTGATCACGTCAGTGGTGGCCGCCGGAATGCTCTCGAAACCGAGCAGGCGGCTGTTGCCAGCGCTGACGCCGGTGGCCAGTGCGCTGCGGCTCAACAGACTGCCGCCGAGGAACATCGCCGCGCCGCACAACGCGCCGGCGCCGATGAAGCCGCGACGGCTGAGGCCGACCATTTTTTCCAGGTCAGTCGATTGGTTTTCTTCTAATAGGCTCACATCAGGCTCCCTGCTTGGTTTTGGCAGCCACCTTAATGAGCGTCGATGACGCTTTCGTTGCAGCGCCCGACTAGAGCGGCGTACCGATGAGCACGTTGGACGGTGAGAACTGCACCTGCACCGCTTGCCCGACGATCAGACCACGGGTGCGCAAGTCCAGCGGCTCAGCCAGAGCGCAGAGGGTATGGCCGTTGGGCAGGGTAATGCGCACTTCGCTGGGGCCGTCCTCGGCATCGAGAATGGCTTCGGTGGTGCCGGTGAGAAGATTGTGACCAGACGTTGCAGGTTGTTCGACGGTCAGCAGTTCGAGCCAGCCGGCCTTGATCAGCGCCACCACTTCGGTACCGGCCTGCAGTTCCAGATGCACGGTGCTGTCGTGGGTGATTTGCGCGTCGAGGTGCAGGCCTTCGGCGAGTTCGAGGCGGATCAGGTCATTGCGACCCTGACTTTCAATCGCCACAACCTTGCCGTGCAACTGATTGCGTGCGCTGGTGCGGAGCATCAAACGACCGAGCAGATCGAGGTCGCTGGCGTCTTCCGCGGCTTCCAGCACCTGGGCCTGCAAGGCTTGCAGCTTTTGATAGAGGCGCAATACCCGTTGGCCTTCGCTGGACAGTTTCGCGCCGCCGCCACCCTTGCCGCCGACGGCACGCTCCACCAGCGGTTTTTGCGCGAGGTTGTTCAACTCATCGATGGCATCCCACGCCGCTTTGTAGCTCAGGCCGGCGCTTTTTGCGGCGCGGGTGATCGAGCCCTGTTCGGCGATGTGTTGCAGCAGGGCGATACGCTGCGGACGGCGGACGATGTGCTGGGACAACAGGGAAGGCATGGACATGAATGGGGGCTTTTTAGCTGTGGCGGTGGGAAGTGAAGTTGGCCGCTTGCAACGCCAGAGTCAAGCCAAACCCAATCCCTTGTAGGAGCTGCGGCACGCTGCGATCTTTTGATCTTTAAAAACAAGATCAAAAGATCGCAGCGTGCCGCAGCTCCTACAGGGGGGATGTGTTGGCTTCAGGTTCCGGGTTTTGGTGTGCGGGCCAGGCAATAAACATCAACTCTTGCTGCGCCGGCATTCATCAACAATCGGGCCAACGCTTGGGCCGTGGCGCCGGTCGTCAGCACATCATCGATCAACGCCAGATGTCGGCCCTTCACCTGTGCATCGGGATTGAGGCTGAAGGCTTGCAGCAGATTGCGTTTACGCGCCTTGGCGTCGAGATCCTGCTGGGCGCTGGTGTTCTGCAGCCTGCGCAGGACCTGCTCCTCGCACGGCAGATCAAGGGACTTGCCCAGCCATCGCGCCAGCATCGCAGCCTGATTGAAACCACGCTGACGCAAACGTTGTTTCGCCATCGGTACCGGCAACAGCGCCTCCGGTCTTGGTACGTCCTCTTCGAAGCGATGTTGCAGGTATTGCCCGAGAACGTCGGCGAGCAGGTGGCCAAACGGCCATTTCGCGTTGTGTTTAAAGCGCGTTATCAAACTGTCCACCGGGAAACCATACAGCCACGGCACGACGACCTGTTCGAACGCTGGAGGCTCTAGCAGGCACTCACCACATGTCATGTCCGCCGCCGCCAGCGGCAGCGCGCAGGTGATGCAGTGATCACCCAGCCATGGCAGTTCGGTCTCGCACGCCACGCACATTGGCATTTCTGCGTCTGCGGGCTCATCGCACAACAAACAGATTTGTACGTTTTTTAAACAGATGTAAACCGACTCTTTGTATGGTGGTTGACAGCGCATGACTCTTCCTTAAATATGCCGAACATCCGTGTAGCGCCTGTGGGTATTCCGTTTCCCCAGTCGCCAGCCAAGCATAACCAAGGAATTACCCATGAGCGCGAGCACCACCGCCACCCTGCGTCACGACTGGTCACTGGCCGAAGTCAGAGCCCTCTTCGTACAGCCATTCAACGACTTGCTGTTCCAGGCGCAAACGGTGCACCGCGCACATTTCAACGCCAACCGCGTTCAGGTTTCGACGCTGTTGTCGATCAAGACCGGCGCCTGCCCGGAAGACTGCAAGTACTGCCCGCAGTCCGGTCACTACAACACCGGCCTTGAAAAAGAAAAACTGATGGAAGTGCAGAAAGTCCTCGAAGAGGCGGCACGCGCCAAGGCCATCGGCTCTACGCGGTTCTGCATGGGCGCGGCGTGGAAGCACCCGTCGGCCAAAGACATGCCGTACGTGCTGAAAATGGTTGAAGGCGTGAAAGCCATGGGCCTGGAAACCTGCATGACCCTCGGCCGTCTCGATCAGGATCAGACCGAAGCGCTGGCCAAGGCCGGCCTCGATTACTACAACCACAACCTCGACACCTCGCCGGAGTTCTACGGCAGCATCATCACCACCCGCACTTACAGCGAGCGCCTGCAAACGCTGGCCTATGTACGTGAATCGGGGATGAAAATCTGCTCGGGCGGGATTCTCGGCATGGGCGAGTCGCTGGATGACCGCGCCAATCTGCTGATCCAGTTGGCCAACCTGCCGGAACACCCGGAATCGGTGCCGATCAACATGCTGGTGAAGGTCGCCGGTACGCCGCTGGAAAACGCCGAAGACATCGACCCGTTCGACTTCATCCGCATGCTCGCCGTGGCCCGTATCCTCATGCCGCAATCCCACGTGCGCCTGTCCGCCGGCCGCGAAGCGATGAACGAGCAGATGCAGGCCCTCGCTTTCTTCGCTGGCGCCAACTCGATTTTCTACGGCGACAAGTTGCTGACCACTGCCAACCCGCAGGCCGACAAGGACATGCAACTGTTTGCGCGCCTGGGCATTCAGCCGGAAGCGCGTGAAGAGCATGCCGACGAGGTTCACCAAGCGGCGATCGAGCAGGCATTGGTTGAACAGAAGAGCAGCGAGCAGTTCTACAACGCCGCCGTCTGATCGCCCCACGGATTTCATGTAGGAGCTGCCGAAGGCTGCGATCTTTTGCTGTTGTTTTTAAAAAGACAAGATCAAAAGATCGCAGCCTGCGGCAGCTCCTACAAAGTTGTTTTTTACTGTCGAGGCCTGCATGTCTTTCGATCTCGCCGCACGCCTTGCTGCCCGTCGTGCCGAAAATCTTTATCGCCAGCGCCCGCTGCTTGAATCCCCGCAGGGGCCTGAAGTGGTGGTCGACGGCAAACCGTTGCTCGCCTTCTGCAACAACGATTACCTCGGTCTGGCCAATCACCCGCAAGTGATCGAAGCCTGGCGCGCCGGCGCTGAGCGCTGGGGTGTCGGTGGCGGCGCTTCGCACCTGGTCATCGGCCACAGCGGCCCGCACCATGCACTCGAAGAAGCCTTGGCCGACCTCACCGGTCGCCCGCGTGCGCTGCTGTTTACCACCGGTTACATGGCCAACCTCGGTGCGGTCACCGCGCTGGTCGGGCAGGGCGATACGGTGCTGGAAGACCGCCTCAATCATGCTTCGCTGCTGGATGCCGGTTTGTTGTCCGGTGCGCGTTTCAATCGCTATTTGCACAACGATGCGCAAAGTCTGGCCAAGCGCCTGGAGAAAGCCACCGGCAACACGCTGGTGGTCACCGACGGCGTGTTCAGCATGGACGGCGACCTGGCCGACTTGCCGGCACTCGCCCGCGCAGCCAAGGCCAAAGGCGCGTGGCTGATGGTCGATGACGCGCACGGTTTCGGCCCGCTTGGTGCGAATGGCGGCGGCATCGTCGAGCATTTCGGACTGAGTCAGGAGGACGTGCCGGTGTTGGTCGGCACCCTCGGCAAAGCCTTCGGCACGGCTGGCGCTTTCGTCGCGGGCAGCGAGGAGCTGATCGAAAGCCTGATCCAGTTCGCCCGCCCATACATTTACACCACCAGCCAGCCCCCCGCGTTGGCCTGCGCGACGCTGAAAAGTCTGGAGTTGCTGCGCACCGAGCATTGGCGCCGGGCGCATCTGCAAACGCTGATCCGTCAGTTCCGCCAAGGCGCCGAGCATATCGGCCTGGAGCTGATGGACAGCTTCACGCCGATCCAGCCGATCATGATTGGCGACGCCGGGCGCGCGGTGCGCTTGTCGCAGATGTTGCGCGAGCGCGGGCTGATGGTTACTGCGATCCGTCCGCCAACCGTGCCTGCCGGCAGCGCGCGTTTACGTGTGACCCTGACCGCCGCCCACAGTGAAGCGCAGGTGCAGCTATTGTTAGCAGGACTGGCCGATTGCTTTGCCCAACTTTCGTCGGAGCCAAGCCATGCGTGATCGCCTGATTCTGCTGCCCGGTTGGGGCCTCGGCGTATCGCCGATGGAGCCCTTGGCGGCGGCGTTGCAAGGTCTCGATGCACACCTGAAAGTCGACATCGAGCCGTTACCCGAGCTGGATTCCCGCGATCTGCAAGACTGGCTCGACGAACTTGATGAGCGCATTCCTCAGGACGTGTGGCTCGGTGGCTGGTCGTTGGGTGGGATGCTCGCCTGCGAATTGGCGGCGCGGCGTGGCGAGCGTTGCTGCGGATTGCTGACGCTGGCGAGCAATCCTTGTTTTGTTACCCATGAGCAATGGCCGAGTGCGATGGCGGGCGAGACGTTCGACGCGTTTCTCGCCGGTTGCCAGGCCGACCCGCGCACGACCCTCAAACGGTTCTCTTTGCTGTGTGTTCAAGGCGCGCAAGACCCGCGCGGCCTGTCGCGATTGCTGCTCGGCGGTGCGCCGAATACGTCGCCGTCAGCATTGATGGCCGGGCTGGAGCTGCTTGCGCAAATGGATACTCGCGATGCGCTGCAGGCGTTTCGCGGGCCGCAGTTGCATCTGTTCGCCGGGCAGGACGGTTTGGTGCCGGCGGAAGCAGCGGGGGCGTTGTTCGCCTTGTTGCCGGATATCGAAATTGGTCTGATCGAACAGGCCAGTCATGCGTTTCTTCTGGAAGACCCCCACGGACTGGCGGGTGCGATCCAGGCTTTTTTACATGAGTGCGGTGATGACTGATTTGTCTCTTGTGCTGCCTGGCGGCTTGCCTGACAAGCGTCAGGTCGCGGCCTCTTTTTCTCGCGCGGCGGCCAGTTACGACAGCGTCGCCGAGTTGCAACGTGATGTCGGTACACAGTTGATTCAGCGCTTGCCGACGGAGTTTGTACCGGCGCGCTGGCTGGATCTCGGTTGTGGCACGGGATACTTCACCCGCGCGTTGGCTTCGCGGTTTGCCGAGAGCCACGGTGTGGCGCTGGACATTGCTGAGGGCATGCTCGAGCACGCACGTCCGTTGGGTGGTGCGCAGCATTTTATTGCTGGCGATGCCGAGCGGCTGCCGTTGCAGGATTCGACCTGCGACCTGATCTTCTCCAGCCTCGCGGTGCAGTGGTGTGCGGATTTCGAAGCAGTGCTCAGCGAGGCCTTTCGCGTACTGAAACCGGGCGGAATTTTTGCGTTTGCTAGTCTTTGTGTAGGGACGCTGTTTGAGTTGCGCGACAGCTGGCGGCAGGTCGACGGGCTGGTGCACGTCAACCGCTTCCGCGAGTTCGCTCGCTATGAGCAAATGTGCGCGGCCAGCGGTTTACGCACGTTGAGTCTGGAGAAACAGGCGCACGTGCTGCATTACCCGGATGTGCGCAGCCTGACCCATGAATTGAAAGCCTTGGGCGCACACAATCTGAATCCGGGACGGCCGGGCGGTTTGACCGGGCGCGCGCGGATTCTCGGCTTGGTTGAAGCTTACGAGCAGTTCCGTGAGGCGTCGGGGTTGCCGGCGACTTATCAGGTGGTCTACGCCGTGTTGGAGAAACCCGTATGAGCGCAGCCTATTTCATCACCGGAACCGACACCGATGTCGGCAAGACCACGGTTGCCGCGGGGTTGCTGCACGCGGCGCGGTCGGCAGGCTTGAGCACGGCGGCAGGCAAACCGGTGGCGTCCGGGTGCGATGTCACGCCCAAGGGTTTGCGTAATTCGGATGCGCTAGCGCTGCTGGCCGAGTGTTCGGTGCCGCTGACTTATCAACAGGTCAATCCGGTGGCGTTCGAGCCGGCCATCGCGCCGCATTTGGCGGCGCGTGAAGCGGGTGTGGCGCTGACCGTGCAATCGTTGTTGGCGCCGATGCGCGAGATTCTGGCCATGAACGCCGATTTCACCTTGATTGAAGGCGCGGGTGGCTGGCGCGTGCCGTTGGCGGATCAGGATAATTTGTCGGATTTGGCGATTGCGTTGAAGCTGCCGGTGATTCTGGTCGTCGGTGTGCGACTGGGTTGCATCAGTCATGCGCTGCTGACAGCTGAGGCAATCGCCCGTGATGGCCTGCAGTTAGCGGGGTGGGTGGCGAATATCATTGATCCAAAGACCTCGCGGCTGGAGGAGAATCTGGCGACATTGGCTGAGCGGATTCCGGCACCGTGTCTGGGGCGCGTGCCGAAACTCAAGGTTTTGAGCGCAGAAGCAGTGGCCGATCATTTACAGCTGGATTTGCTCGACTAAGCTTTTCTCTATGGGCAGGCACTGTGCCATTAGTGTTTTTGACGGGTGTTTTTCTGACACCTCTGCTTCAATGGCAGCCATTGATCCTTCCCAAGGATGAGAACCGTTATGGAAATCTCCGGTAACACAGCTTTTTATGCCGGTCTGAGCTCGATTCAGAGCGGGCAAAACCGCGTCGATCAGGCTGCCAGCCAGATTGCCAATAATACGATTGAACGCTCGGTGATCAGCCAGTCGTCCGAAGTGCAGGTCGATCGTCTGCGTGGCGTGGATCGTGCTCAGCAATCTGATCTGGCCAGCAATATGGTCGAGATGTCTCAGGGCAAGCTCCAGGCGGAGCTGGGCGTGAAGGTTGCCAAGGCATCCGATGAAATGCTCGGGACAATCATCGATACATTTGCCTGATTTTTTGCCATCAGTTTCCTGAACGCCGCGCCTTGTCGCGGCGTTTTTCGTTGTAAGTCCTTCTCCCTCAACTAATCTTTTTTCAGCGCCGATGACTCGCCTGAGCCAATGGCGGTTTGCTGTGCCCAGCGTTTACCGGACGTGATGACGAACGGCAAAAGATCGATGCTTGACAAGATTTCGGCGTAAACGTATGTTTCAAACAACTGTTTGACCGTCACAACAAATCAACGCGGTCGTTCATTCCCGGTTACATCAGCAGAGGTTTATCGCTATGCCTGACTACAAGGCCCCCTTGCGTGATATTCGCTTCGTTCGTGACGAGCTGCTCGGCTACGAAGCGCACTATCAGAGCCTTCCGGCTTGCGCAGACGCAACTCCGGACATGGTTGACGCCATTCTCGAAGAAGGCGCCAAGTTTTGTGAGCAGGTACTGGCACCGCTGAACCGCGTGGGCGACCTCGAAGGTTGCACCTGGAGCGAGTCCGGCGTGAAAACCCCGACGGGCTTCAAAGAGGCTTACAAGCAATTCGTTGAAGGCGGCTGGCCAAGCCTGGCGCACGACGTCGAGCACGGCGGCCAAGGCCTGCCGGAGTCGCTGGGTCTGGCCGTAAGCGAAATGGTTGGCGAAGCCAACTGGTCGTGGGGCATGTACCCAGGCCTGTCGCACGGCGCGATGAACACCATCTCCGAGCACGGCACGCCTGAGCAGCAAGAAGCCTATCTGACCAAGCTGGTTTCCGGCGAATGGACCGGCACCATGTGCCTGACCGAACCGCACTGCGGCACCGACCTGGGCATGTTGCGCACCAAGGCCGAACCTCAGGCCGACGGCTCCTACAAGGTTTCCGGCACCAAGATCTTCATCTCGGCCGGTGAACACGACATGGCCGATAACATCGTCCACATCGTGCTGGCCCGCCTGCCGGACGCACCGGCTGGCACCAAAGGCATCTCGCTGTTTATCGTTCCAAAGTTCATGCCGAACGCTGATGGCACCGTCGGTGAGCGCAACGCAGTGACATGCGGTTCGCTGGAACACAAGATGGGCATCCACGGCAACGCCACTTGCGTGATGAACTTCGACGGCGCTACCGGTTACCTGATCGGCCCGGCGAACAAAGGCCTGAACTGCATGTTCACCTTTATGAACACCGCACGTCTGGGTACCGCGCTGCAAGGTCTGGCCCACGCCGAAATTGGTTTCCAGGGCGGCCTGAAATACGCTCGCGATCGTCTGCAAATGCGTTCGCTGACTGGCCCGAAAGCGCCGGAAAAAGCCGCTGACCCGATCATCGTTCATCCTGACGTACGCCGCATGCTGTTGACCATGAAGGCGTTCGCCGAAGGCAACCGTGCGATGGTGTACTTCACCGCCAAACAGGTCGACATCGTCAAATACGGCGTCGATGAAGAAGAAAAGAAGAAAGCCGACGCACTGCTGGCTTTCATGACCCCGATCGCTAAAGCGTTCATGACCGAAGTCGGTTTCGAATCCGCCAACCACGGCGTTCAGATCTACGGCGGCCACGGCTTCATCGCCGAGT
The DNA here is from genome assembly GCF_051913165.1 of Pseudomonas sp. SM4. NCBI lineage: Bacteria > Pseudomonadati > Pseudomonadota > Gammaproteobacteria > Pseudomonadales > Pseudomonadaceae > Pseudomonas > Pseudomonas sp. SM4. The sequence goes on along the minus strand of NZ_JBODOE010000008.1, from coordinate 84,306 downwards.
GGGGCATGGAGCAGAACGTTCGCGACAGCCGCATTTCGATGCTGTACGAAGGCACCACCGGTATCCAGGCACTCGACCTGCTCGGCCGTAAAGTGCTGATGACGCAAGGCGAAGCCCTGAAAGGCTTCACCAAGATCGTCCACAAGTTCTGCCAGAACAACGAAGGCAACGAAGCCGTTGCAGAATTCGTCGCACCGCTGGCGGCAATCAACAAGGAATGGGGCGAGCTGACCATGAAGGTCGGCATGGCCGCCATGAAAGATCGCGAAGAAGTCGGCGCGGCCTCCGTGGACTACCTGATGTACTCCGGTTATGCCTGCCTGGCTTACTTCTGGGCCGACATGGCGCGTCTGGCCGCTGAAAAGCTGGCAGAAGGCACCGGCGATGCTGCGTTCTACACCGCCAAGCTGCAAACCGCGCGCTTCTACTTCCAGCGCATCCTGCCGCGTACCCGTACGCACGTGGCGACCATGCTGTCGGGTGCCAACAACCTGATGGACATGAAAGAAGAAGACTTCGCACTGGGCTACTAAGCCTTAACGCAGTCTCTTGAAAAACCGCTGCGCCTTCGGGTGCAGCGGTTTTTTTTTGCGTTGGATTTATCCCCGACTCTGGGGACGATTCCCCAGCAGAAACGGTGGCTGCCAGCGCGCTGTCCCCGCGTTTATTGATTCAAAATGTTTCCAAGTAAGATGGCCAATTAATTGCACTGCCCGGATTAACCGGCGCTCATGAGAAATCCTGTGCTGTTCCACGACGCCTCTCGCCCGGCAAAACGCATAACAACAACCGTCAGGGTGAAGCACATGAACATCAGCCGACTTGTCTGGCTACCCCTCGCACTCGCAGCCTCCGGCGCAATGGCCGCAACGCCCGCCGAAGTGGATCCGCCAGTACCGGAAGTGCCGAGCCTGCAATCGCTGCGTGGCATGCTGCCGCCCGATCCGTCGGGGACAGAAGGCGGGCGCAAGGTGGACTTGATGACCGACTACGTGCTCAACCGCTCCGCCGCGATTCTGCTCGGCAAAGCGCTGTTCTGGGACATGGAAGTCGGCAGCGATGGCGCCACCGCGTGCGCGTCCTGCCACTATCACGCTGGCGTCGACCACCGCATCACCAACCAGCTCAACCCCGGCCAGGCACACACCAACGCTAACGTCGCCTCGATTTTCAACAAGCCCTTCGTGGCCTCCGACATATCCGGTGACGTGGCGTCCTACGCGACCTTGTCCGGCGGCAAGGGCGGGCCGAACTACACGCTGAAGAAAACCGACTTCCCGACCCATGTGCTGAGCAATCCACTGGAACGCAATTCGCCGATCGTCTATTCGAGCGATGACGTGATCGGCTCACAGGGCGTGTTCGACGCCAATTTCGTCAAACCCAACCAGCCGCGCTTCGACAAATGCACCCAGCAGCCCGACGGTATTTTCCAGGTCGGCGGCATCAACGTGCGCCGCAGCACCGGGCGTAACGCGCCGTCGGTGATCAACGCGGCGTTCAACGTGCGCAATTTCTGGGATGGCCGCGCGAATAACGTGTTCAACGGCTTCTCGCCGTTCGGCAACCGCGATCCCGATGCAGGGATTTACGTAACCGCCGAGCGCAGCACCGTGGCCAGCAAAGTCCGGCTGGCGCTTAACGACGCTTCCGCCGCATCGCAAGCAGTAGGCCCGCCGGGCAGCGGGGTGGAGATGTCCTGCGGCGGCCGTACTTTCGCCGACATCGGCCGGCGCATGCTCGATCAGTTGATGCTCAAGCAACAACGGATTTCCTCCAACGATTCCGTGCTCGCCTCGGTGTCCGGCGCGCGGCGCCCGACCTATCGCGAACTGATCAAGAACGCCTTCCAGCCACGCCTGTGGAACGCCACGCAAAACGTGCTGGTGGGTGGTGCGCCGTATACGCAGATGGAAGCCAATTTCCCGTTGTTCTTCGGTCTGGCGATTCAGATGTACGAATCCACGTTGATCTCCGATCAGGCGCCCATCGATGCTTACCTGCAAGGCGATTCAACCGCCATGAATGCGCAGCAGGTCCAGGGCATGAGTCTGTTTCTCGGCAAGGGTAAATGTGTGAACTGCCATGGCGGTGCGGAGCTGACCAATGCCGCCAGCCGCCTGTTGATGCACCCGCGTGAACGCATCGAGCGCATGGTCATGGCCGACAACCTCACCACGCTCTACGACAACGGTTTCTACAACACCGGCGTGCGCCCGACTTCCGAAGACCTCGCGCTTGGCGGGACAGATGCCTGGGGCAATCCGTGGTCATTCAGCCGTCAGTACAACAAGCTGTTGCAGGGCGCCAGCATTGCCGATCCGCTGGATGTCGACGTCTGCACCTTCGAAGCACCGCTGAGCGCAGCGATTCCGTGCGACGCCACGCTCAAACCCAACGTCAACTTCCGCGATTCGGTCGATGGCGCCTTCAAGACGCCGACCCTGCGCAACATCGCGCTGACCGGGCCGTACTTTCACAACGGCAGCCGCGCGACGCTCAAGCAAGTCATGGAGTTTTATAACCGCGGCGGTGATCGCCGTGGCGAGGACGCCAACAACACCAGCGGTTTCGAGCATCCTTCGGCGAATCAGCACAACACCTCGAACCTCGATCCTGACATGACCAACCTCAACCTGACCCCGGATGAGATCGATGCACTGGTGAAATTCATGGAAATCGGCCTGACCGATCCGCGCGTGGCCTGGGAGCGGGCGCCGTTCGATCATCCGTCACTGGTGATTCCGCAGGGCCATGTCGGCGATGAAAATGTCGTGACTCAGCGTCCGGCCAGTCCGAAGGTCACGACGCGGCAAGCAGCGGATGCTTCGCTCAATCTCAAGCCCTACGGTGCCGAGGGACGGAGCCCGGCGGAGGGGCCATTGCTGCCGTTCTATAACGATCTGTAAGAGTTTTTTCCAAGGCTGGCCATCAGTCATGGTGGCCAGCACACCGCGCAGGGCAAAAAACTTGGCAAAACGCTCAGATAGTCGGGTTTTCTGCCGTTAAAGAGACTGGCTGTGATCTGGATCACATTGTGTGCTTAACTGGCCACATTGCAGGCACAATGCCATCTTTTTTGCCATGACGGGTCGGAGCTTTACCCTTGCCGCGTTCTTCCGCTGTACGTTTCAGTCATTTCTTACCTTCGCTGCTGTTGTTACTCGCGGGGTTGGCGGCTGCGTACGTCAAAGACCTCAACGTGTTCTTCACTTCGCTGTTCAACGTGTTGCCGACGTTGGTGCTGTTGCTGGGTGGCGCTTACTGCGCGGTATACCGACGTCAGCGCGAACTGTTTCTGATGCTCACGGTGTACATCGCCTACTTTCTGCTCGATACCCAGACCGACTATTACCGCGACAACGGCAAAGTGCGCGAAGACGCCGCCGTGGTCTTCCATCTGGTCTGTCTGCTCTTGCCGCTGCTGTTTGGCCTGTTTGCCGCGTGGCAGGAGCGCACGCACCTGTTTCAGGACATGGTCGCGCGCTTCGCCGTTCTACTCGCGTTTGGCAGCGTGGCGTTGGGGCTTGAGCAAAGTTATCCCCAGGCGCTGTTGATGTGGCTCTCGGAAATCCGCTGGCCGGCGCTGCACGGCGCTTGGATGAGCCTGATCCAGCTGTCCTATCCGGTATTTATCTCGGCGTTCCTGCTCTTGGCCTGGCAGTACTGGCGCAACCCGCGCCCGCTGCACGCGGCCCAACTGGTCGGCCTGCTCGGCGTGTTCTGGATGCTGCCGAAAACCTTCATCCTGCCGTTTACCCTGAACATCATGTGCAGCCAGGTGATGTTGATGATCGCCGCCGCCGTTGCGCACGAGGCTTATCAAATGGCCTTCCGCGACGAACTCACCGGTCTGCCGGGGCGTCGCGCACTCAACGAACGCATGCAGCGCCTCGGCCGCAACTATGTGCTGGCGATGAGCGACGTCGACCACTTCAAGAAATTCAACGACACCCACGGCCACGATGTTGGTGACCAAGTGCTGCGTCTGGTCGCCAGCAAGCTGTCGAAAATCAGCGGTGGCGGTAGGGCGTATCGCTATGGCGGTGAGGAATTCGCCCTGGTGTTTGCAGGCAAAACCCTTGAAGAGTGCATGCCGCATCTGGAAGTGATTCGCGAGTCGATTGCGTCCTACAACATTCAACTGCGCAATCAGGAAAACCGCCCGAACGACGACCAACAAGGACGTCAGCGTCGCGCCGGCTCGGGTGCTTCGAGCGTGTCGGTGACGGTGAGTATCGGCGTCGCCGAGCGCGTTGAGCAGCGCAACCCCGAGCAAGTCCTGAAATCAGCCGACGAGGCGCTCTACAGCGCCAAAGGCGCAGGGCGAAACTGCGTCGTCGCGTTCGGCCAGAACCGCCGTGGCGCGGTGCGCATGGGCACGGCCGCAGGTTGAGTGATGACGGCGCATTCAGCGTCTGCACAATGATTGTCGGGCGTGGTGGCCGGCAGTAGGTTGAGGAATCTGCTGACGGAGAAGCCACCATGCCTGAATACAAAGCTCCCCTGCGCGACATGCGCTTTCTGATCGACCACGTCTTCGACTTCCACGCCAACTACGCCGCCCTCGGCGCGGATGACGCGAGCCCGGACATGATCAACGCGATCCTCGAAGAGGGCGCGAAGTTCTGCGAAAACGTTCTGGCGCCGCTCAATCGCAGCGGTGACGAGGAGGGCTGCCATTTCGACAACGGTGTGGTGACAACGCCTACAGGCTTCAAGCAGGTTTTCGCACAATATGTCGAAGGTGGCTGGCATGGTCTGGCGGCAGATCCGACCTACGGCGGCCAGGGTCTGCCGAGTTCGCTGGGGTTGGTGATCAGCGAAATGGTCGGCTCCAGCAACACCTCGTGGGGCATGTACCCGGGCCTGACCCACGGCGCGATGTCGGCGATCCACGCCCACGGCAGCGCCGAGCAGAAAGAAACCTACCTGAGCAAACTCACCGCCGGCCAGTGGACCGGCACCATGTGCCTGACCGAAGCCCACTGCGGCACCGATCTGGGCATCATCAAGACCCGCGCCGTGCCTCAGGCTGACGGCAGTTATGCGGTCACCGGCAGCAAGATTTTCATCTCCGCCGGCGAGCACGACATGAGCGACAACATCATCCATCTGGTGTTGGCGAAACTGCCGGACGCGCCAGCCGGGACCAAGGGCATCTCGCTGTTTATCGTGCCGAAGTTCTTGCCGGACACGGCGGGCGAAGCGGGCGAACGCAACGGTGTTTCCTGTGGTTCGATCGAACACAAGATGGGCATCAAGGCTTCGGCCACCTGCGTGCTCAACTTCGATGGCGCCAAGGGCTACCTGATCGGCGAGCCGAACAAGGGCCTCAACTGCATGTTCACCATGATGAACCACGCGCGCCTCGGCACCGGCATGCAGGGCTTGTGTCTGGGCGAGGCAAGCTTTCAGGGCGCGATCAAATACGCCAACGACCGCTTGCAGATGCGCTCACTGACCGGCGCCAAAGCCCCGGACAAAGTCGCCGACCCAATCATCGTCCACCCCGACGTGCGGCGCATGTTGCTGACCATGAAAGCCTTCAACGAAGGCAACCGCGCACTGACCTACTTCACCGCGCAGTTGCTCGATACCGCACATCTGAACAGCGACGCCGACGCGCGCCAGGAGGCTGAAGACCTGCTGGCGTTTCTCACGCCGATCTGCAAAGCGTTCATGACCGACAGCGGGCTGGAAGTGACCAACCTCGGCATGCAGGTATTTGGCGGCCACGGTTTTATTCGTGAATGGGGCATGGAACAGTTGGTTCGCGATTGTCGGATTGCACCGATTTACGAAGGCACTAACGGCATTCAGGCGCTGGATCTGCTCGGGCGCAAGGTGCTCGGCAGTCAGGGCAAATTGCTGCGCGGCTTTACCAAAATCGTCCACAAGTTCTGCGCGACCAATGTTGACCATCCGCAGTTGGGCAGTTTTGTTGCGCAGCTCAACGAGCTGAATCAGCAGTGGGGCGACCTGACCATGAAGGTCGGCATGGCGGCCATGAAGAACCCTGATGAAGTGGGCGCGGCGTCGGTGGATTATCTGATGTACAGCGGTTACATCATTCTCGGTTATCTGTGGTTGCGCATGGCGTGGGTGGCGCAGGCGCAATTGGAGGCGGGCGAGGGCGAGGCGGATTATCTGCGCGGGAAATTGGCGACGTGCGAGTTTTACTTCAAGCGCTTGTTGCCACGTACGGCGGCGCATCGGGCGGCGATTGAGGCGGGGAGTGATTGTTTGATGAAGTTGCCGGCGGAGTTGTTTGCGCTTTAAAGAAGATCAAAAGATCGCAGCCTTCGGCAGCTCCTACAGGGAATTTGGGGTTGGCGGGGCTGCGATTTTTTGTGGTGACTAAAAATAACAAATCAGTCACCGGTTGACCCTATGTGTCGCAAAAGTTGTTGAGGTACACTCGGGCTCAACGAAAACATCATTCCACGAATCACCGTTTAGATCTTGCGAGGTTTGCCATGGCTGACTACAAAGCGCCGCTGCGCGATATGCGCTTCGTCCTCAATGAAGTGTTCGAGGTCGCCAAACTCTGGGCCGAACTGCCGGCACTGGCCGAGACCGTCGACGCCGAAACCGTTGAAGCCATTCTCGAAGAGGCCGGCAAGGTCACCAGCAAAAGCATCGCGCCTTTGAGCCGTGCCGCTGACGAAGAAGGCTGCCATTGGGCCGACGGCGCCGTCACCACCCCGGCCGGTTTCCCACAGGCTTATCAGACTTACGCCGAAGGCGGTTGGGTCGGCGTGGGCGGTGATCCAGAGTTCGGCGGCATGGGCATGCCCAAAGCCGTGTCGGCGCAAGTTGAAGAAATGGTCAACTCCGCCAGCCTGTCCTTCGGTCTGTACCCGATGTTGACCGCCGGTGCCTGCCTGTCGATCAACGCCCACGCCAGCGAAGAGCTGAAAGCCGCGTACCTGCCGAACATGTACGCCGGCATCTGGGCCGGTTCGATGTGCCTGACCGAGCCGCACGCCGGCACCGACCTGGGGATTATTCGTACCAAGGCTGAGCCTCAGGCCGACGGTTCCTACAAGGTCAGCGGTACCAAGATCTTCATCACCGGTGGCGAACACGACCTCACCGAAAACATCATTCACCTGGTGCTGGCGAAACTGCCGGACGCCCCGGCGGGCCCTAAAGGCATCTCGCTGTTCCTCGTGCCGAAGTTCATGGTCAACGCCGACGGCAGCCTCGGCGCGCGCAACCCGGCGAACTGCGGTTCGATCGAACACAAGATGGGCATCCAGGCCTCCGCGACCTGCGTGATGAACTTCGACGAAGCCGTGGGTTATCTGGTCGGCGAGCCGAACAAAGGCCTCAACGCGATGTTCACCATGATGAACTACGAGCGTCTGGGCGTCGGCATCCAAGGCCTGGCGACCGGCGAGCGCTCTTATCAGAACGCCGTTGAATACGCGCGCGACCGTCTGCAAAGCCGTTCACCGACGGGCGCGCAAAACAAAGACAAAGTCGCTGACCCGATCATCGTCCACCCGGACGTGCGGCGCATGCTGCTGACCATGAAAGCCTCGAACGAAGGCGGCCGTGCGTTCTCCACTTACGTGGCGATGCAACTCGACACCGCCAAGTTCAGCGAAGACGCCGCGACCCGCAAGCGTGCCGAAGATCTGGTCGCGTTGCTGACGCCGGTGGCCAAAGCGTTCCTCACCGATCTCGGTCTGGAAACCACCGTGCACGGCCAACAGATTTTCGGTGGCCATGGCTACATCCGTGAGTGGGGCCAGGAACAACTGGTGCGTGATGTGCGCATCACCCAGATCTACGAAGGCACCAACGGCATTCAGGCGCTGGATCTGGTCGGTCGCAAGATCGTCGGCAGCGGCGGCGCGTTCTACAAGCTGTTCGCTGACGAGATCCGCCACTTCACCGCGACTGCCAGCGCCGATCTGGGCGAATTCACCAAGCCGCTGAACGATGCCGTCGACACCCTCGACGAGCTGACGTCGTGGGTACTGGATCGGGCGAAAAACAACCCGAACGAAATCGGCGCGGCCTCGGTCGAATATCTGCAAGCGTTCGGCTACGTTTCCTACGCTTACATGTGGGCACTGATGGCCAAAGCTGCGCTGGGCAAAGAAGCGCAGGACGATTTCTACGCCAGCAAGCTCGGCACCGCACGCTTCTACTTCGCCCGTCTGTTGCCGCGCATTCACTCGTTGAGCGCGTCGGTGAAGGCTGGCAGCGAGTCGCTGTTCCTGCTGGATGCGGCGCAATTCTGATGATGTAACGTCATGTAAGCATTCTCTTACATGACGTGCTGCTGTTCTCCCATAGTCGGAAATTGGATCCAGAGCTAATCTACATTTCATGGACGTCGCGCAGGAAGCGCAAAGCAACAACACGGACACGTAGGATTCTGCCAGGGTGGCGGAGTGAAATGGATGTCAGGGAAACAGTCTGCAAAGCCCCGCTTCGGCGGGGTTTTCTTTTGCCTGCAGAAAAGTAGTCAGGCCAGCGGATCAAGCGTTGGCTTCATCTCGCGTTCCATCACTTCTTCCAGCAATGTCCGCAAAAGAGCCAACGAGGCCTGCTGGCGCTGCACATCGCGACACACCAGACCCACCTTCAGCGGCACCCGTGGCTCGCTCAGCGGTTTCCACAGCAGATCCTGATCGTCGTATTCCTTCTGCGAACGCCCAGGCAGCACCGTCGCCAATTTGGTGTGCGGCAGACTGTCGAGAATCCCCACCATATTGTTCAGTTCGGCCTGCACTTGCGGGCGCCGTCCCAAGGCTGTGAGTTGCGCCTGCCAGATCTGGCGGATCTGGAACTCCTCGCCCAACAGCAGCATCGGCAATTCGGCGGCCTGGCGCATCGAGACTTTCTTGAATTCGCGCAACGGATGATCCGCCGGGATCACCAGCGTCAGTTCGTCTTCATAGAGCATCACGCCATGCAGGCCCGGTTGGCGCGGCGGCAGATAACTGATGCCAATGTCCAGCGACCCGTTGAGCAGGCGCCGCTCGATCTCAAGTCCAGTCAATTCATAAATCTGCACCACCAGATGCGGCTGCGCCTTGCGCACCCGCTCAAGCATTTGCGGCACCAGACTGGTGTGAACCGTTTGCAGTACGCCGATCGCCAGCGTGCGCAAGGCCTGTCCCTTGAAGTTGCCCAACGCCTCGCGTGCCCGTTGCAAACCATCGAGCAGCGGCAAGGCATGGTTGTACAAAGTGTGTGCGGCGAGGGTCGGCAGCAGACGTTTGCTGCTGCGCTCGAACAGCGTGACGTCGAGGTTCTGCTCAAGTTGGCGGATCTGCTGCGACAACGCTGGCTGCGAGATCGACAGGCGCTCCGCCGCCCGGCCGACATGGCCCTCTTCGTAGACCGCGACGAAATAACGCAGTTGTTTGAAATCCATAAGTAATGCTTATCGAAAATGCTGAGAAATCGAAATGGCCCGAAGCCGTCAGTGCGCCTAGTCTAACCGCATTCACAAGGCTTACAGGGCCAGAAAGCGCGATGAATAGCGTTCGCTTCGACAGTGTTTACATAGGCAGTTCAAAACACCTCAAACGAGGTTTTTTGCAATGAATCTGTTCAGTTTGCGGCGCCAGGCGCCGAGTCTTGATGACCTCGCGTTCGAGGCCAATTTCTCTGAAAACAGCGAAAGTCTTAACGCCGAGCGGCTGATGCCCAGTGTCGAACGGCCGCAGCAGGTATTCGTTCGTGGTCAGGGTTCGTGGCTATGGGACAGTAACGACCGCGCGTATCTCGACTTTTCTCAGGCCGGCGGCGCCAACAGCCTCGGCCACAGCCCGTCGGCGCTGGTCAAAGCCATCAGCAGTCAGGCGCAGGCGCTGATCAATCCCGGTTTCAACCTGCACAATCGCGGCATGCTCAGCCTCGCCGAGCGGCTGTGCGCCGCTACCGCCAGCGATCAGGCTTACCTGCTCAACAGCGGCAGCGAAGCCTGTGAAGCGGCGATCAAACTGGCACGCAAGTGGGGCCAACTGCATCGCGGCGGCGCCTCGCGGATTATTGTTGCGAAGCAGGGTTGTCATGGCCGCAGCCTGGCAACGATTTCTGCTTCGGACAGCTGCAATCTGCACAATCGTTTCGCGCCGTTGCTGCCGGGGTTCGATCCGGTGCCGTTCAACGACTTGCCAGCGCTGCACGCGGCGGTCGATGCGCAAACCGTGGCGATCATGCTTGAACCGACCCAGAGCGATGCCGGCGTTGTTCCGGCCACCGAGCATTACCTCAAAGGTGTCGAACGACTGTGCCGTGAGTTGGGCATTCTGCTGATCCTCGACGAAGTGCAAACCGGCATTGGTCGCTGTGGCACCTTGCTCGCGGAACAGTCCTACGGCGTGCGTGCCGATATCGTCGTGCTCGGCAAAGGGCTTGGCGGCGGTGTGCCGTTGGCGGCGCTGCTGGCGCGGGGCAGGGCCTGCTGTTTCGAGGCGGGCGAACTCGGCGGCACGCATCACGGCAACGCGCTGATGACCGCAGCCGGGCTGGTGGTGCTCGACAGTGTGCACGATCGCAGCTTTCTCCAGCAGGTCAACGACAACGGCCAGCACCTGCGCGAAGGCATGGCCCGCTTGGCGCACCGCTACGACCACGGCGAACTGCGCGGCCAAGGCCTGTTCTACGGACTGACCCTGTCGGACGATTGCGCCGACGCCGTCGTCCACGCCGCCTTGCACGAAGGCCTGCTGCTCAACGCCCCGCAAGCCAACTGCCTGCGCTTCACCCCGGCGCTCACCGTGAGCAAAACCAACATCGACGAAATGCTCCTGCGCCTGGGTCGCGCGTTCGCCCGCGTGCGCACCGCACAGCTGCAATGCCGCAAAGGGATTGCCGTCTGAGCTGAAGTTTCCTACCCGATTTCCAGAACCGTCTCGCGGTATAACGCACGCCCCACGCCTGATTCTTTTGGCGTGGGGCGTTTTTTTTGTGAGGTGGTGGCGATCAAATGGCAGTTGCACTGAACCCTGACGAACGGCGCGGGTCGATTAGCTTGTATGGCTCAAGTGAGCCAACCCCCATTCAGGAGCTGCCCCATGGATTTTATTCGCATCATCATCGCTATTCTGTTGCCACCACTGGGCGTGTTTCTGCAGGTCGGGTTTGGCGGGGCGTTCTGGTTGAACATTCTGCTGACGTTGTGCGGGTATATTCCGGGGATCGTGCATGCGGTGTACATCATCGCCAAGCGCTGAGTCAGCGGCATAAACCTGTAGGAGCTGCGGCACGCTGCGATCTTTTGATTTTAATTCGAGGATCAGGATCAAAAGATCGCAGCGTGCCGCAGCTCCTACAGGGAGAGGGTTTCAGTCTGTAAATCCCATCACCCGTCGATAGAATTTCCACTCCTGTTCCAGCGCATGCGCCTGATTGGTGGCGCGGCGGAAGCCGTGGCGCTCGTCGGGGTAATAATGGGCTTCGACCGGGATGCCGTTCTGCTCCAGTGCCGTGACCATGTCGCGGGTCTGTTGCGGGACAACCACTGCGTCGAGTTCACCCTGAAAGAAAATCACCGGCACGCGGATGTTGTCGGCGTGCAGTAGTGGCGTGCGGGCGGCGTAGCGTTCGGCGTCTCGCTCGGGATCGCCGATCAGCCAGTCCAGATAATCGCCTTCGAACTTATGCGTCGCCCGAGCCAACGCCACCGGATCGCTGACCCCGTAAAGGCTGGCGCCAGCGCGGAATACCTGCTTGAACGCCAATGCGCACAACGTGGTGTAACCGCCTGCGCTGCCGCCTCGAATGAACGCGCGATTACCGTCGATCAAACCCTGTTCGGCGAGATAGCTCACTACCGCGCAAGCGTCCTCGACATCCACCTCACCCCAGCTCAGATGCAACGCCTGACGATACTCCCGGCCATAACCGCTGCTGCCGCGATAGTTGAGATCGGCGACGGCGAAGCCGCGTTGCGTCCAGTATTGAATGCGCGGGTCGAGCATCGGATAGCAGGCCGACGTCGGGCCGCCATGGATGAACACCACCAGCGGCGGTTTCGTCTCGCCGCTCATGGCCGGATAGAAAAACCCATGCGCTTCGCCCGATCCGCTTGGATAACGCAACGTTTGCGGACGACTGATGCGCTGGGCGGGCAGGGGCGCCACGCCACCGGCCAGCACTTTCACTTCACGCGTTGCTCGATCAATGGCAATAACCGCCGAAGGGCTGATCGGCGAGGCCGCGATGCAGTAGATAAATTGCGCATCCAGAGCCAGATGACGGAAGCGGCTGTAGTCACCGGTGAAATCTTCATCGCCCAATGTCAGACGGCCAAAACCACCTTCACTCCGACTGGCTAAAACTGAATCTTCAACAGGTAACCAGGTGCAGCCGCCGAGTTGCCAAGGCGCCGGTGCATGATCGGCCTGAGCAGCGGGCAATGGCTTCAAACCATCAGAAGTCTCAGCCCATGGCTGCCAGAAACCACCGCGATCAGTCAGGCAATACAGCCGACCTTCAGCATCAAATCGTGGTTGTTGAATGGACTCTTCAATCTCGGCGCCAGCCACGCAGCGCGGCGAACTGAATGCACCGTCCGCCAGGCGCTCAGCCACCATCAGTCGAGTCGATGTCCACGGCTGGTGCGGTCGACTCCACTCGATCCACGCTAAACGCTGGCCATCCGGGCTGAGTGTTGGCGCCGCATAAAAATCCGCGCCCTCAACCAACAAATGTCGCGTCCCATCCGCCAGATCAATTGCCACCAGCCGATGTTGATCACGCTGTTCTTCCACCGCCAGCACCTGGCCGAAAGCAAAATGCACATCGCCATAACGACACTCGCCCGATGTCAGCGCCGCAGGCTCGCCATCCAGCGTCTGCCGATACAACTGCTGATCCGCCTCAGCGACGAAAACCACCCCATCCGGCGTCAGACAAAACGCGCCACCGCCATATTCGTACACCCGACTGCGCACACTGAAGCCATCCGGCGTCAGACATTTCGCCACACCATCGCGCCAATGCCAGATCCGGCACGCGGCATCTTCCGGACGATATTCATTCCAGAACAGCCCATTGGCGCCGAGTTGCAACTCGGCGAAGTCCATGCCGGCAGCGACGGCTTGCGAAGCGCTGAAAGGCTCAGCCCTTGGCGATGAGGCGTGAGTTTCGTTCATTGCGGAAGGCCAGTTGTTCGATGGTTTGGGTGGCGGTCTCGGCTTCTTCGCGGGCCTTGAGGATCACGCCGTGATGTTCGGATTTGCTGCACACAGGGTCAGCGTTGCTCGCATCACCGGTGAGCATGAATGCCTGGCAGCGGCAGCCGCCGAAGTCTTTTTCTTTCTCATCGCACGAGCGGCACGGCTCGGGCATCCAGTCGTAACCGCGAAAGCGGTTGAAGCCGAACGAGTCGTACCAGATGTGCTGCATGCTGTGATCGCGCACATTGGGAAATTGTACCGGCAGCTGTCGGGCGCCATGGCAGGGCAGGGCGGTGCCGTCCGGGGTGACCGTCAGAAAGATGCTGCCCCAACCGTTCATGCAGGCTTTCGGGCGCTCTTCGTAGTAATCCGGGGTGACAAAAATCAGCTTGCACGGATGCCCTTCGGCTTCCAGCTTCGCGCGGTATTCATTGGTGATGCGTTCGGCGCGCACCAGTTGTTCCTTGGTCGGTAACAGGCCGACACGATTGAGCTGCGCCCAACCGTAAAACTGGCAAGTGGCGAGTTCGACGAAGTCGGCTTCAAGCGCAATGCACAGCTCAATAATGCGGTCGATCTTGTCGATATTGTGCCGATGGGTGACGAAATTCAGCACCATCGGATAGCCGTGGGCCTTCACTGCGCGGGCCATTTCCAGCTTCTGCGCGAAGGCTTTTTTCGAGCCGGCGAGCAGGTTGTTCACTTGCTCGTCGCTGGCCTGGAAACTGATCTGGATGTGATCGAGGCCGGCCTTCTTGAAGTCGCTGATTTTCTGCTCGGTCAGGCCGATGCCGGAGGTGATCAGGTTGGTGTAGAAACCCAACTGCCGCGCTTCATGAATCAGCTCGGCGAGATCCTGACGCACCAGCGGCTCGCCACCGGAAAAGCCCAGTTGCGCCGCGCCCATCTCCCGCGCCTCGCGGAACACCTTGATCCATTGTTCTGTGGTCAGCTCTTTGCCCTGCTCGGCGAAATCCAGCGGATTGGAGCAGTACGGGCATTGCAGCGGGCAGCGATAAGTCAGCTCGGCGAGCAGCCACAGCGGCAGGCCGATATCAGGCTTGGGCGGCAGATCAGGCAAGTTCGATCCAGTGCTGAGCACGGGCAACCTCCATGAATTGCTCGATGTCATCACCGAGCTCGGGCACGCCGGGGAACTGCTCATCGAGTTTGGCAATGATCGCCGCGACATCGCGCTCGCCGTCAATCAAACCACCAATCAGCGCAGCCGTTTCGTTGAGCTTGATCATGCCTTCCGGATACAGCAGCACATGGCCTTTTTGCGCCGGTTCGTACTGGAAGCGGTAGCCGGGACGCCAGCTCGGTACTTTGCTGCGGTCGAAACTCATAAGGTGATTCCTTTATGCCAGACGCGTTGTTCGGTCACGCTGTGATACGGCGGGCGGTTCAGTTCGTAGGCCATGCTCATGGCATCGAGCATGCTCCAAAGAATGTCCAGTTTGAACTGGAGAATTTCCAGCATGCGCTCCTGGCCTTCGCGCGTCTTGTAGTGCTCCAGCGTAATCGCCAGACCGTGCTCGACATCACGCCGGGCCTGACCGAGGCGGGTGCGGAAGTATTCGTAACCGGTCGGGTCGATCCACGGGTAATGCTGCGGCCAGCTGTCGAGGCGCGACTGGTGGATCTGCGGCGCGAACAGTTCAGTCAGCGAGCTGCTGGCGGCTTCTTGCCAACTGGCGCGGCGGGCAAAGTTGACGTAGGCGTCGACGGCGAAACGCACGCCGGGCAATACCAATTCCTGGGAGCGCAGTTGATCCGGGTCGAGACCGACCGCTTGACCGAGGCGCAGCCAGGCTTCGATGCCGCCGTCTTCACCGGGGGCACCGTCGTGATCGAGCAGACGTTGAATCCATTCGCGGCGGATTTCCCGGTCCGGGCAATTGGCAAGGATCGCCGCGTCTTTCAGGGGGATGTTCACCTGATAGTAGAAGCGGTTGGCGACCCAGCCCTGAATCTGCTCGCGGGTGGCGCGGCCTTCATACATCGCCACGTGATACGGGTGGTAGATGTGGTAGTAGGCGCCTTTGGCGCGCAGGGCGGCTTCGAATTCGGTGGGGGACATTGGCGTGTCAGTCATGTCTGTTCTCCGGGAACAACCGTTGGATTCTGTGGTGTCTGTCAGGACGTCATCGCTGGCAAGCCAGCTCCCACAGGTTTTGTGTACGCCACAGAACCTTGTGGGAGCTGGCTTGCCAGCGATGGGGCCATCCGCTACAGCACAATACTCATGCCATCGAACGCCACTTCAACGTCACGCCGCGCCAACTCCGCACGCTCCGGCGAATCTTCGTCGAGAATCGGGTTGGTGTTGTTGATGTGGATAAGTACCTTGCGCTGCTCGGGCAGTTGCTCCAGCACTTCGAGCATGCCACCAGGCCCGTTCTGCGCCAGATGGCCCATCTCACGGCCAGTACGTGTGCCAACGCCGCGACGTTGCATTTCATCGTCGTCCCACATTGTGCCGTCGACCAACAGGCAATCGCTGCTCGCCATGATTTCCAGCAGTGGCGCATCGACCTTGCCCAGTCCCGGCGCGTAGAACAATTTGCCGCCGGTGTTCAGGTCTTCCACGATCAGGCCGATGTTGTCGCCCGGATGCGGATCGAAACGGTGCGGCGAGTACGGCGGCGCGGCGCTGCGCAACGGCAGCGGGGTGAAACGCAGGTTCGGGCACGCCGCCACAGTGAAGCTCTGATCGAGTTCGATGCGGTTCCAGTCCAGCCCACCATTCCAGTGCGTGAGCATCTTGAACAGCGGGAAACCGGTGCTGAGGTCTTCGTGAACCATGTCCGTGCACCAGACCTGATGCGGGCAGCCTTCGCGCAGGCTGAGCAGGCCGGTGGTGTGGTCGATCTGGCTGTCCATCAGGATGATTGCGCTGATGCCGGTGTCGCGCAGGGCACGGCCCGGTTGCATCGGGGCGAAGCTTTGCAGCTGCGCGCGGATGTCCGGCGAGGCGTTGCACAGCACCCAGTTCACGCCGTCATCGGAAATCGCGATGGACGATTGGGTGCGGGCCTTGGCATTCAGGCTGCCGTCGCGAAAGCCTGCGCAATTGACGCAGTTGCAGTTCCACTGCGGAAAACCGCCGCCAGCGGCCGAACCCAGAATCTGGACGAACATGAACACTCCATCATTTCAACGCGGAAAATAAAACGCCCCGGCGAGCCGAGGCGTTGCACTGCAGTTCTATGTAAGCAGAACTCAGCGGCTGGCGAAGTACATGGTGACTTCGAAGCCGATACGCAGGTCGGTGTAAGCCGGTTTTGTCCAGGACATGGTGTGTCTCCTCAGGGTGGGTGGGATAGCGCTGTCCATAGTTATAGTCCACGGCAGCGCAGAGATGTTCCAAATAGTTAGGCTGCTATGTTACTCAAAATTTCCGGGTAAATGCCCGTGAATCTTTGAGAAAGCTCCTTGCAGCCTCGGTAATGATCAATTTGTCGCTTGCCACGGGGTTTCGCACGCTGGATCGCTGGCGAGGCAGAGCCAGCCGCCGTCTGCGTTGATCAAGCGTTGAGCAGCCGCGAGCAATGTCTGGCGATCCAGTTGATGGATGGCGGCGGTCAACTGTTCAAGAAAATCCGACGAGTGGCCCGCGAGTTTTGCCTGCCAGAGCAATTCAGCCGCCTCTTTGCTGGCCAGTGTGGCGTCGTCGAATTGATTGCCGAGGTTTTGCCGGTGGCGGCTGAGGCTGGCCTCATCGAGCTGTTCGATCAGCGCGGGCATGCCGTTGAGAAACTGTTGGATATGCCCAAGCAACGCCGCAGGTTTGGCATTTGGCGATTGCACGCCGAAGAGGAGGCCGGTCTGGCCTTGCATCTGGCGCAACGCACTGAACACCGCGTAGCCCAAGTGCAATTCGACTCGCAGACGTTGGTAGAAGGGCGTCTGACCAAGTTGCGCGAGCATTCGCCAGGCGGCTTCGTCGGCGATGTCGCGGTTGGCGGTCGGGCAATACAGCAGCAAGGCGTGTTCGCTGGCGCCGGTATTGATGTAGCTCCAGTGTTTTTGCTCTTTAATCGTCGTCGGCGTTGGCAGCTGATTGTCCGGGATCCCGGGAATACGGCTCAGCGCCAGGCCCATGGCAGATTGCGTGTGTGGGTTGAGCCCCAGAGCGAGGCCGTCCCAACGCGAAGTTGTCCACAGGTGATTCGCGTCATCGCCGGTTTTGGCTGATGGCAGAACATGTTCCGGCAGCATTTCAAGCAGTTGGCGAATGGGGATCAGCGGCGGTTTCGGCTCAGCAAGCGATGAATCGGCGTCAACCTGTGTCAGACATTTCAGCGCGTGCTCGAGGACGCCGGGCATTGGCTCCTGCAATCCGGTGAGTTTCAGTAGCCACTGATTGCCAGTGGCGCTGAAAATCAGCTCGACGCCGGCCTCACGCGCATCTTGCTGCGTTTGCCGAAGACTGCGCTGCAACCGCGATTGCAGATCAGTGCTGGCGGCGGCCTCCATCTGCCAACGTAGATAAATCGCGCCTGCATCAGTGCTGTCCGGCAACGCTTGGCTGAACTGCATTGGCGAGCGTTCACGACGGCCGCGCGAACGATCCTGAGCGAACGTGCGCAGGCCTCGGTGGGCGCTGGTCTGGCCGCGAATCAGTCCGGCATTGGCCAACGGTTCATTGGCTCGCAGGAAAGGATTGGCGGCAGGCAGGTGCCAATGATCGCTGAAGTTATCCACAGTGCCGATTTCGCCGAGGATCTGTGAGAGGGCTGTTACGCCTGTCTCGGACAGGCCATTTTCCAATTGCTCACTGTCCAGCCGCGCCAGTTGCAGGGCGCCGCTGACTTGCTGCTGACGTTCAAGCAGGGCCGCGTATTCCTTGCGCAATGGCGTCCAATCTTGCTGAGCAAAGAAACTCAGCCAATCGAGCAGTTGTTCGCGAATAGCGTTTAACGATTCCGCTGGAGCGGTGAATTCCAGATGCAACAACGCTTGCCCGTCGAAGTGATAAACCGGCGCGGCGTTCAATCCATCTGCCAGTTTTTGCTCCTGCAAATGCGCGAGCAGCCCGCCGGGTTTTGAGCTGTTCAGCCAATGACAAAGAAAAGCCAAAGCCTCGACGGATGACTCAGGCAAGGCATCAAACGCAAACAGCAGATTGCCGCGTCGCTCACTGACCTGTTGATAACTTTTCACCGCCAGCGGCACGGTTGCCGCCTGCGCAACGTTATCCCCAACCGGCAAAGCCGCCGCGAATTGCTCAGCGAGCGCTTTCAACTCTTCGAGGCTCTGCGGCCCGACCAAGCTCAGTGTCATCTGCCCCGTCTGATAAAACTGCTGATGGAAATCGTTGAGCGCCTGTTGAAATGCCGGCTGCTCAATGTGCAGGCTGTCCCGATTCCCTGCATGAAACCCGCGCAACGGATGCTCTGCGGGTAAACCTTCGTACAAGGAAAACTGCTGCTGCGCTGCAGGATCCTGCGACCAAGCGGCAAATTCCGCCTGCAACACTTCCCGTTCCCGCAACTGATCGTCCAGATTCATACGCGGCTTGGCGAGCATGTCTGACAGACGCTCCAGCCCATCGCTGAACGAGCGCGTCGGCAACTCAAAGAAAAAGTCAGTGGTGCGTTCGCGAGTGCTGGCATTGACCTGGCCACCTTGACCTTGCACGTAGGCCATCAGCCCTTCGCTCGTAGGAAAACGCTCGGTGCCGAGAAACAGCAAATGCTCGAGAAAATGCGCCAGCCCCGGCCACTCCAGCGGCACGTCATGGCTACCGGCAGCCACGCGCAACGCGGCGGCGCTGCGCTTCAGGCCGGGTAAATGACGCAGGGTCACACGCAAGCCGTTGGCCAGGGTTTCAGTGTGGGGGCGGGGGTGAGTCGGCGCAGGCATGGGCACTTCCAGAACAGTGAAGTGCCAATGCTAGCGGATTAGCGCCGGTTGAGCGCGCCGTAAAGCTCCGGGCGGCGGTCGCTGAGGTAGCGGTTGGCGGCGCGGGAGTCGAGCATCAACTGTCGATCCAGTTCGCCGATGATCAGCGCTTCGTCGAGTCCGGCCTGGGCGATGCGGCTGCCATCCGGTGCGGCGAGGCTGCTTTGCCCGCAGTAGTGGATGTCGCCTTCGCTGCCGCAATAGTTGGCGTAGGCCACGTAGCACTGGTTTTCGAAGGCGCGCGATCGCACGGTGACGTCAGCAACGAAATCGAACGGAATCATGTTCGCCGTCGGCACCAGAATCAGCTCGGCGCCGGCGAGCGCCAGACGGCGGGTGTTCTCCGGAAACTCGAGGTCGTAGCAGATCAGGAAACCGAGCTTCCAGCCGTTGAGTTCGACGATCGGAAAATCATCGTCGCCGGGGCTGAACATCGAGCGATCCAGATCACCGAACAGATGCGTTTTGCGGTAATTGCACAAGCGCTCGCCGTGCGAATCGATCAGTTGCACGGCGTTGTAAATCTGCTCGTCGGCGGTGCGTTCCGGATAGCCATAAACAATCGCCAGACCCGCAGCCTTGGCGATCCGCCCGATCTGCTGCGCCCATTCACCGTTGTAGACCTCGGCCAAGGTGCTGACCGCTTCGGGGCCAATGTTGTAGCCGGTCATGAACATCTCCGGCAGCACCAGCAGATCCGCGCCCTTGGCCTCCATCGCCACTTGATGCAAGCGTTGCAGGTTGGCGGCGGGTTCCAGTGGCAGCGGTGGACATTGGTAAAGGGCTACACGCATCAGGGATTCCTCTTACTCGGGCAGGGCGATAGGGCCGATGTCTTTGAACACGTCACCGGGGCCCGGGTTCGCTTTATGTGTCGACCCGCCGAAATGTTTCATGATCCCCCACACCGCGTTGAGCGAGGTTTGCACCGCACCTTCGACCCAGGCCGGCGTCCACGAAACGTCGTCGCCGGCGATGAAAATCCCGCGTTGCTCGGCCGGCATCTCGTCCTGCATGAAGTGCGCGTACATGCGCTGGTTGTAGCGATAGTGGCCGGGCAGGGCACCTTTGAAGGCACCGAGGAAGTACGGGTCGGCTTCCCACGACACGGTGATCGGATCGCCAATGATTCGCGCGGCGATATCGACTTTTGGGTAGATTTTTTTCAGTGCGTTCAGCGCCAGTTCTACGCGTTTTTCCACCGGGTGCGGGAGCATTTTCAATGCGTCACTCATCCACGAATACGACAGGCAGACCACGCCCGGTTTGTCATCGCCATTGTCGAACAGATAGGTGCCACGGGTCAGGCGATCGGTGAGGGTCATGCTCATCAAGTCGCGGCCGGTTTCTGGATCTTTATCCTTCCAGAACGGACGGTCGACCATCACGAACGTCTTCGACGACTGCATGTAGCGAGTGCGGTCGAGGGCCATCCACATCTTCTGCGAGAACAGGGTTTCGTCGCATTCGATCTGCGTGGTCAGCAGCCAGCTCTGGCACGTGGTCAGCACGGCGGCGTATTCGCGGGTGTCGCCATTGTTGTCGGTGACCGCGAAACGGCCATCCAGCGCATGAGCGATTTTCTTCACGCCGGAGCGCGGCGCGCCACGGTGCAGGGATTTCAGGCTGGTGCCTTCAGGCCAATGCACGCAGCGCTCCGGCACATGCCGCCAGATGCCTTGCGGCACTTGCTCGACGCCGCCGACCACCAGGTGTTGGTGATCGTCGCAGTTGGTCATCACCACGCGGAAGATTTCCAGCATCGAATTCGGGAAGTCCGAGTCCCAGCCGCCAGTGCCAAACCCAACCTGACCGAACACTTCGCGGTGATGGAACGACAGTTTGGCGAAGGCCTCGGAAGTGGCGACGAAGTCATAGAACGTGCGGTCGTCCCACAGCGGCACCAAGGTATTCCACAGCTCTTTCAGGCGCGGCACGTCACGGTCGCGAATGGCTTGCTGGATGTCGGCGAACTGCGAGCCAGCCTCCAGCGCATCCGCCCAGGCGTCAGCCACTTCCTGAAACAGCGCAGGAAGATCCGCCAGTTTCCGCGCGTAATGGGTTTTGCCTTCCAGATCGATCACGGTGCTGCCGGAGGCTGGCGTCAGCGGGTTCGGGAAAGGTTTGGTTTCGAGGCCGAGCTTGTCGACGTAGTGATAGAACGCGGTGGACGACACCGGGAAGCGCATACCACCGAGTTCAGCGACGATGCCGTCAGTGCCGTTGAACGCTTGCGAACGCAAACGCCCGCCCAGCTTTGACGCTTCATACACCACCGGTTTCAAGCCGAGTTTCATCAACTCGTAAGCCGCCACCAAACCAGCGATGCCCGCACCGACGATCGCCACTTCTGCGCCATGATTGTGTTCAGGGATAGTGCCGAGACCGGCCGGGTGTTCGATCCAGTCGTCAAACGCGAACGGAAAGTCCGGGCCGAAAATGGTGACTGGTTTCTTACCGTCTGCAGGATGGCGATTGTTCTTGTTCATGGCTGACCTTGCTGGCGACCCGACGCGGAATGCGCGTCTGAGTATAGGAAAAGATGCCAGCCATTCTAGGGAGCGTGGAACACGTTAATAAGACGCAAAGTGTCGTCGTTTTGCCAATAACCTGATCAGTATGACGATCATTCGCTACACACTGTCCCTTGTAGGAGCAAGGCTTGCCCGCGAAGAGGTCCATCCACCAACCGAAAAATCATGATCAACACTCAAACCGGCTGCCCCCGATCAACCTTGCTACTCAAAATAATCGAAGTCGTGGTCTTCTCGACCCCATCCACGCCGCCAATCTGATCGAGTAACTGATCCAGCTGCTCCGGCGAATCGCTGCGCAACCACGCCACATAATCAAACTCGCCACTCACCGCACACAACTGCTGCACCTGCGCCATCGCACTCAACCGGCGCACCACCTCCTTGCCGGAACGCGGCTGCACCTTGATCCCGACGTAGGCCTGCAAGCCGCCATCGACCACCCGCTGACCGAGACGCACGCCATAGCCGGTAATCACTTTGGCTTTTTCCAGCCGCGCCAATCGAGAGGTCACGGTGGTGCGCGCAATGCCCAATTGCCGAGCAAGCATGGCCACGCTTTCGCGGGCGTTGATTTGCAGGGCGGCGATCAGCTGACGATCGATTTCATCGAGCGCGGGTGGGCGGGTGTCGGGCAAGGGGGCGGTTCCATGGGTGTGGGGGCGGTGAGTACGCATGTTACAGACACTGTCTGCAACACGCTTGCAGGCGATGTTTGAATTGTTCACCCAAGAATCGATGGCATCGTTGCGCTGAAACAATACATCGGATATTTGATTTGACTTGGTTGGCCTATTTATCAAGAATGCCAGCAAGAGCGCGAAATCCGCTGCCTTGCAGGGCATTAGTGGACGTAGGTACCTCAGCGATGCTGCAACATCGGTGTAAGGTGAGACCTCTTCATCCCATTTCCTGAGGATGCAAATATCAGGATTCAAATATTAAGGGCAGCCAAATGGCTGCCCTTTTCTTTGTCTTCAAGAATGTACCGCTTGTACAAAAGCTCGCCTTGGCGGTGTTTGTTCATCGCTCTGGCGGGCGCGTGCATGTAGTTCCAGAGGACATGCCCGTTTCGCACATCGACCACGACAAGCATGTCGTTTTTTGCCTCGTAGGCGTTAATGAATGCCATTCGGTATCCGCCGTTATCGTAGAGTACTTTCCATACTTCAAAAGGTCCCGTCAGCGTATCTATGGCATGTCGAACATAACGTTCTCGGGAATCTGGACGTTTCTCGACGATGTGGGCCAGTTTGTCTCTCAGGATCGCGACGTTCCCGATGGGCGTGAGGATGGTAACGGCCAATAATGACTCGTCGACAAACCCAAAGTGATCCGAGAGGATTTTGAGCGCGCCTTCTGCGTCCTCGGCCCTTTTTACCTCTTCTATTGCGGCTGACCGAAGTTCTCTCGATAAGGTTCTGAGATCGGGTAAGGCGAGGTCGATCCAGGTTTGCTGGTCGGCTGCTTCCTTATCAGTGGCGCAGCATTCACGAGCATGAAATCGATCCTGGGCGGGCGGAGGCGTCCGGAGATTACTGTCGGAATAAGTCCTCAACAAGGTAGAAACGGTGCAGAAAACATAGGTTAGGAATACTCCTACAGACCTTGCAGTTGTATTCCTAACAGTGCGCTGGTGGGTGGAAAGATACCCGGCTAAAAGGCCCGCGCAATTTGTGCATGATCGCGATGGCGATCCTAGGCATGGCGGGCATGTTCTTGATTGGTATTAAGCCTGTGGCTTCCGATTTCGACGGGTTTCCAAGCCCGACCGCTGATAAGCAGCGACGTCTCAAGAGTATCCCGTCAAACCAACGCCAAACAGGCGCAACACTTCTCAAAACCACAGCTTCGGAACTTGCCTACAGCCTTCGGGGAAGTCTTCCGAACATTGCGCTCGCCAACACTGACCCCCAACCACTCGCCCAAGAAAAAGCCGCGCATTTAGCGCGGCTTTCAATTTGGTGGGCCCACACGGACTTGAACCGTGGACCAAAGGATTATGAGTCCTCTGCTCTAACCAACTGAGCTATAGGCCCTCAGTAGGTCGCGGATTATAGCGACGGTTTCTCGGCTGTGCTATCCGAATAATCCGATACGGTTACACGCAGAAACGTAGCGGCGAATTCTTCCGGGGGCAGCGGCAGGCTGACGATGTAGCCCTGGATCTGTTCGCAGCCTTCGGCGGCGAGGAATTGCTGTTGCGCCTGGGTTTCCACGCCCTCGGCGATCACGGTGAATTGCATGCTGCGACCGAGGGCGATGATGGCGCGGACAATCGCGGCATCGTGCGGGTCGTCAGGCAGTCCGCGGACGAAGGACTGGTCGATTTTGAGGATGTCGAGCGGCAAGCGCTTGAGGTAGCTGAGGGAGGAATAGCCGGTGCCGAAGTCGTCGATCGCCAGTTGCACGCCGAGGTGTTTGAGTTGGTGCAGCACCGCCAGCGCCTCTTCGGCCTGACTCATGATGAAATTCTCGGTAATTTCCAGTTGCAGTAAATCCGGTTGCAGGCGGTTGTCCTTGAGCAGTTGTTCGATGCGCCCTAACAGGTTGGGCTGGCGCAGTTGCGCGCCGGCGAGGTTGACCGAGAGCGGGCCGAGGCTGTCGTAGACCTGATTCCATTCAAACATCTGGCGGCAGGCCGTTTCCAGTACCCAATCGCCGATCTGCAGGATCATGCCGTTCTCTTCGGCCAGCGGGATGAAGTGCTCCGGCGGCACGTCGCCGAAAGTCGGGTGACGCCAGCGGATCAGTGCTTCGGCGCCGACCAAGCTGTGATCTTCCAGGCTGATCTTCGGTTGGTAATAGAGAAACAGTTCATCGCGCTCAATGGCCCGGCGCAGTTCGTGCTCCAGTGCCACGCGCTCGCTGGCCTGGGCGGTGAGGTCGCGAGTGTAGCTTTCGACGCGGTTGCGGCCCTTGGCCTTGGAACGGTACATCGCCGCGTCAGCGTTTTTCACCAGCGTGGCGACGTCGCAACCATCGCGCGGATAAAGACTGGTGCCGATGCTGGCGCTGATGAAAAACTCGTGTTCACCGGCCTGGAACGGCGCGCCGAAGCAGTTGAGCAGTTTGGTGGCGATGTTGTCGGCGTCGCTGGGCTGTTGCAGGCCGGGCAGCAGGATGATGAATTCATCGCCACCCAGGCGCGCAACGGTGTCGATGTCGCGCAACTGCTCTTTCAAGCGCACGGCAATGCCCTTGAGCAGCAGGTCGCCGACCGGGTGACCGAGACTGTCGTTGATGTGTTTGAAGCGGTCGAGGTCGAGAAACAGCACCGCGCCCTGACCGCCGTTTTCCTGCTGACTGTTAAGCGCCATGAGCAAGCGACTTTCAAACAGCGTGCGGTTTGGCAGGCCGGTCAGTGGGTCATGGTGAGCCTGGTAATCGAGCTTGGCCTGCGCGTGCTTGAGGCTGGAAATGTCGGCAAACACTGCGACAAAGTGAGTGATGAATTTATCGCGGTTGCGCACGGCACTGATGGTCAGCCAGCTCGGGTACAGCTCGCCGTTCTTGCGCCGGTTGGAGATCTCGCCTTGCCAGTGACCCTCGTCGGTCAACTGATGCCACATCGCCGCATAAAACGCGCTGTCGTGCAGGCCGGAGGCGAGCAAGCGTGGCGTATGACCAAGCGCTTCGCTTTCGCTGTAGCCGGTGATTTCGGTGAAGGCTCGATTGACCGCGCTGATGTGCTGCTGCGTGTCGGTGATCAATACGCCTTCGGCGGTGCTCTCGAATACGGTCGCGGCTTGTTGCAGTTTTTCCTGCATCAGATGGCGTTCAGTGATATCGCGGGCGATGGTCAGCATGCAGTCTTCATCGCCGATCGGCAGTGGTCGGCTGGAGACCTCGCAGAGGCGAATCTGCCCGTCGCTGCGGCGGATATGGCAGGTGAAGTCGCGGACAAAACCGTCGCGATGCAACAGGTCGAGCATCTGTTTACGCTCGTTGAGATTGACCCAGATGCCCAGATCCAGTGCCGAGCGATCCACTGACATGGCGCTGTTGAAACCGGTGATGCGGCTGAAGCCTTCGTTGACCTCCAGCAGCAGACCATCGCTCTGGCGCGACAGCAACAAACCGTCCGGCGAGGCGTGGAAGGCCTTGGCGAATTTCTCCTCGGAGGTTTGCAGTTGCTGTTGGGTTTCCTTGAGCTGGGTAATGTCGCGCACCACGACCACCAGTGCAGGCGTGGTGTCGAGGTCGAATGGCTCTGCAGAAATCAGGCCGGTGAATACCTGGCCGTTGTTGCGGCGAAAGGGCATTTCCAGATTGCGAATGCTGCCCGCCTGCAAGCGCTGCAAAAGGCCTGGGCCGACCCCGGGAATGCCCCAGATATTCAGGTCGGTGGCGGTCTGGCCGATGACTTCTTCGGCCTTCAATCCAATCTGTTCCTCAAAGGCTTCGTTGACCTCCAGCAGGCAGCCGTCGGACAACCGCGCAATCACCAGAATGTCCGGGCATTGCTGAAACACCGAAGCGAATTTCTGCTCTGACAGGCGCAGTGCTTCTTCGGTGCGCTTGGTTTCGCTGATGTCGATCATCAGACCGCGCATCACCGGTTCGTGGCCGTGCTCGATCAGGCTGACGATGTCGCGCACCCACAGGCAGCGACCGTCGGCAGTGATCACCCGGTAATCGAGACTGTGATCGCGCCCGGCCAGCACTTCGTGGTCGCAGAAGCTCTGGGCGCGAGTCAGGTCTGCCGGGTAGATGATGTTGCGCCAGAACCCCGGAATCAGCCAATGCGACAGCGGATATCCAAGCAAGTCTTCGGCGTGCGGTGAGACGTAGCTGTAGGTGAAGTCGCTCATCCGGGCTTCCCAGGCGATCGCCGACAGGCTCTCCACCAGACCGCGATAGTGATACTCGCTGCTGCGCAGTTCTTGTTCGAGGTCGATGCGCCGGGCAATTTCCGAACTCAGACGCCGGTTGATGCGGATCACCACGGCCAACACGCCCACCAAGAGCAGCAGGCCTGGCAGCCCGTAAATCAGCAGATCTGACCAGAACGTCCGATGATCGAGGACGTTGCCGACCCAGTGTTCTTGAATGCTGCTGATTTCGGCCGGACTCATATCAGCCAGGACTTTGTCGATAATCCCTACCAATATCTTGTTGTCGCGCGGTACGCCCATCGCCAGTTGGTAGCGATAGGGGGTTTCGCCGCTGACGTAGAGGCCATCGAGTTTCAGTTGGCGCAGGCTCCAGACGCTGGACGCCAGATCGCCGACCACCGCGTCGACTTCGTCGGTGGCCAGCGCCTGCAGTGCGGAACTGACGTTGGGCATGGCCACCAGGTTCAGGTCCGGGTGGTGGGTGCGCAGCAACTCATGCGGCGCGTAGTTTTCCACCACGGCGATTTTCAGGCCGTACAAGTCTTCAAGTTTGCGCGGCTGAGCACCGCCGACGTGGGCGAGGATGACAATCGGGAAGTCCAGATAGGGGCGGGTGAACGACAGATAGGACTGGCGCTCGGGGGTGGACATGATGCCCGGCAGCAGGTCGATCTTGCCCTGTTTGACCTGTTCCAGCACCTCCGTCCAGCTCACCGGTTCGATTGGCGTCAGTTTGATCGCCAGACGCTGGCGAATCACGTCGATATAGTCGGCCGCCAAGCCCTGATAACGCGCCTGATCATCGCGAAACTCAAAGGGCGGCCACGACGCATCGACACCCAGGTGCAAGTCCGGGTGAGCCGCCAGCCAGCTACGTTCTTCATCGGTCAGAGTCAGCGCGTCAGCCGTTGCGGTCCAGATCATCAGTGACAGCAAAAAAAGCACGGACGCCAATCTGGGCATAACGCTCTCGTTATGGCTCGGGGATGATTGTTTCGAGTGTAGACGGGGTATGCGGGGGAGGGGGGATGCGCGGGATTTAATCTGCCACATAAACAAAACCCCCGGCCTGGGCCGGGGGTTCTGGTATCACTCGTCGAGGAAGGAGCGCAGATGCTCGCTTCGCGTCGGGTGGCGCAGCTTGCGCAGCGCCTTGGCTTCGATCTGACGGATCCGCTCACGCGTTACGTCAAACTGTTTGCCCACTTCTTCGAGTGTGTGGTCGGTGTTCATGTCGATACCGAAACGCATGCGCAGTACTTTGGCTTCACGGGCAGTGAGGCCGGACAGCACTTCGCGAGTCGCTTCTTTAAGGCTCTCAACAGTGGCGACATCGATTGGCGACTGCATGGTCGAGTCTTCGATGAAGTCACCCAGATGGGAGTCTTCGTCATCACCGATCGGCGTTTCCATGGAGATCGGCTCTTTAGCGATCTTCAATACCTTGCGGATTTTATCCTCAGGCATTTCCATGCGTTCGCCCAGCTCTTCCGGGGTCGGTTCGCGACCCATTTCCTGCAACATCTGCCGGGAAATACGGTTGAGCTTGTTGATCGTCTCGATCATGTGCACCGGAATACGGATGGTGCGGGCCTGGTCGGCGATCGAGCGAGTGATCGCCTGACGGATCCACCAGGTGGCATAAGTCGAGAACTTGTAACCACGACGGTATTCGAACTTGTCTACCGCTTTCATCAAGCCGATGTTGCCTTCCTGGATCAGATCGAGGAATTGCAGGCCGCGGTTGGTGTACTTCTTGGCGATCGAGATCACCAGACGCAAGTTGGCTTCAACCATCTCTTTCTTCGCGCGGCGGGCCTTGGCCTCACCGATCGACATGCGACGGTTGATGTCCTTGATTTCAGCGATGGTCAGACCGGTCTCGGTTTCCAGCGCGATCAGTTTCTGCTGGCAACGGATGATGTCCGGCTGCACACGGCCGATGGCTTCGGCGTACTTGCTCTTGCCTTTGGCCAGGGCGTCGGACCAGCTTTCGTCGACTTCGTTGCCAGGGAACTGACGCAGGAAATCGGCGCGTGGCATACGTGCATCACGTACGCACAGCTGCATGATCGCGCGCTCTTGCTGACGCAGACGATCCAGGGCACCGCGAACACGTTCAACCAAACCTTCGAATTGCTTCGGTACCAGTTTGATCGGCATGAACAGCTCGGCCAGAGCCAGCAATTCGGCAATCGTTGCCTTGTTGCTGCGACCGTGCTTTTTCAGGGCCTTGCGGGTGATTTCCATCTGGTCGGCGACCGCGCCAAAACGCTGGGCGGCGATAACCGGATCCGGACCGCTTTCGGCTTCTTCTTCGTCATCGGAAGATTCGGCTTCATCGTCGTCGGTTTCGTCGTCGGCTTTCGCGACTTTCGCTTCGACAGGCGGCGGCACTTCGGCAGGCGGCGCAATGCCGTCGTCCGGGTCGATATAACCGCTCAGGACGTCGGACAGGCGGCCACCTTCGGTGGTCACACGAGTGTACTCGGAGAGAATATGGTCAACCGTGCCAGGGAAGTGCGCGATTGCGCTCATCACTTCACGGATGCCTTCTTCGATTCGTTTGGCGATTTCAATTTCGCCTTCACGAGTCAGAAGCTCGACCGTACCCATTTCACGCATGTACATGCGCACCGGGTCAGTGGTGCGACCGATATCGGTCTCCACCGCTGCCAACGCGGCGGCTGCTTCTTCCGCAGCGGCCTCGTCGGTATCGGCGTCGGCCAACATAAGGGCGTCCGCATCCGGAGCACTCTCGTGTACGGGGATCCCCATGTCGTTAATCATGCGGATGATGTCTTCCACCTGCTCTGGATCTGAAATATCCTCGGGCAGGTGGTCGTTGACCTCGGCGTAAGTCAGATACTTCTGCTCACGACCCAGTTTGATCAACTCAATAATACGAGACTGCTGTTGCGCTTTTCCGGACATAACACCCTATCCACTGAAGGTCTTGGCGGGCAAAAAACAAGCCGAGGATTATACCTGAGCTATGACCTCACGCGCCAGTTGAGGTCGGGTTTGATGCGGAAACATTGCGACTAAGAAGGTCGCGCAGTTGATTTTTCTCTTCAATACTCAGTTCGCTTTGACGGGCTTTCCTGAGTAACTGTTCAAGATTTCGCTCGCGTTGGCGGGCTGACAAGCTAGTAATGGTGTCGAAAAACTGTTGTTCAAGGTTATCTCCATCAATCAGCCACTCTTTTTCTGCCAGCGCCTTGAGCAGGCGACCCTGTTCAGTGCCGTGCCATCGCGCGATCAACTGAAATGAGTTTAGCTTGGGATTCTTCTGTACGGCTTCGAGCAGCGCCACAAGCAACTGGGCGTTGGTCTGATTTTCGTCCGCAATGTGCCCGGCGTCCTCGACGCGCTCAGCCAATTGCGGGTGATGTAGCAGTGTTCGCAGGGCGGTCAGGGTTGGCGATTCCACGCCAATCGGCGTGCGCGGGCGTTGTTGGTCGCGATCGCCGCCACGCTTGCCGTTCTTGTCCCAGGGCTTCTTGTCCCACTTCTTGCCGCCAGCGCCGGGTTTCTTCGGCGTCCACTCCTGCTGCGGCACATACATGTCCTGTGCCTGCGGCTGATGGTAGTCGCTGTAGTCCGGCATTGCGTCGTAATTGATGCCCGGGTCGTAAGCGGGCGGCGCTTCCTGCGGCGCGCTTTGCACCAGCTGACTGACGGTCTCGCTGCTCAGTCCGGTGATTTCGCTCAGGCGCTGACGCATCAGGATGCGCAGGTTGGCGCCTGGCACTTTGTCGATCAACGGTGCGGCGAGGGTGGCCATATGGGCCTTGCCTTCGAGCGAGCGCGGGTCGGCTTCTTCGGTCAGTTGCTGGAAGAAATAATCCGCCAACGGCTGAGCATGTTGATTGATTCGCGCCTTGAACGCATCGGTGCCTTCGGCGCGCACCAGGGTATCCGGGTCTTCGCCTTCGGGCAGGAACAGGAATCGCGCGCGACGCCCGTCCTGCAGGCTCGACAACGTTGCTTCGAGTGCCCGCCATGCAGCGTTGCGGCCAGCCTGGTCGCCGTCGAAGCAGAACAGCACGTTCGGCACGACGCGAAACAGGCGCTTCAAGTGTTCTTCGCTGGTCGCGGTGCCCAGCGTTGCGACGGCATTTTTCAGGCCTTGTTGGGCGAGAGCGATGACGTCCATATAACCTTCGACGACGATGATTTCATCGAGGTTGCGGTTGTTCTTGCGTGCTTCATAAAGGCCGTAGAGTTCCTGACCTTTATGGAAAACCGGGGTTTCCGGGGAGTTCAGGTACTTCGGTTTGTCGTCGCCGAGTACGCGGCCACCGAAGGCGATGATGCGGCCACGGGTGTCGCGGATCGGGAACATCACGCGATCGCGGAAGCGGTCATAGCGTTTGCCGGTTTCGGCGTTCTCGATCAGCAGCCCGGCGTCGATCATGGCTTTTTGCTGAAGGGTGTCGCTGCTCAAATGTTTGAACAGGTTATCCCAGCCTGGCGGCGCGAAGCCGAGGCCGAAATCCCGGGCGATCTCGCCGGTCAGGCCGCGACCCTTGAGGTAATCCACGGCCGCTTTGCGCGCGGGGTGGCTCTTGAGGGCCTGTTTGTAAAAATCGGCAGCGGCAGTGAGCAACGGATAGAGCGGCGAATCAGTCGGTTGCCGTGGCTTGCGCTCGCGGCCGCTTTCTTCGCGGGGGATTTCCATGCCGGCGGCTTTCGCCAGATCTTCGATGGCCTGGGGGAAATCCAGGTTGTCGTGATCCATGAGAAAGCCGAGGGCATTACCGCCGGCGCCGCAGCCGAAGCAGTAATAGAACTGCTTGTCGGGGCTGACGCTGAACGACGGGGTTTTCTCTTTGTGAAACGGGCAGCAGGCGGTGTAATTCTTGCCGGCCTTCTTCAATTGCACGCGCGAACTGACCACGTCGACGATGTCGGTGCGGTTCAGCAGGTCGTCAATGAAGCTCTGGGGTATCAGCCCGGCCATGGCGTTCTCGTCGTCTGCGCTGCAATAAGTCCGATGCGTAAGGCTGCCGGACGCGGGTCGTTGTTTGAAGCACGCAAAAGGTGCGGCTCGACCGGTGTCGTCTGCGTAATCGCTGTCGGGAAGTGTATCTGCCGAAAATCCACTGACGTTAGTACCTATCAGTCTTCGACTATTTGAAAGTGTTGCGCTGAATCCGCTGACGGCCGGTTGAGGGCCTCGGATAGCTCAATAAAGCGGGCACGCATGCAGGTGCCTTGGGCTGATCGTCGTGAGAGGAATCAGTGGGTGTGCTCGTCAGTAGCCTTGAAAGGCTCGTCAGAAAAGACGTGCACCGCTGGCAAAAGAGCCAGGTCTGACGTGTGAAGCAGATTCGTCTAAGTCGCGTGTGCGGCTTCGACGTTGAAGCATCAAGCGTTTTACGCAAATGCCATTAGCCCGGCTGAGAGCCGGGCTTAGGCAAAGAAGCTTGCTACGAACGTCTGTGTATTAGTACAGACGAACGGCGCGGCGCTGTTCGCGCTGAACTTTCTTGGCGTGACGCTTAACAGCGGCTGCTGCTTTGCGCTTACGCTCAGAAGTTGGCTTCTCGTAAAATTCGCGGCTACGAACTTCAGCCAGTACACCGGCTTTTTCGCAGGAGCGCTTGAAACGACGCAGAGCTACGTCGAAGGGTTCGTTCTCTTTAACTTTGACGGCTGGCATCCAGAGCTACCTTCATTCATTACCGGGGTCAACATCCTCGCGGCAAAAGAGCACTTGAAGACGTCGGTTTTTAAGGGTTGCGGATGTTAACCCCTCATCGCTCGGAATGCAAAGCCTCTGATCGAAAACCGCTGGTCGGGGCATCCCGCGGCGACTATTATGCGCGCCTTCGAAGTCAGCCTAAACAAGGCGCAAACCCATGCTAGTACTGGGATTAGAAACCTCCTGCGACGAAACCGGCGTCGCATTATATGACAGTGAGCGCGGTCTGCTGGCCGACGCACTGTTTAGTCAGATCGACCTGCACCGCGCCTATGGCGGTGTGGTGCCGGAGCTCGCCTCGCGTGACCACGTCAAACGCATGCTGCCCTTGATTCGTCAGGTGTTGGCCGAAGCGGACTGTGTACCCACCGAGATCGACGCGATCGCCTATACCGCGGGTCCTGGCCTGGTTGGCGCGTTGCTCGTCGGCGCTTCCTGCGCTCAGGCGCTGGCGTTTGCCTGGGGCATTCCGGCGCTCGGCGTGCACCACATGGAAGGGCATTTGCTCGCACCGATGCTGGAGCCAAAACCGCCGGAATTCCCGTTCGTCGCTTTGTTGGTCTCGGGCGGTCATACGCAGCTGGTTCAGGTCGATGGCATCGGTCAATACACCTTGCTCGGCGAGACGCTCGACGATGCTGCCGGCGAAGCGTTCGACAAAACCGCGAAGATGATGGGCCTCAATTATCCGGGCGGGCCGGAAATCGCCAAGTTGGCGGAGAAGGGCGTTGCAGGACGTTTCACCTTTCCGCGTCCGATGTGCGATCGCCCGGGCCTGCAATTCAGCTTCAGCGGTCTGAAAACCTCCGCGCTCAACGCCTGGCAGCAGTGCGTCAGCGCCGGGGACGACAACGAGCAAGCCCGTTGCGACATCGCGCTGGCGTTCCAGCAGGCCGTGGTGGAGACTTTGACCATCAAGTGCAAGCGCGCCCTGAAACAGGCAGGCATGAAGCGTCTGGTGATCGCTGGCGGCGTCAGTGCCAACAAGGCCTTACGCGTTTCGCTGGAGAAGATGCTCGGCGACATGAAGGGCGATGTGTTTTATGCACGTCCAGAGTTCTGCACCGACAACGGCGCGATGATCGCGTTTGCCGGTTGCCAGCGTTTGCAGGCCGGTCAGCAGGAAAGTCTGGCGATCAGCGTGCAGGCGCGCTGGCCGATGGAGCAATTGTCGGCGTTGTGATGAGCGGCGCTCATGAGCGGTATTTAAAAATGCCGTTCGCGCCCGGCAAACAGGTCGCGTAGATTGCCGCGGTGGCGCCAGACGATCAGCAGTGTCAGCGCGCTCATCGGCAACAGCGCCTCCGGTTCCTGCCAAGCCAGCAACGGCAGGGTCAGCGGCGTGGCGATCAGCGCCGCCAGTGAGCTGGTGCGGGTCAGGTAGAACGTCAGCAGCCAGGCGCACACGGCCAGCAGCGCGGCGGGCGGATACAGGCCCAGCAGCATGCCGGCAGCGGTGGCGACGCCTTTGCCGCCACGAAAGCGAAAATACAACGGGAACAGGTGACCGATCACGGCGCACACGCCAATCCAGGCCTGATCCTGCAGCGAAAGGCCAGCCGCCGCTGCGATCAGCACCGGCACCAGGCCTTTGCACAGGTCACCCAGCAGGGTCAGGATCGCCAGTTTGCGACCTACCAGGCGCAGCATGTTGGTGGCGCCGGCATTACCCGAGCCACTCATTCGCGGATCCGGATTTCCGGTCAGGCGGCTGAGCAAAATGGCGAAGGACAGCGAGCCGAGCAGGTAGGCGAAAGTCGCCAGTAACCAAAACATGCTAACTATTCCGGGCGAGGACGCCCTGATTCTAACGGCGCATTGCGCCCTTGTCGTGCAACGGAGAAAAGTGCTTGGACAGAGTGTTTATCGAGGGCCTGGAAGTCGACACCGTGATCGGTGCCTACGACTGGGAGCGCGGCATCCGACAGTGCCTGCGTCTTGATCTGAGCTTCGCCTGGGACAATCGCCCGGCCGCGGCCGGTGACGACCTGACCCTGGCGCTCGACTATGCCAGCGTTTCCACACGGATTCAGGCCTTTGCCGAGCAGGCACAGTTTCAACTGGTCGAGACGTTCGCCGAGCGTCTGGTCGAAGTGCTGATGAATGAGTTCAACATCACTTGGGTACGCCTGAAACTGACCAAGCCTGGCGCGGTGCCAGCGGCCAAGGGCGGTGTGGGTGTGGAGATCGAGCGCGGATGTCGCTGACTCAGGTCTATCTCGGGCTCGGTAGCAATATCGAGCGTGAAACCCACTTGCGCGCCGGTCTTGATGCTTTGGCGACGTTTCTGGTGGATATCCGCTGTTCGGCGGTGTTCGAGAGCCAGCCAGTGGGGATCAAGAGCGGGCCGTTCTTCAACTTTGTGGTGTCGGCGTATACCGACCTGCCGTTGATGGAACTGGATCGACGCTTGAAATTCATCGAGGCGGATAACGGTCGTTACGCGCCGGATCGCAAGGGCTTGCCGCTGGATATCGACGTGCTGTTGTACGGCGATCTGGCGGGTAATTTCGATGGCTTGATCCTGCCGCGCGCTGAAATACTGAAAAACGCCTTTGTGCTGTGGCCGTTGTCGCTGATTGCGCCGGATCGTGTGCATCCGGGTGTGGGAAAAAGCTTCGCGACGTTGTGGGCCGAGGCGCAGATTGATCAGGTACTGGCGCCGGTCCGGTTTGAGTGGCGCGGCAAGCAGCTCACGCCTGAGGACCTTTAAAAGCAAAAGATCGCAGCCTGCGGCAGCTCCTACATGGAAATCTAAATCTCTCTGTAGGAGCTGCCGAAGGCTCGGGCCGCGATCGGACGATCTTTTGATCTTGCTTCAAGCGTTGTCTTTGTAAGCCTTCAAGGCCTTGAGCCGCTCACGCTTCAGCGCCTCACCCAGCTCCGGCCCCTTGAATCCCTTCTCCAGCAACGGCTGCACCGCGACTTCACGCGCTGCCTTTGCCGCACCGCGCAAATAATCCGCCTGTGGGTAGCTTCTTTGCTCCAGCCCTTTGCGGCCCCGCGCATCCATCTCGCACGCTACGATAAACTCTTCAAACCGTTGCGGCCGGCGATACACGTCAAAACTCTGCAACAACTCCAGTAGCGTCGAAGCCTTCAGCTCCAGCGCCCGGTGTCCGTGGGTGTGGTACTTGCCAACGAGCAAGGCCAATTCCTGGCAATCCTTCGGCGCCTTGAAGCGTTCGTTTACGGCTTTTATCAGCTCCAATCCGGTGTGCTCGTGGGCGATATGCCGTGGCCACTCTTCCTTCGGCGTCAGGCCTTTGCCGAGGTCATGCAGCAGGCAGGCCCAGCGCACCGTCAGCGGTTGTTTATGCAGCGCCGATTGCTCCAGCACGCTGAGTGTGTGGACGCCAGTGTCGATTTCCGGGTGATGTGCTTCCGGTTGCGGCACGCCAAACAGTGCGTCGACTTCCGGCATCAACACCTTGAGCGCGCCACAGTCGCGGAGCACTTGGATGAATACCTGTGGCTGATCTTCCATCAGCGCGCGGGAGATTTCTTTCCAGCTGCGCTCAGCGGTCAGCGCCTCCAGTTCACCGGATTCACTGAGTTGACGCATCAGTTCGAGCGTCTCCGGTGCAACGCTGAAACCAAGCTCGGCATAGCGGGCGGCGAAGCGGGCAACGCGCAGCACTCGGAGCGGATCTTCGGCGAACGCCGGAGAAACGTGGCGCAGGATTCGATCTTCAAGATCGCGCTGACCGTGGTACGGATCGGTGATGTTCTGTTGGTCGTCCTCGGCCATGGCGTTGATGGTCAGGTCGCGACGGATCAGATCTTCTTCAAGCGTGACTTCGGGACTGGCGTGAAACGTAAAGCCGCCATAACCACGGCCGCTTTTGCGCTCGGTGCGGGCGAGGGCGTATTCCTCGCCGCTTTTTGGGTGAAGAAACACCGGGAAATCCGCGCCGACCGGGCGATAGCCCTTGGCGAGCATTTCTTCCGTGCTGGCTCCGACCACGACCCAATCGATGTCAGTAACCGGTTTGCCCAGCAGGCGATCACGAACCGCACCGCCAACCTTGAAAATCTGCATAAAAAACCTCCGTTAGCCCGACAGGATAACCCTTGCGCCGGATTTACGGAGGTTAGAACCGTTTCAAAGATGAATGACGGCCAAGTCGAGCCGACCGTAATCCCCTTCGCTGTGCTCGTTGCGCGGCGGTACATGATGGGTTTTCATGATCTGGTCACCCTGCAGCGTCTCAAGATGAATATCGAAGCCCCACAAACGGTGCAGGTGTTTGAGTACCTCTTCAGTGGAATCGCCGAGCGGTTTGCGGTCGTGCTGCTGATGGCGCAGGGTGAGTGAGCGGTCACCGCGTCGATCAATGCTGTAAATCTGCACGTTCGGTTCGCGATTGCCGAGGTTGTACTGCGCAGCCAGGGTTTCGCGGATGATCCGGTAACCGGTTTCGTCATGGATCGCCGGCACCAGCAAGTCATCCTTCTGATCGTCATCGAGAATACTGAACAGCTTCAGATCGCGGATCACCTTGGGAGACAGGTATTGCAGGATGAAGCTCTCATCCTTGAAGCTGCTCATGGCGAACTTGATGGTCGACAGCCAGTCGGTCCCGGCGATTTCCGGGAACCAGTGACGGTCTTCCTCGGTAGGTTCTTCACACATGCGCCGAATGTCACGGTACATGGCGAACCCCAGTGCGTACGGGTTGATGCCGCTGTAGTAGGGGCTGTCGAATCCCGGCTGGAACACTACGCTGGTATGCGAGGTGAGGAACTCCATCATGAAGCCGTCGGTGACCAACCCTTCGTCATACAGGTCGTTCATCAGCGTGTAGTGCCAGAACGTCGCCCATCCCTCGTTCATGACCTGGGTCTGACGCTGTGGATAAAAGTACTGGGCGATCTTGCGCACGATGCGCACGATTTCGCGCTGCCAAGGCTCAAGCAACGGCGCATGTTTCTCGATGAAGTAGAGGATGTTTTCCTGCGGCTCGGCCGGGAAACGTGCGTTGTCCTTGTCGCTGTATTTGTCCGCGCCTTTGGGGATGGTGCGCCACAGATCGTTGATCTGCTTCTGCAGGTGTTCCTCGCGATCCTTCTGTCGCCGGCGTTCTTCTTCGGCGGAAATCGGGTAGGGGCGTTTATAACGGTCAACGCCGTAGTTCATCAGCGCGTGGCAGGAGTCGAGCAGATCTTCCACCGCGTCGATGCCATGGCGCTCCTCGCACTGCATGATGTACTGCTTGGCGAACACCAGATAATCGATGATCGAACTGGCGTCGGTCCAGGTGCGGAACAGGTAATTGCCCTTGAAGAAGCTGTTGTGGCCATAGCAGGCGTGGGCCACCACCAAGGCCTGCATGCAGATGGTGTTTTCTTCCATCAGATAGGCGATGCACGGATCCGAGTTGATCACGATCTCGTACGCCAGGCCCATCTGCCCGCGACTGTAGGATTTTTCTGTGCTGAGGAAGTGTTTGCCGTAGGACCAATGGTGGTAACCCAGCGGCATGCCCACCGAGGCATAGGCGTCCATCATCTGCTCGGCGGTGATCACTTCGATCTGGTTGGGATAGGTGTCCAGCGCATAGCCGGCCGCGATACGGGCGATTTCGCGGTCGTAGGTCTGGATCAGCTCGAACGTCCATTCGGAGCCGGTGGAAATGGGTTGGCGCTTCTGCTCTTTGGCGGTCATGTCACTAACCTGCGCTGGAAGAGTTCACGGAAGACCGGATAGATATCCCCGGCCGAGACCAGTTGCTGCTGGGCAAAAGTGTCAGAAAAGGCGTCGGCGATGCGTTCGTACTCGTACCACAAGGCCTGATGTTCGCGCGGGGTGATCTCCACGTAAGTGTAGTACTGCACAAACGGCATGATCTGGTTGATCAGAATGTCACGGCAGATCGGCGAGTCGTCGTTCCAGTTGTCACCGTCGGAAGCCTGGGCTGCATAGATGTTCCATTCGTTGCTCGGATAACGCTCGGCCATGATTTCCTGCATCAGCTTCAATGCACTGGAAACGATGGTGCCGCCGGTTTCCCTTGAATAGAAAAACTCCTCTTCATCGACTTCCCGCGCACTGGTGTGGTGGCGGATGAACACCACGTCGATCTTGTCGTAGTTCCGCTTGAGGAACAGGTACAGCAGGATGAAAAAGCGTTTGGCGATGTCCTTGGTCGCCTGGGTCATCGAGCCGGAAACGTCCATCAGGCAGAACATTACGGCTTTCGAACTGGGATTCGGTTGCTTGATCAGCAGGTTGTATTTCAGGTCGAAGGTGTCGAGGAACGGCACGCGATGAATGCGCGCGCTGAGTTTCTCGATTTCCGCTTCAAGTTCCTGAATATCGCCGAAGTTGTCCGGCTCTTCGCGTTTCAGTCGCTCAAGTTCTTCTTTCGCCTCACGCAGTTTTGCCCGGCTGCTGCCAGATAAAGCGATGCGCCGCGCGTGCGCCGAACGCAGGGTGCGGATGATATTGATGCGTGACGGGTTACCTTCGTTGCTGATCCCGGCACGTACGGTTTTGAAGGTGTCGGTGCCGCTGAGGTTGCGTTTGACCAGGTTCGGAAGCTCCAGGTCCTCGAACATGAATTCGAGAAACTCTTCCTGAGTGATCTGGAAGACGAACTCGTCCATGCCCTCGCCGGAATTGCCGGCCTTGCCCGGACCACGTCCGCCGCCACCGCCCGGTGGCCGGGCGATGTGCTCGCCGGCAGTGAACTCCTTGTTGCCAGGATGAACCACGGTCTGCTTGCCGCCGCGGCCATGGTGAAGCACCGGTTCGTCGATGTCGCGACCGGGAATACTGATCTGTTCGCCGTGTTCCATATCGGTAATGGAGCGCCGGCTGACCGCCTCTTCGACAGCCTTTTTGATGTGATCACGGTAACGCCGCAGGAAGCGCTGGCGGTTCACCGTGCTCTTGTTCTTGCCATTCAGACGTCGGTCGATCACATAACTCATAGGAAGCCCTCCGGGCAGCTTCAAGTTGTGAGCTTCAAGCTGCAAGTAAAAGCAGGTTCCCGGGCATCTCTGGGTTACGCGCTTTGTTCTTGCAGCTTGTAGCTAGAAGCTTGCAGCTGCTTCACTGCGACTTCCGTACCCGCAGGTACCATTCGGAAAGAAGCCGTACCTGTTTGTCGGTGTAGCCGCGCTCGACCATTCGAGTGACGAAGTCGTTGTGCTTTTGCTGATCCTCCTTGCTGGCCTTGGCGTTGAAGCTGATGACCGGCAGCAGATCCTCGGTGTTCGAGAACATTTTCTTCTCGATGACCACGCGCAGTTTTTCGTAGCTGAGCCAGGTCGGGTTCTTGCCGTTGTTGTTGGCCCGGGCGCGCAACACGAAGTTGACGATCTCGTTGCGGAAATCCTTCGGATTGCTGATGCCGGCCGGTTTCTCGATTTTCTCCAGTTCTTCGTTCAGGGCGACGCGGTTTAGGATCTCGCCGGTTTCCGGATCGCGATATTCCTGATCCTGAATCCAGAAGTCCGCATACAGCACGTAGCGGTCGAAGATGTTCTGGCCATACTCGCTGTAAGACTCGAGGTAGGCGGTCTGGATCTCCTTACCGATGAATTCGATATAACGCGGTGCCAGGTACTCTTTCAGGTAGCGCAGGTAGCGCTCGCGGGTTTCGGCCTGGAATTGTTCCTGTTCGATCTGCTGTTCCAGCACATAGAGCAGGTGCACCGGGTTGGCAGCGATTTCATGCGGGTCGAAGTTGAACACCTTGGAGAGAATCTTGAACGCGAAGCGAGTCGACAGACCATTCATGCCCTCGTCGACGCCTGCCGAGTCGCGGTATTCCTGAATCGACTTGGCTTTCGGATCGGTGTCTTTGAGGTTTTCGCCGTCGTAGACGCGCATCTTCGAATAGATGTTGGAGTTTTCCGGCTCCTTGAGGCGTGACAGCACGGTGAACTGCGCGAGCATTTTCAGGGTGTCGGGTGCGCAATGCGCCTTGGCCAGCGAACTGTTGAACAGCAGTTTGTCGTAGATCTTCACTTCGTCGCTGACGCGCAGGCAATACGGCACTTTGACGATGTAGATCCGGTCGATGAACGCTTCGTTGTTCTTGTTGTTGCGGAAGGTGTGCCACTCCGATTCGTTGGAGTGGGCGAGCAGGATCCCGGTAAACGGAATCGCGCCGAGGCCTTCGGTACTGTTGTAGTTGCCTTCTTGAGTCGCAGTCAGCAGTGGGTGCAGCACCTTGATCGGTGCCTTGAACATTTCGACGAATTCCATCAGGCCCTGGTTGGCCCGGCACAGCGCACCGGAGTAGCTGTAGGCGTCGGCGTCGTTCTGTGGGTATTCCTCGAGTTTGCGGATGTCGACTTTACCGACCAGTGCGGAAATGTCCTGATTGTTCTCGTCCCCCGGTTCGGTCTTGGCCACGGCGATCTGATTGAGGATCGACGGGTACAGTTTGACCACGCGGAACTGGCTGATGTCGCCGCCGAATTCGGCCAGGCGTTTGGTCGCCCAGGGCGACATGATGGTGTTCAGGTAGCGCCGTGGGATACCGAAGTCTTCTTCGAGGATCGCGCCATCTTCGGTGGCGTTGAACAGACCCAAAGGTGATTCGAATACCGGCGAGCCCTTGATCGCGTAGAAGGGCACTTTCTCGATCAGCTGTTTCAGCTTCTCGGCCAGCGACGATTTACCGCCGCCGACAGGGCCGAGCAGATAAAGGATTTGTTTCTTCTCTTCCAGGCCTTGGGCGGCGTGGCGGAAATACGAAACGATCTGGTCGATGCATTCTTCCATCCCGTGGAAGTCTTCAAAGGCCGGATAGCGACGAATCACCTTGTTGGAGAAGATGCGTGAC
Source organism: Pseudomonas sp. SM4 (assembly GCF_051913165.1). Lineage (NCBI taxonomy): Bacteria > Pseudomonadati > Pseudomonadota > Gammaproteobacteria > Pseudomonadales > Pseudomonadaceae > Pseudomonas > Pseudomonas sp. SM4. The sequence goes on along the minus strand of NZ_JBODOE010000008.1, from coordinate 43,359 downwards.
AGCCTCGAGTTGGTCGAGGTGTCGAGCAGTTCCGGCTCACCGATGGCCAGCAATAGACGCTCGGCGGCGGAAACGTAAGCGCTACGGTCTTTCTTGCACAGCTCCAGGTACTCTTGCAGCGAGAGTTCTTCCTGGCGTGTGGACTCGAAGCGTTGTTGGAAGTGGCTAAAGATACTCATGACGTCACCTCGCTCGATACGTGGAGCCGACGCCGGATCACTCAGTCGATGCTGGCAAACAACCGTTTTGGCGGCTGTTTGTTTACCCCCCAGAACACTTCCACGATCGACAATCGCGAAAGTCACTCCCGATGACCCGTGCGCCGGTGTACCGGCTCTCCCCTGTTTTGGATGGCCTGGGCTTAAGGATAGTTGGGAATTCAGGAGGTAAAGGCGAGATACGTAATTAGTTGTGGCAAGACCGTTCGTCTGCCCGCGCAGGCCCACGGCAGCCGGGGCCTGCGCGTGACAAAAAAATTATTCGGCGATGCCTTGCGCGGTTTCCGCAGGATAAGTCGTACGCCACAACTCGAAGCCGCCGTCCATGCTGTAGACGTCGGAAAAGCCTTGGCTGATCAGGTACGCCGCAGCGCCCTGGCTGGAATTGCCGTGATAGCAGACGACCACGGTCGGTGCATCGAGGTCAGCGCCTTGAATGAAGGCGTGCAGGGAATGATTGTCCAGATGCTTCGAGCCGCTGATGTGCAGGGCAGCGAAAGTCGCCGGGTCGCGAACGTCGACGACGACAGCACCTTGCTCACGCAGGGCCTGGGCCTGCTCCGGGGGGATTCGTTTGAATTCGCTCATGGCGGGTTCCTGTTGCTCGGCTGAATGCGCAGTCTAACGCGGTGCGTTGACTGGCGACGTTTCGGGGATAAGTGGTGCGACCGTGGGGGCGAGGCCGCCATGTTCATCGCATTTGCACGACAGGCGTTCGCCGCTGTCGACGTTCATCAGGGTCAGGCTGCCGCCCCAGACACAACCGGTATCCAGTGCCGAGATGCCTGGCTCGTGGATATTGCCTTCAAGGGCCGCCCAGTGGCCGAAGATGATCCTCAGGCCCTTGGTCTTGCGCTCCTTGTGCTGAAACCACGGTTTGTAACCTGCTGGCGCGCTGTCGAGACCTTCCTTGCTCTTGAGGTCGAGTTTGCCTTCGGCGGTGCAGAAACGCATGCGCGTGAAATAGTTGGTGATCACGCGCAGGCGCGTCACACCTTTGAGGTCGTTGTCCCATTTCGCCGGCTCGTTGCCGTACATGCCGTCAAGAAAGGCTGGAAGCAGGTTGTCATCACGCAGCGCGGTTTCGACTTCGTCAGCGCACTTCAAGGCACGACGCAGCGACCATTGCGGCGGAATGCCGGCGTGGACCATGGCGACATCACGCTGTTCGTCGTAGTGCATCAGCTTCTGCTGGCGTACCCATTCAAGCAGTTCGGCGCAGTCTGGCGCTTCAAGAATCTCGCGCAGGGTGTCGGACTTCTTCAGTCGCTCGATGTTTTTCGCCGCAGCCAGCAGATGCAGATCATGGTTGCCCAGCACGCAGACCAGCGATTCACGCATGCCGTAGAGAAAGCGCAGGGTTTCCAGCGACTGCGGCCCACGGTTGACCAGATCACCCACCAGCCACAGCCGGTCAAGCATCGGATCGAATGCGACTTGCTTGAGCAGGCACTTGAGCGGCTCGAGGCAGCCTTGCAGGTCGCCAACGGCATACGTCGCCATCAGTGCAGGGCTCCGGGCACCGCCAGGCGGAAAGGTTTGATGATGGCGTCGAAATGTTTGCCGTCAGTGGCGACCATTTCATAGGTGCCCTGCATGGTGCCGACCTTGGTGGTCATTACCGTGCCGCTGCTGTAGGTGTGGCTCTGGCCGGCATCGATCAACGGTTGCTGACCCACTACGCCTGCACCACGCACTTCTTCGACATGGCCATCACCATCGGTGATCACCCAGTGCCGCGACATCAGACGTGCAGGTTGCTCGCCATTGTTCTGCACGGTGATGGTGTAGGCGAAGGCGAAGCGGTCGTGCTCGGGTTGCGATTGGTCTGCCAGATAGTGGGTGACGACGCTGACATCGACCTGGTAACGGGAATCGGACATGCAAGAGGCCTTAAACGAAGCGGAACGCGGGGCGTAGCTGATGGGGAATCAGTCTAGGCAAGTATCGGGCAGTAAACCAGAGTGGCGTCCTGCCCGATAGCGTTCATCGTTTGTCAGTCGGCGGCGGGGGAGGCCGGGACCTGGATCGCGAGCTGGTCAGCCAGGCGTACGAACGCGGCCAGGTCCAGTTGCTCCGGACGCAGGCTGCCATCGACGCCGGCGGCTTCGATCTCGGCATTGCTGAGCAATTGCTTGAGGGTGTTGCGCAGGGTCTTGCGACGCTGGTTGAACGCTTCGCGCACAACCCGCTCGAGCAACTTGTGATCCTTGGCCGGGTGCGGCAGCACAGCATGTGGCACCAGTCGAACGATCGCCGAGTCGACTTTCGGCGGTGGGTTGAACGCGCCCGGGCCGACGTTGAACAGGTGCTCTACGCGGCAGTGGTACTGAACCATGATCGACAGCCGACCCCAGTCACCACCGCCCGGGCCTGCGGCCAGACGCTCGACCACTTCTTTCTGCAGCATGAAGTGCATGTCGCGAATGATGCCGGCGTTGTTCAGCAGGTGAAAAATCAGCGGCGTCGAGATGTTGTACGGCAGGTTACCGACCACGCGCAGGCTGTTCGGCGCGGCGTTGAGCGTGTTGAAGTCGAACTTCAGCGCATCGCCCTGGTGCAGGTTGAAGTTGCTCTTGCCGGCAAACTGCTGGTTGAGGATCGGGATCAGATCCTTGTCCAGTTCCACTACGTCGAGTTGCCCGCCGGAGTTGAGCAGGCCGGCGGTCAATGCGCCTTGGCCCGGGCCAATTTCCAGCAGACGATCGTCAGGCTTGGCGCTGATGGAGCGCAGGATGCGGTCGATAACGCCGGCATCGTGCAGGAAGTTCTGGCCAAAGCGTTTGCGCGCCTTGTGTTGGTATTGCTCGGTCATAAACGGGTCTCGGCCATCTGGTAGGCGGTTTCCAGGGCGACTTGCAGGCTGCCGGTGTCGATCTTGCCGCTGCCGGCCAGATCCAGGGCAGTGCCGTGGTCGACCGATGTGCGGATGATCGGCAGGCCCAGGGTCACGTTGACCGCAGCGCCAAAGCCTTTGTACTTAAGCACAGGCAAGCCCTGGTCGTGGTACATCGCCAGCACTGCATCGCAGTGCTCCAGATATTTGGGGGTAAACAGAGTGTCGGCAGGCAGCGGGCCACGAAGGTCCATGCCCTCGCCGCGCAGGCGCTCTAATGTCGGTTCAATGATGTCGATTTCTTCATGGCCCAGGTGTCCGCCTTCGCCAGCGTGCGGGTTGAGTCCGCAGACCAGAATGCGTGGCTGGGCGATGCCGAATTTGTTTTGCAGATCGCTGTGCAGAATTCGCGTGACCCGTTCCAGCCGTTCCGGCGTGATCGCATCGGCAATCTCGCGCAGGGGCAGGTGAGTGGTGACCAGTGCCACGCGCAAACCGCGTGTCGCCAGCATCATCACTACCTGTGCGGTATGGGTCAGGTCTGCGAGAAATTCCGTGTGCCCGGAGAACGCGATGCCCGATTCGTTGATCACGCCTTTGTGCACAGGCGCCGTGATCATCCCGGCGAAATCGCCGTTGAGGCAGCCGTTACCGGCACGGGTCAGGGTTTCGAGGACGAACGCGGCGTTGGCCTTGTCCAGTTGCCCGGCAACCACGGGGGCGCTGAGCGGTGTATCCCAGACATACAGGCTATTGGCGGGTGCCGGAGCGTCCGGCCAGTGATTCGGGCCGACATCCAGCAAGTTGATGGCCAGCCCCAGCTGCGCGGCCCGCTCGATGAGCAGGTCGCGGCTGGTGATGGCAATCAGGGGATGTGGCTGGGCTTGCGAGGCGAGCAGCAGGCACAGGTCGGGACCGATGCCGGCTGGTTCGCCGGGTGTCAGCGCGAAACGCTTGGGTTTCACTGCGCTGCCTGGTCTGCACCAGGGAGTTTGATCTCTACGTACGCTTCGTCACGGATCTGACGCAGCCAGGTTTGCAGCTCTTCGTCGTATTTGCGGTTACGCAGTACGGTCATTGCTTGCTGCTCGCGGGCCTGTTCAGTGCTGTCAGTGGCGCGACGGCCAAGGACTTCCAGAACGTGCCAGCCGTATTGGGTCTGGAATGGCTTGGACAGCTGACCCTGCGGGGTATTGGCCATCACTTCGCGGAACTCCGGAACCAGTGCGTTCGGGTCGATCCAGTTCAGGTCGCCGCCATTGAGCGCAGAACCCGGGTCTTCGGAGTAGCTTTTCGCCAGGGTGGCGAAATCTTCACCGGCGACGATGCGTTCATACAGCGATTGCACCAGGGCCTTGGTCTTGGCTTCGTCGCGAATCGGGCTTGGCTTGACCAGGATGTGGCGCACATGCACCTCATCACGGGTCTGGGTCTCGCCGCCACGCTTGGCCAACAGCTTGAGAATGATGAAACCACCCGGTGTGCGCGCTGGCTGAGTCACGTCGCCGACAGCCATGCTGCTCAGCTCGCGATCGAAGGGAGGTGGCAGTTGCGCGGCTTTACGCCAGCCCATGTCGCCGCCTTCGAGTGCGTTGTCGCTGCCGGATTTGGCAACGGCCATCTGGCCGAAGTCAGCACCCTGCTTGAGCTGCTGGTAAACCTCCATCGCCTGGCGTGCGGCGCTCTGAATCGCTTCAGAGCTGGCGCTTTCCGGGGTAGGAATCAGGATGTTGGCCAGGTGCAGTTCTTCGGACAGTTGCATTTTGCCCAGGTCGGAGGCGAGGAAGTTTTTCACTTCCTGCTCGGACACCTGGATGCGCTCTGCCACACGGCGCTGACGTACACGGCTGATGACCATTTCGCGACGGATCTGGTCACGGGCGTCGTCGTAAGACAGACCGTCATGAGCCAGAGCGGCGCGGAATTGATCCACAGTCATGTTGTTGCGCTGGGCAATGGTGCCGACAGCCTGGTTCAGTTCTTCATCGGTGATGCGGATGCCGGAGCGTTCGCCGATCTGCAGTTGCAGGTTTTCGACGATCAGGCGCTCAAGCACCTGTTGATCCAGCACGCCTGGAGGCGGCAAACCGCCGCCACGCTTGGCGATGGTCTGCTGAACTTCGTGGACACGCTGGTCCAGTTGGCTTTGCATGACCACGTCGTTGTCGACGATCGCTACCACTTTATCGATGGACTGTACTGCGGCGTTGGCCGCAGTACCCAGGAACAGCGCGCCCAGCATCAGCGGGCGCAGACAATCAGAAAGCTTGGTCTTCACGTTCACGATAACCTTGAATGCCTTTGTCGAGGAAGCTCTCTACCTTGGCGCCGGTGAGGCCGCCGAGTCCCTTCAGAACAATTTGGAGGAAGACGCCATGGTCGCCTTTTTCGTTTTCCGGGGCGTTCTGACTGAATTCGTCATAGCTGACCCAGTAACGGTTGATCAGGCGCAGTTTCCAGCAGCAGTTGTCGTATTCGAAACCACCGAAGGCTTCCAGCGTACGGTTGCGGTTGTAGTCGTACTGCCAGCGGCTGATCGCGCTCCACTGTGGAACGATCGGCCAGATGACCGAGAAGTCATGCTGCTGGATCTTGTAGTAGTCCTTGACGTAGTTCTTGTCGCCCGGGCTGCCGTAATCACCACCACCCACCGACCATTTACCGGTGTTCTGGTCGTAACGGACCTGGTCGTTGCGATAGCGATAACCGAAGTTGACCACCTTGTTCGGGTTGTCTTCAGGCTGGTAGTGGAACATTGCGCTGCCGGACCGTGGGCTACGGCTGTCCGGATCCCAGTTGTAGTCGGCAGTGGTACGCCAATCGCGATTCCAGCGGTATTCGTACTCCAGTGCGTATGGGGAGACGTTGGCACTGGCGTCGTCTCGGGTCTTGGCATCGATGCCTGGCAGTTGAACTTCACGATCCTTGAAGTACAAGGCCTGGCCGACGCTGATGCGTTGACGTTCGAAGCCGTCGTCTTCGATCCAGCGGCTGGTTACACCCAGCGACAGTTTGTTTTCGTCGCCGACACGGTCGGAGCCGGAGAAACGGTTGTCGCGGAACAGCGAGGCGTAGTTGAAGGTGTATTCGCTGGTGTCGAACACTGGAATGTCTTCCTGATCAACCTCGGGTACATAGAGGTAGAACAGGCGCGGCTCCAGGGTCTGGCGATAGTTCTTGCCAAAGTACGACGTGTTTCGGTCGAAGTACAGACCGCTGTCGATGCTGGCGATCGGTACGCCACGGTTCTGGTTGCTGTCGAACTTGCCGTTGAGCTTCTGCTGCTCGGCAGTCATCGCATCAATCTGCGATTTGCCTTTGCCGTCCAGATCCAGTTGGTACTGGGTGTACTGATACTTGAGCGATGGCTTCAGGAAGCCATAGGTCCAGTTCATCGGCAGGCTGACACCCGGCTTCAGGTTCAGACGATCGCCGTTGGCGCGAGCGAGGCCGGTAATGTTGTTGTCGAGGCGACTCTCGACTGTTCCGTCTTCGTTGGTGAAGTTGCCGTTTTCCAGATCACGATCGAAACGAACCAGCTCGGTCTCGTAATCGAAATTCAAGCCTTCCGGGTGATACGGCAGCCGACCGTTGAAGGTGATCTGTGGCAGACGGCCATACGGGGTGATGTTCGAAACGGTAGCCAACTGGTACTGCTGGGCATTCAGGCGCGCGGTATAGCTGTCGCCACGATAGGTCACCGAACCCTGCTGGTTGACGAAGTCTTCGCTTTTCACACCGATCTGATCAGTGGTCAGATCCTGGAAGTAGTACGGATCGCTGATCTTGGTGTAGTCAACCTGGGTCATCACGCGGGAGTCGAGACCACCCTTGTGCTGCCAGTTGTACATGTAGCGATTTTTTTCGTAGTCGGTCTGTTTGCTGCGATCGGTATCTTCGTCGTTCAGATACGCCGCGCCGAACTGACCTTCACTCGACTTGGTCAGGTAACGGAACTCGCCTTCGACCAGCATGCCGCGCTTGCTCATGTAACGCGGGTACAGCGTGGCGTCGTAGTTAGGCGCCAGGTTGAAGTAGTACGGCGTGACCAGCATGAAGCCGGTGTCGCTGCCGGTGCCGATGGTCGGCGGCAGGAAGCCCGACTGGCGACGGTCGTCGATCGGGAAGTAGATGTACGGCGTATACAGGATCGGAATGTCTTTTACGCGCAGCGTCACGTTGGTCGCGGTACCGAAGCCGGTGGCCGGGTTCAAGGTGATGTTGTTGCCCTTGAGCTGCCAGGCGTTGCTGTTCGGTTCGCACGTGGTGTACGTGCCGTCCTTCAAGCGGATGATCGCGTTTTCGGCACGCTTGGCGTACAGCGCATTACCGCGGATGCGTGATTTGTGCATCACGTATTCGGCGTTGTCGACCTTGGCTTCACCGGTGTCGAGCTGAACGTCGGCGTGGTCGCCGACGATCAGTGCGCCGTTGTCACGGATGCGCACGTCGCCATTGAGTTCGGCGCGGCTCTCGGCCTGATACAGGCTCGCCTCGTCGGATTCAACCTGCATGCTGCCCTGACGCAGGACGACATCACCGGCCAGCGTACCGACTTGATCATCGGTGTTATAGCGCGAGGCTTTTGCGCCGATAAAGGTCGGAGCATCGCTTTTGTTCGTCTTGTCATTCATGCCAGGACGAATCGGTTCGATATAGGCACCAGAGCAGTACGGACCGGTCTCGGCCAGTTGAGCGGCGGTGAGCTTCTCGCGCGGAACCCAGTCGAGGTGACTGAAGTCTTCGCTACGGGATTTCAGGCCGCGGCCTTTGGCTTCGGTGACCAGTGCCGTTTTAGGGGCTGTGTCGGCAGTCGAACCGTTCTCGCTCGCCGCTTCGCCGGTGGCACTGACGGCACTGCCGTCATGCACTGGACGTGGCGGCAACGCAGCAGCGGTTGATTTGGGCGCACAGGCCCAACCACCCGAAGCCGAGACGGAGCAGTCATACTGCTCGGCGGCAACAACGAATTGACTGGCCAGAGGTTGCATAGCCAGCAGACTGCCGGTTACCAACAACGGAAATTTTTTACGAAACGCGGGGGATTTCAATGCCATCTTATTAGTCCGGGCTTCCTGCGTGCCATCTGCCCGCGGTGTGGGCCGCACGCCTCTCGATGGTCTGAAAAAGATGCTGGATAATAAAGCATGACCCGCTTGACGGCTAGCGCCGTCGGAGACCCTTGCAATGCCTGACCAAGATGTACGCTTGCAACACCTGAAAGTTTGGCTCGATGAGCAGTTGGCAATCCTGTTTGCAGATCAGGGCTGGGGCGCTGTGCCCCCGGCCACGTTGACCGCGGCCAGTAGCGACGCGAGTTTCCGCCGCTACTTCCGGTGGGAAGGCGCTGGTCGCAGCTTCGTCGTGATGGATGCGCCGCCGCCCCAGGAAAACTGCAAACCGTTCGTGGATATCGCGTTTTTGCTGGCGAAATCCGGAATTAATGTGCCGAAAATTTATGCCGAAGACCTCGAGCGCGGCTTTCTTTTGCTCAATGACCTGGGCAACAAGACCTATCTCGACGTGATCGATGGCGAAAATGCCGATGCGTTATTCGACGATGCCATGAAAGCATTGCTGGCTTTTCAGCAGTTGCCGATGGTTGCGCCGCTGCCGAGTTACGACGTCGCATTGCTGCGCCGTGAGCTGGAACTGTTCCCTGAGTGGTACGTGAAGCGTGAACTGGGCGTCGAATTCAATTCGACTCAGCAACAACAGTGGCAGCAGATCAGCGACCTGTTGATCGACAGCGCCCTGGCCCAGCCCAAAGTGCTGGTGCACCGCGACTTCATGCCGCGCAACCTGATGCTCAGCGAGCCGAACCCCGGCGTGCTGGATTTCCAGGATGCGGTCTACGGCCCGGTGACCTACGACGTCACCTGCCTGTTCAAGGACGCCTTCCTCAGCTGGTCGGAAGAGCGTGTGCGTGGCTGGCTGGAAAAGTATTGGCAGCAAGCTTCGGCGCTGAACATTCCGGTACACCCGGACTTTGAGGACTTCCTGCGTGCCAGCGACCTGATGGGCGTGCAGCGCCACATGAAAGTCATCGGCATTTTCGCGCGCATCTGCCATCGCGACGGCAAGCCGCGCTATCTGGCCGACGTGCCGCGCTTCTTCTCTTATATAGAAGCAGTGATCGCGCGTCGTCCTGAGCTGGCGGAGCTGCAAGCGTTGTTCACCAGCCTGCGGGGTGGAGCAACAGCATGAAGGCAATGATTCTGGCGGCTGGCAAAGGCGAGCGCATGCGCCCGCTGACCCTGACCACCCCGAAACCGCTGGTGCGTGCTGGCGGCGTGCCCCTGATCGAATATCACCTGCGCGCCCTCGCGGCCGCAGGGTTTGACGAGATCGTGATCAACCACGCCTGGCTCGGCCAGCAGATCGAGGATTATCTGGGCGACGGTTCGCAGTTTGGCGTGAGCATTCAGTACTCGCCGGAAGGCGAGCCGCTGGAAACCGGCGGCGGGATTTTCCGTGCGCTGCCATTGCTTGGCGACGACGCATTCCTGGTGGTCAACGGGGATATCTGGACCGATTACGACTTCAGCGTGCTGCACCAGCCGATCAACGGCCTGGCGCATCTGGTGCTGGCGGACAACCCGGGGCATCACCTGACTGGCGACTTTTCCCTGGTCGACGGTCAGGTGATTGATGGCCAGGCAGATGCTGCGACCCTGACCTACAGCGGCATCGCCGTGCTTCATCCGCAATTGTTCGACGGCTGCAGCGACGGTGCTTTCAAACTGGCACCGCTGCTACGCCAAGCCATGGCGCAAGGCGAGGTCAGCGGCGAACGCTTGAAAGGTCACTGGGTCGATGTCGGCACCCACGAGCGTCTGGCCGAAGCCGAAACCTTGATAGAAGCGAGTCGCTGAGATGTTGTGGCCAGGGACTCTGATTGGAGCCGGTGCGGGTTTTGCGATTGCCAGCATTCCGGGGGCCATGCTTGGTGCTTTGTTGGGACAGGCGCTGGATCGGCGTTTGCACTTGCAGAGCTGGGGGCATTTGCGCGAGAAGCTCGGCGGTCGGCCGATGCTGCGCAATGACGAATTGTTGTTTGTGTTGCTTGGGCGTCTGGCCAAGAGCGATGGCCGTGTTACCGACGGGCATATCCACCAGGCGCGCAACGAAATGCGCGCGCTGGAGATGAGTGAGCCGGCGACGCGTCGGGCGATTGCCGCGTTCAACCGTGGCAAGTCTGGTAGCGATAATCTGCGTGGTTATCTGAAACGCCTGAGTACGCAGCCGCACGCGTCTGAAGGGGTTTTGCGTGCTTGCTGGCGGATGGTCTGGGCCGATGGCCGCGCGGGCGTCAATGAGCGTGAGTTGTTGGCGCAATGGGGCAAGTGGCTGGGCTGGACGACGCATCAGGTGCAGGCGTTGGCCAGTGATTACGAGCCCGGCAAGCGACCGATTGTCAGCGCGGCGGTGAGTTATCAGGAAGCGATGCGTTTGCTCGGTGTTTCAGCCAATAGCGAACCGGCGCAGATCAAACGCGCATACCGGCGGCTGCTGAGTCGGCATCATCCGGACAAGATTGCCGGCACGGGCGCGACGCCGTCGCAGGTGCGGGAAGCGACCGAGAAGACGCGGGAGCTGCACAGTGCCTACACGCTGATCCGCGAGCGACGCGATTTTCGCTGACCGTTGAAGATCAAAAGATCGCAGCCTGCGGCAGCGCCTACCTTGGAACACGTTTCCTGTAGGAGCTGCCGAAGGCTGCGATCTTTTGCTTTTGCTGTTATCAGTCGCTGTTCTGTGGATTCAACCAGCCGCGCACCCGACGGTACAACTGTTCCTGCTCAGCCTTCTTGTCCGGCAACACCTGCAACGCCACCTGGCTGAACGCCGAGGTCTTCAAACGCTTGCTCGCCTGCATGCGCTCCAGTGCGGCATTGCGATCCAGAACCTTGTCCATGTAGAAAATATCCGCCGTCGGCAATTTCAGCGTCGGCGTCAATTCGGCCAGTGCCGGTTTGGCCTTGGCCGGTGTCTGCGCATCGACCATCACAAACTTCGCCACCTGCGCGGTCTGTTTCTCGCTCAAATAACGCGCCGCCCAATAAGCACCGGTGCCATGACCGAGCACGACAATGCTGCGCGCGCCCTGTTGTTCGGCGTAGGCAATAGCCGCGTCGATGCGCGTGAAGATGCGCTCGCCGTCTGCCTTTTCCTGTTCTTCCACGGTCTCGGCGACGACTTGATCGGCGACCTCTGCTTCACCGCCTGCGGCCTGCTCGATCGGTTGTGCGGTGGTGGCATCCTTGCTGCCGGTTTCCGGCGCTTTCGGCGCGGCGACGGGCTCAATGACGCGCGGTGCGATCGCATCGCTTTGCAGATCAGGCAGGCTGATACTCAGGCTGCTCCACTCGGCGTCGGGCAGTTTCTGCCGCAACGGGCCGATTGCCTGAGGCCAGTCAGCGGTTTCGCCGGCGCCGGGGATAATAATGACCGCACCTTTGGGTTCAGCGGTGTTGGCGTTTTTCCACAGGGCGAGGAACGTCTCGCCGCCAGCCTGCAACTGTTGCTGCTCTTGCGCCGGAACCGTACGGCCGAGTGCGACGGCCTCTTCCTGACTACGCTCAAGCAGTGGCTGGCGTTCGAGCGGTTTTTCTTCGGCGGGTTTTTCTGCCGTGGCGGCAGGCGCCGGATCGGCGGCTTCGACGGAAAACGCACAAGGCAGGATCAGCGACAGGCACAATGCTGGCATTGCCAGGCGGTAAACAGAGGGCATCGGTTATTCCAGGCCAGAAAGTATCCCGGCAGCCTAATGGGTTGGTCAGAATTTGTCAGTGTATGAGACGTCAATGAAGCGATTTTGCTGCCTGTGGGTTATCGGCTGTTTGTGGTTTCCCTTGATGGGCTGGACAGCGCCTGCGCCGCCGACACCGGTCGCACAATTGTCGCCGAGCCAGCAGCAATGGCTCGCGCAGCACCATGAGTTGCGCGTCGGTCTGGTCTTGCAGGCGCCGTTTGCGCAATACGACCGGCGTTTGCAGAAGCTGTCCGGGGCCAACGTCGAACTGATGAAAGCATTGGCCAGGGTGCTCGATGTCGAACTGAGCTGGCGCAATTTTCAAGACCTTGCGCAACTGGAAGCAGCGGTGCGCGAGGGCGAAATCGACATCGCCCCGGGCCTGATGCAAACCCCGGGCGCGTTGCGTCTCTGGCAATTTTCCGATCCGTACATGCGTGTGCCGCAACTGGTGGTCAGCGACCAGAAAGCCAGCGGCACGATCGATCTGGAAAAACTCGACGGCCAGACCCGCGTCGCCGTGCGCATGCCCAGCACCACCGCCGATTATCTGCGGGGCAACTATCCCCATCTCAACCTGCAAGGCGTGCCGCTCGAACGTCAGGCGCTGCAATTGTTGCTGAGTCAGCAGGCGTCTTATGCGGTAGTCGATGAGGCGCAACTCGGTCGATTGTCAGCAGAGCCGGAGTTCGCCGAACTGGTGGTGGTCGGTGATATCGGTCTGCCGCAATTGTTGCGGGTCGCCTCGCGTCGGGATTGGCCGGAACTGGCCGGTATCGTCCAAAGCGCTTTGCGCGCGATCCCGGCGAAAGATCTGGAGCGCCTGCACAATCAATGGCTGCAGCCGAAATACCCGCGACTGTCGGAGTCGCCCGGTTTCTGGCAGAACCTCAGCCTGTTGTTTGCGGTGATGCTGCTCAGTTGCGTGGCGATCGTGTTCTGGCAGCGGCGCCAACAGCACAGCCTCGAACAGCGCCTGCTCGCCGCCCGCGAAGACATCGCTTTGCGCGCCGCCAGCGAAGAAGCGCTGAGGCTGACGCAGTTTTCCATCGATCAAAGCACCGTCGGCATCCTCTGGGTCAATTGGGACAGCCATGTGCGCTACGCCAATCGTGCGGCAGAGAACATGCTCGGTTACTCCGCAGGCGGATTGATCGAGCGGCCGTTGATCGACTTCGAACCGGGCCTGCACATGGATCGCTGGCTCAACCTGTGGAAGCGTGCGCGGGCCAGTGAAGAAGGGCCGCTGAGTTTTGAAACCAGTTGCGTGCGCGCTGACGGCAGTATTTTGCCGGCGGATGTTTCGCTGAGCTTTTTGCGTTTTCGTGACAGTGAGTATCTGGTGGTTTACCTGACTGACGTCACCGAGCGCCGTCGCGCCCTGGCCGCGTTGCAGGAAAGCGAGGCGCGGCTGCAAGGCATCGCCGCCAACGTGCCGGGGCTGGTGTTTCGTCTGGAGCGTGCGCCGGTGACCGGGCAGATCGACTTTGCCTACATCAGCGAAGGCAGCGAGAGCCTTGTCGGTTATGCCCCGGCCGTCATCGCCCATCGCGATATGGGCCTGCGCAGTCTGGTCCATCCGGACGACCGGGCCAGTTATCACCGCACCCAGGATCAGGCGCTGGACACCGACAGCGACTGGTCGTGGCAGGGCAGAATCCTCACCCGGCAGGGCGAACAGCGTTGGGCCGAGATCAAGGCGATCACCCGGCAACTGGAAGATGGCGCGTATGTCTGGGACGGTATCGTCTGGGACATCAGCGAAAGCAAACGCATCGAGCTGGAGCTGGCGGCGTCGCGAGAGCAACTGCGCGAACTGTCGGCGCACCTGGAGAGCGTGCGCGAAGAAGAGAAGGCGCGCATCGCCCGCGAAGTTCACGATGAGCTGGGGCAGATGCTCACGGTGCTGAAACTGGAGACATCGATGTGCGAATTGGCCTACGCGCAACTCGACCCAGGGCTGAATGAACGGCTGAACAGCATGAAGCGCCTGATCGCGCAGTTGTTCCAGCTGGTGCGGGATGTCGCGACGGCGTTGCGCCCACCGATTCTCGATGCCGGGATCGCGTCGGCGATCGAGTGGCAGGCGCGGCGATTTGAAGCGCGCACGCAGATTCCGTGTCTGGTGCAGGTGCCGGACAATCTGCCGGCGCTCAGTGATGCCAAGGCCATTGGCTTATTCCGGATTTTGCAGGAGGCGCTGACCAACGTGATGCGTCATGCTCAGGCGCATACTGTGGAACTGACGCTGGAGCTTGCGGGCGATGAGTTGTGCCTGACGGTTGCCGATGATGGCGTAGGATTTGTCGCCGCTACGGGTAGGCCAACTTCGTTTGGTTTGGTCGGCATGCGTGAGCGGGTGTTGATCATGGGTGGGCGGTTGGTGCTGGAGAGTGAGCCGGGGGAGGGCACCAGTCTTAAAGTGTGGGTGCCTTTGGATCGCTAAAAGATCGTCCGATCGCGGCCCGAGCCTGCGGCAGCTCCTACAGGGGAATGCGATCAATGTAGGAGCTGCCGCAGGCTGCGATCTTTTGCCCTGAAAACAACAACCGAGGAGAGTGCAAGTGATCCGTGTTCTGGTAGCCGAAGACCACACCATCGTCCGCGAGGGCATCAAGCAGTTGATCGGCCTGGCCAAGGATCTGCAAGTGGTGGGCGAGGCGAGCAATGGTGAGCAACTGCTGGAAACCCTGCGCCATGTACCGTGCGAAGTGGTGCTGCTCGACATCTCCATGCCCGGGGTCAATGGTCTGGAGGCGATCCCGCGCATCCGCGCACTGAACAATCCACCGGCGATTCTGGTGCTGTCGATGCATGACGAAGCGCAGATGGCCGCGCGCGCGCTCAAGGTCGGCGCGGCCGGTTATGCGACCAAGGACAGCGATCCGGCGCTGCTGCTCACGGCGATCCGCAAAGTCGCGGCGGGTGGGCGCTACATCGATCCGGATCTGGCCGATCGCATGGTCTTCGAAGTCGGCCTGACCGATGCCCGGCCGCTGCATTCGCTATTGTCCGAACGCGAATTCTCGGTGTTCGAGCGCCTGGCCCAAGGCGCCAACGTCAACGACATCGCCCAGCAACTGGCGCTGAGCAGCAAAACCATCAGCACCCACAAAGCGCGGCTGATGCAGAAGCTCAACATCACCTCGCTGGCCGAACTGGTCAAATACGCGATGGAACACAAACTCCTTTAGATACATCACAAAACCTTGTGGGAGCTGGCTTGCCAGCGATGACGGAATGTCATTCACATCCATGCAGGCTGAACTACCGCTATCGCTGGCAAGCCAGCTCCCACAGGATTCTCTGTGTAGCCTGAGAATGTAGGCATATCCATTAGCGACAGGCGTTTTTGCTTGTTCTTGCGGCTCGCAGCTTGTCCCTTCTCACTGCCGTATCCGTTAGCGCCATCCTTGTAGGGCAATCCCTACCCCCAACCTTCCATCCGGCTGAGGCGATTCTCTCCTGCGCCCCGATTTGCGTGCCTGTCAGCAACCACTAGGCTTAATCCACAAGCAGTCATCAACAACAAAGGTGTGGGTATGAGCCAGGTCGATACAAACGCAGGGGCCAGTGATGTGCTGGTCAGCTTTCGTGGAGTGCAGAAGAGCTACGACGGCGAGAACCTGATCGTCAAAGACCTCAACCTGGACATTCGCAAAGGCGAATTTCTTACCCTGCTCGGGCCGTCCGGTTCCGGGAAAACCACCAGCCTGATGATGCTCGCCGGTTTCGAAACGCCGACTGCCGGCGAGATTCTGCTGGCCGGGCGCTCGATCAATAACGTGCCGCCGCATAAGCGCGACATCGGCATGGTGTTTCAGAACTACGCGCTGTTCCCGCACATGACCGTCGCTGAAAACCTCGCGTTCCCGCTGACCGTCCGTGGCCTGAACAAAAGCGACGTCAACGACAAGGTCAAGAAAGTCCTGAGCATGGTGCAGCTCGATGCGTTCGCTTCGCGCTATCCGGCGCAGTTGTCCGGTGGTCAGCAGCAACGTGTGGCATTGGCTCGAGCGCTGGTGTTCGAACCGCAACTGGTGCTGATGGACGAACCCCTCGGTGCCCTCGATAAACAATTGCGTGAACACATGCAGATGGAAATCAAACACCTGCACCAGCGCCTCGGTGTGACCGTGGTCTACGTGACCCACGATCAGGGTGAAGCGCTGACCATGTCTGACCGCGTCGCGGTATTTCATCAGGGCGAAATCCAGCAGATCGCCCCGCCGCGCAGCCTCTACGAAGAACCGAAAAACACCTTCGTCGCCAACTTCATCGGTGAGAACAACCGCCTCAACGGCCGCCTGCTCAGCCAGACCGGCGAGCGTTGCGTGGTCGAGTTGGGCCGTGGCGAAAAGGTCGAGGCGCTGGCGGTCAATGTCGGCCAGACCGGCGAACCGGTGACCCTGTCGATCCGTCCGGAGCGCGTCAGCCTCAACGGTTCGAGCGATCAATGCGTCAACCGCTTCTCAGGGAGGGTGGCGGAATTCATCTATCTGGGCGACCACGTCCGGGTGCGCCTGGAAGTCTGCGGCAAGACCGACTTCTTCGTGAAACAACCGATTGCCGAGCTCGATCCTGCGCTCGCGGTCGGTGACGTGGTTCCGCTTGGCTGGCAGGTCGAGCACGTACGCGCGCTCGATCCTCTTCTAGAGGCGAACTGATCGCCCCGGCAACACCAACACCAACCCTGCACGTGGAGAGAACAATAAATGTTGAGATCCCTGAAGTTCACCGCCCTGACCCTGGGCCTGATGGGTGCGGCAAGCGCTATGGCCGCTGGCCCGGATTTGACCGTGGTGTCGTTTGGCGGGGCGAACAAGGCGGCGCAAGTCAAAGCCTTCTATGCACCGTGGGAAGCGGCGGGCAACGGCAAGATCGTCGCCGGCGAATACAACGGCGAAATGGCCAAGGTCAAAGCCATGGTCGACACCAAGAGCGTGTCGTGGGACTTGGTCGAAGTCGAATCGCCAGAACTGTCCCGTGGTTGTGACGAAGACATGTTCGAACAACTCGACCCGGCACTGTTCGGCAAGACCGAAGACTACGTCAAAGGCGCGATTCAGCCGTGCGGCGTGGGCTTCTTCGTTTGGTCGACCGTACTCGCTTACAACGCCGACAAGCTGAAAACCGCGCCGACCAGCTGGGCGGATTTCTGGGACACCAAGAAATTCCCGGGCAAGCGTGGCCTGCGCAAAGGCGCCAAGTACACCCTCGAATTCGCCTTGATGGCCGATGGTGTGGCGCCGAAAGATGTCTACAAAGAGCTGGCGAGCAAGGGCGGCCAGGATCGCGCGTTCAAGAAACTTGATGAGCTGAAACCAAGCATTCAGTGGTGGGAAGCCGGCGCGCAACCGCCGCAATACCTCGCTTCCGGTGATGTGGTGATGAGCTCGGCTTACAACGGTCGCATCGCTGCCGTGCAAAAAGAATCCAACCTGAAAGTGGTGTGGAACGGCGGCATCTACGACTTCGACGCCTGGGCCATCCCGAAAGGTCTGGACGCCAAACGCGCGGAAGCGGCGAAGAAGTTCATCGCCTACTCGGTACAGCCGCAACAGCAGAAAACCTACTCGGAAAACATCGCCTACGGCCCGGCCAACACCCAGGCTGTTCCTCTGCTGGCCAAGGATGTCCTGAAAGACATGCCGACCACCCCGGAAAACATCGCCAACCAGGTGCAGATCGACGTCAGCTTCTGGGCTGACAACGGCGAGCAACTGGAACAGCGCTTCAACTCCTGGGCTGCGAAATAAGCACGTCACACGGGCCGACGGTGTACCGGATGATCGTTCCCACGCTCTGCGTGGGAATGCCGCCCGGGACGCTCCGCGTCCTCGTGTGACGCAGAGCGTCACTGGATGCGTGCCCACGCAGAGCGTGGGAACGATCAGTAGCTAAAGTTCGAGGTGGTTCGCCGCCTCTGTAACGATCAAAGATTTGCGGAGTACGTCATGGCCATCGCCGTTCCCCTGAACGAGGGCAACAGCCCCACCTTGAAGCAGAAGCTCAAGCGCGCCGAGCGGGTCAACCGCTGGAAGGCTCAAGCGCTGATCGCGCCGTTGGTGCTGTTTCTGTTGCTGGTGTTTCTGGTGCCGATCGTGGCGCTGCTCTACAAAAGCGTCGGCAACCCGGAAGTGGTCGGCGGCATGCCGCGCACCGTGGCGGCCATCGCCAGTTGGGACGGCCGCGGCCTGCCCGCTGAACCGGTCTACAAAGCCGCCGGCGAAGACCTCGCCGAAGCACGTAAAAACCAGACGCTGGGCGATCTGTCCAAGCGCTTGAACATGGAATTGGCCGGCTACCGCAGCCTGCTGACCAAAACCGCCCGGGCGCTGCCTTTCGCCAGCGAACCGGCCTCTTATAAAGAAGCGCTGGAAGGTCTCGACGAACGTTGGGGCGACCCGGCCTATTGGCAAGCGGTCAAACGCAACACCAGCAGCATCACACCGTACTACTTGCTGGCGTCCGTCGACCACCGCATCGACGACCTCGGCGAAATCGCCCCGGCCACCCCGGATCAGGCGATCTACCTCGACATCTTCGCCCGCACGTTCTGGATGGGCCTGGTCATCACCGTGATCTGCCTGCTGCTCGCCTATCCACTGGCCTATCTGCTGGCGAACCTGCCATCGCGGCAGAGCAACCTGCTGATGATTCTGGTGCTGCTGCCGTTCTGGACTTCGATTCTGGTGCGCGTCGCCGCATGGATCGTGCTGCTGCAATCGGGCGGGCTGATCAACAGCGGCCTGATGGCCATGGGCATCATCGATAAACCGCTGGAATTGGTGTTCAACCGCACCGGTGTGTACATCTCGATGGTGCACATCCTGCTGCCGTTCATGATCCTGCCGATCTACAGCGTGATGAAAGGCATCTCGCCGACCTACATGCGCGCGGCGATTTCCCTCGGCTGCCACCCGTTCGCCAGTTTCTGGCGGGTGTACTTCCCGCAAACCTACGCCGGTGTCGGCGCCGGGTGCCTGTTGGTGTTCATTCTCGCCATCGGCTACTACATCACCCCGGCGCTGCTCGGCAGCCCGAACGATCAAATGGTCAGCTACTTCGTCGCCTTCTACACCAACACCAGCATCAACTGGGGCATGGCCACCGCACTGGGCGGGTTGTTGCTGCTGGCGACCGTGGTGCTTTATCTGATTTACAGCTGGCTGGTAGGCGCCAGTCGCCTGCGCCTGAGCTAAGGGGGAATTTGAGATGCTGAGTCCTTACATGTCGCCCATCGAACGGGTGTGGTTCTACAGCCTGCGGATTCTCTGCGGCCTGATTCTGTTGTTCTTGATTCTGCCGGTGCTGGTGATCATTCCGCTGTCGTTCAACTCGGGAAGTTTTCTGGTCTATCCGCTGCAGGGTTTCTCGCTGCAGTGGTACCACGACTTCTTCGCCTCGGCGGAATGGATGCGCGCACTGAAGAACAGCATCATCGTCGCCCCGGCGGCGACGGTGCTGGCGATGATCTTCGGTACGCTGGCGGCGATTGGTCTGACTCGCGGTGACTTTCCCGGTAAAGCGCTGGTGATGGCGTTGGTGATCTCGCCGATGGTGGTGCCGGTGGTGATCATTGGTGTGGCGAGTTACCTGTTCTTCGCGCCATTGGGGTTGGGCAACAGCTTCTTCTCGCTGATCGTCGTGCACGCGGTGCTGGGCGTGCCGTTTGTGATCATCACGGTGTCGGCAACCTTGCAGGGGTTTAATCACAACCTGGTGCGTGCCGCCGCGAGTCTCGGTGCATCGCCACTGACCGCGTTCCGTCGCGTGACCTTACCGTTGATTGCGCCGGGAGTGATCTCCGGGGCGTTGTTTGCCTTCGCGACGTCGTTTGACGAGGTGGTGGTGACGTTGTTTCTGGCAGGTCCCGAGCAGGCGACGTTGCCTCGGCAGATGTTCAGCGGGATTCGCGAAAACCTCAGTCCGACGATTGCCGCTGCGGCGACCTTGCTGATTGCCTTCTCGGTCATCCTGCTGCTGACCCTGGAATGGCTACGTGGCCGCAGCGAAAAACTGCGCACCGCCCAGGTCTGACGCTGATCGTTCCCACGCTCTGCGTGGGAATGCCTCTCGGGACGCTCCGCGTTCCCGCTCGAGGATGGGACGCAGAGCGTCCCCGGCTGTATTCCCACGCAGAGCGTGGGAACAATCAGGGAGTACCGTCCTCGCGACTGGGTCATTCATGGAGTGAATAGCAGACAACCCCAAATCCCCAGCTAATCTTGTGCCCAGCTCCCACATCTATAAGAGGCTGCGCACGATGAGTCTGTCCCAGTTCAAAATCGCTCACAAACTGATCACCGGCGCCGCCGCCATCGAACAACTGGCCGCCGAACTCACACGCCTCGACATCGACAACCCGCTGATCGTCACCGACGCCGCGCTGGTCAAATCCGGCACCGTCGAGCTGGCGCTGTGCCAATTGGGCGGGCGCGAGTACGAGATTTTCGACCGCGTATTGCCAGACCCGGAAATCGCCA
Organism: Pseudomonas sp. SM4; assembly: GCF_051913165.1. Classification (NCBI taxonomy): domain Bacteria; kingdom Pseudomonadati; phylum Pseudomonadota; class Gammaproteobacteria; order Pseudomonadales; family Pseudomonadaceae; genus Pseudomonas; species Pseudomonas sp. SM4. The sequence continues at coordinate 23,061 of NZ_JBODOE010000008.1, read as the reverse complement.
TCGTTGAAGACTGTATGCGCGTCTATCGTGAGGGCGGGCATGACGGCCTGATCGGCCTCGGTGGCGGCAGTGCCATCGACATCGCCAAAAGTGTTGCGGCCTACGCCGGATATCACGGTGCGCTGGAGGATCTGTTCGGCGTCGACCAGGTGCCGCGCAAAGGCCCGCCGCTGATCGCCATCCCGACCACCGCCGGCACCGGTTCCGAAGTGACCAACGTCGCCATCCTTTCGGACAAAGTCGCGCAACTTAAGAAAGGCATCGTCAGCGACTATCTATTACCCGACGTCGCGCTGGTCAGCCCGCAAATGACCCTGACCTGCCCACGCAGCGTCACCGCCGCCAGTGGCGTCGACGCGCTGGTACACGCCATCGAATCCTATCTGTCGGTGAATGCCTCACCGATCACCGACGCGCTGGCCATCGGCGCAATCAAACTTATCGCCAAAGCCTTGCCCAAGGCATACGCCAACGGCGCCAACCTGCAAGCGCGCGAAGACATGGCCACTGCCAGCCTGATGGCCGGCATGGCGTTCGGTAATGCCGGGGTCGGTGCGGTGCATGCGCTGGCGTATCCGCTGGGCGGGCGCTTCAACATTGCCCATGGTGTGAGCAATGCCTTGCTGCTGCCGTATGTCATGACCTGGAACAAGATGGCCTGCGTCGAGCGCATGCAGGATATTGCCGAAGCCATGGGGGTGAAGACCGCTCATCTGAGTGCAGCCGAGGCGGCGGATAAAGCCGTGCAGGCGATGACCGATTTGTGCGCGGCGGTGGAAATCCCCGCTGGCCTGCGCAGTTTCGGTGTCCCGGAAGAAGCGATCCCGGCCATGGCGGTGGAAGCCGCGGGGATCGAGCGCTTGATGCGCAATAACCCGCGCAAACTCAGCGCCGTCGATATCGAGAAGATTTACCGAGCGGCGTACTGATCATCGCGGTCACGGTGCGCGCAGCAATGCATGAGGCTACAATGCGCGCCATCGTGATTTAGCTCAGAAAAGGTGCGTCATGCAGCCCTTCGTAATTGCTCCGTCGATTCTCTCCGCCGACTTCGCCCGCCTCGGCGAGGAAGTAGACAATGTTCTCGCCGCTGGCGCCGACTTCGTCCACTTCGACGTCATGGACAACCACTACGTACCCAACCTGACCATCGGCCCGATGGTCTGCGCGGCGCTGCGCAAGTACGGCGTCACCGCGCCGATCGACGCGCACCTGATGGTCAGCCCGGTGGATCGTATCGTCGGCGACTTCATCGAAGCCGGCGCGACCTACATCACCTTCCACCCGGAAGCCACGCTGCACGTTGATCGCTCGCTGCAGCTGATCCGTGAAGGCGGCTGCAAATCCGGCCTGGTGTTCAACCCGGCGACCCCGCTGGACGTGCTCAAGTACGTGATCGACAAGGTCGACATGGTCTTGCTGATGAGCGTCAACCCAGGCTTCGGCGGGCAGAAATTTATTCCCGGTACCCTCGACAAACTGCGTGAAGCGCGGGCGATCATCGATGCTTCGGGCCGTGACATCCGTCTGGAAATCGACGGCGGCGTCAACGTCAACAACATCCGCGAAATCGCTGCCGCTGGCGCTGACACCTTTGTCGCCGGCTCGGCAATCTTCAATGCGCCGAACTATCAGGAAGTCATCGACAAGATGCGTTCCGAACTGGCGCTGGCGCGCCCATGAGCGGGTTTGAGCAGCTGTTCCCGGGAAAACTGCCTCGGCTGGTGATGTTCGATCTGGATGGCACGCTGATCGACTCGGTTCCAGACCTGGCAGCGGCGGTGGACACCATGCTGCTCTCCCTCGGCCGCCAACCTGCCGGCATCGAAGCGGTGCGCGAATGGGTCGGCAACGGCGCGCCGGTACTGGTGCGCCGTGCTTTGGCCGGTGGCATCGATCATTCGGCGGTGGATGACGTCGAGGCCGAACATGCGCTGGAAGTGTTCATGGAGGCTTATGGCGCCAGCCATGAGCTGACCGTGGTCTATCCCGGCGTGCGCGACACGCTCAAGTGGCTGCAAAAGCAAGGCGTGGCCATGGCGCTGATCACCAACAAGCCGGAGCGCTTTGTCGCGCCGCTGCTGGATCAGATGAAGATCGGCCGCTACTTCAAGTGGATCATCGGCGGCGATACCTTGCCGCAGAAGAAACCTGATCCGGCGGCGCTGTTCTTCGTGATGAAAATGGCCAACATCCCGGCCTCGCAATCCTTGTTCGTCGGCGACTCGCGCAGCGATGTGCTGGCGGCGAAAGCGGCGGGGGTAAAGTGCGTGGCGCTGAGTTATGGCTACAACCATGGCCGACCGATTGCCGAAGAATCGCCGGCGCTGGTGATCGACGATCTGCGCAAGCTAATTCCCGGTTGCCTCGGTTCGGCCGCTGAGATAACGTTGCCCGACGCTTCTCAATCCCATTCTGGAAACGCCATCGTGGTGGTCACTCGCAAACTCTGGATGAAAGTCATCAAGGCCCTGGCCCGCTGGCGTTGGCGCGCCTGACTCCTTTCTGGCCGGCCTGCCGGCGCGTTTGCATACCTGACTGATAGCACCTCACACCACGAGGCACCTTATGATCCGCGAAGAATTCCTGCGCTTGGCCGCTGACGGCTACAACCGCATTCCGTTGGCCTGCGAAACCCTGGCCGACTTCGACACGCCGCTGTCGATCTACCTGAAACTGGCCGACCAGCCCAACTCCTACCTGCTCGAATCGGTGCAGGGTGGCGAGAAGTGGGGGCGTTACTCGATCATCGGTCTGCCGTGCCGCACGGTCATGCGCGTTCACGATCATCACGTCAGCATCACCGTTGATGGCGTCGAGACCGAAAGCCACGACGTTGAAGACCCACTGGCCTTCGTCGAATCCTTCAAGACGCGCTACAACGTGCCGACCATTGCCGGTCTGCCGCGCTTCAACGGTGGTCTGGTCGGTTACTTCGGTTACGACTGCGTGCGTTATGTCGAGAAACGCTTGGGCAAGTGCCCGAACCCGGACCCACTGGGCGTGCCGGATATTCTGCTGATGGTGTCCGACGCCGTCGTGGTGTTCGACAACCTTGCCGGCAAGATGCACGCGATCGTTCTCGCCGACCCTGCGCAGGCCGATGCTTTCGAACAAGGTCAGGCACGTTTGCAGGAATTGCTGGAGCAACTGCGCCAGCCGATCACCCCGCGCCGTGGCCTGGATTTCAGCAAGCAGCAATCGGCTGATCCAGTATTCCGTTCCAGTTTTACTCAGGACGATTACGAAAAAGCCGTCGACACCATCAAGGAATACATCCTCGCCGGTGACTGCATGCAGGTCGTGCCGTCGCAGCGCATGTCGATCGACTTCAAGGCTGCACCGATTGATCTGTACCGCGCGCTGCGTTGCTTCAACCCGACGCCGTACATGTACTTCTTCAACTTCGGCGACTTCCACGTCGTCGGCAGTTCGCCGGAAGTGCTGGTGCGCGTCGAAGACAATTTGATTACCGTGCGCCCGATCGCCGGCACACGCCCACGTGGCGCGACCGAAGAAGCCGATCTGGCGCTGGAAGAAGACCTGCTGTCGGACGACAAAGAGATCGCCGAGCATTTGATGCTGATCGATTTGGGCCGTAATGATACGGGGCGTGTTTCGGAGATTGGTTCGGTGAAGCTCACCGAGAAAATGGTCATCGAGCGTTATTCCAACGTGATGCACATCGTTTCCAACGTCACCGGCCAGCTGAAAGATGGGCTGACGGCGATGGACGCACTGCGGGCAATTCTGCCGGCGGGCACCTTGTCCGGCGCTCCGAAGATTCGTGCGATGGAAATCATCGACGAACTGGAGCCGGTCAAGCGTGGTGTGTATGGCGGTGCGGTCGGTTACTTCGCCTGGAACGGCAACATGGACACCGCGATTGCCATCCGCACCGCAGTGATCAAAAACGGCGAACTGCACGTGCAGGCCGGTGGCGGCATCGTTGCCGACTCGGTGCCGGCCCTGGAATGGGAAGAAACCCTGAACAAACGCCGCGCCATGTTCCGCGCCGTGGCCCTGGCCGAACAAACCCCGGACT